>CAVYVQ010000006.1:0-135364 GCA_963771895.1 uncultured Acidobacteriaceae bacterium | reverse complement strand
TCATCCAGGTTCAGGAAGGAGATGCCGCTGTTCTCCGATAAACGAATTGAGGCCGATCCCAGTTGCAGTTCGGCGCGGAATCCCGGTCAGCCCAGAGTTGATCGCCCGTGGTCATGGGCCGGTTCGCGACAGCTCCAACCCAGTCCGTTTCGCCCGCGGGCAGGAATGAAACGGATCCTTCCATGTAGCCAATCCGAGCGACACGCGTGGGCGGATCGTCCTGATCTTGCGCTCCTGATCTAGCCGGTAAAACGACTGTGGCCAGCGCAATCCCAAGCACAGCGCTGTACCACCCTAACTTCTTCAGAGTTGTTTTCATAAATGTATGTCTCCCAAGCTTTGTGCGCGAGACCCGAGTCTCGCGGAATTCGCGTAACCTTGGATGCCGGAAGTGGCCGCTTCGGCGAGAATTTCGTGAGCGTGCCTGTCAGCGACCTGATGACGAGCGCATGAAACAGGATCATTGCGCTCGGACGACACGCCCGATGCCCATAAGCATAACAGGTTGCCAGGCCTTTAGAATCTTCCGGTTGCAACTTCGCCAATTCGCTAGACACTTTTTGACAGCCGCGCCCCGGACAGGCAACATGTCCTAGCAACGAGCTAAAGGGAACGACAGCGATGGAAAGCGAGAGTCTTGGTGTGACAGAGGGCGGCGGGAGCGTCCGAGCATGGCTTCTGCGCGCCGGACCTGTGTTGGCGGTTACTGTCGTGATCGCGGCGCTCGGGTCGCGTTTCTTCCTGATCGTCTGGAAGTACTCGATCAACGTTTTCTACCTCGATCAGTGGGAGTATCTGACCCCGTTCTTCCGCCATCAGCCAGCCTTCACCGAACTCTTTTTCCTGTTGCCTGCGGGAGGTCCGATCCGCGAAGGCCTTGGACTTATCGCCGACAAGTTCCTCTATCCCCTTACACACTGGAACGTGCGCATCGATGCTTTCATGATTGGCGGCATCATCTTTGCCGCCATGCTGCTCGCGCTGCTGTTGAAGAGCAAGCTCTTCGGACCGCTTGCCTACTCGGATATGGTGATTCCAGCGATCTTTCTGAACCTGCAGCAATATGAGGCGGTGGTCGGCACACCGAATCCCGCCTACAGCGCTCTGCCGCTATTGATGATGATGCTGTACTGTCTCGCCCTCCTCGCGCGCAACCGGCTGCTGAAATATTCGCTGGTGTTGACGCTGAATTTCTTCCTCATCTACACCGGTTGGGGATTCTTCATGGGCGCGGTCACCATAGGGATCTTCCTGCTCGAGTGCTACTGGAGCTGGCGCCACATGACATCCGTTCCCTTTGGGCAAGCGCTGGCTGGACTGGCAGTGGCCGCTGCCTCCCTCGGGTCTTTCTTTGTTCACTACCATTTTTCTTCGGGCGTGGATTGCTTCGAAGTTCCTCTTCGACGTTTTCTGCAGTATCCCCAGTTCACGGCCCTCATGTTCTCGGGGTTCGTGGTTCCCAGGCCGCTTCAAGTCTCGTTCGCAATGACGTTGCTGGGCGCGGCAATCGTCCTGGGTGCCGTGACTATGCTCCTCCAGCATCTGCTCCACTTGCTGAAGCATGCGGGTTCCGGCGCACACCTGATTGGTGCCGTCCTCTTGAGCTATTCTCTGCTGTTTTCCGCGAATGCCGCGATCGGACGCCTCTGCTCGAACTTGAGGATGGCGTATTCGTCCCGCTACGTGACTCTCTTAATTCCTGCCTTTCTCGCCATCTACTTCTATCTGTGGTCGCGGTCGTGGCGCGGCAAACGAAATCTCGTCCTCGCGTTGTGGGTTCTACTGCTCTTGCCGGCCGCCGTGCGGAAACCCTGGGAGGAGATCCGCTGGTATTCGAACGGCAAGCGCGACTGGGCCAACTGCTACGTGCGTATGGGGAATATCCGCTACTGTGACCAGAGCGCCAACTTCTGGGTACACAATTCCTTTGAGGAGATCGGGCTAAGGGAGAAGCTTGACTATCTCAAGCAACATCAGCTGAACCTGTTCTACGAACCGAGTTCCGAATAGGGGTCAGCGAGGGTATGAGACCGCTGTCTCACCCTGAGACGCCCGTCTCTCGCGTCGGCTTCGAACCGCATTCGCCTGGTTCTAACTCGATGAAAACTATAGCGCCTGAGTGCTAATCCTTCCGTTCCGCACTGTGGTCTTGGTCGTGCTTCTCTTTCTGACATAACCGCGTGTTCCGGCTCCCCCACTCTTCCTAACCGGGAAGAGGGGGAGCCGGACCGCATTTAACAGTTCGCTTAACCAAAAACGGCAGGTTCTTCACCGGGGCTTTCAGCCTGGTTCGGAATGACAAGTTTTTTCTCGGCTTGGGGAAAGGGTCATCATCGCTTGGCGCAACCAGCCACAGCTCCATCGCGGACGGCACAACCCAGCTCAGTCGCCGACCTGGCACGTTTTTTCCCCGAGGCCACGCCGGTTCGCATTCCGGTTCAGTTCACGCGCCGCAATAGCACGAGTAACGGCAGCCAGCCCAGCGGCTCGGGCGTCGAGGAAAACACCGTCATCGAATTCGGCACCTCGCGGGAAGTTCTGTTTGCCTGCACCACGCCGCTGGAGTTCGCCGACATTCTGCGGTTGCGCAACTCCGACGGCTCGCTCGATACGGACGCCTCGGTGGTCGCGGTGCAGTACCATCCCGGCAAAACCATCGTGGCAGCCCGCTTTGTCACCTCAGTTCCCAACTGGATCGTGAAACCATGACGCCATCGCAACCTTCGTCGTCGCAACCTTCGGGGCCAAGTCAGGATCCCGCAGCCCTGTGGTCAAGCGTTCGCCGCCTGCATCCTATTTACGCCGAACTGGCGCGTGAGTTCGTAATCGACGTGCCCGCCTGTGCCGATCTTGAGGCCGGCGTAGAAACCCCGGCGGAAGAATCCATCGAGCAGGCTCAACTGTGGCTGAGCGTCATGGATGAAAAAATCCAGGTTCACCAGTTGCGCCAGTTTCTGCAGACCAGTTCGCTGGTCGATACAGAAGGCCTGGTCCAGCTGCTGCAGCACTTTCTGGCCAAGACCGCGAAAACCGATTCCGTGCGCGACAAGATCGATTTCCTGATGGTGCAGTATTTCAGCCAGGCCGCACCCACCGAACTAGACGACAACGCCGCCGACCTCGCCTATGTGGCCCAGGGTTTGGAGCCAATTCTCGGCAACGTGGAACTCAAGGCGCCGGTGTGGTTGAACGCGTTGGACCGCACGCTCGATTCCGCCCGCCGCTGCCGCTCGCTTGACGAACTGCTGCATGGCGGCGTGCTCGACCAGGGACGCAAGGCCAAAGCGCAGGCCGGCGATCTGTTCTACCTGCCCATCGCGCTGGTCGCGTTCACTCGTTTCGGATATCTGATGCGGCGAGTTTTCTTCCGCCTGATGCTCGGCGATCTCAATAACATTCTTGACGGGCTTAGCGAACTGGAAGAAAGAGAGGTCGAGACGATCGACTGCCGGCGCGCGCAATTCTCCGCGCAGGAGCCGATCATCCGCCTGCGAATGATCTGCCAGTCATGGAAGGTCATGTTCCAGGCCGAGTATTCCTCCGGCCAGCCGCTGCGCATGCTGGTGGATCTGAGAGCGTCGGTGGACGCCGCCCTTAAGCTCGGTTCGGCTGCTGAAGGCGATGAGGAAGCGGCGCCGCGAGCCGCCGCCGCTGCCGCCGGTGCTGGCGGCAGTGTGACGACTTCGAAACCAACAGAGCCGAGCGCCGAGTTCGCCGCGACGGATGCGGAGGCTCCTGAATTCGAAATCTGCGAGCGAATCGCAAGAGTGGAATCCAGATGCGGATTCGCAACCTAGCAAAGAGAAATAACAAAAGGAAATTTGCAAGTGGATCAACCGACCGTACTTGTTATCTCCGACGACGTGGAATTCTCGCGCAGCATCACCGCGCGCTGGCAGATGGAGCGCCACGCGCCCACGTTCACCATGCTCAGCGGAGGTCTCTGGCCACGTTCCGTCGACAACTTCGCGGTGGCGATCGTCGGCCCGTTGCGCCGCGAACTGCTTTCCGTGGTTCTCGAACCCCTGCACTCGACCCAGCAGCCTTTGTTCTGCGTCTGCAACGATGCCTCTACCGTGCAACTGGTGCGCGAGCGTTGGCCGCGCACCACAGTGCTGCGGTGCGATGAAAACTGGCTCAACATCTTATTCCCGGCGGCGGGCGAAGCCGTGCTCCGCGCCCGAGCCGAAGCCCGCGCCCGCGCTGCCGAAGAGGCTTGTGCCACACTGGAACGCCAGGCCATGCTCGGCCGCTACATGCTGGAGATGCGTCACGGCCTGAACAACGCGCTTACATCGCTACTGGGAAATTCCGACCTGCTGCTGATTGAACCTGGCAGCCTCTCGGCGCAGGCCCGGGCGCAGATTGAAACCATTCGCAACATGACGCTGCGCATCCACGAAGTGATGCAACGTTTTTCGTCGCTGGAAAAGGAAATGAACGTCGTAGCTCAACAGGTAGAACGGGATTCCGGCAAGTACCGCGTCGCTACAGCAGCAGGCGACTGAAACAAGATCTAGTACCGAGCACCGAGTACCGAGAAGCAAGACTGGGAACTGAGAACTGAATTCATCCTGACGGGCGTTGGCGGAAAGATTCTATGCACAAGTTAGTCGCGACCGGCACTATCCTCGAACACGAACTCTCGGAGGTGCGCTTGCTGGTGGAGCGCCAGACCGGAGTCGTTCTTGATTGTCCCAACAGCGCTCTGGCCGCGCACGTCGCCGATTATGTGGAGGCACAAGGACTGGGATCGTCCACCACGCTGCTCGAACGTCTCCGTTCAGCCGACCAGTATCCTTCCAGCCTGCCGTCGTTACTTGATGGGCTGGTCAATACGAATACCGGGTTCTTTCGTCATCCTGGAGCGCTCAATGCCCTGGCGCGGCAGGTGGTGCCGCAGCTATGCGCTCGGAAATCCGCCGACGGTCCCAGCCCGCTGCGCATCTGGAGCGCGGGCTGCGGCAGCGGAGAAGAGACCTACTCCATCGCCATGGCGGTTTGCGATGCGCTGAGCCACAACGGCGGAGGAGCGGGGAACAACGGCAACGGCTCAGGAAATGGCAATGGAAACGGCAAGCCGTCGGTTCGCAGCGGCGGTATCGCCGAGAGTGCATCGGCCACTCCAGCATCGGCGAATCTGGGCGCAAGCTTGTCGATTCACATCGTAGGCAGCGACTTGCTGCCGCACAACATCGAAACCGCGGATCGCGGGATCTATCGGCAGTCTGCGCTGGATGGTTTGCCGCCGGCCACCATCCGCAACTATTTCTCGAAGATCAGCTCGCCGGTAATTGTGCCCAGTGCCGTCGAGAACGAAGAGGACGACGAAGGCGCGAGCCGGGCTGGGAGCCAGGGAAAAAATGGCGCGTCCAATGGATCGCAGAACATTTCGGCCAACGGCGCGCACCTCCTGGTAAAGCCGCGCCTGCGCAGCCTGGTGACTTTTAATTGCATGAACCTGGCTCGTCCCGGCTACATCGGACGCTTCGATTGCATCTTCTGCATGGACGTGCTGCCGCATTTTTCCCGCGCCCAGCGCATCGCGCTGCTCGAGCGCCTGCATCTTTACCTCGAACCGGGTGGCTACCTCTTCTTGAGCCAAACCGAAAAGCTCAGCGCACCGAACCTGAACTTCCGATCTGAAACCTTTGACGGATATAGTTTTCACCGCAAGCCGTTGGCAGCCAGCGCGGCGTATGGGCGGTAAGCTTTCTGCCTACGCGAACAAGAACTCCTTCGTCCGCAACTCCTTGATCGTGTCCCTCAACTTCGCCGCCTTCTCGAACTCAAACCGTTTGGCCGCTTCGCGCATATCGCTTTCGAGCTTGACTACATACGCATCTAACTCCGGCTGCGATTTGAATTCCGGCATCCCTTCGGCTTCGCCGCCGGTCAAGTCGGTGTAGTCGGCGGCGATGATTCCGGCCAGCGTCATGTCGAGCGGGCGCACGATCGACTCCGGCGTAATCCCATTTTCTTCGTTGTATGCGGTCTGGATGGTGCGGCGGCGCGAGGTTTCATCCATCGCGCGCTTCATCGAGTCGGTCATGCGGTCGGCATAGAGAATCGCGCGGCCGTGCAGATGGCGGGCGCAGCGGCCGATGGTCTGGATCAACGATCCCCACGACCGCAGGAAGCCTTCTTTATCGGCATCGAGAATTGCGACCAGCGAGACTTCCGGCAAATCCAGGCCCTCGCGCAGCAGATTGATGCCGATCAATACATCGAACTCGCCCTTGCGCAGATCACGGAGGATCTTCACCCGCTCCAGCGTCTCGATCTCCGAATGCATGTAGCGGCACTTCACGCCTACTTCGGCGTAATACTCGGCCAGATCTTCCGACATGCGTTTAGTCAAAGTGGTCACAAGGACGCGCTCGCCGCGCTCCACGCGCGCGCGAATCTCGTGCAGCAGATCGTCGATCTGACCTTTCACTGGACGCACTTCGACCTCAGGATCGATCAAGCCCGTCGGCCGGATAATCTGCTCGACTACCACGCCCGCCGATTTCGTCAGTTCATAAGGCCCCGGCGTCGCTGAAACATAGACGAGTTGATTTGTGCGATGTTCGAATTCTTCAAACGTCAGCGGACGGTTGTCCAGCGCCGACGGCATGCGGAAGCCGTACTCGACCAGCGTTTCCTTGCGCGAACGGTCTCCGGCATACATGCCGCGCAACTGCGGCACTGTCTGGTGCGACTCGTCGATGAACATCAGGAAATCGCGCGGAAAATAATCCAGCAGCGTCGGCGGAGGCTCGCCCGGCATCCGTCCGGTAAAGTGGCGCGAATAATTTTCGATGCCATGACAGTAGCCCATCACCTTGATCATTTCCAGATCAAACTTCACACGCTGGTGAATGCGCTGCGACTCGACTACGCGCCCTTGCTTTTCCAGTTCCACTTCCCACCATGCCAGCTCTTTCTTGATCGACTCCACCGCCGACGCGCGAGTTTCGTCTTTCATCACATAATGCGTCTTGGGATAAATCGGCAGCCGCATGTACTTCTGCTTAACCGTGCTGAATAACGGATCAATCTGCGCCAGCGATTCCACTTGATCTCCCCATAACTCGATGCGGTAAGCCATGTCGTCATAAGTAGGGAAGACCTCGATCACGTCGCCGCGCACGCGGAACGTGCCACGCTTGAATTCGCCGTTGGTGCGCTCGTAAAGAATGTCGACCAACTTGCGCGTGATGTCTTCGCGCGTGATCTTCTGGCCTTTTTCCAGAAACATCATCATGCCGTAATAGGCCTCGGGCGATCCCAGGCCATAGATGCAGCTCACCGAAGCCACAATCAGGGCGTCGCGCCGTTCGAATAAAGACTTGGTGGCGGAAAGCCGCAGCTTGTCGAGTTCATCGTTGATGGTGGCTTCCTTCTCGATGAACAGATCGGCGGCCGGAACATAAGCCTCGGGCTGGTAGTAGTCGTAATACGAAACGAAATATTCGACCGCGTTGTGGGGAAAGAAATTCTTGAACTCGTGATAAAGTTGCGCGGCCAGAGTCTTGTTATGCGCCATCACCAGGGTTGGACGGTTCACCGCCTCAATCACCTTCGCCATGGTGTAGGTCTTGCCCGACCCCGTGACGCCCAGCAAGACCTGATGCTGCTCGCGGTCGTAGACCCCGCGCAGCAGAGACTCGATGGCGCGGCCCTGGTCGCCTTGCGGCTTGTAATCGGAAACGAGCTTGAAGTCCATGAAAGAAGTTCTCGGCGTCCTCACAGAAAGCAATTTCGCCGAGTGCGAATCTTTCTATTATAACGCTGGCAAAAAGGACGATTCACCGAGCGAGAGTCGCCGGATACGGCTATCTATTCGCCCGCAAACTGATCCAACGGAGGTTAAGATTAATAGATGACGTTGTCAGCGATTCGGGTTCAAGCGCAGCAGGTTGCTTACTTTTCCTGCACGTCGCCTACGCTCACAATCTTCGCGGTCGCGCGGAACTTCTTGTAATCGCGATAGGTCTGTTCCAGGTCCACATCGAAGTTCTTGAGCAGGGCGAGACGCACATCGATCTTCGCCGTGACATGGAGCGGCAGCCAGACTTCGTCGTTCACCCTCGTCTGTTCCAGCATGACCCGCGAACCCTTGTGGAAGCGTGCCAGAAATAATCCCCAGGAAATCGTGTCCAGGCATTCCACGTCCATCTTGGCCAGTTGCAGATCGGTCTTGTCGATCCAGACGCGCCCGCGGAACTTCGACAGGAATTTGGACTCCTTCATATGCGGCTCAAAACCCGGGCGCGGCTCCCCATCAATCACCCAGACCTCGCGGCCGCCCAGCGATTCGGTCCCCACCAGCTTGAAGTTGTAGGCGTCGGCGACCTCGCGCACGAACTGGCGGTTCTCCTCGCGATCTTTTTCCTCTTTCTGCTCGCGCTTTTTGCGATCCCCTTCCGATTCGTTCTTGCGCTTGTCGATGATCTTTTGAATCTTCTCTTCTTCCTTCGACGCCTCTTTCTCCGAGAGGGGCTTGTCATTTTTCTGGATCAGCCGCTGCACCTGCTCACCATAGATTTCCATGATCTCGTAAGTCCGCGTTTCGGCGGACTTGGTTTGCCCCTTGCCATCCAGCTTGTTTTCGACCTCGCGTTCGATGTAGGTGTAATCGCGCAGGCGCTTGTCGTTCTCAATGTCCTTATCGGCGACCACGCGAAACAAATGCTGCATCTGTTCCTGAGAGAGCGCGCCGTTCGCATCGGGCGTCAAATCGGGCAGGGAAACGGCGGCCGGAGGTGCTGAGGGTGCCTTATCCTGCTGCCCGTAGACAGGGAGTCCAGCAAGCATAACCAGCAGCGCGAGACCAAGCTTTTTCATGATGAACATTACATCCTTAGAAGGCATGGAGTCCCCCAAGGATGCACGACCAACGACCAGAGACTAACGACCGTCCTTGTACGCTTTGCCCAGGCATTCCGCCTGAAACAGGCGTTCGTCCACGCGATGCAGTCGCTTCGCCATCTCTGGAGTGATCAGAGGATAGTGCTTAATTTCGAACAGGTGATACACGATGAACCACACCGGCTCGTTGGTGGTCATCCAGTGCTGGCGGTCGAAGCGCTTCAAGTTGACGGGGACCGAGAAGCGCCGCAGCGTGCGCTCGCGCCGCAGGTTGAAATATCCGTTGAAATAGCTTATCGCCAGCTCGCGCAGGGTGCGATGGACGGGCTCGCGCCAGCGGCATCCCGTGTAGTTCGATTTAGCGACGGCGCCCCAGCAGCCGTTCTCGCGAAAAATCGCGATTACATGATCGGTGTCGTGCTCGGCTTCAAAATCAAGCAGCAGCGGAGGATATCCGTTGGCGCGCAATGCCGCCGCCGCAAAAATGGCGCCTTCGAGGCAGTGTGCCGTCTGCTCGGCCAGCACGCGCCGCGGCGACCACGCCGTGTCCGCGAGATGATAGGGAGCATCGTCGAGAAACTTCTGGATGCCGTAAGGATCTTTCATGCGGCGCAGCTTGCGCAACTCCGAAGCGGTGAAACCGGCCATCGAATCGCTCATCGTCGCATGAGTTTACATGAGAGCGGCCCGATTTTGCGTGCCCGCGCTGCGCTGTGATCGGAGCCAGGGAGGAGCAGGCCTTCAGGCCTGCGTCAAGGCTGCCAGAACTGCTGGGCTTTAGCCCCGGAAGCACCTAAGCAGAGCTTTGGCAGATTTCTAGCCGAATACCTCTGCCAGGTCGTGAGGCGTATCGACCAACACGTCCGGCGGAGTCTCTTCCAAAGTATGCGGGGCAAAGCCATAACTCACGCCCACAGTCCACAGGCCGGCGTTGCGTCCTGTTTCAATGTCGACGTGAGAATCGCCGACGATCGCGGCTTCTTCCGGGCGTACTCCATTTTCTTCGAGCAACTTGCGCGCGCCTTCAGGATCAGGTTTCTTGGTGGCAAAGCTGTTGCCGCCATAAATCTGAGTGAAGAACGGACCCAATCCCAGAGCTTCAACGATGGCACGCGACGGATTGACCGGCTTATTGGTGAGCACGGCTATCTTGCGAGGAACCCCTTTGCGCGTAGTTTGAACCGCCGCCAGCGCTTCCTTCACGCCCGCGTAGACCGTCGTGTGGTCGAGCTTGTGTTCGCGATAGTAAGAAAGGAAAAACTGCAGGCCCTGGCGCACGATTGCATCGTCAACCGCCTCGCCGCCGAGCGCGCGCTGAATCAGAATGGGAGCGCCGTCGCCCACGTAGCTGGCAATCACATCATCGGCCAACGCGGCCCGTCCGATGTGGCGCAACGCCGCGTTCACGGAGTGTACCAGGTCGAGCCGCGAATCGATCAGCGTACCGTCGAGATCGAAGATCACCAGCTTGATCGAGTGCGGGTCGAAGGCGCGGCGGGTCTGAATCATGCTCTCTCAGGATAAATGATGACCGCAGTCGACGGCCGTCAGCTCGGCAGCCAATGAGCGGGGGGCCCCTACGGCTCCCTAGGCAAGAACTTGCATGTTTTCCAATTCCCAATTCCGATTTACAATGCAACCTGTGTAGTAGCAGGGGCACCACATTCATTAGCCCGGATGTTTCATAACGCATTTCTCAGGGAACCGGATGGCGACCACAAAAACCGACCCTAAGCTGTCCGTTGCAGCCATCGGCAAGAAGTCCCAAACCTACGAGGGACTTACGCGCGACCAGCTCATCGAAGCCTACCGCATCATGTATACCTCCCGGCGCATCGACGACCGGGAAATCCTGCTCAAACGGCAGCAGAAGATCTTCTTCCAGATGTCGGGAGCCGGACATGAGGCCATCGGTGTGGCCGCCGGAATGGCGCTGAAGCCGGGCTATGACTGGTTCTATCCTTATTATCGCGAGCGCGCGCTGTGCCTGGCGCTGGGCGCCAAGCCGATCGAGATGTTCCTGCAGGCGGTGGGAGCCGCTAACGATCCAAGTTCCGGCGGACGCCAGATGCCTTCGCATTGGGGATATAAGCGGCTGAATATAGTGACGCAATCGTCGCCGACGGGATCGCAGATTCTGCAGGCCGTAGGATGCGCCGAGGCCGGACGGTATTTTACCCAGCATCCAAAGGCAGCAGAGATCCCACCCTTCGCAACGAACGCGAAGGATGGACCACCCAGTTCAGTCGATTATCGCCAGTTCAAAGACGTGACTTTCCACGGCGACGAGGTCTCCTATGTTTCGCTCGGCGACGGCACCACCAGTGAGGGCGAGTTCTGGGAGGCGATGAATGCCGCGGCTCTCGGCAAGCTGCCGGTGATTTTCTGCGTGCAAGATAACGGCTATGCGATCTCCGTGCCGGTGGAAATACAGACCGCAGGGGGCAGCATTTCACGGCTGGTTTCGGGCTTCCCGAATTTCCATTTTGAAGAAGTCGACGGCACCGATCCGGTCGCCAGTTCGGCCGCGTTTCAGCGTGCCGTAAAGTATTGCCGCGAGGGTCATGGGCCGGCGTTCGTGCACGCGCATGTGATTCGTCCGTATTCGCATTCGCTCTCTGACGATGAACGTTTATACCGTCCCGACTCCGAGCGCGAGCGCGATGCCGCGCGCGACCCGGTTTCGCGCACGCAGATGTTCTTACTGCGCGAGGGAATCCTCGACGAGAAGGGCATCAACGAACTGGAAAAGAAAGTCGAAGAAGAACTGCAGGTTGCGGTCGACCAAGCTCTCGAGGCCTTGCCGGCCGCGCC
This sequence comes from uncultured Acidobacteriaceae bacterium, assembly GCA_963771895.1. Lineage (GTDB taxonomy): Bacteria > Acidobacteriota > Terriglobia > Terriglobales > Acidobacteriaceae > Sulfotelmatobacter. The sequence goes on along the minus strand of CAVYVQ010000006.1, from coordinate 123,694 downwards.
CGAGAGCGTGCTGAAGTATGTGTATTCGCCCGATCTCGATCCCACGTCGGCGGCGTTCGACACGCAGGCAGCCGTCGGCCCCGATACCGCCGATGGCAAGAAGCCGGTGGCGAAGACCATGGCCGATTTGATCAACGTAACCCTGCGCGACGAAATGAAGCGCGACGAGCGCATCGTGATCTTCGGCGAAGACGTAGCCGATTGCAGCCGCGAAGAGTACTTGAAGCGCAAGCTGGTGAAAGGCAAGGGTGGAGTCTTCAAGCTCACCTTCGGCCTGCAGAACGAGTTTGGTCCGGACCGCGTCTTCAATTCGCCGCTGGCCGAGGCCGCCATCGTTGGCCGCGCCACTGGCATGGCTACCCGCGGGCTCAAGCCGGTCGTGGAGATTCAATTCTTCGACTACATCTGGCCGGCGATGATGCAAATTCGCGACGAACTGTCAGTAATCCGCTGGCGGTCGAACAATGCCTTCTCCTGCCCCGTGGTAATTCGAGCGGCCATCGGCGGATACCTCACCGGCGGCGCGATTTATCACTCGCAGTGCGGCGAGAGCGTGTTCACGCATATTCCGGGACTGCGCGTGGTCTTCCCCTCAAACGCACTCGATGCGGCAGGACTGCTGCGCACCGCGATCCGCTGCGACGATCCCGTGTTGTTCCTCGAGCACAAGCGTTTGTACCGTGAAACCTTCGGACGCGCACCCTATCCCGGACCGGATTACATGATTCCGTTCGGCAAGGCGAAGATCGTGCTTCCGGGTACGGATTTGACCGTGATCACTTACGGCGCGGTCGTGCCGCGCGCCCTTCAGGCCGCGCAGAAACTCGAGCGCGAGCACGGTGTGAAAGTGGAGTTAATCGATTTACGCTGCCTCAGTCCGTTCGATTGGGAAACGATTGCCGCGTCGGTCGGTAAAACGAATCGCGCTCTCGTGGCCTATGAAGATACTTTAAGCTGGGGCTACGGCGCGGAAATCGCGGCGCGCATCGCCGATCAACTCTTCGATCAGCTGGATGCGCCGGTACGCCGCATCGCCGCCGCCGACACCTTCGTCGCCTACCAGCCGATTCTAGAAGATGCCATCCTGCCGCAGGCCAATGATCTGTTCCGCGCCATGAAGGAACTGGTCGAGTACTGAGAACCAGTTGCGCACCGAGCGTGCTGCTTAGAGTCTTCTGTCGCTGTTGCGTCCGTGCGCCTGTGCTAAACTCCGGTTTTTGCACCGAGGTTGTTTCATGCACAGGTTGATTTGCTCGCGAACAATTCTTTTCCGGAGCGGCCTCGTTCGGGCGGCGGCCTGCGTGGGTGTCACGCTTTCGATCCTGGCGCAGGCTCCGGCACAGGCTCCTTCACAGCTTTCCGACCAAACGCGCAACCAAGTTGACCAGATTGCCCGGCAGGTGCTCGAAAGCACGGGTGTCCCGAGCGTCTCGGTGGCTGTGGTGAAGGATGGCATGCTTGTCTACGCCCATGCCTATGGCAATGCGCGCCTCGAACCGCCCGCTCCAGCGACGACTGAAATGCGCTACAAGATCGGCTCCGTCAGCAAGCAGTTCACTGCCGCCGCGATTCTGATGCTGGCGGAACAAGGAAAGCTGTCATTGGACGATCCTATCTCCCGCTTTGTGCCCGATCTCACGCGCGCGAAAGAGGTCACGATCCGGCAACTGCTTTCGCACACCTCCGGTTACCAGGACTACTGGCCGCAAGACTATGTGCCGCCGTTTATGCTGACGCCAATCACCGCCGACGAGATTCTTACCCGCTGGGCGCGCAGGCCGCTCGATTTCGATCCCGGCACCAAATGGCAATACAGCAACACCAACTATGTGATCGCCGGCGTGATCGTGGAGAAGGCCAGCGGGATGCCACTGCTGCGATTCCTCAGTTCCCACATTTTCGAGCCCCTGGGAATGCAGAGCGTCGTGAACATTGACCAGGATCACCTTGCCGAGACTGATCCCACCGGCTACATGCGCTACGCGTTAGGGCCTTTGCGAGCCGCACCGCGGGAGGGTAAGGGCTGGCTGTTCGCGGCCGGCGAGTTGGCCATGCCGGTGACAGATCTTGCCAAATGGGATATCGCAATGATGAACCAGCGCCCCTTGAAGCCCTCTTCGTATCAGGAAATGCAGAAGGACATTCTGCTGAAGAATGGCATGGCAACCGGCTATGCGCTGGGCATCACGGTGCGCAACCAGGCCGGTCACCGCATGCTCGAACATTCCGGAGAAGTGTCCGGGTTTACGGCGGAGAATGTCGTGTTTCCGGACGACCGAGCCGCAGTCATCGTACTGACCAACCAGGACGCGGTGACTGCCGGCAGCCAAATTGCGCGGAAGATTGCTCCGCTCCTTTTTGCCGTGGATACGGCTGTGGTCAAAGAAAAAGCGGAGCGCGCGCGCAAGATTCTGGAACAACTTCAGCAAGCGAAAATTGATCGTTCCTTGTTCACTGACAATGCCAACAGTTATTTCGACCAGCAAGCTCTGCAGGATTTCGCCGCGAGCCTCGGCCCTTTGGGGACATCGCAAGACTTCCAGCAGACTGCGGAACAAGGACGTGGAGGGATGATCTACCGCGCCTATCGGGCCAAGTTTGCGGAGAAAGTCCTGTCCATTTCAACTTTCGAAATGCCAGACGGCAAGATCGAGCAGTACCAGGTCAGCATAGGCAACTGAGAGAACTGTGTCCAATATTGTGGGCCGTCCTGGGACAGAATGGTTACGAAGGCGTTTTCTGCAAGCCGGTCTTGATTGCTCCTTCTTCAAGGCGATGCTAGGCTCGAAATAGTGTCCTCCCTTTACGCAGATTCCATGAAGAACCTTCCCTCCCGCGGTGGCATGGCGCGGTGGCTGCAATCGGCGTCGGCGGAAGTGTGGGTAAAGTTCTTGCTGGCGCTGGTGGGATTGGGGCTCGCCTTCGGGGCGGCGTTGATTTCGACGGCGTCGGGCGAAGCCGGCAATCTGTGGGCGTCGGTGATTCTGGCGTCGCTCGCGCTGCTGATGGCGGCATTCGTGGGACTGGTCACGGTGCCCTACCTGGCGCGGCGCGTGGCGATCGAGCGGCTGCGCCAGACGTTTCACTATGAAGTTACGAAGGCGGGCGTGGTCTATGTGCTGGCCACCCTGGTGATCGGCATCGCGGCGCTGAACACCGGAAACAATCTGCTGTACATCGTGGTGTCGGCGATGCTAGCGGCGATCCTGGTCTCGGGAGTGGTTTCCGCGCTGGTGCTGCGCAGCCTCGAACTGGAGGTTCGTCTGCCCGAGCACATGTTTGCCGGGCGCCCCGTGATGGGACGGATCGTTCTGCGAAATCCGCGGCGCTTCCTGCCTTCGTTTTCGATTCGCGTACTGCCGGCACACAGACAGAATGAAAAAAAGATCCGCAAGCACTGGGCGTGGGAGCGGACCACATTCACGTTTCCGCTCAACCGCGCTCCCGAGCATCAGTGGGTGCGCCTGCGCGACTGGCGCGTCAGGCGGGTAGAGGTGGCGCCTCCGCCTCCGGGAATTTTCGAGGGGATGATTTACTTCCCGTTCCTGCCCCCGGGAGCCGATCTGACGGCTGACCTTGAGCTTCGTTTTGAACGGCGCGGGCGGTACCGCGAATCGAGTTTCGGAGTGGCCACCCGCTTTCCGTTTGCCTTTCTGACCAAGACGCGGGAAGTTGCGCTCGAGCGCGAAATTCTGGTCTATCCAGCGATCGAGCCCCCCGACGAACTGTTTGAAATCCTGCCGCTGGTGCGCGGGGAGTGGGAAAGTTTTGTGCGCGGACGCGGCTCCGATTTATACCGCATTCGCGAGTACATGCCCGAGGACTCGGCGCGCCACGTGGACTGGAAGGCCACGGCCAAGTCCGGTTCGTTGAAGGTGCGTGAGTTCACCCGAGAGGACGAGCGCAAGCTGTGCATCGTCTTCGACAATCCAGCGGCCGGGCAGATTCCCGATCAGGCCTACGAACGAGCCGTGAAGCTGGCAGCGTCGCTGGCATGGCACTTCTCTTCGCAGGATGCGGAGGTCTCCTTTGTAGTCTCCGGGCACGGCCGCGGCACCGATCTGCACGAGTTTCTGGCGCGGCTGGCCGTGATCGAGGCGCAGGAGGATCCTCCTGCAACAAGAGCGCCGCAAGCCGGGATACTGCGAGATCTCCCAAGAGAAAACGTGTTGCGAGACCTGAACCTGGGTAGCACCGGAGAATACAACATCGTGCTCACGGCGCGGCAGCGAGGCAGCCTGCCCACGCCCTTGTGGAACTCGTCTTACTTCATCTTCCTCGGCGAGTAAGCCGGGAGTAGCCGCATCGCCAAAGACCTTCCACGAAGCTTCCCTCTCAGAACGAGCCAAATGGCCCGAAAGTAACGTTACTTTCGGTTACCTGAGTACATTGAACACTTGGGCCAAAGAGTTTAACTTTCTCTTATTACTAGAAGAGTCTTAATTGGGTACAAGTGCCGCAAAACTGGCTCTGGACGCTGGTTTTGTTTTGAGAGCCTAGGGTCTTAAGAGAATCGTTCCGATGAGCGAGAAAACCAGAATTCTGTACTACGCGCTCTGGGTCGCACATCCCGTTCTCCAAACGGTGATTGCCATAGCTATGCTTCGCCGCGGACAGCACCGCCCCTTCAAGTTTTTCTTTGCCTACATCGTTACCCAGATCATGACCTTCGCGGTGGTCTTTCCGATCTACCGGTACTACTATTCCGCCGTCTTCTACGTTTCCTGGATCAGCACCGCAATCAGCGTGGCTCTGGGTTTCATGGTGATTCATGAAGCTTTTCTCGACGTTTTCCGCCCCTTCCACACCTTGCGGGACCTTGGCACGGTGTTGTTCAAGTGGGCTGGCCTGGTCATGCTTCTAGTGGCCGGCGTGGTATCGGTTTCCACCAATTCGTCGGATCTGGCGGCGTGGGTGCAAGCCATCATGACCGCCCAGCGTTGCGTGCGCATCATTCAAGTTGGGATGGTGCTTTTCCTCTTGTTCTTCGCCCGCTATCTGGGAGTAAGCCGGAGGCAGCACAGCTTCGGAATCGCTCTGGGCTTCGGAGCCTTTGCCGTGGTGGAGTTAGTTCTGATCGCGTCCTGGACAGGCGATCACCTGGGGAACACCGCGATGAACCTGATCAACATGGGCGCCTACAACGCCAGTTTACTCATCTGGCTGGGCTACACCGTGGGGAAGAGTCCGGCCCGCGACGCTGCGTCCACGCTGCTGCGCCCCCAGCGCTGGGAGCAGAGCCTGTCGGATATCCAGCACCCGCTGCCCGCGGATTCCTTGATCCCGATGTTTGAAGGAATGGTCGACCGTGCTCTGTCGCGGACTCAGGCGCCGCAGTCCGTGTCCGCCGACAACGAATGCGCGACGAATGTAACAGCTAGCGCCGCGGCCGCGCCAATGAGCAGCTTGAGCGTCTCTGATCTGCTTGAACGGTTCGGATCCAAACGGTAGGCATCGATCTGGTCCTCACTCCACGCGATTAGTCGCTTCGAGCTTTTCGCATTCGGGCCACCGCAATTCCGGATTTCGTAAATGTTCCGCCGCCCTTAACCCTGCTTCGGACCCCCTCCGCAATCTTGGCTAGCATATAAGGTGAAAGCCTTAGAAAAGCTACGGTTTTCGCTGTATTTGCAGGCCTAACCGGGCGTGCTAACACGCGGAACGATGCCTTGGAAGGAAGGACTCAATCTACCTGGCGAGGAATTCTTACAGAGGGACTTGACTCGTGCCTTATAATTCCACTCCACGCCACCATTGCCCTATTTTTAGGGCAACTATGGCGCGGAAGGAGTCAACCCATGAAGCACGCAGTCAGGACTTCGATCCTGATGCTAGGACTAGTGGGCACATATATGGCAGCCGCCGTTCCGCAGGTTCTCGCCCCGGACGGAGGCCCGATCATTACGTGCCCACCACAACAACAACTGCAACAAAAATGCGCCGGCGGCGGCCAACCGCCGATGTGAACTAGCAGTTAACCGGATGTTGCCGGTGGCCGCAAGGTCACGAAGGTAACCTCCAGTAACTTGGGCCGAACCTAGGGCTCGCAATCTTCGGGCTGACGGATCTCATACATAAACCGTCAGCCCCTTTTTTTTCTCAGCGTTCTCTCCGAAATGCAAAGCGGAAAGCTCGGGAATGCGTGCGGACCCTCGGGAATGCGTGAAGCACTGTGGAAGGAGCGGCGCTTCAGCGCCGCGTCAGGATCTGGAATAAGGTGGCTTCAGCCCCGGTGGTTGCGTTTTGTGCCACGGCGACGTCTCCCAGCGGCTTTTAAGGGCTGCTTCTTAAAGGGCCGATTCGATCGCCCGCCTCAGTTCTGCCGGATCCATAACCGGCGGCTGACAGGCAAAGCCGGAGCACAAAACCGCAAACGACGCGCCCAACTTCAACTGAGGCAAGTTCGGGATGCTTGCCGCCAGCGCAGGAGGAAGGTTCCCGGCAACCGCCTGGTTCGCCGTCAGCCGCAGCACGCTTTTGTTAAAGGAGAAAGCAGCGGTAGCCACGGCGGCGAGTGCGGAAGCTACTTCATCGGATCCGGCACCGTCGATCACCACCACCTGCAAGGGATGCTCCAGCAGATGCAACACTGCGATCCCGTAGGTCGCGGCGAAAATTCCAAACTGTTCCGCCACGCCCGCAAACGTTTCGAGCGTCTGCTCCGCCTTATCCCGATACCCATCATCGCCGCTGTAGTGATGCAAGCGCAGCAGCGCAATCGCCGCCATGGGATTTCCCGCCGGGGTAGGCGAATCCTGCAACGGCTTGCGGCGAGTCGAGAGTACCCCCAGACTCTTCCCTGCATTAGCCGGTTCGGCATCGAAGAATCCTCCAGAAACCGCATCGAAGAACCGCGCAATCATCGCGTCAGCGATAGCCAGCGCAAACTTGAAGTAGCTAAGGTCGGCAGTAGCCTCGTAAGCGTCGAGGCAGGCAATCGCGGTAGCGGCGTAGTCATCAAGCAGCCCAGAAACCTCCCGATGCGAAGCCGCGGGATCGGAATAAGCGACAACGTGCAATAGCCGTCCGGACCCTGCTTCGGTGGAACGGGCCTGTGTGGAAGCGGGGGACTCGCCTGCTTTGTTCAGTGGGTCACCCTCCGGCTTCCAGGCCTCAGCCAGAATCCGATCCAGTGAACGCAGCGCGAAGCGCCGGGCATCCTCCAGCCCCAGCACTTTCGCAGCTTCCAGATACGCCGACACGCACATCGAATTCCATCCCACATAAACCGTCTTGTCGACGTAAGGGGTAGGCCGCTGCAAACGCGCCGCATACATTTTCTTCTTTGCGGAATCGAGCAACCTGCGCACGTTTTCGGCGCTAAGGCTCATCCGGCGGGCAATCTCCTCGATCGGCGCGCGCAGATAGAGCACATTCTTCGCCGGATTGTGATGCATCTCGCCGATTTCGTTGATGTCGTAATGCAGCGCCGCAACCTGCGCCTCTTCTTCCGTGAGCACGGCGCGGACCTCGTTAAGCGTCCAGGTGAAGTAGTCGCCGTCGTCGTCCATGGAAATGTCGGCGTCCTGCGAAGCGTAGAAACCGCCGTGCTCGCGGTCGCTAAGCCATTCGTCCATCCACCGGACGATGTCACGAGCCACGCCAGCAAAAAATTCCGAGCCAGTCGCCTGATAGCCATGGACATAATTCTTCAGCAATTCGGAGTTGTCATAGCACATCTTTTCAAAATGCGGCACCACCCACCGCTCATCCACCGAGTAACGATGAAACCCTCCAGCCAACTGGTCGTAAACCCCGCCGTTAGCCATCTGCTCGAGAGTAGTGACGATCAAGTTGCGGAGCTCGGTTTCGCCAGCACCCAACTCTTGAGGGTGCCCCATACTAGCCGCGTCTTTTGCGGCTAGTGTGGGGATTTTGACTTTTCTCGCATACCGCTCAATCAGCAAATCCAGCGCCGAAGGATGCGGAAACTTCGGAGCCTGCCCAAACCCTCCATGCTGCGGATCAAACATACTGAAAGCAGACTTCTCAATCGCGGCGATGATGCCCGCCGAAACCCGCCCGCTGCGTCCCGAAAACGACTCCGCCTGAGCGATCGCACTCTCAACCATCTTCGCCTGCTCCACCACGTCGCCATGTTTTTCCTTGTAGGCGTTGGCGATGCTGATCAGTACGCGCTTAAAGCTGGGACGCCCGTAACCATCGGTCGGCGGAAAATAAGTGCCGCCATAAAACGGCTTGCCATCGGGCGTAAGAAAAGCAGTGAGCGGCCACCCGCCCTGTCCGCTGACCGCGCTGACCGCAGCCTGGTAGCGGCTGTCGATATCAGGGCGCTCGTCGCGGTCCACCTTCACGGCAATGAAATGCTCATTCACGATGGCAGCAACAGCAGGGTCGTCATAAGACTCGCGGTCCATCACATGACACCAGTGGCACCACACCGCGCCAATATCAAGCAGCATCGGCTTGTTCTCGCGCTGCGCAGAAGCAAACGCCTCCTCGCCCCACTCATGCCACTGAATGGGCTGGTGCATGGCGGAACGCAGGTAAGCGGATGAGGCGTGGGCGAGGGAGTTGAGAGTCGTGGTGGTCATGAGGAGAGTCTATCGCGAGCCCAGTGATAAGGGTAAGACTAGCTTCCCGCAGGTTTTGCTATAGACTCAAGCCGCTCCAGCCAAGCGTCAAAGTGCGGGCACTGAGCCCGAATTTGGGCTAATCCGATCTCGAGGACTGCGAGGATACCGTAAAGTGGTTTTTCGTATCCAGGCACTAGACCTTGCACTCTTCTAGAAGGACAGGTGGCAGGCGAATCATTAATGTCCTCTGGTGTTTCGAAGGTGTTGCGAATCCGTTGGAAGTAGGGCTCCAAGTCTGCACGGCCTATGCCCCGAGAGAATGCCGCGCAATCACTGAAGAGCAGGCCCTCAAACTCGTGCATTACAACGAAGGGCACGAAACGTCTTCCATCGGGCCCTTCTCCAACTTGTGTAGCCACGTCTTCCCCGAGCGCGCTTTCGACGCACGGTGCCTTTTCCCGCGGACCAAGGCTGGCTGCTTCCGCGCGCCCTGGCCACGCTTCATCGCCCAGTCGCGGCAGTCCGTAAAAATCGACCATCGTTGTCGCAATGCACCCGACATCCTCCTTTAGATGGTTGACGATGTCCTTTCTTACCGAAGGCCACGGGCGGATACCGCCGCGGCGCTGGCGCAGGCGTGCGTTACCAACGATGCGGGCGCTGACGGACTGGTAGCCGCATCCAACCAAGTGGTCTCGAAGAACCTCATTCACGAAACTTTCCTCGGTTTGTCCTTCGACATGAACAAGCAACCGTGCCATCTTCACTCCGGGGTCGGGCGGCCCGCGAATTCGTTCTTTTCCCAAAGCTGCCCTAAGCTATAGTCCTTCAGCCATTCTTGAAGTTGCTCCGCCTCAAGGCGTTCGATATGTGTGCCACTGTTCAACCGATTGGCGACTAGTACATCTTCAGGATCAAAGTGGTCCAGGAGCAGGGACGATTGAGTAGAAACAATCACCTGAGCAGTCGTTGAGGCCTGTCGAATAAGCGAAGCCAACATCTCTATCGCGTAAGGGTGTAGACCCAACTCGGGCTCATCAACAAGAATGACTGAGGGGAGATAGTCCTTTGGCTGGAGAAACAGAGTCGCCAGAGCAATGAAGCGAAGTGTGCCGTCGGAGAATGAACCCGAGTCGAAGTACTGATCCGATCTCTTGTGCTTCCATTCGAGCTTAAGGTCCTCTGGTTGAAGCCGAGACGGAGCCAGTCTGAAGTCGTCGAAAAATGGAGCCACTCGCTGGACTGTGTGGCGGATCAGTCCATACGATGTCGAGTGCTTCTCCTGTAAGTAATATAGAAATGCGGCGAGGTTGGAACCGTCGGGTCGCAAGAACTGATTGTCATGCACCTTCGCCGTCTTGCGCATCGCCGACGAAATGCTAGTATCGTGCATGTGGTAAAGTCTCCAGCCACCCAAACGCGCTCGCACCCATCCGCCTATTCTTTTAAGATTTGGATCACTGATGCCAGCTTCGCGTCCTCCGTCTCGGGATGAAACAGCTGTGTCAAAAGGTTTCTTGGGGTATCTACCTTTGTCCCAAAAGAATGTCGTCTCGGACGAAGGGTAGAGACCGTCGTCCTGTGTCGGAGAAAGCGCAAGTTCGTACTGGTTCACCTCGCCCCCGAAGGAGAGAAAAAACTCAGCCCGAGGAGTTGTCTTGGAACCGAAGTGGAGGACCTTCTCTGCTCCCCCTGCTTCAACTACGTAATCACGCAGACGTCCTTCACGGATCGCGTGTAGAAATGCAAAAACGCCAATGAAATTTGATTTTCCTGACCCATTGGAGCCGATGAGGATGTTAACTGACTTCAACGGAAGCTTCTCGATTGACGCAATGCTCTTGAAGCCCCGAACCGTGATGTAATCGAGAGCGTTTGAGTCCATGAGTTCCGGGGGCGAAAGCAGCCGCGAGTGCTGGCTGCCCGCCAGAATCGATAGCATATCCTATCAACAGTTGTCCGCGCGCGTCAGAATCAACCGGGAGAAATTGGATTTCAACAGCGGGTCGTTGATCTTCGCAAAACGGACCACTCATCTTCGGCGCGCACCCTCGGCGAATGAGTCGGGAGCCGGAATGGCCAATCATACTCCCAGAAATCCACAACCCCGTTGTGACATCTGACCTTGCGGCCAATTTGCAATTGGCCCATCATGGTCAAGGCGGAGGCGGTATAGGCGTCGGGATGGAGGCACGCATAAGTCCCTTGCAGGCAAGATTTTGCCCGCAAGTTGTTGTGCCCATAGATCTTTTCACAATTTTCCTCTAAGCCGATGATTCCAAGAGACCACAGGGGGGAGGGGTACCACACAGTAAACGGATTTTCCCAATCTGGACTGCTTAACGCCAACTCCTGAGCCGACCTTAGAAGAAATATTTGCATGAAGATATCCACAAGCCATCTGCATCACCGCGACCCGTAAATCGAATACTGATGCGTTCCAGCAACCCTGCGAAGCCCAGCGCTCTCACTCAGCACATGCTCGAGCAGCGGATTGTGATAGAGCACATACACCGCTCGCGGATGCGCCCGCAAACTCTGCTCCAGATGAGCGATCATCCGCCGCAATCCCGCTTCCGGAAATGGATTGAAGAGATACAACACAGTTGGCTCGGCAGGAAAAGGGAACTCAGTCGCATCCGCGCAGATCGATTCCAGCGCGAAACACTTCTGCGATTCACTTCGGTACTTGTTGAGGTTGTCAAGCGCGGCCTGATGCAATGCAGGCAAGAGTTCGACGCCCACGATGCGGCGAAAAGGATAATCGGACGCCATCAGCAGCGTGCGTCCCTTCCCCGACCCAAGATCGAGGAACACGAAGTCGCGATACTCCGAATGAATCTGCTGCCGCAAGGCGTCCAGCATTTCGTGGAAGAGAACCGACTCTGTCGGCTGATACGGTGAGTGAAACACTCCGAGCAATCGCTCGCGCCAGCCCAGAGCCGCGCTGGTGGTGTTGACCCGATAGTCCCAATCATATTCGGAGTCGCCGTAAAGTTGACGGCGACGTTCAGGCGTCGAGTCGAGAACGAACTCCCAAACCGCGCTCAACAGTTGGCGGGTTGCTGCATTCCCACCTTCACGCGCGGCAACATCATTCCACCATTGCCGCGCCGAACGTGACAGGCTGATTGAGGACTTAGCGGAGGCATCGATACCCATTCTCCGCCATCATAAGCGATGATCAGGGAGTGAGGACGAGACTACTGCAGTTGGTGGTATTTAGGCTTTGGTTTATATCCTGGAGGCAATCCTTTAGTAGCGAAAGGAAAGTCATCGGGCACGCGAATTTCGACTCGGCCTTCGGGAGTCAGTTTATAAGGATGACCGTCGGGATCGACCGGAGTTCCCGACAATCTCTCCGCTGCCGTCAGCTCTGCCATGCTTGCGGGCAGGCGTCCCGTGCGTTCTCCGAAGCGGGTCACAGCCTCCTGGAGATGCTTGACGTCTTCGTCTACGCGCAACGCGCGCAGATGTTCGACCGCGTTCTCCTTAATCTGTGCGTCCTGAGCAGTTTGGTAAGTCGCCGACCACAGCATCCGAGCCGTCTCATACTCGCCGGCATGCTGCGCCATCTGCGCCGCCATCACCTTCAGGAAGGGATGAGCGTTCGGAACGTGCGATCCGCGCTCGAAGGTCTCGGCGGCTTTCTTGTAATCCCGAAGCTCCATGTAATAGACGAATCCCAGATCGTAGTAGAGCCGCCAGTTGTCGGGATTGTTCTGAATGCCGTATTCCATCAGCTCAATCGCGCGCTCGGGTTGACCGGCGCCATGCGGCGGTTGGGGCGCAAGGAAGCTGGTGCCGAACTCGTATGCGACCAGAAGATGGGGATCGAGATGAGTCGTAATTTCGAGCAGCGGCGCCAGCAGGTTGTAGCTGGCAGCGAAGTAATGATGCCGGTAACCGAAGTATTGGACAGCGCGAGTCCAATAGATGCATGCCATCAGTCCGTCATAACCGAGACTGGCTCGCTTGATCACCTTCGGCGAACTGAGGAAGAGAACTTCGTCGAGCGTGCCTTGCGGGCGGAGCTGATCGGTGCGATGAAGCACAAACGAACTGGCAGCCACCGACAGGATCAGGCATGCGCTCGCGACGATCGTGGTTTCGCGGCGAGCCTTCATTTTAGATCTCGATGCTCAAAGATCAGCACCGCCCCGCTTAACGCCATAGTAGCGTAAAACAACGCGTATAGAGTGTTCTGCAAAATGAGTTGTCCGGCGACCGGCTGTTCATGCGCGATGGAAGTGATTACGTTAAACGCCGAGAAATTCGGCACCAGATAGGCTGCACCTGTGGCGAGCCAGCGCGAGAACCCGTGCGCCATGCGCGCGAAATTGCGCAGGTCTTCGGCGAAACTCCCAATGACGAACAGCGAGAAGGCGAAGACGGCGGAAAGCAGAGGCGAGGAAAACGACGAGAACAACAACGCCAGCGAGCAGATGATGACGAACTCGAGAACAATGAAGTACAAGGCCACTAGAATCAGAGCGTCGGCGCGGACAAATTTGTGAGAAACGTAAAATAGCGCGGCGAAGACGCCGATCGCCATGAAGAAAGTATTCACCACCAGCGTGCCTGCCAGGCCGAAGAACTTGCCGACAATGAACTCCCAGCGGCGCACCGGACGGGAAAGCACGGTGTAAAGAGTTCGCTTTTCGATTTCTTTGGAAACCAGGCCGATGCCGATGAAAATTGCAATGACGATTCCAAAGAGCGAAACCGCCGTAAGGCCAAGATTGATCACGACCAGCTTCTCGATCTCAATCGAAATCTGGCCCACAAGAATGGCCGCACCCGAGAGCAAAAGCGCGAAAGCGATCAGATTGTAGAGCACGCGGTCGCGAACCGCTTCGCGGAAAGTGTTGGAGGCAATGTGGGCGATGCGGGTGTTCATACTGTCCTTCCAGCCGTGGTCTCGGCGCGGCGCAGCTTCTCGACAAAGTAAGCCTCGAGCGAAGTGCGCACCGGAGTGATTGCAATCAAGCGCAGCCGATCGCGGCGGAGGGCGTCGATCACCGCGTCCTGCTGGTTTTCGGCGACGATGGCGCGGACACGGTCTCCGGTGACATGGCACTCCCCGCCCAGAGCCTTGATCGACACCGGAACCTGCGCGCCGTGCCAGATCACTTCCACCTTTCCCTGAACGCTGGAGGTCAAATCCTCAACTGCGCCCACGCCGCGAAGTTCTCCCTTGTGAATAATGGCTACGCGGTCGCAGAGCGTTTCGGCGTCGGAGAGAATGTGGGTGGAGAAGAACATGGTCTTGCCTTCACGCTTGAGCTGCACCATCAGGTCGCGCACTTCGCGCCGGCCCATGGGATCCAGTCCGGACATCGGTTCGTCGAAGAACACCAGCTTGGGGTCGTGGAGAATTGCCTGGCCGATTCCCACGCGCTGCAGCATGCCCTTTGAAAACTTGCGCAATTGCACGCCCTGCACGTCGCGTAATCCAACTTGCTGAAGCACTTGCTCGACGCGCTGCTTGCGCTGTTTGGCGGGAACGCCGGAAAGCTGTCCGTAGTATTCGAGCAGTTCGTGAGCCGTCAAATAGTCGTAGAAATAGGGCTGCTCGGGAAGGAAGCCGATCTGCGCTTTGACCTGAGGGTCGGTCCAATCGCGGCCCAGGATGCGCGCCGATCCGGCGGTTGGGAACACCAATCCCATAAGCAATTTCAGGGTTGTAGTTTTGCCGGCGCCGTTGGGGCCGAGGAAGCCGAAAATCTCCCCGTCCTCGACCGTGAGGTGCAGTGGGTGCAAGGCGCGCTTCGGGCGTTTGCGCCAGAAGCCTACGCTGTAGGTCTTTTCCAATCCCAAAATTTCTATGGCAGACATGGCAGAAACCCAGTTGCTAAAGAAATCATTTTGTACAGAAAAAATTATATGCAAATCCGATGGGGAGTAAAGTGGCGGCACGGGCGCGGGGTATTACGAAAGTAAACGAGCGCGGCTAGCAGTCGGGCAGCTTCAAGGCCCTGCCGGAAGTTTGAGGACCGGCTTAGTTATTCTGTGGCGCAAGGGCCAAGCACGCTGCATAGCCCCCAACCAGAGTGACGTTGCCAGCTGGCTGAAGGCGGATCACCAGATCGTCAGCGGAGCAGTAGGCGCGTGTGCCGGTCAGGTCGGTGAGGGGGGTTGCAGTGGCGTAAAACTGGTTGTTGATGACGCTTCCCGTACCGGCAGATCCTGTAGCCGCGAAGCTGTAGCCGCTCTTGGGGCCGCCCCCGGCCAGAGACTGGTCGATGAGACAAGCCGTGGCCGCGTTTGCGGTACAAGGCTGAGCCCCGCCCAACGGGGTCAGAGTTGCTGGGAAGCCGATGGTTTCGTAAGCGCCGAAATACCCGATTTCGGCGACGTCGATCGCGTGCATGGAACCCGCGGCGGATGAGTCATTGGCCGCCATGCGAGCCCGCATTAAGTTCGGGATGGCGATGGCCGCGATGACAAGGATGATCGCCACTACGATCAACAGCTCGATAAGTGAGAAGCCCTTCTGTTTCAGCATGAGTTCATCTCGTCTGGTATCCTTCCGGGCCACCCCCCCATCCTCGGAGGACGTACAAAAACTGTTGCACTTAACAGGCCATGATGGCCGATCTTGGGTCGGTAACGGCGGTAACCATCCTACCTATAATTTCCTGGCGACTGGCGAAAGAACAAAAAGGGCAGCGGATTTGCATCCGCTGCCCTCTGGCTTAGCACCCTCTCGGGTACGTTGCCAATTCAGGCCGTGTTAGTTGTTCTGCGGGGCGAAAGCCAGGCAGGCGGCATAGCTCGCCGCGGGAGTAAGGACGCCGGCCCCGCCGTTGCGGATTACGCCGTCGTCGGCAGCGCAGAACGACTGGGTGCCCGACGTGTTCGAGATGGGCACCGCGGTGGTGTAGAACGTGGAAGGGGCCGCAGCCGCCGGGGCGGTGACCGCAACGGCAAAGGTGTAACCGCTCTTACCGTTGCCGGCGCCGTTGGTGGCCAGGTTGTTGTCAATCAAGCAGCCGTTGGCCGTTCCCGGAACGCAAGGACTAGCTGCGCCGCCCAACTGGGCCAGCGTGGCATAACCTTGGGTGGGATAAGCGCCGTAATAGCCGACTTCACCGGCAATGATGGTGTGCTCGGAAGCGGCCGCAGACGAATCGTTGGCAGCCATACGGGCGCGCATCAGGTTAGGAATCGCGATGGCTGCGATGATCAGGATGATGGCAACCACGATCAGCAACTCAATCAGTGAGAAACCCTTCTGTTGTTTCCGCATCTCTATTTTCCCCTAAGTATTTGGAATTTTGTTGAATCGCGTGAGCAGCCCCACTGAGTGTTTGCATTTGGGGGGCCAGGGCTAGGGTTACCTTGGTTCCGGACTGGATTTTGGCAATTCCATTGTTTTCAGCAAAAAGCCAAACTATGGCCTCATCCCGAGGTTCTCCAGGCGCTTCCCCGTGCCAAAATGCGTCGCGGGTCCTGACAATTCGTGTCAGTCTGGGACGGCTGGATTGTTTCGAAATGCTGGGAGTGGTGTCAGTCTGCGAGCTTGGAATCGGCAACGATCACGTAGTTCTTGGCGAGGAAGGCCATTCTGATTCGGACTTCGTCCTGATCGTCTTTGATGACCGCCTGCAACAAGGAGATGAGATCTTTGGCCTTCTCGGAATCATTCTCCTTGACGATCTCCCCCACAGAGTTGGCGCACCAGATCGGCGTTATACACGAAAGCCTCTCCCCCAAATGGGACATTTTCTTACAAGGCGGAGACGAGCGGAATACAGGAAACTATGTATCGGGGAACAGAGGTTCTCGCTTAAGAGTGCCCGATCTTGAAGGCGGGAATGAGAAAAGTAAAAGGGCAGCGGATTTGCATCCGCTGCCCTCTGGCTTAGCACCCTCTCGGGTACGTTGCCAATTCAAGCCGTGTTAGTTGTTCATCGGGCCCAGAGCCAGGCAAGCCGCGTAGCTGGCTGGGGCGGTAGTGACGCCAGCCGCTCCGTTGCGCACTACGCCGTCATCGGCAGCGCAGAACGACTTGGTGCCCGACGTGTTCGAGATGGGCACCGCGGTGGTGTAGAACGTGGAAGGCGCCGCAGCCGCGGGGGCGGTGACCGCAACGGCAAAGGTATAACCGCTCTTACCGTTGCCGGCGCCGTTGGTGGCCAGGTTGTTGTCAATCAAGCAGCCGTTGGCCGTTCCCGGAACGCAAGGCGTGGCAGCGCCGCCCAACTGGCCCAGCGTGGCATAACCTTGGGTGGGATAAGCGCCGTAATAGCCGACTTCACCGACGATGATGGTGTGCTCGGAAGCGGCCGCGGACGAATCGTTGGCAGCCATACGGGCGCGCATCAGGTTAGGAATCGCGATAGCTGCGATGATCAGGATGATGGCAACCACGATCAGCAGCTCAATCAGTGAGAAACCCTTCTGTTGTTTCCGCATCTCTATTTTCCCCTCGTTTTGGAATTCGTTGATTTCATGCTGGTCATGGTGATGACGCAGTCGAACTTGATGATGGCACTTGCCTAGCCAAACCCGCTAGTTACCTTGGTTCCTGCCAGGCTTGGAGCAAGGTCTTTATTTTCATTACAAGGGCACACTTCAGACTTATTGTAACGCGCTTCCGGGCCTGGCTTCATGCCAAAAACTGTCATAGAACTGACCGTTCGCGGCAACTACCACGCGGACTGCCACCCAATCTCAGAACGAGTCAACGCCTCGCCCTTGCACGCGAAAACGTGCGGCAAGCGTACGACGACCTACTGAGCACATAAGTAACCCCGCCGGGTTTATCACGGCTGTCCGCCACAAAAACACGTAGATATAATCGTCTCAGAAAGGCGAGGGTTGAATCGATGCACGCCACTGTGACAGAAGCAGCACAGCCCGCAGCCGTTTCCCGCCCACCGGCGCCCTTACTCCTTTCTCGTGAAAAGCGCAGTACGATTTTGTGCCTCGTATTAGTGCTGCTGACGCTTGCCTTCTACAACCCCGTCATTCATAACGGCTTCACCAATATGGATGACGAGGTCTACATTACCGACAACGTTCATGTGCGGGCGGGACTGACCTGGGGGACCGTGAAGTGGGCCTTCACGAGTTTCGACGCGGCCAACTGGCACCCGCTCACCTGGCTGTCGCATGCTCTCGATTGCCAGCTTTTCAAGCTGAACCCCGCCGGTCATCACTATGGGAATGTCCTGCTGCATGGGTTGAACGCAATTTTGCTGTTTCTGCTGCTCGAAAGCGTTACGGGCTTAACCTGGCCAAGTTGGATAGTGGCGGCACTGTTCGCGCTTCATCCCGTGAATGTCGAATCGGTCGCGTGGGCTGCGGAACGGAAAAACGTCCTGAGCATGTTGTTCTTCCTGCTTACTTTGCATGCCTATGGATGGTACGTGCGTAAGGGCGGCGTTAAGAGATACGCGGTAGTGGCCAGTCTTTTCGCTGTGGGATTGATGGCGAAATCGGAGATCATCACGCTGCCGTTCGTATTGCTGTTGTGGGATTACTGGCCGCTCGAACGAATGGCTGGAGGCGCGGTTCCCAGTTCAGTTCTCAGTCCTCAGTTCTCGGTTCTCACAAAGAGACATACTGAAGAGCTTTCGGGTGCGGCTTCGCCGGTTGCGCGGTCATTCTCGTTTTTGCTGTTTGAGAAAGTGCCGCTGTTCTTGCTTTCGGCGGGCAGCGCGGTAATGACCATGCTGGCGCAAAACGCGGGGGGTGCGGTGCATACGGCCTCGACCCCAGGCCGGCTTGGGAACGCAATCGTGGCTTATGTGCGGTACCTGGGGAAGGCCTTTTGGCCTACGCGGCTCGCAGCGTATTATCCGCACCCGGGTCTGCTTCTTCCAACCTGGGAGATTGTCGCTTCCGCGGCGGTGTTGCTGGTTTTGACGGCGTTGGTTTTGCATTGGCGGCGTCACCGTTATCTGATTGTTGGCTGGTTCTGGTTTCTGGGCACGCTGGTGCCGGTGATTGGGCTGGTGCAAGTGGGCGCGGCCGTGATGGCCGACCGCTATGCGTATCTGCCTTTCATTGGGCTGTTCATCTGCGTGGTTTGGGGATCCGCGGAATTGGCGCAGGAGCGAAGAATGCGGGCGGCGTGGCTCGGAGTGCCCGCGGTTTTGGTCTTGCTGACTTTTGGAACGTTGAGCTATCGACAGATCGCTTATTGGCGCGACAGCGTGACCTTATGGAAGCATGCGCTGGACCTGACGGAACGGAACTATATCGCCCATTGGGCGCTGGGTTCAGCCCTGGCCGAAAAAGATCAAAGCGAGGATGCGATCGCCGAGTTCGATGCCGCCGAGAGTTTGCACAACTATGCCGCGCTCGACAGGGTGGCGGTCGCAGCCTACAAACGAAATCATGGCCACGTGCAGGCGGCCATCGAGGAATACGGCAGAGCGCTGGAAGTTTCGCCAGATTCGAAGACCCGAGCCATTGTCCTGAGCCGGCTGTCTTCGGCCTACATGCAGACAGGCGACTTCGATCAGGCGAAGGCGAGCTGCGCAGGCGGGCTTAAAGAGAATCCAAACAACGCCAGCGCACTGGTGGATAGCGGGTTGCTGGCCGAGCGGGACGGTGATTTCGAGCTTGCCGCCGGGCAGTTCTCTCACGCCATGAAGGTTGCGCCCACCGACGTGGGCTATCTTTTGCTCGGATATGCCTTGCGTCGAGCGGGTCACTTGCCAGACGCACAAGAAGCTTATGGGGAGGCGCAGCGGATTTCGCGAGACATCGTTCAAGCGCAGCAGTCCGCTGGGCAGCTACTGGCGACCGCCGGAGTTAAGGCCGACTAGATCCATCTTAGGTAAAGCGAGGATTGAAATCTTTGTCTTCCAGCGCGACAGCGCCCGCGGTCGAGTCCGCAGTGATTGCCCGCCCGCCAACCCACTGGCTGGCTTCCCCGGAGAAGCGCAGCGCGGTTTTGTGCCTTCTGTTGGTGACGGTGACGCTGGCTTTCTATAGTCCCATCGGCCATAACGATTTCACGAACCTCGACGACGACATTTACATTCTGGATAACGCTCATGTGCGCGCGGGCTTGACCTGGGATACGGTGAAGTGGGCGTTCACGAGTTATGATGCCGCAAACTGGCATCCGCTCACCTGGCTGTCGCACGCTCTCGATTGCCAACTCTTCAAGCTGAACCCGGCTGGTCCTCACTATGTGAACGTTCTATTGCACGCGTGGAGTGCGGTCTTATTGTTTCTACTGCTGGAGAGCGCCACGGGATTAACCTGGCCCAGTCTTATGGTGGCGGGACTGTTTGCGCTGCATCCGGTGAATGTGGAGTCAGTGGCGTGGGCTGCGGAACGGAAGAACGTCCTCAGCATGATGTTGTTTCTGTTAACCCTCCATGCTTATCAGTGGTATGTGCGCCGCGGCGGCGGTGTGAAACGCTATGGAGTTGTGGCCGCTCTGTTCGCGCTGGGGTTGATGGCGAAGTCTGAGATCATCACACTGCCTTTTGTGTTGTTGCTTTGGGATTACTGGCCGTTGCAGCGGACTTCAGTTCTCCGTTCTCAGTTTTCAGTTCTCAGTGAGAAGCCTGGCGAAGCGCTTTCGGTTGCTGGCGCGGCTACGCCGCAGTCGCTTTCTTTTTTGTTTCTGGAGAAGGTGCCGCTGTTGCTGCTTTCTGTTGGTTGCGGCGTGATCACGTTGCTGGCGCAACGGGCTGGTCATGCGGTACGGAGCTTGCCGGCTTCGGAGCGGTGGGGAAATGCGCTCGTCGCTTATGTGCGCTATCTCGGGAAGGCGTTTTGGCCGGCCCGGCTGGCGGTGTTGTATCCGCATCCCGGCGACTCGCTTCCGGCTTGGGAGACTATTGGCGCCGCTGCGGTTCTGCTCGCGATTACTGTGCTGGTGTTTCGCTGGCGCGAACGCCGCTATCTGGTGACAGGTTGGCTCTGGTTCCTGGGCACGCTGGCGCCGGTGATCGGCATCATCTCGGTCGGCGAACAGGCGATGGCTGATCGCTATGCCTATTTACCTTACATTGGATTGTTTGTGTGCGTGGTCTGGGGTGTGGCGGAGATCGCGCGCGCGCAGAGGATTCCGGCTGTTTGGCTCGCGGTGCCGGCGGTTGTGATCATGGCGATCCTGGGAGTGCTCAGCCGCCGACAACTCTCTTATTGGCACGACAGCGAGACTTTGTGGAGACACACCCTGGCCGTCACCGACCGCAACTATATGGCGCACGGCGGCCTCGCCCGTGCTCTCGCCAAGGAGGGTCGAACGGAAGCTGCCATTGTTGAGTTCAATGCAGCCGAGAGTCTGCATTCGTATTCTTTCGAGGATATGGTCGTGCTCGGAGTCTACGAGCAAACGCATGGGCAGGCGCAGGCTGCAATTTCGCAATACACGCGGGCTCTCAGCGTTGTGGAGGATTCAAATTCGCGAGCCATTGCCCTGAGCTCTCTTGGTTCGGCCTACATGCAGATGGGTGACTTCAACCACGCGAAGATTAGTTATGCAGACGCGCTGCGGCAGAATCCTGACACAGTTGCTGCTCTCATTGGCAGCGGTTTGCTGGCAGAGCGGGACGGCGATTTCGCGCTCGCAGTGGCACGGATTTCTCATGCTGTGGAGGTGCAACCGAGCGATGTGGGCTATCTTCTGTTGGGGCAGGCGTTACGTCGAGCGGGCCGGCTGGCGGAGGCGGACGACGCCGTCGCGCACGCGCGGCGGATTTCTCGCGATTTTGCTGAAGCCCAGCGGTCTGCCGCGCAGGTGCTGACTGCGGCTGCCGTCTCTCCTGATTAGACTGAGCTTCAGTGGTCAGTGATCAGTGATTATTGATCAGAAAAAACAAAGGCCCCTTGCCTGACTTCAATATTTGGAGCTGCCCCTGAACACTGGGCGCCGATCACTGATCACTGGCTATCAGTGGTCAGTGGTACCACTGATCTCTGACCACCGTCCAGCCACTCCGCTTCTGATATAGTTTTCGGGAAGCATGGAACTCATCTCGCCCAGCGATCTCGCCAAAGAAAAAGTTCAGACCGTTCAGGATTACGTTTTGTTCTGCGGCCAGGCCGTCGCGAATATTTTTCGAAAGCCGCGGTACTTCGCCGATATGGCGCTGCAGGCAGACACCATCGGCGTGGGATCTCTGCCCATCGTGGTGCTCACCGGCTTCTTCACGGGAGCGGTACTGGCGCTTCAGGCCTCCAACACGCTCGAGCGTTTCGGCTCCATCACTCTGGTCGGGCAACTAGTCTCGACTTCCATGGTGCGCGAACTGGGGCCGGTGCTGACCAGTCTGATGGTGGCGGGGCGCAACTCCTCCGGCATGGCCAGCGAGTTGGGCTCGATGGTGGTGACCGAACAGATCGATGCCATGCGCGCTCTGGGCACCGACCCCATGAAAAAACTGGTGACGCCGCGCGTGGTTGCATCGGTGTTCATGCTGTTTTTCCTCACCATTATTTCCGATTTAGTGGGCCTGACCGGAGGCTTGTTCATCGCCAAAGTGCTGCTGCGTCTCGATGCGCGGCAGTACTGGTCCAATGCCTGGGAGACACTGGTGTTCCAGGATGTGTTCATGGGCTTGATGAAGCCTGTTCTGTTCGGCTTCATTATCGCGACCATTGGGTGCTTCTACGGCATGAACGCGCGCGGCGGAACCCAAGGCGTGGGCCGCGCCACAACCCAGGCCGTGGTCGCGTCTTCCGTTCTAATCCTTGCGTTCGATTTGCTCCTTACGCGGTTCCTGATGGCGGTGCTCGCGTATCACTAAATACTGAATTGCTAAATAAATGTCCGCGCCCACCTTGCCGCTCGATTCCGCCCGCCCGACGACCGGGGAAAATTCCTCGCCCGCCATCGTATTTGAAGATGTGAAGCTCTCCTTTGGAGAGAATGACGTCCTGCGTGGAATTTCCTTCCGCTTGAATCGCGGAGAGACCAAGGCATTGTTCGGCGTGGCCGGCTCCGGCAAGAGCCTGATTCTCAAGCTGGCGCTCGGACTCATCCAGCCAGATTCAGGACGCATTGTCGTCCTCGGAGAGGACGTAACCCAGATGCGGGAGGAAGATCTGTTTGAATTGCGTGGCAAAATCGGCATGGTCTTCCAGGAGAGCGCGCTGTTCGACTCTCTTACCGTGCGCGAAAACGTCGCCTACCGCCTGATGGAAGAGCACGGAGTCTATGACGATGAGATCGACCGCAAAGTGCGCGAGGCGCTGCGTTTCGTGGAACTGGAGCACACGCTCGATCTCAATCCTTCGGAGCTTTCCGGCGGGATGCGGCGGCGCGTGGCCATTGCCCGGGCGGTAATTACCCAGCCCGAACTTCTGCTCTATGATTCGCCCACCGGCGGCCTCGATCCGGTTACCTCGAATACCATCATCGAATTGATCGTGAAGCAGCGAGATGTCTACCAGACTAGCGCCCTGCTGGTCTCCCATCGCCTGCAGGATGCCTTCACAATGGCTACCCATCAGTTCGACAAACAAACCAACCATATGGTGGCGCTTCCACCCGGCCAGCATTGCGAAGTGCCCATGAGCTTTCTAATCCTGCGCGAAGGCAAAGTAATTTTCGACGGCGACCTGCAGGCACTGGCGCACAGCAGAGACGAATACATAAGGGAATACATCTCGTAGCAGTGGTCAGTGATCAGTCGTAAGTAAGAGCTTCGGAAATAGCGCATCCTTAGTCTTACCGGAGTCTTACCGGCCACTAATCACTGACCACTAGCAAACCACTAGCCACTGACCACTGTTTTTTCACTTCATCAGCTTTTCCACTTCATCATCCCCTGACGGCAGCGCGCCACTCAGCTTGATCAGCTTGCCAGCCGGATCGACATAGTAATCGTCTTCGATGCGCACCCCGATGTTTTCCTCGGGAATGTAAATTCCCGGCTCGATGGTGAAAACGGCGCCGGGTCCGAATGGAACACTGTAGTCATCAGGATCATGTACGTTCAGCCCGACATAGTGTCCAAGACCGTGGATGAAATACTTTCCCAGCGGCTCCCCGTGCAGATCCTTGCCGTGGGTGTTGATATAGTCGAAAGCAACCTTGTGGAGCGACGCCGGATCGTCGCGCTTCATGTTCGACTTGCCCGAGACGAAAGCGGCAGCCGCGGCCGTTTGCGCGCCCAGAACGATGTCATAGATCTCGCGCTGCCGCGCCGTGAAGTGACCGTTCACGGGAAGCGTTCGCGTGATGTCGGAGGCATACATGGAATACTCGCCGGCGGCGTCGATCACCACCACGTCCCCGGACTTCATGATGTTGTCGTCGTCCGAATAGTGCAGCACGGTCGAGTAGTAACCCGACCCCACAATGGGCGCGTAGGCCACGCGCTCGCAGCCACGCCTGCCCCACTCATATTGCATTAGGGCGGAAATCTCGCGCTCGTTGACGTTCGGCTTCACGGCCTTGAACGCAGCGAAGTGCGCCGCCACTGAGGCGTCGACGGCCTTGCGGATCAGCGCCACTTCGCCCGCATCTTTCGTGGTGCGCAGCGACGAGATCATCGGCTTCACGTCCTGAAAAGACAGATACGCGTTGAGCCGCTTCAGAAACGCCAGCGGCGCGGTCGAGGGAGAACTCTCACCGTGCGTGGCGACATCGGTATAAATAGAGGGCCGCACTGCGCCCACGTACTTCGCGACATCGTTGGGGAGTTGTCCCATATCTTCGACGCGATCGAAGCCGGTAATCTTCGGTGCTTCAGGATTCTCCGCACCCAGCTCGGGACCGGTCCATTTTTCCTGGGTCAGATTGCGCGGCGGCAGAAAAAGAATCTCGGTATATGCCCGCGCCGGCGCTTCGCCTTTGGCTTCGGCAGCCGATGCAATCAGCAAGGCGGCGCCCGGCTCGCTCAAGCCAGAGAGATAGTAAAAGTTGTCGTCCTGGCGGAATCCGTAAAGGTCGTTCGGCCCGTCGTTTTCCATGGCCGCGAATAGAACGACCACGCCCGCCGCTTTCTTGGCCAGGGCTTCGCGGCGCGCGTGATAGTCGGAGTTAGGCTGGCGTTCGATGGCAAAACTCGACGCAGCAGCGGCCAGAATAAAAATGCCGGCAAAGACACCTGCCAGAAAAAAAACAGACTGCAGTTTTCGCATTGTGGAATCCATCCGTTCGTTTGACGTGCGAGCGACCCCTCCGTCACCGGGCCTCGTCGATTCTTCGACAAGCTACTCCAGATTATTTCTGCTCGCCGGTGGCGCTTTGCCTCGCCTGCAGGAACGAGTCGACGTTGCTCTTGTCAATCAAGGCAGAACCAGTATCTACGAAGGACGGGATTGGAGCAAAACTGTCCTTCGACCAATCCGTATCGAGCGAAGAGGGCTTGTGGTGATACAGGTTGTCGAGCATCTGCATGCCCACGAAGGCCATGGTGTAAGGCTTCTGCGCGATGGTGGCGGCGATGCCGCCTTTCTTGATCCAATCGAGAGTTTCAGGATCGGTGTCCATCGCCATCACAACTTTGCCCGTAATCTTATAGCTATTGAGTACGCCGACAACTTCCTTGCCCGATTGCGCCTCCAGGCAGACGAATGCATCGACCTGATCTTTTTCTTTGCCGATGATTTGCGTGGTGGTATCGAAGGCGATGCGCGGGTCGCCCTGAATATCAACGACGCGCGTGATCTTGATGCCGGCATGCTCGAGCGTGTCCCGGTAGCCGCGCAGACGGTCCTGCATATTGTGCTGATCTGGCATGGTGAAGACCACGACGTTGCCTTTGTTGTGCAGCTCCTGTGCCAAGCGCGTGCCGCCGCTCACCCCGGCCTCATAGTTATTGGTGCCAACGAAGAAGAGCCGTTTGCTGGCGGGAGCGTCGGAGTCCATGGTGATGACTGGAATTCCCGCGGCGATCGCCTTGTTGACGCTGTCCTTGAGCAGCTCGGGATCGGTCACGCCAAGCAGGATGCCGGTAGCTTTTTGCTGTACCGCCTGATCAAGCGCGTCGCGTTCGGCTTTCGGATCGTAGCTGTTGGGCCCGACGAAGTCGGCGCGCACCTTGAACAGTCCCGCCGCTTTGCTGAAACCCGCGCCAGCCGCCTGCCAGTAAGGTACCTGGAGATTCGCGGCCACGAAGAAGAAATGCTCGTCGGAATCGTGAGCGCCGCAACTGAGCACGGTGGTGACAGAGAATGCCAGAGCGAGAAGCGAAAATAGCTTGCGGAAGCGGAGCATTGGATCCTCCTTCGGACCGCGAAGTCAACACGGACTTCGAGCGGAGTGCAGGCCCGATGAGAAACTTTTGGCGACTGGATTGTAACGGAGTAGTCAAGCGAAAGAAAGCTCGCGAAGTTAGATCGCCGGTGTCAAGTAGCGCGGGCGCCCCGCCTGATCCGAGGCCAATAGAGCCGCCCCTGAAGAAAACCGGAGAATGCCGGCGCCACGAACTTACACTCCAACCGGAAACGGCTTGGTGTGAGTCTCTGCGCTAAGCTCTACACCGGCAAAACGTCCTTGCAGCAGAGACATCAATCCCGTGTACCAGTATCCCACGACGAACAGCAGCAGGAATGGAACGGTGACGTAGTTCTCGTTCTCGACCGCATAAAACACCGTGAGGGCGAAATAGCCGCCGATCATCAGTTCGAGCCACGGCACCCAGCCCAGCCGTTTGCGGTACTTGGTGGCGCCAACTTTGTCTTTCTTCGATTCCACGTTGTACTTCGGCGTGCGCGCGAAGACGCTCTCCTTGCCGATGAGCGCTTCGATCACGGCTTTGGTGTTGGTGATGGTCAATCCAATGCCAAGCGCCATCAAGACCGGCAGATACAACAGCGCCCGCGGCCAGGTCTTGGGAAAAAGTTCGCGCTGTGAAACCAGGTAGAAGCTCGAAATCGAAAACGTCGACGCCATGAACAGCGGCAGGTCGATGAAGAGCACCTGAAACCATCCCTGATAGAAACGGATGATCATGGCCGGCAGCATCAGCACCGAAAGCACGATCATCAGCGGATAGCTAAGGTTCGCGGTAAGGTGATACCAGGCTTCGATCTTGGTGTGCAGCGGGGCATCGCTGCGCAGCACGCGCGGCAGAATCTTCTTTCCCGTCTGGATCAGGCCCTTGGCCCAGCGCGCTTGTTGAGTCTTGAACGCCGTCATCTCCACGGGCAACTCAGCGGGACACTCCACATCCTGCAGGTATATGAACTTCCATCCCTTGAGCTGCGCGCGATAAGAAAGATCAGTATCTTCTGTGAGCGTGTCGTGCTGCCAGCCACCCGCTTCATCGATCGCCGTGCGCCGCCACACTCCGGCGGTGCCGTTGAAGTTAAAGAAGACGCCGCTGCGGGCGCGCCCCGAGTGCTCGAGCACAAAATGGCCGTCGAGCAGAATCGCTTCCACTTGCGTCAGAAAAGAATAGTTGCGATTAATGTGCGTCCAACGCGTCTGCACCATGCCGATCTTCGGATTCGTGAAGTGATGAATGGTGTGCAGCAGAAAATCTTCCGGAGGAGTGAAGTCGGCGTCGAAGATGGCGACAAACTCTCCCTTCGCAGTCTTCAAGCCCACGGCCAGCGCTCCCGCCTTGAAGCCCTCCCGGTTCGTGCGGCGGTGGTAGCTGATGGGATTTCCCAGCGCGGCGTAGCGCTCGACCAGGTTGCGCGCGACGCCGACAGTTTCGTCGGTGGAATCGTCGAGCACCTGAATGTCGAGCTTCTCCCGCGGATAGTTCAGCTTGCAGATCGATTCCAGCAGCCTCTCGACCACATACTGCTCATTAAAGATGGGCAGTTGCACCGTGACGCGCGGCAATTCCCCGAAGTACGCAGCCGGTTCCGTGGTGCGGTTCTTCTTGTGCTTGTAGTACAGGTAAACCAGAATGTAGCGGTGTACGCCATAAGCGGCCAGCAGGATCAGCACGATGAAATAAGGAATCAGCAGCGCGCGATCGAACGCGTCGGTGTGGTAAAGACCCTGAAAAGTCTTATCGAGCAAATGCTGGCGGAGATAGTGCCCAATGCGGTTGGGGGCAGCCCAAGCGGCCAGCGTCGAAGACAGCATGAGATTAGAACGAAGCAAGGGGTCCGGTGAAAACCCCTATTCTACCGGATTCGCCGCGCCGGCATCTTGCCGGCTGCGACAATCAGTTTGTGGGAGTTTCCTCTTCGGTTGCGGCAATCGCTTTGACCCGGACACTCTTTCGCTCGCCTTCGCTCACACTCAGCGGTTTGCCCTGGCCTTCGTAGCTCTTAAGGAACTCGGGATTGTAATAGGCTTCCCCGTCGACACTCTCCCAGGCGAACAGCGTGTAGTCGCCAGGAGGCAGGCCGCGCAGGGTAAAGCGTCCACTCTGATCGGCGAGCGCTTTGTGATAGCGGTCGGGACGGCTGCGGAAGCGCGCTTCGGGTACGGCGACGATCACCGCGTCCGCGACGGGTTCGTCTTTCTGATTAGTGGCAATGCCCTCGGCCACCGCTCCGTTGGCGCTGGCCACAAGATCGAGCGTGGTGGTACCGCCGCTTACGCTGAATCCCGAGTCCGCCGCATCGCGGCCCGCCGCTACGGATTTCAGAAACCAATCCGGCATCGCATTGGCCTCGGGAATCTGAACCGAGTATCGCCCCGCAGGCACGTTCTTCCACTCAAAGCTGCCATCAGCATTCACGTGCGCCAGAGTGGAGAAGCTTGCTTCGCACTCGAAAGCGCTGAGCGCGTCGTCATCGCCGTCAGCGGAGCGCAGCAGAAGAAACATCTGGCTGGGATCGGGCCGGGCGGCGCTGCTGGCCTCCATGCGAAGGTGGCCGCGAATCGAGCCGGCGGCTTGAGGCGCGAGTTTGAGACCTTCCACATTCGCAGACGTGATCTGCAGCGATTGGCGCGCCATCATGGGCGCCGATGCGTTATCGACCGTGGCGAGAATTGTGTAAATCCCGGGAGTAACGTCGCGAATCTCGAAGCTGCCGTCTTTGCGCATCTCCGCCCCATTCAGCACCAGGTTGAAATCTCTCGATTGCAGCATGATCGTCGCGGTAGAACCAGCCGGCAGGTTCACCACCGAGCCGCGAATGGTCAGGCTGGGGCTCGGCGTCAGCGAGAAATTCGCCGGGAAGTCGTCGCCGCCATGCAACTGGATGGGCGCGGCCTGCCCGCGATCTCGTGTGCCCGGATAATAAATAGTCTGATAAACGGTCGCCACCTTTTCCGAAGGGGCATTTTTCTTCCAGTCAGCAGGGGCGTCGGTGGTGGCTTCAAACAGACTTCTAAAGTCGGGCGGCGGCGTTACCGAAACATAGTAGCTGCCGGCAGCGAGACCCGGGATGCGGTATTCGCCCAGATCATTGGTGCGTTCGGCTCCAACCTGCTCCCAGCGACTGCGGCCTGCGACGAACATCTGACGCAGGACTGCGACTTGGGCCTCAGCCATGGGATCACCATCTTCGTCGGTGACGCGCCCTTCAATCACCGCCGCGGCTTGCAGATGAACGACGAGATCCTTCATCTCCTGCCCCGCGGCCAGCGCAAGCGTTCGGCCTTCGGTGCGGCGGTGGTGCTTGTCGATTTCCTGGAAGCCGGAGCGCTCCACAAACATGCGGTAGCGGCCGGGCAGGATGTTTTCGATGCGGAAGCTGCCATCCGCTCCGGTTAGGGCGGTGTGGTTTCCGCCGGCGCTCGGGCTCTCGGCAATCAGTTCGATGAGCGCCTTCTTCACCGGCTCGCTGCCCGGATCCTTGGTGACGATGCCGCTGAGCGTGGCCCGTGCAGGAGCCGAAGCTGGCGCGGCGGATAAGGATGAGGACGAAGGCGAGCTCTGCGCCGAAAGCGCGGCGGCCACTACGACGAGCCACAATAGAGCTACGGGAAGACGCTTCATCGTGTTCGAATGCGGGAGGAGGATTCCAGAATTCGCCAGAGTTCCGAGCGTGAGGGTCGATCAAGTTCTCCGACCAGCTATTCTAACCCGATTTGATCTGGAATCCAGATAAAAAAATCTGCAGATTGGCGACCGTAAAATCTCTGGAATCAATAGCTTACGATTTTTCTATCAGGCTAAATTAATGGAAGAAAAGGACTTGCGCGTAAAATATTCCATTCAAAGGACTTAGCGGAGATGGTGTCACCTAAGTGCTTTAGAATCAGCATGCCTGATTGTAAAATATTGCATCCACGGGACTTATCCGGTTGCTATTTCAATTGTCAAAGATCAAATGATACCCAGAGCCGACTCAGCGGTCTCTGGCTTGACCATGATCGCCTGAAGTCGCTGTGGATGGCAAGGTTGGATGTCACAAGGTTCGCTGTGGAAATCCGACAAGCAATTTTAGAGTCGACGCTTCCAATACCCCGGTTTTCGTTTGTTATGGGCCACGGCTACGATGTTCACAAATTCTGCGGTCTCGAGGTAAACGATTGAGAATGGGAAACGGTCAAGGATGAAGCGCCGAGTTCCGTGGAGGTGTTTGGGCCAGCGATGGGGGAGCTTCGCGGATGTTCTCGATTGCGTAGAAAACCTCTGCGACAAAATCCGTACTGGCTTGGGGGCTCCGTTGCCGATACCAGTCATCCGCACCTTCGATTTCCAGCCATGCGAGAGGGTGAAGGCGATAGGGCTTACTTCTTGCCATTTGATAGCCGAGCTAACAGGCGTCGATGAACTTCCTCGCCGGGAATCATTTCAACGCGACCGGACTTGATATCATCGACGCGGCGCTTGATTTCCTCTGACCAGGCCTCCTCGACACCTTCTTCCGCCGGCTCATTGTCGAGGCTCTCGATAAGGCGGTCTATGATCAGGCCGCGGTCCTGGGTTGAGAGCGCCAGCGCTTTTTCGAGAACTTCGGAGACTTGCGGCGTTAGTTGCGGCATGGACACCTCGCTGAGGGTATTTTACCGCGGATTGCAAGGGGTCGGGCCGGCGGCGTGGAGTCTGTTCCAAAACGAAACTCCGTTTTCAATAAAAGCATGAGACCGTCGCGATGCCTTGACGTAAGTGAAGTAAGCTTTGGTGCGTGGGCCTGTGGTGTAATGGCAGCATAGCACCTCGCCATGGTCGCAGGTGAGGGTTCGAATCCCTCCAGGTCCATTCCTTCTTGCAGAAGGATTGTCTCTCAGGGACAAGTGGAGGGTTCGCGAGGCGAGGTGCGCCCCCTCCTTAAAGTAACTTGATTTGTCACCAGATTGCTCCGATAATAATCTTGCGACCATGGCGAGGGGCTCATTGGCTCTCGCGGACGGCCTCGGGGATTCCCGGGGCCGTTTGCATTTTTAGCAATCGGCGTTCCCGGAACGAAACTCTCCACGGACAAATTTTCGCAACGAGCATTGCGAACGCGCCGGGCTGGCTTAAGCTTTTCGCGTGGGCCCGTGGTGTAACGGTAGCACAATACCCCATCAAGGTATTAGGTGAGGGTTCGAATCCCTCCGGGTCCATTCCTTCCTCGTGAAGGAATGTCTCTCAGGGACAAGTGGAGAGTTCGCTGATGGGGTGCGGCTCTCCTTAAAGTAACTTGATTTGCCGCAAGAATGGATCGATAATCTATTTGATACCTTGATGGGGTGCCGGCTACCGGCTCTCGCGACGGCCTCGGAGATTTCCGGGGTCGTTTGCATTTTCGGGCGGGGATGAAATCGAGGATGGCTTTCACGCTGCAATCCCACTTCTCGCAAATGAAGCGGGAAGTGGGCACCCCGGCGATCGCAGCCAACGCCCTCACAAAGATGAACTAAGATCGCCGTGTTTGACGATTTCTTTCAAGCATTTCCGTCATCTTCAATAAATCGACCAGGGTGTGCAGGGGAGCTTTCGGGGTCTTTGATGCCGGCTCAATCTGTACGCTCAATCCCTGCGAGCGCAATAGGTCGTGCATCAGTTCTTGGTCGGTTGAGAGCGTGTCGTTAGGGCTTTTGATCTCCACGAGCTTGACTTCGAGCTTTCCATCCTTCAGTCGAACGTAGGCCCTATCCGGCCATCCGTTCTTGAGCGGCGCCCAGCCCTGAGTTCTGTATTTCTCATCAACAGTCATTTCTGACTCAAGCATTTTCCCTCCGCTGATACAGCGTCTCACCCGTTAATTATCCCACCAGCCGAGCGCTTGGGCATAAGATTGTCTGCGGAGGCGAAAATGCGAACGATTGCGCCCGCGCTTTTGTGCTCTGTTCTGCTCGGCATTACACATCTAGCGACAGCGGCAGACAAGATCAAGATTGAAATCGTTGAATCGGCTGCGACCATCGGGCTGATCCCCCGTACATCTCCGGGCACGCCCGAGCAGGTTCGCACCCATTGCGACACGCGTGTTGATGTCAACTGCGTTTCGACGGTCACACCTGCGACTGAACCCAGCAGTGCGCTGCTACCCCAGGTTTTGGTTTATACAGCCAAAGCGATTCTTCCAGATGGCTCTCATGCGACGTTGACGTGTTTCCCGTCTCGTTGGGAGAAGAAGTGTAAGTGGGTGGAGTCAGCCACCTCGACTGGCGACGGTGTGAAGTGCTACATGGAAGCCATCGCTGGCTTTGCGTCCAATCACGAGAACACGAATGAGACGAAGACCTGCACGACGAAGAATCTCGGTGTTTATCGAGCGAAGCGTGACAGGGATGACGTGGTGATCTACTCCACGAACGGCAAGCTGGAATATCGAATCACGGGATCGTGGTAACGGCATTGGTCGGTCTGCGTCGAGGCGGTGCGATCTGTGTTATGCGGTCACCATTAGCCGGCTCTAGTTCAGGAAGTATTGCCGGTAGAGGGTGTCCCTCTGGGCAGGCCGGAAGCCGGCGTCGCGGATTATGCGGCGCAGCTCTTCTTCTGTCGTGCAGTTGGTCACGCCTGCGGCTCTTACTACATTTTCTTCCAGCATCACCGAGCCTACGTCGTTGCCGCCGAAGCGGAGACCCATCTGGCAGACTTTCAGGCCTTGCGTTACCCAACTGGATTGCACATTCAGGAAGTTCGAGAGATAGAGGCGCGAGATGGCCAGGACTTTGAGGTATTCGACGGCGGTGGCTTCGTCCCAGTGGCGGCCGCCCAGGGCGGTGTTGTGCGGCTGAAAGCTCCAGGGGATGAAGGCGGTGAAGCCTCCGGTTTCTTCTTGCAGGTCGTATAGTTGCTGGAAGTGGTTGACGCGGTGTTCGTAGTTCTCGCCTACGCCGAACATCATGGTGGCGGTGGTGCGCATGCCGATCTGGTGGGCGGTGCGGTGGACGTTGATCCAGTCACCCGTAAGGCATTTGAGGCGGGCGATTTTGTAGCGGACTTCGTCGTCGAGAATTTCGGCGCCTCCGCCGGGGATGGAATCGAGTCCGGCGTCGCGCAGGCGGAGAATCGTATCGCGGATGCTGAGGCTGCTGTATTCGGCGATCGCGATGATCTCGGAGGCTGAGTAGCAATGCAGGTGGATTTGCGGAAAGCGCTCTTTGATGCCGCGCAGCATTTTTTCGTGCCAGTCGATCTTGAGGTCGGGATGCAGGCCGCCCTGCATCAGCACTCCGGTGCCTCCGAGTTCGACTGTCTCGCGAATCTTTTCGTAGATGGTGTCGAAATCGAGGATGTATCCCTCTTTCGCGGCGGGGCCTTTCAGCGGGCGATAGAAGGCGCAGAAGGTGCAGTATTCGGTGCAGAAGTTGGTGTAATTAATGTTGCGGTCGATGATGTAGGTGACCGTGCCTTCGGGATGCAGCTTGCGGCGGACCGCGTCGGCTTCCATGCCGATGCCGATCAGGTCATCGGAGCGGAACATCTTGAGAGCTTGGGACTTGGTTAGGGACATACCGAGATGGCTATAGCACGAAGATCTGTTTGGTTCAGAGCAGAACTATCACATCGTGCCCGTGGCCTCGCAACCAGTCGGTTCCGATTGTCGAAAGCATCAGGCCGCAACTTTTGTAATTGCCGCCGTTGAGCAGTATCTCCGCCCACTCTTGCGCCAGCCCTTCGAGCTTCTGACGCCGCATTTCTTGATTTGGGTCGGTTTTCCTCGGCGTGAGTTTAATTTTCATACGCACCTCTCCACTAAGGGTAGCACAGCCTAGGCTCCCGCACTCGGCCTGGGTTGCGCGGGAGATCCCTCTCTTCGCCTGAAAAACGGCTGCGCTCGGGATGACGCCGATTCTCAGTCGTTTTTCTTCATGCGAAGGTATTGGATTAGCGATAGTGCTGCGCCTATTACCGCCAGGCCGATCAGGATGGCCATTGCCGGTTTGTAGTAGCGCGAGAAGAAGCGCAGGATGTGGCGGCCGTAGTGGAATCCGAGGCCGGCGGCGATGGTGTAGCGAACCCCTCGGCCCAGCGTTAAGGCTCCCAAGAATTTCTTGGGCGAGTATTGCATGGCGCCGGCTGCCAGCAGAAATGGCACGAAAGGAAATGGCGGAGGCATGAGGGCGGGGACGGCGACGGCGGCGAATCCCCAGCGTTCGAAGGCATTGGAAAATTGGGCCGCTCGTTTTTTCGAAAGCTTGCGCTCCATTGTTTCTCTGCCGCCCTTGCGGGCCAGGGCATAAGTAATGTAGCCGCCGATGACGGCGCCGAGGGTGGCCATGAAGGCGTAGTAAGGCCAGGGTTCGTGGTGCCGTGCGGCCAGCCAGATGGTGAGGACGTCCATGCTGCCGGTTAGCGGGATGACGGAATTGTCGGCCACGCCCAGCAGGACGAGCCCGGGACCGCCCATGCGGCGCAGGTGCTGCCACATCGTAACGGCTAGCAGGGGATGTAGATGAAGCAACATTCGGCTTTGGAGTTGAGCTAAACGACCGCGACGTTCGCGGCCAGAAAACAAATTTCGGGCGCGGCGGGCAGCGCTCCGATCTCGGCCGCATAGCTATAGAAAAGTCGCAGACCTTCGAGACAGGGAGGGTCGAGATAATAATAAATGTTTTCGGTGAGATAAGAGCGCACGGCGGCTTGGCTTAAGGCTAGACGCGGGGCCCATTCGCGGGCGATCTGGTCGAGGTTTGCGGGTTCGAGTCCGTGGTCGCGGGATTGCTGGAAAATCGTGGCCAGATCTAGCGCGTGCACATGAGCGTCGCTTGGCGCCGCGGACAGTCGGGGGCGGCTGTCCCCACGCAAGACTTCTTCCTGCAGGGCTTGCTGGCGAATGGCCCAGAAGGCGAAGACGAAAGGTTTGCCGGTGTGGCGAATCCACTCCTCGGCGAGATCGAGGGTGAGATAGCGCGAGCGGTCGATCTGGAGGGCGGGATCTCCGATTAGCAATGCGGCGTCGTGTGCGGCCAGCATGTTGTCGAGGTTCGGTGGCGTCGAGGTGAACGTCCTGCCGCCGCCCAGCCATTTTTCGAACAGAATTTTGGTCAGTGCTACCGACGTCATCGAAGACGTATCCAGAGCTACGGTGCGAATCTGGTCGACCGGGACGCGGCTGACTAAAAGGATGGAACGCACCGGGCGGCGCGAAGCAATCGCGATCCCGGGTAACACCACGAGGCCGGAGACTTGCGGGTAAGCGGCTGCCGGGATGATTCCGATGTCGGCGGTTCCGGCTTCGAGAGCGCGGGCGCAGGCCGAGGGGAGCGTGTAGGAAATGTCGAACTCGTGCCCAGCCTCGCCGTGTTCGAAATCCCACATCAGAGGGGCGGTGTTGAGGTAGGAAATCGCTGAGATGCGTAGAGGTCCCATTCCTGTTTTGATTCTAGCAGAGCGCTTTTTAACAGGACGTTGTGACGGCTGCCCTTGACGCTGCTTTCGGGAAACGACTACAGTCCGCCAGTCTCTGTCTCTGTCCAGCAGTCGCAGGAAAGAATTGGAGTCTCGCCGTGCCCAATGCCGTTGCCCCATCGCCATCGGTTACTCACATTCTGGAGTGGCTTGCCATCTCGCTGACGCCCGGGTTGGGGCCGACGAAGGCGCGGAAGCTGGTCGAACATTTCGGCAGCGCCGAAGCGGTCTTCCACGCGTCGCTCACGGAACTGGAGAGCACCGGGATGCAGGCTGTCTCGGCGCAGTCGATCGCTACCGGAAAATCTGCGGAGTTGGCGAGGGAGGAGATTGCGCGGGCTGCCGCGGCAGGAGTGACTGTGCTGTCTCTCGAAGATCCCTGCTATCCGCCGCGGCTGGAGGAAATTTACGATCCGCCGCTGGTGCTTTATGTGCGCGGCACTCCTGAGGTGCTGACGCAGCCCGGGATTGCCATGGTGGGGACGCGGCATCCCACGCCGTATGGGTCGGGGATGGCGGAACGACTAGCGTGCGATCTCGCGGCGCAGGGGCTGGTCATTATTAGCGGCATGGCTCGCGGGGTTGACACTGCCAGCCATCGTGGAGCCATCTCGGCCAAGGGCAAGACAGTCGCGGTTTTTGGAACGGGTGTTGACGTGATTTATCCGAAAGAAAACTCGCGGTTGTCGGAGCAGATTCTTGCGTTGGGCGGGGCGCTTATTTCTGAATTTCGTTTGGGGACGTTTGCGGCGCCACAAAATTTTCCGATTCGCAACCGAATTTTGAGTGGCATGTCGGTCGGCGTCCTGGTTGTGGAGGCTGCGGAATATTCTGGAACGCGCATCACGGCCCGCTGCGCGCTGGAGCAAAACCGCGACGTCTTCGCCGTGCCCGGCAACGTCACGAACAAGAATTCCTGGGGGCCGAACACGCTGATCAAACAGGGCGCGAAGCTGGTCGCCACATGGGAAGACGTGTGGGAAGATCTGCCGCCGGAGGTTAAACTTGCACTCACTCCGGCAGCCTCGCCTGAATCCGCGAGTGGCTCGTCTGCATCTCTATTCCCGGACGAAGGGCTTCCGCCGCACGAGAAGCGGATTCTGAGCTTATTAAAGGCAGACGAGGCAACGCATATTGATGAATTGGTTGAGAAATTGGAGGCAGAAATGTCTTCCTCCGAGATTTTTGCGGCGCTGTTTGAGTTAGAGTTGACGAGCAAAATCCGACAGATGCCAGGGAAAAATTTCGTGAAGAGTTTCTAAGGGCAGCTTCTAGCTTCTGGCTGCTGGCCAAGCTAGGCGGTGACCGATGGAAGACTTTAAGGACTTGCGGGTCTGGACGAAAGCACACGAGTTAACGTTGGCCGTGTACCAAAAGACACGTGCTTTTCCAAAAGAGGAGATGTATGGGCTGACAAGCCAATTGCGGCGCGCCTCCGCTTCGATGGGGGCAAACATCGCTGAAGGATGCGGCCGAAGATCGGATGCAGAGATGAAACGGTTTACTCAAATCGCCCGCGGCTCTGCGAATGAAGTGGAATATCACCTGCTGCTCGCGCGGGACCTGAGTTTCTTGACCGGCGAGGAGTACAAAGATTTGGAAGCGAAGGTGTTGGAGATACAGCGCATGCTAGCGTCGCTCGTCCAGAGCTTGAAGGTCCCGGTTTTAGCTAGCAGCCAGTAGCTAGAAGCTAGGAGCTTTCTCCCGGTAACTTGTTGCTTCTGTCCCATTCGTGCTAGGTTCAAAGCGAAAACTTAAGAACAGAGGTTCCATTGGTAAAGAGTTTAGTCATTGTCGAATCGCCGGCTAAGGCGAAGACCATCCAGAAATATTTGGGAAAGGGATTTACTGTCGAGGCCTCGCTCGGCCACGTGAAGGATCTGCCCAAGAGCACTCTGGGGGTGGACACGAGCAACCACTTCGAGACCGACTACGTCGTCATCCCCGGCAAAGAAAAGGTTCTGGCCAAGCTGAAGAAGCTGGCTGGGCCGATGGATGCGATCTATCTTGCGCCTGACCCGGATCGCGAAGGCGAGGCCATCGCGTCACACCTTGCGGGGGAACTTGCGCGCAATGGCGACGGCTCGAAGAAGAAAAAGAAGAAAGAAGACACGGACGTCCCTCCGCGCATTCAGCGCGTCACCTTCAACGAAATCACCAAGCGCGCGGTGCAAGCGGCGTTCGAACATCCCCGGGCGATTGATCAGAATCTGGTGGACGCGCAGCAGGCGCGGCGCGTGCTCGACCGGCTGGTGGGCTACCAGGTTTCACCGCTGCTGTGGGATAAGGTCCGCCGCGGGCTTTCGGCTGGGCGAGTGCAGACCGTCGCGCTCCGGCTGATCGTGGAGCGCGAACGCGAAATCAAGGCATTCGAGAAAAAAGAATACTGGACCATCGACGCACACCTGGCGGCCAGCAAGCCTCCCGCATTCGATGCCCGCTTTCTGGGCAAGGGCGAAGAGAAGATTGAGGTCACGAACGGTGAGGATGCGGAAAAGATCCGCGCCGCGCTGGAGCAGGCCGACTGGATCGTGAGGTCGGTCGATAAGAAGGAACGCCGGCGAAATGCCGCGCCTCCGTTCACGACCAGCAAGTTGCAGCAGGACTCCTCGCGCAAGCTGCGCTTCAGCGTGAAGCGCACGATGATGATCGCGCAACGGTTGTATGAAGGCGTGGAACTGGGCGAAGAAGGCCTGGTCGGCTTGATCACCTACATGCGTACTGACTCGACCCGGGTTGCGCCTGAGGCGATTCAGGAAGTGCGGGAATTTGTGGCTAAGGAATATGGTGCGGCCTACCTGCCCGAGACTCCCAATACATATAAGGAGAAG
Organism: uncultured Acidobacteriaceae bacterium; assembly: GCA_963771895.1. Lineage (GTDB taxonomy): Bacteria > Acidobacteriota > Terriglobia > Terriglobales > Acidobacteriaceae > Sulfotelmatobacter. The sequence goes on along the minus strand of CAVYVQ010000006.1, from coordinate 85,747 downwards.
AAGGAAGCGCAGGCAGCGCACGAAGCCATCCGGCCGACTTCGGCGATGCGGCATCCCGATCAGGTGAAGCAGTATTTAAAGGAAGATGAGTTCAAGGTCTACAAGCTGATCTGGCAGCGCTTTGTGGCTTCGCAGATCATGCCGGCGGTCTTCGACCAGACGACCGTCGATATCGACGCAAAATCGAAGAATGGCGATGTGTTCTGGTTCCGCGTGACTGGATCGGTTTTGAAGTTCGACGGCTTCCTGCGAGTTTACGAAGAATCAAAAGAAGGCAAGGACGAAGAAGACGAGGAACTGAAGCACAAACTGCCGGCGCTGGAAGCTGGGCAGAAGCTCACGCTCAAGGAGTTGAAGCCGGAGCAGCATTTCACCGAACCGCCGCCGCGTTACAACGAAGCCTCGCTGGTGAAGGAACTGGAAGAGCGCGGGATTGGGCGTCCGTCGACCTACTCGGCGATTCTGTCGACAATTCAAGAGCGGCAGTATGTTCAGAAGCTGGGCGGGAAGTTTACGCCGACCGAGATTGGGCTGGTGGTCACCGATCTGCTTGTCGAAAACTTCCGCGACATTTTCGACGTGGCTTATACCGCCGGTCTGGAAGAGAAGCTCGACGAGATCGAAGAGGGTAAGGAGAAGTGGACGGACACGCTCGCCGAGTTCTACAAGAAATTTACGAAGGATCTCAAGTATGCCGAAAAGCATATGGAGAACATCAAGCGGATGGAAAAGCCCACAGACGAAAAGTGTGAGAAATGTGGCGCGCCGCTGGTGATCAAGTGGGGCCGGCACGGGTCGTTTTACGCTTGCAGCACTTACGATAAAGAGGATCCGAATACTTGTACGTTTACGAAAGAGAATCCGATCAACCTGCCTGACCTTGATTCGGCCGACGTGCAGGAGACAACGCAGGAAGAATACTGCGAGAACTGCGGCCGGGTGATGGTGCTGAAGCGCGGACGCTTTGGGCAGTTCATGGCTTGCACGGGGTATCCGGATTGCAAGACTACGCGGCGGCTCGACCAGGGCAAGAAGGTTCCGGACATTCCGCTAGATGAACTTTGTCCGAAGTGCGGACGGAATATGATGATCCGACATGGACGCTTTGGCGAGTTCACGGCGTGCAGCGGATATCCGGAATGCAAATATGTGAAGCAGAACTACATCGGCGTAAAATGTCCCGAGTGTAAAGAGGGCGACCTGGTCGAGAAGCGCGCCCGCAAAGGTAATACGTTTTACGGGTGCGGGAATTATCCGAAGTGCAAGTTCACTTCGGCGCACAAACCGATTGCTGAGAAGTGCCCGAGCTGTGGCGGCGAATATCTGGTCGAGAAGAATCTGAAGTCTGGACCGGTGATCGCCTGCCCGAACAAAGAGTGCGACTATGAGCGGCCAGCGCCGGTTGAGGCGGTAGCGGCGACGAGCGGGTAAAATTGCATTTGGGCGATCGGGAGATTTGGGGATTGCCGACTGTATTAACTTAAGTCCTCGGTTCCGCGCAAGACGCGGAACCATCCGATTACACCATTACAAAATCCAGAGAGGTGTATTTTATGTCCAAGAAAGCGACCGCTGCGGATGCTCAACTCATCATGCAACTCTACGATCTGCGCCGCGAGCCGGAGATGCGCAAGGCGCGCAGCTGGTGGTTCTCCGAATTCTGGCCGCAGAACGCCGACGAGTTCCTGAAACTTGCCTTCGCCATGGGCTCGCAGGAAAACAACTGGCTGCGCCAGGTAACCGGGTATTGGAGCATGGCGGCGTCCTTCGTGCTGCAAGGAGCGCTCAACAAAGAGCTGTTCATTCAGCCGGCGGTGAGCGGCGAAATGTTCGTCCTGTTCGCGAAGGTTCATCCCTTTCTCAAGGAATTGCGAGAGAAGGCTGGCGACCCGGCAATGTTCGAAAACATCGAGAAGGTTATCACCGGATCGAAATACGGACGGGAACGACTGAAGTTCATGATCAAACGAGTCGAGATGATGCGCGAGAAGAGGAGTCTGCCAAAGGCCAGCTAGAGGGCGGTTGGCGTACGCTGGTCGAGCTGCATTCCACCAGCACAGCCGAGGCGGCTGTCACCAGATAAGCCTGCCGAACGCTGGCGAAACTGCCTCTTCCCCTGCGGGATCATCTGTTATCCTAAACCGTTGTGCGGATGATCTGGTGGTTCCTGATCCTGGGTGTCAGTACGCTGGTCGTGGTGTCCGTTGCAATCGCCCTTTACATGCGCTTGCGGCGTCACCTTCAGGCCGCGCACGCCGCGCGCGAAGGAATTTCCAGCGAAGTGGAGGGCGAGCGTCAGCCGGGCGACATTGAGCCCTGACGCTCCGGGTCGGCGATTTGGGAGAGTCTTCCATGTCAAAACTGGCAATTCAAACTTTAGGCAGTCAACAAGAGCGCGTTCTCGAAGCCGCGCGGCAAGTCGCCCTTGTGGTGGGCGCCAGCTTGTTCGTGGCATTGTGCGCACATATTACGATTCCCCTGCCGTTTACGCCGGTACCGCTGACCGTGCAGAACTTCGGAGTGCTGTTGGTTGGCTTGATGCTGGGCAGCCGGCGCGGATTTGCGGCGCTCGCACTCTATCTGGCTGAAGGTGCGATGGGCATGCCCGTGTTCAGTCCCGTTGGTCCGGGAGGAATCGCGCACTTGCTCGGCCCGACCGGCGGATTTCTTCTGGCTTATCCTCTAGTTGCGTGGATTGCGGGCTGCGTCATGGAGCATGGACGCAAAAGTTTCGCTCGCGCCGCGATGGGCGGCCTTCTGGGAGAGGTTGTGCTTTTCACCGGAGGTCTGACCTGGCTTGCAGTTCTGACCCATTCGGTCGCGCAGGCGTTTCGCTGGGGCCTTTACTGGTTTCTGTTTGCGGAAGTGATCAAGGTAATGATGGCGGCTGGAATTGCGGCGCGGTGGCAACGGGGTTCGGGGGCGCGGCAGTAAAGAGCGCAGCGGCGAGCGGTTTGGAGTTCAAACGATGACAGCCATTTCGGAGTTAGAAGCGAAACGCTCCGGCGGCAATCCGGCCTCGCTGGTGCGCGAGATCAGCATCGCACACAGCCCGGATTCCGACGATGCGTTCATGTTTTACGGCCTGGCCACCAGCAAGGTTCGCGTCCCAGGGCTGCGCTTCACGCACACGCTCTGCGATATCGAGACGCTGAATCAGAAGGCGCGCGCCGGCGTCTACGATGTGACGGCGATTTCGTTTCACGCCTATCCTTATATTCAGGATCTGTACGCGTTGATGTCGTGCGGAGGCAGCGTGGGGGAGGGCTATGGGCCGATGGTGGTTTCGCCGCGCCCGTTCACGCAAGTTGAAATCAAGGATAAGCGTATCGCGGTTCCGGGGACGCTCACTACCGCGTATCTCGCGCTGCAGCTTTTTGCTCCTGGAGTGGAAACTGAAGTTGTGCCCTTCGACCAGATTATTCCGCAGGTGCTCGAGGGCAAGTTCGAGGCTGGACTCATCATTCACGAAGGTCAGTTGACCTATGACAAGGCTGGCCTGCACCGCATTGTCGATCTCGGGAGGTGGTGGCAGAAGATGACCGGGCTGCCGCTGCCGCTCGGAGGCAACGCCATTCGCCGCGCGCTCGGCCCCGCACTCATTGCCGCGGTGAACGGCGCGTTGCGTGACAGCATTCAGTACGCGCTCGAACATCGCGAGGAAGCTTTGTCCTATGCCATGCAGTTTGCCCGCGATCTTGACACGTCGACCGCAGACCGGTTCGTCGGTATGTATGTGAACGAGCGCACGCTGGATTACGGCCCGGACGGTCGCGAGGCTGTCCTACGCCTGCTGGATATGGGCCACAAGGCGGGGATCATTGGGCCTGCGGCACGCGTGGATTGGGTTTAGAAGGCTTTCCAAGGAGTCTGCAGATTTGTCCGGCGCCACCGCAAGCATCCACCATCCCCAAACCCTCCTGATCGATGCCGACGACACGCTCTGGGAGAACAACATTTATTTCGAGCGGGCCATCGTCCGCTTTATTTCGTTTCTCAATCACCACGAGTTTTCTGCGGAGCAGGTGCGCGAGGTGCTCAACGATGTGGAGCGGGAATGCATCGTGAAGCACGGTTACGGCTTGCACAGTTTTGCGCACGCTCTAGTGGATACGTTTGAGCGGCTCAGCGTGCAGCCGGTTACGCCGGAACTCCATGCCCAGATCACCAGTTTCGCCCACACGGTGGCTGACCATCCCATCGAACTTTTGCCGGAGGTTCCTCAAACTCTGCAGTACCTTGCCAGCCGTCATCGCCTGATCCTCGTGACTAAGGGTGCGGTCCCTGAGCAATCGGGAAAGATCGAGCGGTCGGGGCTGAAAGAGTATTTCGGGGCAACCGAGATCGTGGCGGAAAAAAACTCTGAGGCCTATGACGCTCTGGTGGAAAGACATTCGCTGGTGCGCGATTCCACCTGGATGATTGGCAACAGCCCGCGGTCCGACGTCAATCCCGCGCTGGCGGCGGGGCTGCACGCCGTGTTCGTGCCTCACGGCGACACGTGGATACTGGAACATGAAGAAGTAAATGCCGCTCCACCGGCGCAGCGGCTGCTGATCGTGGGGCGGTTCGCGGAGCTGCGGGAACATTTTTGAGTGGCGAACGGCTGAAGCTCTGCCTTTCCCCACCCTTGGTTTAGCATCCGAGGAAATCAGAATCTCAAAGTGTTCGGCGGCCGTGGAATCCCGCTCTTGCACAAAGAACGCGCAAGCATGGGGGCACCCGGCATAATGACGGCCGACGCGCCAGCACCAAACTAACCAACAACCCGCTCTCGCGGCACGTCGTTCGCGCATGCTACGCTCATTCTGCTCAGGATTCTCGCACCACTTATCTTGGCCGTCGAGACCAACAATTTCCGCAGGCTGTTGCGCACCGTGGAGGCTCTCTCCGAACTCGGGCCCGAGCTTACGGCGGAGCGCGAGTTTTCAGACACTGCGCGCCGGATGCTCGCGGCAGTCATGGAAGCGGCCGGGGCGCGCGAGGGTGCGCTTTTCGTTTTCAGCGACAAGCCCACCATGCTGACCTCGGTGGCGGCGGATGGCTTCGCCATGCTGCCCGAGCCTGCGTTTATCCCGCTTCTTCCCAAGCACGCTCACGCTCTCAGCGCGGCGCGTGGACCGATCGTGCTGAACGCATCCACTTATTCGATCTTCCTCAGCTCCAACGGCAACGTGGCGCCCGAGCTTTTCAAATGCCTGGCGCCGCTGAAAGCCTCCGGCAAACTAGCGGGCGTTGTGGCGCTCGGGCAGCGGCCGGGCAACGCGCCTTACGAAGACGCTGAACTCGATGCCATGGATTTGCTTTGCAACTACATTGGGCTGGCGGTGCAGAACCACGCGCTATCGCAGACACTGACACAGCGTGTGACGGAAAACTTACGCCTGATGGCCTCGCTTCATGGGTTCTATGACACGGCGCTCGAGGCATTCGCGACTGCGATCGACGTGAAGCATGTCAACATTCACGGCCACTCGTTGCGTGTGGGCCGCTATGCCGCCGCGATCGGCGAAGCGATGGGCGTCGATGCCGGCGAAGTGGCCGCTCTGCGCAGCGCCGGGTATCTGCACGACATCGGCAAGGTAGCGGTTGACCGCCGGCTGTTCAGCAAGCCGGGAGCGTTGGATCCCGAGGAGTTTCGCGAGATGGCGGACCACACTGTGGTCGGCCATCAGATTGTGAGCAGCGTGCAATTTCCCTGGCCGAAGATTCATGAGGCGGTGCGATGGCATCACGAACGCAGCGACGGTTCCGGTTATCCCGACGCTCTCGGCGGCAACGACATGCCCATGCCGGTGCGAATCATGGCGCTGGCCGATACCTTCGACGCCATGACCAGCGTGCGTCCGTATCGCGAATCGCTTTCTCTGGGCAGCGCGTTGAGCGATCTGGTCCGCATGTCTCCGCAAAAATACGATCCCAACGTGGTGCACGCCTTGCTGATCCAAGTACGGCGCGATGCCGTGGGCAGCAATCGAACTCCGCTCGTGGCCGACCATATGACAGTCAATATTGCTCCCAGCGACGTCGACCAGTTGGCTGCGACGCTGCAGCACAAAGTGTCGCGCGGCAAGATGTATCTTACTTAGTCAGCTCCTAGCTGCTAGCTTCCGGTTCCCGGCTCTCACATTCCCCCTCGCCTTTGGTAACCACGGGTAGCAACCTTTTCTTTTTGTTCGGGTTGATAATTAGGAGAGCTTGTCGAGGTTTACCTTCTGGGAGTCCTCATGCGTTTGGGCCGCAGGAAGTTTGCCGCTTGTCTTCTTTGTTTCAGCCTGGCGTGCACGGTCCCGCAAGTGCTGGCTAAGAAGAAGGACAAGGCCGCCTCTCGCCCCAACGACAACGGTCAAAGGCGCGCCCTGCACGCGCTTAATCGCCTGACTTTCGGTCCGCGCCCCGGCGATGTGGAGCGAGTGATGGCGATGGGCGTCGAGCAATGGATTGACCTGCAGTTGCATCCCAAGAAAATTGACGACGGCGCGCTCGAAGCCCGCCTGGAGCCGCTCCGCACCCTGCGCATGAGCACGAAAGAGATTGCTGAAGATTTCCCTGATCCGCAAGAGCTCAATCAAGTGCTGAATGGCAAGCGGGCTATGCCGTCCGATCCGGCGCGGCGCGCGATTTTCCAGGTACAGCTCGCCCGGCTTGAGGAGCGAAAGGCGAAGAAAGAAGAAGGTTCTGGCAAGGATTCGGCTCCCTCCGCTGCGCCGGAAAAAACCAGCCCCTCGTCGGTTGAAGGATCGGCGACGGCGACGAACGCAGCGTCAGATGCCTCCGGTGCTACTATGGACAACTCCTCAACCAATGGAACAATGAGCGATGCGATGAACTCTGGCACCGGCAATGACGGCGCCACGTCAGGCATCACGCCGCCTGCGAAGCTGACGCCTGAGGAAAAAGAGCAGGCGCGCCTGCGCGAAGAGCAACTCTATGCCGACCTAAAAATCCAGCAACTGCCAAGCCTTCCACCTGACGAGCGTTTCGAGAAAATTCTCGGCATGCCGGCCTCTGCGCAGCTTGCGGCTGCCGATTCACTGCGCGGCGGAAAAGCGCCGGAGCTGCTCGAAGGCCTGAACCCAAAGCAGAAGGAAACTGTCCTCGCTATGAACAACCCGGCGGGCGTGGTCACAAACGAACTGGCGCAAGCGAAACTTCTGCGCGCCATTTACAGCGAGCGCCAGTTTGAAGAGGTGATGACCGATTTCTGGTTCAACCACTTCAACGTGTTTGTGGAGAAAGGACTCGACCGCCTGATGCTGACGAGCTACGAACGCGATGTGATCCGCCCGCACGCGCTCGGCAAGTTCGAAGACCTGCTGCTGGCCACGGCGAAGAGTCCGGCGATGTTGTTTTATCTGGACAACTGGTTGAGCGTGGGTCCGGACTCGCCCAAGGCTTTGGGAATCCCCGCGCAGCATCCTTATGGGGCGTACGCAAACCGCTATCCGCCACCGCGGCCGCGGCCGGGCAAGCGCACCAGCGGCCTCAATGAAAATTACGGCCGCGAGTTGCTGGAGTTGCACACGCTGAGCGTGAGCGGCGGATACTCGCAGCGCGACGTTACCGAGGTTGCCAAAGTTTTTACGGGATGGACCATTGATAACCCAGCTCAAGGCGGCGGCTTCAAGTTCGATCCGCGCATGCACGAGCCTGGAACGAAGGTCGTGCTCGGACATCGCATCAAGCCCAAGGGCGAAAACGAGGGCATGGAAGTGCTGCACCGGCTGGCGACAAGTCCGCAGACCGCGCACTTCGTTTCTTTGAAACTCGCACAACGTTTTGTTTCGGATGATCCGCCCCCGGCTTTGGTGGATCGCATGGCGAAAACGTTTTTGAAGAAGAAGGGCGACATACGCGAAGTATTGAAGACATTGTTCCATTCGCCCGAGTTTTGGGATGACGAGACTTACCGCGCGAAAGTGAAGACTCCTCTCGAATTTGTGGCCTCCGCGGTGCGCGCCACCGGCGCCGACGTTGAAGATGCATTGCCGCTGACACGGCAACTCAACAATATGGGCATGCCACTCTATGGCGCGCAGCCGCCCACCGGTTACTCCATGAAGGCGGAAACCTGGGTGAGTTCTTCCGCGTTGCTCAACCGCATGAATTTTGCGTTGGCATTGACCAGCGGCAAGATCAAGGGCGTGAAAGCGGATACGGCCCAACAGGCGGGGAGCGGCGCTGAGCCGGCAGATGCGGCTGTTACGCTCTCCGCGCTGGAGAGGAGCCTGCTCGCAGGCGGCGTGTCGAAGCAGACGCACGACTCGATTGCGGCGCAAATCGAAGCGGCGAGAAAGAACGGCGCGCAACAGAAGCCCGAGAACAAGCGCAAGCCCGCGAATGCTGCGCGTTCTCAGTATGTGAGCACGATTGCGGGATTGCTGCTGGGATCGCCGGAGTTTCAGAGAAGGTAGCTCTTGAGGTAGACACGTCGCTTGCTACTTCTTTTTTGGCGGAGGCAAGACGTAGCAAGCTGCGTCTCTACGACACTTTATGTCTATTACTCGTCGTGTATTTCTTCGCAACAGCGCGCTCGCCGTGGTCGGCACCGCGGCGGTGCCTAGTTTTCTGGCTCGCGCGGCCTTGGGCGCGGCTGAGCCGGGTTCGCGCATAAAGCGCCTGGTCGTGATTTTTCAGCGTGGCGCTGCCGACGGCTTGAACATCGTTGTTCCCCACGCCGAGCCGCAGTATTACACCATGCGGCCCAGCATCAATATTCCGCGCAAAGCTGTGCTCGATCTCGACGGATTCTTTGGCTTGCATCCTTCTCTTTCGTCGTTCCAGCCGCTGTGGAAGCAGCGTCAACTGGCGATTGTGCATGCGGCCGGATCGCCCGACCCCAGCCGCTCCCACTTCGATGCGCAGGATTTTATGGAGGCAGGCACTCCGGGCGTGAAGTCCACGGAAGATGGATGGCTCAATCGCTCGCTGCACAACCTGCCGCAGGCGCCGCCGAAATCGGCTTTCCAGGCCATCGCCATGGGTCCATCGATTCCGCGCATCTTGAGCGGGCTTGAGCCGGCCATCGCGATGAACAACATCAACGACTTCTTGGTCGGCGGCAGGGGCGCAAAACCTTCGCCGGTCGCGAACGCGTTCGAGGCCATGTACGACCACTCTGTCGACGCGGTGCTTCACGGAACCGGCGAAGAAACCTTCGATGCGGTTAAGATGCTGAAGGCCGCCGACCCGTCGAAGTACAAGCCGGCGCCCGGCGCCGATTATCCCAAGGGACGTTTTGGCGACAGCCTGCGCCAACTCGCACAACTCATCAAGGCGAATCTCGGCGTGCAGGTGGCGTTTGCCGACATTGGCGGATGGGACCACCACGTCAACGAAGGTGCTACCGAAGGTCAGATCGCCAACGTGTTGCGCGACTTCTCGCAAGCGCTCGCCGCGTTCTGGACTGATCTCGGAGATCTCGGGGAAGACACGGTGGTTGTAACCATGTCGGAATTCGGCCGCACGGCGCGCGAAAACGGCAATCGCGGCACTGATCACGGCCACGCCAACGTGATGTTCGTTCTCGGCGGGCCGGTGAAAGGCGGAAAGGTTTACGGCCGCTGGCCGGGGCTTGATCAGTCGCAACTTTACGAAGGCCGCGATCTGGCGCAGACCACGGATTTCCGGCAGGTGCTTGGGGAAGCTGTCGCGCGACACATGGGGAATGAGAATTTGAATGAGGTGTTTCCCGGGTTTGGGAATTCGCCGGGGAACTTTCTGAGATATCTGGGATAGGGATTCGACGAATCGGTCAAACTCGTCGGTCAGCCTCAAAACCCTCTGCGTGGAGCGAGGAAAACATTACGCAGAATGATATTGAATAAAATCCCGTTAGACCAATAAGGAAACCGCCGGGGGCGACCCTGGGAGTGTAGCCCCCGAAGTTGAGAATTAACGACGCACAAAATACAAATACTAAGAAAACCCTGAGTCCGATCCTCATCGGAAGCGGGCACCCCCGCAGGACTCCCTTGAATAGGAGGCGCTCCCTGAGGTCGGGCACCAATCTTTGCATCATCCACGTTGTCGGTATCCAGACAAGGGCAGCACCATAAAACAGCCCGAGGACTGCTCGTTTCTCAAACAAGACATCACCGAAGCCAACGACGAGAAATACGAAACACACAATTGTCCCCACCGCCGACAGCAGCATGACGAGATACGCCACGATTCTTGTCATCTCACATCACCCGACATCAATCAGCACGTCAGCGTTTTCAATCTTCAACGGATATACGGCCACCTTCGCGCTAGGATTCTGCACCGCCTCGCCGGTCTTTGGATCCCACGCCCATCCGTGCCAGGGGCACACAAGCTTGCCGCCTTCAATCATTCCCTGCCCCAGCGGGCCGCCGCGATGCAGGCAGACATTGTCCATGGCGCTTAACGCGCCGTTCACGTTGGCGATGCAGATGGTCTTCTGGCCGCAAGGGAATTCTTTGGCCTCGTCAGTGGGGGGAAGTTCGGATTCGGTGGTGAGCTTCGTGAAGTTCGGCATGGCCTGTGGAAAGTGCTGGCCGAGCTTCGCTCGGCGGACGGGCGGGAGCGCCCGTCCCCACACAATTCTATTTCGGCTGTAGCGTCTGCGCGATCATGACCTGCCGCTTGAAGTTCTCCAGCATATTCGGATCGAGGCGGACTTCGGTGGGCTTCCTGGCCAGCGTCATGGTATCGATTTTGTCCTGCAGCTTGAGCAGCGCGTAGAAAAGATTCTCGGGACGGGGCGGGCAGCCGGTTACGTAAACGTCGGTGGGAACGATTTTGTCGACGCCCTGCAACACGGCATAGGTATTGAATGGCCCGCCCACCGACGAGCAGGCGCCCATGGAGATCACCCACTTCGGGTCGGGCATCTGGTCATAGATGCGCTTCACCACCGGCGCCATCTTCAACGTCACCGTTCCGGCAACGATCATCAAGTCGCTCTGCCGCGGGCTGGGACGGAAGACTTCCGAACCGAAGCGCGCGATATCGAAGCGCGCCGTCGAAGACGCAATCATTTCGATCGCGCAGCATGCCAGGCCGAACGTCATCGGCCACACGGCCGACTTCCGCGCCCAGTTAAAGACGTAGTCCACCGTACTGATCATGAAATTCTTTTCGAACTTGTTCTGCAGCCAGCCCATGAGGCGACCCCGATCTCAGAAATGATCACTGCAATTATACAGTTCCAGCGCCGGGAGGAGGCCGCGAAGGGCCTCAGAGCAGGGATGGAGCGAACAGGAGCGAATCCGCTTCGGACCCGCAGTTGAGTTGCTCGCCGTCCTCGACTCAGCTACAAATAGACATTCATGGATTCACGACCCGCCGTGGCCGCCGACCGCGAACGCGCGCTCACGCTCGCCAATATGTGGGCTCACATCCGCACGTCGCAGTTTTGGATGGTGGCCATCGCTCTGTTCCTGCGCGTGGGTTGGATCATCGTTGGACACACCTACAAGTTCAAGAGCGCCGACAACAACTTCGGCTTCGGCTGGGAGATGGGGCGCATCGCCGCCGCCATCGCATCGGGACACGGCTTCAGCAATGCCTTTGGAGCGCCGACGGGACCAACCGCATGGGAACCGCCGCTTTATCCTTACCTGACCGCTGGTGTGTTTCACATCTTCGGCATTTATTCGAGAGCTTCGGCGTTCGTGCTGCTCTCGATCAATAGCCTTTTCTCGGCGCTGACTTGCATCCCGATTTTTCTGATTGCACGGCGAATTTTTTCGGAGACAGTCGCGGTCGGCTCGGCTTGGACCTGGGCTCTGCTGCCTTACGCGATGTCGTGGTGCACGCGCTGGGTCTGGGAAACCAGTCTGTCGGCGCTGCTGGTGGCTGTGATTTTCTGGCTGGCGCTTACCATGGAAGACCGCGATGGACTGCTGCAATGGCTGGAGTTCGGCCTGCTCTGGGGGATCGCGGCGCTGAACAGCACCGTGCTGCTCGCCTTTCTGCCGGCGTCGGGACTGTGGACCTGGTATCACAGCGCCCGGCGGCGCAAACCGTCGTTGTCCTTGGCCGGCGTCGTGTTGGCGTCTGTCGTTTTCCTGGCCTGCATCGCTCCCTCGTTGGTGCGCAATTATCAAACTTTCGGAAAGCTCATTTTTATCCGCGACAATTTTGGCGCGGAATTGCGACTCGGAAACGGCAACGGCGCCGATGGCACATGGATGCAGTACTTACATCCTACGCAGGATCTCTACGCCATGCGCCAATACACTTCGATGGGCGAACTGGCTTACATTGCGATGTGCAAGCGGCAGGCCGTGGACTACATCAAGGCCGACTACCCGCGCTTTGCGGTGCTGTGCGTGAAGCGGTTCGTCTACTTTTGGGCAGGACCACCCCGATTGGCACAAGTCTGGTGGCTGGCGCAGGTAAAAAACTCGCTGTTCCTGGCCTCATCCGTGCTCATGTTCTGGGGACTGGCGCGCGCTCTGCGCCGGCGCAAACCTGGCGCCTGGCTGCTGTTCTGGCTGATCTTGCTTTATCCGGCAATTTTCTATGTGGTCTACCCGGGCCAGCGCTACCGGCATCCGATTGAGCCGGAGATGACAATCCTGGGCGTCTATTTGCTGACTGAAGCCGGCCGGAAGAGTCGGACGGAGGATGCACCCAGGATCGAATAGCGCTTGCTGACTACAATCAACGGGATTCTATCTCTTTTGACTCCACCGCGGTTCTCAACTGAAAACGAGTGGCACGTTGGCAGGTGGAATAGCCTGCGGGTCTAACCGTGTCGGATTCTGGGCTAACGCGGGCGACGCGATATGTCCGGAGCGCGTAACATGTCGCCTCGTTCTGTTCCATCGTGAGAATGTGCTGCGTGTGAACCGGAGCAGGCATCTTGCCGGAGTCGTGCTCGCTCTCCGCATTTTGAGAGAGGACTGACGCGGGCTGAGAAGAATCAGGGGCGCTGGGCGGCGAAGCCTGCGCCGCAGCTGCCGCAACGCACAGCGATAGAAGCGAACCGAGAATGAGCAGCCGAGGAATGGTCATAAAACTCTCCTCTTTTTGGCGGATTATAGCCTCGCCGCGAAGGATGCGGCAAGAGTACCAGAAAAATGGGTAGTGTCTGGAATCTGCGTTGCTGACTTGGTGGCGTGGATAGCACACCCGCCACGGTTTCATAGCAAACAACCCGGCCCGGGCATGAGCTTGAGCGCAAACTGGAGTCCGGTTTAGGCGAAGCTAATCCTGTGTGCGCTACCGGGCAGACGGATCACGGTTTTTTGTTCTACATTTCCCCATCCCAGCCCGCCCCTCTTGGAGAGGCCCGCCCATGGCTGATAACAGCGATTTTCGAGTGACCTGCTACATCTGCAACAAACTCGTAAGGCTTGAGACCGCCACTACCGATGAAGCGGGACGAACCATCCACGAGAGATGTTATGTAGTGACGATTCGTCAACTGAAGCCTTCGATCCGGCCCAAATCCCAGCAGCGCACTATTCGGATCAAGTGTCCAAAATTGACCGTTCCCTGCACCCGAAATCAGGATAGTATTTTCTCCGCCATGATCAAAAAAGAACACAGTCCAAAAGACGCGCTCACCGTCCGTTGCCCGACCTGCGGTGCCAAGCCGGGTGAGAAATGTGAACTCAGCAGTGGACTGCCGCGCACCGATCCGCACCGTGACCGCCGAGTAATCGCCAAAGACCAACCCTAGCAAAGCACTATTAGGACGCTACCGAAAAATCGAGCCCTCGCAGGGAACCTCGCGGAGGTAACCTCCGTATCTAAGGATGTGGGGATGCGGCTTTTTCCCGTCCATCCTCACCATTTGCAAACCGCTGCGTCTAACGGTTGAAACGGAGGAATATATGAACCGCCATCGCCAAGCCCCCACCTGGTTGGGAGCCGTTCTGGGAACGGTCTGCGCACTATTCGTTCTCGCTCTGGGAGCGCGCGCATCCGATCATCGCGGAGCATTCACCGAAGAATTTCATCAGACCTACACGCTCACCGCCGACGGCCGAGTGGAACTCGACAACATCAACGGCGCGGTTCACATCTCCGCCTGGGAGCGGAACGAAGTGAAGGTGGACGCCGTGAAGTCTGCCGACTCGAAGGAGCGTCTCGACGACGCGCGTATCGAAGTTGACTCGAGCACAGGCCGTCTTTCGATTCGAACCAAGTATCGCGACCACGACCTCACATTCAGCTGGGGTTCACACAACAATCCCCCGAGCGTTGAATACACGCTGACCGTGCCGCGCACGGTGCGGCTCGACGAAATCAAGCTGATCAACGGCTCGCTCGACGTCATCGGCGTCAGCGGTGAGGTGCGCGCCTCGTGCATCAACGGCAGACTGGATGCGCACAATCTCTCTGGCCGTGCCGATCTCTCGACCATCAACGGCCATCTGGACGCCAAGTTTGACCAGCTTTCCGGATCTTCCGTCGAGCTGAAATCGGTCAACGGGTCGGTCGCGCTGACGATTCCTTCCGACTCCAAAGCGGAAATCGACGCCAGTACCGTTTCCGGTGGAATCGATAATGATTTCGGGTTGCACGTCAATAATCACCGCTTCGTGGGCCACGATCTGCGCGGCGAACTTGGCAACGGAGGCCCGCGCATCAAACTGGAGAACGTGAATGGCCGGATCGAGATTCGCCACGCCTCCGACGGTAGGGCGTTGAGCCCCGCGAAAGACCTGAGCCATCGCGACAGCGACGACGAGGACGACAAAATCTAGCTTTGAAAGGGCGCGGCTTTCAGCCGCGCCGCTAGTCCGACCCATAAAACAATTGGGCTTCAGCCCCGGAGGAATCCTGCGCCTCGGAGCGTCAATAAATCGTGTACCCCGGCGCCACCGTCCTCAGATCAGGCTTCGAAGCCATCAGCAGCAGCGCGCCCTCACGCTTGAACGCCCGCAAATCGTCCAGACTGTGAAACGATTTAGTCTGGTAGTCATCCGGCGTCGGCGTGTCGTCGGGAATGCGGCAGACCTCAACATTCTCGAAGGCATGCTTCTTCAGCAGATCGATGTATTCCGCCTGCGAGCGCACGCGCACCGGCACCTTTAGCTTGTCCACCCACTGCAACGAATACGGATTGTCCTTATATAGATTGATGAGGATGAACAGCCTGCCGCGCGGCGCCATGACGCGAAAAAGCTCCATGAGCGCCCGGTCCTGATCAGCGTAGTAGTAGAACGACTCCACCGACAACACTTTGTCGAAGAAGTTTTCCTCCCACGGAATCTGCTGCGCCGAGCCCCAGACATAGAGAACGTTGTCGAAATCCTTCGAAGCCGCGCGAGCGTCGCGAATCATCTCATCCGAAACGTCGAGCCCAACCACCTGACCGAAGCCATCCGGCCCTTCGCCGACCAGCCGCGCCAGCAGCCGCGTTGCCCATCCCGAGCCGCATCCCAGGTCGAGCACGCGCTCGCCGGGACGCAGGTTCATTCGGCGAACCGTCTTCGCCGTTATGTCGAGATGATGATTCTCCATCTTCGCGCCTTCGCCGGCCGCGGCCCAGCGGTTGAATTCCTGCTGCAGCTTCTCGTCGGGAGTAAGAGATTTTTCTGGCATGTGAAAGATTTTATCGCGTCGCCGGGTCCTGCTGTTGCTCTCAGTCTGCGGAAGCTAAAGCGACGTGTGGTAGGCCTCTTTGGGGTGATCGGCGCAAACATGGGATGTAAACTCTTTGTCGCGCTGCAACTCGAAGTTGCGCATCATTTCGTCGAAGGAGCTGCCGGTCGGCGCTCCAGAGGTTTTGAACCGCCAGCCACATTCAGAACAACCAAAACCCCGAAAACGCTGTTGCTCAATCCAGACCAGCTTCCGGCTCATGGCGGCAAATTTTACAGGCGCCAATTTGAATGGTCTGTCGGGCATCCTACGGAAGAGGGTCGTTCGGGGGAACGTCTGAGTGGGGGCCTGGTGTTTTGAGTGAAGCGGAGCGGAAACGTTGAAGTGTTGGTCACGTTTCGCCTGCACCGTGGATGTTTTGTGCGCCCGCAGCGCTGAGGACCAATGTAAGATACCCTACCGAAGCACCCTGTTGTATACTCCGCCGAGTAGACGAGACAACCAGAGTTTCTGTTTCGCACCTCGAAGCGGGTTGAGTTCATCCCCAGGGTCCTGGAGGATTTTCGGTTCTAGCTCGTGGCGCGCAAAGAACTCCAAACCGTGCAGTCTGGCGAGCGGACAAATGCCGCGGGAAAGCCAGTCAGCAACAAAATACTTCTATCGATCTCCAATGGCGAGTACGACTCACTTCGCCCTCACCTTGAATACCTCCGCATGCCTAACCATTTGGTCCTTCACGAGGCGGGCGGAAGGCTGGAATTTGCGTATTTCCCGAATCGAGGGTTGATTTCTCTTGTAGTCGTAATGAAGGATGGAAAAACCGCCGAAGCAGGCGTAGTTGGCAATGAGGGCTTCACGGGAGCGCTGGTGGCGGTTGGCCTGAGCAGGGGTCTGCTGCGGGCGGTGGTACAAGTTACCGGGGACGGGTTCCGGGTGAAAGTCGGCGCTTTGCAAAAGACGCTGGAATCCGCTCCACACTTGCAAATGATGTTGAACCGGTATGCCGCAATTCGCGGTATGCAGGTCGCGCAAACCGCAGCCTGTAACCGGCTGCACGATATTAAGCAGCGCCTGGCACGGTGGTTGCTGATGACTCAGGATCGAGTGGATTCAGGCGCGCTGCCCATCACTCATGACTTTCTGGCAACCATGCTGGGGACCGACAGACCCACCGTGAGCCTGGCTGCTGGCGCGTTGCAGAAGAAGGGGCTCATCGAGTACACGCGTGGCGCAGTAAAGATCGTGAACCGCAAGAAACTTGAAGACGCCGCCTGCGAGTGCTACGGGGTTATCCGGCAGTACGATGGCGAACTGGGCAAATAAGTCCCCAAGATTAAGACTCTGCCTGCTCTAATTGGCGCGAGTCGAAAACGTCGTTGGCGAAAAAACGCCATCACTCACAATGAAAGAATCGGCCCATCACTGGGCCGCTGGCCGTAAATCCGGACGGTGAGTTAGCGCCTTGTCTCACCGCTACCCCTACCACCACGGCTGTGTTACAGTTTTCCTCCTCATGGCGACACGCTCTCAGAATCCGCCGCCGGAACCGAGCCCCGGATCGCTCTACTGTCCGAACTGCGCCGAAGAGGTAAATGATCCGCTGACCTGCGGCGACTGTTCCTCGGTCATCTGTAGGCGCTGCGGCACGCCGCTGGAATCTCCCGACGAACTCGGTATCGGATAATGGACTCCGCGCCGTCCAGCACCGAAGCCGCCTCCGAAGTTCCCGCCTCCGCCTCGCAACCTTCTCAGGTCCAACCTACTCTAATTCGCGGACTCAGCCTGCTCGATTCCGTGCTGCTGCTGGTGAGCGGCATCATCGGCTCCTCGATCTTTCTCACCGCTAAAGACATTGCCGGCCCACTGCCGCAGCCCATGCTGTTCCTGCTGGTGTGGGTAATCGGTGGCGTGATTTCGCTTTTCGGCTGCGTCGCCTTTGCCGAGCTGGGATCGATGTTCCCCGAGTCCGGCGGCCAATACGTTTATCTGCGCGAGGCTTACGGAGACCTGGTCGCGTTTCTTTACGGGTGGATGCTGTTCGCAGTCGCCAACGGTGGCAGCATCGCCGCTTTATCTGTCGCGTCGGCGGCCTACACAGGGCAGGTCTTCCCCATCGTCTCGCAGGATCACATCGTGCTTCAGCTCGCCGGGATCGCCATCACTCGCGCGCATCTTCTCGGTTTGCTGCTGATCGCGATCCTCACCTATGTGAATGTTGTCGGATTGCGCTGGGGAGCGCTCCTGCAGAATCTTTCCACCTGGACCAAGTTCGCGGCCATGGCGGCGTTCGTGCTTCTCGGATTCGCCATCGGCCAAGGTGACTGGTCGCACTTCCGCTCGCACGGTGTCGGCCTCGCCGCGGGACTTCATCCCGCGCAGTTGATCTCCGCCATGGGCGTCGCGCTGATCGCGGTGTTCTGGGCCTATGACGGATGGGTCTATATCACCTGGGTCGCGGGCGAGGTTAAAGAGCCGCGGCGTAACGTGCCGCTGGCCATGGTGCTGGGAGTACTCGTGGTCGGCGCGATCTACATGGCGATGAACATGACCTATTTGTACGCGCTGCCGCTCCCCGAGATCGCCCGCCACGAGACCATCGCCCATGCCGCCGCAGCCGCATTGTTTTCTCCACACGCCGCGGTGTGGCTCTCGCTCATGATCGCGGTTTCGTGTTTCAGCGCCGCGGCCACCTGCACGCTCTCGGGCGCGCGCGTCTATCTAGCCATGGCCCAGGATGGCGTCTTCTTCAAGCGCATGGCGGTCATCCATCCCAAATGGCGCACCCCCGCCTTCAGCCTGATCGGACAAGGCGTCTGGGCCGCTCTGCTCACCCTCAGCGGCCGCTACGATCAGCTCTACACCTACGTCATCTACGGCATGGTGCTTTCCTACACGCTGACCGTGATCGGGATGTTTCTGCTGCGCTGGAAGCGCCCCGAGATTCCGCGTCCCTACCGCTGCACGGGATATCCCTGGCTCCCCGCGATCTACGTGCTGGTCGGCGCCACCTGGACTCTGAACACAATCATCACGCGCCCCACGCAAGCCTTCTGGGGCACCGCGATTGTGCTGGTCGGCGTTCCCTTCTATCTTTATTGGAAATGGAGCAGCCGGAAAGCTCCAGCTGCGGAGTAACCGATGTTTGAACGTTACACCGAGAAAGCGCGGCGCGTGATCTTCTTCGCGCGCTACGAAGCCAGCCAGTATGGCTCGCCGACAATTGACACCGAGCACCTGCTCCTCGGTCTAATTCGCGAGGACAAAGCTCTATACCGTTGGTTGCCGAAAACAGATATTCAAACCGTCCGCCAGCGGGTCGATGATCATTCAACCAAGCGCCCACCAACATCGACTGCCGTCGATTTACCGCTCAGCGCCGCTGCCAAGCGCGTTCTGAAGCATGCCGCAGACGAAGCCGAACGGCTCGCTAACAAACATATCGGGACCGAACACATATTCCTGGGATTGCTCGACGAAGAAGCCTGCTTTGCCGCAAAACTTCTACGCGAAGCCGGAGCCGATGGCGCAGAGATGCGCCTGCACTATGCCGAGCAACAATCTCAACCCCCAAAGCCGTGGTCGTTTCAGCGTACCTCTTATCGCGACCTGGGATTCCGGGTGCTCTCGGCAGAAACCGTCGAGATCCACGGCTCTCGCTGGAATGTTGACTATGTCCGAGATGCAGTCCAACTCTGCCGCGCCTACAACTGGCATTGGCACAAAGCGACCTGGATGCCCCGTGATATCGCGGTTGAGCGGAAAACCGGGCGCGTCTCTTTCGACCTGGCCCTCGCCGCCGACTCCGCGAACTTCACTCTGGTTAAAGAAGGCTGGAAGAAAGATCACTGCTTCATCTGCCTCTGGGAGCTATTCGAGACGCAGAACGAAGACGACGCCGGCCACGGCACCGGCTACACCAACGGCCATGACTGGCTGTGCACTGAGTGCTACACGAAATTCTGGGAGCGCCCGGATTTCTTTTCGTCCGCTTACTCCGACATCACTTGACTTCCGTAACCTGCGTTGCTGTCAGAGGCCCCAGGAGTGTTCCGCCCGAGAAATTCTCGTCCCTCCCCGCAACTTAATCCGAGCTTCCGGGTTTATTGGATGTTACAAGAGTGACCCCGAAGCAAGTTAACGGTTTCGACCGTCTTGACGTTTCTTTACATGCAGTCTGGCCCCGGTTGAATTTTTCCGTCGGCTGAAATTATGATGAGTCGTAAGCAACATGGCAGCATCCTAACGATTTCGCAGACGCATCTTAGACCTTACAAGGAACTTATTAGGAGGTTTCTCTTGAGAAAGTTAGCGATCCTCGCAGCGGTTTGTGCTTTCGTCTTCTTCGCCCAGTTTGCCTCTGCCCAGCAAGCGGATATCATGATCGGCGGCGGCACGCTTCTGTCCTCTAACCCCAACAGTGGCTCGAACTTTGCGCCGTCGGAAAAGGGCGGCGCCTATATCAATATCGACGGCAACGTGATCGGCTTCAAGAAACGCTTTGGCATTAATATCGGAACCGCCTGGAGGGCCAGCCAGGGCAGCTATTTCTCGCCCGAAACCTTCCGCCCTATCCTGACTGACTTCAACGCGATCTACCAGCCGAAACTGGGCAAGAGAGTTGGCGTTGACCTCTTCGGCGGCATCGGCGTTGCCAGCACCCGGTTCTACCTTCCGCAGATAACCCAGTGTAGCTTTACCGGATGCATCAACTACAACAGCAGCAATCACTTCATGGAAGATCTCGGCGGCGGTATCCGCTACTACGTTTGGCACCATGCCTTTGTCCGCCCTGAGGTTCACTACTACCACATCCAAAGCAACACCGACGAATTCAGCTCGAACAACGTGGTTCGCGTCGGCGCCTCGATCGGGTACACTATCGGTTCAGATTAGGTTGACTGCGCGAGTGATCGCGGATTCTGGTATCCTGAACAGCCAATTCAGACAGCCCGGATGGAGTTGCGGACGGCATTTCGCGGACGCTGCGCCGGGCTGTCACCGGTCTGAAGGGTGCATTCCACAAAGCCAGCCGGGCTGACAAGGGGACTGTATTGAGAAAATTCGCGCTGCTCACATCCGCGTGTGCGGTTCTTGTGTTTGCCGGCTTCGCCTCTGCCCAGCAGCAAGTGGATATCCTAGTCGGTGGCGCCACTCTTAAATCGTTTCCCCCAAGGAACGACTCGGTGAACTTTCACCCGCTGACGGAAAATAACGGCACCTATGTCAGCATCAGCGGTGACTTCGTCGGCTTCAAGAAACGCCGCCTCGGCCTTAACTTTGAAACCGCCTGGAGATATCACCAGGCCAGCTATTATGGCTACGAGAACTACCGTCCCATCCTGACCGACGTCAACGCGTTCTTCCAGCCGAAGTTGACCAAGAAAGTTGGCCTCGACTTCATGGCCGGTGTCGGCGTTGCTAGCAACCGCTTCAACCTGCTGGGGTCTTGCACCATTCCCGGTTGCGTTAACTACACCAGCAGCAATCACTTCATGGAAGACCTCGGATTTGGTGTTCGCTATCGCTTTTGGCACCGCCTGCCCCACCTCTTCGTCCGCCCCGAAGCGCACTATTACCACATCCAGAACAATCAGGGGTTCGCGACCGACAGCGTGTTCCGGGTCGGCGCTTCGATCGGATACTCATCGGTCCCGATCGACTGACCGGGGCGTTGACTGGCGGCAGAAAAAAAGGCAGCGTCCAATGACGCTGCCTTCCATTTCTCTTAGTCCGAAACTCTACGGCATATGCTCGCACTCCTCGGCTTCGTGGATTGCTCTGTCCAAATGCTCGAGTGCCTTTTCGCGATGTCCATGGAACTCGCCCTCGGCGTGTGCCAGATGCTCCCTGGCGCTTCGCATCGCCTCGATCGCCTCGTGCACGCGCGGGTGCGGTGGCATCGGCGTCGTGGCGGCTGCCGCCGGGCTGGCTGGAGCTGCCGACACCGGCGTCGCCGGCGTCTTTGGACCAGCCGCCGCCGCCGGGAAGGACAGTGTTAATAGGAGCATTGCCGTGATCAAGAGTGTCAAGAATCCGATTTTCTTCATGCGTTTCCTCCCGTCCGAATTCCGGCGCGGACGCCGCCGCTAAAATCAATGGCCGCGAACCCCTTTCGCACCAGGACACGCGACACCCGCACAGTATAGTCGCGCTTCGGCGAACTTCCCTGTGCCTAAGTTGATTCCCGAGGCGCTTCTCGAAGAGTTGGTTTCAAGACGGTGCCAGCGGACGGAACGCTAGGAAACATCCCGCCTGCCTCGGTTGCGCCACCACACCAACAACCCAGCCACTACAACCACGATGGCAACCGCCAAGTTGAAGCGCTTGAGATCGTGGACAAGCCGGCCCCAGTGTCCGCCGAACAAGTATCCCGCGCCGCAAATCGCCGACACCCAAACCGTTGCTCCGAGGAAGTTGTACAGGACAAACTTCCGCCACGGCATGTGGAGCGCCCCCGCTAGCAGAGAGGCCAGCACACGCATACCAAAAATGAATCGCGCCAGAAACACGGTCGCCGATCCGTAGCGATCGAAAAGCCGCTCGCCCCGCTCGATGCTCTCCGCGCGAATGGAGAAGACATGCCGGTAGCGTTCGATCAGCGGACGCCCGCCGTGACGGCCCAGCGCGAAACCCAACTCTCCACCGAGGGTCGTGGCCACGGTGCCGACCACAATGACCCAGGGAAGCTGCAATTCGTGTTCGGAATAGGCCAGGAAGCTGGCCAGCACCAGGATGGACTCACCCGGAAGAGGCAAGCCGGCGCTTTCCAGCAACAACAGAGCCGCCACGGCCCAGTATCCGTAGTGCACGACCGCGCCGCGCAGCAACTCGAAAATATGATGGCTCATGATTTAAGAATCGATTGTCATCCTGAGAGAGCGCGTTCTTTGCGCGAACGAAGGATTTGGGCGAGCCGCGCGAAGGAGCTGCCCTGAGCTTGCTGCAGGGTCGCGTTCTTTGCGACCCAACATCGCGCGTCTGGCTCGCATCCTTAATATCAGGCGGGAAGCTTCTCACGAGTCAGGAATTCAATCAACTCCCGGTTGAACTCTTCGGGACATTCTTCGTAAGGCAAGTGTCCAATCCCCGGAAAAATGATCACCCTCGAATTCGGAAAGTATTTCGCCAGCCGCGCCGCCGATGAAGCATACACCGCGGGATCCTTGCTGCCCCACATAAAAAGCGTTGGGATGCTCGCCAACTTCGGCAAAGCCGCCTCCAGTTCGCGCAGGTCTTCGGTCCAGGTACTCGCAATACTCAGAGCATGCTCGAACAACCCCGGCTTCACCAGTGGCGCCTTGTAGCCGTCAAGAGCTTCCGGAGGAATGCGGCTGCGGTCACCATACAAGCGCGAGTGCCAATAGGGATACGAGAAAGGCGTGCGCGCGGCGACCAGCCGGAACAAGGCCGCGCCAACCCGGCTGCCGAAAAACGGCGCCAGCCGCCGGCCATGCGCAGAGTAAGGATTCACCGGCGCCACCAGAACCAACCGCCGCAAGCGGAGTCCGGTGTTACCCTCCAGGCACTCCGCAGCCGCAATCATCGCCACCGCGCCGCCACGTGACGTCCCGAGCAGATCGAACGAGGAAATTCCAAGGCGCTCGATGAATCGAAGCAGACGCCTTGCGGTCCCGCGCGCGGAATGATCGATCCCAGCCGGACGGTCGGAGAATCCCGCGCCCAACATGTCCGGCGCGTAAACCGTAGCGTAGGGCGCCAGCGCAGGCATGGTGTACCGCCAGGAAAAAGAATATCCCAACAACCCATGCAGCAGAATCAGCGCCGGCTGGGGGGCCGCATTTCTCGCGTCCTTTGCGAGAAAGCTTGCCCTGAGCTCGTCGAAGGGTGGGGATTTCGCGCGCAAGTAACGCATGCGCACGCCGTCGAGATCCGTCCAGCATTCTTCCACCCCCGCGCCCAGAGGCGGAGCAAGCGCTGTAGAAACCTCCGAACTGGATTCCGCGACAGCCAAATCTTTTGGCTCCCAGGACAACTCTTTGCCCACTTCCGGATTCTATTTAGGGGATAACGCCTCTGTTTCCTGGGGAGCTTCGGCTCCCCGTTTTTTTTAGGCACTAGCCACTTTCTTCTTCTTCCTAAGCAATTTCTTCAGCACCCGAATCCCCTTATCCACATGTTTCTCCTCCAGCAAGAACGGAGGCAGGAACCGCACCACCGTATCCTGCGTGCTGTTGAAGAGCACGCCCTCGGCCAAAGCCGCATCCACAATCGGTCGCGCCGGAATCTCCAGATTGATTCCCTGAATAAATCCGTGCCCCCGCACTTCCCTGGCGGCAGCACTCTTATCGACAATCGTTTTCAATTCCTGCCGCAGATAAGCGCCAACTTTGTTGACGTTGTCCAGAAGCTTCTCATCCTCCACAATCGCCAAAAACTCCAAAGCAACCCGGCAAGCCAAAGGACCACCGCCAAAAGTAGTCCCATGCTGCCCCGGCGAAATCGCATTAGCAAATTCTTCCTTAGCGAGAAACGCCCCCAGCGGCAGCCCCGCCGCAATCGGCTTCGCAATAGCCACAATATCCGGAATCACTCCAAAACTCTGAAACGCAAACATCGCCCCGGTCCGCCCCAGCCCGCACTGAATCTCGTCAAAGATCAGCGCTGCCTTGTGCCGGTCCGCCGACGCCCGGCACTCGCGCAGAAACTCCACCGAACATTCATAGATGCCGCCTTCGCCGAAAATCGGCTCCAGCACAATCGCGCAAGTGTTGTCGTCAACCACAGCCCGCAAACCTTCGAGGTCGTTCTGCGCGACAAAAGTCACTTCTTCCAGCAACGGCTCAAATCCCTTGCGATGCTTCTCCTGCCCGGTCAGCGACAGCGCCCCAAACGTCCGCCCGTGATACGACCCCTCCAGCGCCACCAGCCGCGACTTCCCTTCCCCGCCCGCGCGATGTCCCGCCAGCCGTGCCAGCTTGATCGACCCTTCAATGGCCTCGGTGCCGCTGTTTGAAAAGAACGCGCGCGCATTCCCAAAAGAGCTGCCCAAAAGCGCGCACAACTTCTCCGCCAGCGCCCCTTGATACTCGTGATAATAAAGATTGGAGACGTGAATCAGCTTCCCCGCCTGCTCCCGAATCGTCTTCACAATCCGCGGATGCGCGTGCCCCAACGCATTCACCCCCAACCCCGAAACAAAGTCGAGATAACGCCGATCCTCCAGGTCGTAAAGAAACACGCCCTTCCCCCGCGTCAACACAATGGGATACCGGTTGTAAGTCCCCAGCAAATACCGCCGCTCCAACTCCGCAATCTGTTCGAAAGTTTTCATAGGAAGAATTGATTCTACAGGAAGACGAATTGTGCCAATACGGGAACGAAAAGCGTCCGCAGGACGCCTGACAATAGCCCGGCGTTTCAACGCCGGGTACGATGTGATGTATTGAAGCGCTTCCCGTAGAGCCCGCCCTGAGCGAAGCCGAAGCGAACTGCATATAAATAATAGGCTGGCACATCAGTGCCTAGTACGAGTAGGCGCTGTTGGCGATCTCCAAGCCGGACGCTACTACGGCGTTGCCTTAAGCAGATACGCACCAGCCCCAGAGGCGGCAGTAATGAACGTGAAGCCCCGGGAGTCATAACAAGCGAGGCTTAGAACCTCCACGTCGTTACCATCTATAGCGTAGCTTCGTATGGAATTCCCCTCTAGGCTCGTTGTGTGGACTTCAGTGTGGCCGAACCGGGCGAGGCTGATCGCAAGCCGACCAGCGTCTGACTTTATGTTCCTGAACGCCAGCCCAGATTCACTCGCTCCGATTCGCATTTTCCGGATGACCTCACCGGCTGCTGAGATTACGTACACCAACGCCGGGGAATCTCCGTGGAGCAAGTAGGCGTTGCCATCCGAACCCAAGGTCACGTCACCACGGTCTACAAAGTTGTTGCCGCGTCCATCCTCGTGACTTAACTCCGCGTTGCCGATCTCCGCCTTACTCCGCGCGTCCTCATCTTCCGGCTCATGAATTTGCTTCAACAGGCTGCCATCTGCCTCGAATACGGCTGTGTAGGGAGTGCGGAGATTTTTCCCAGCCTCCCCACTTACCAGGAATCTGCCTGACTCGAAGACGGCGAGATGCCAGGGATCCACGTAAGTTCCGGTCCCTAGCTTGGTCTTCGATCTCACCGATCCATCTTTCGCGAATGCCACCACGTAGACGCCGCCTGGGGCAATCACAGCCTGATAAACAGCACCCTGGCTGCCCACGAATATCCCTCTTCCGACGAACTCCGGCCAAGCATCCGCGAGCTTGAAAACTCCGCTCATCCTCCCGTCAGGGGTCACTTGCCTGATAGGGGCGACGAGGTACTCATCTGTGTCACCCCTCGCGCGGCTCGCTGGCCGAGTGTAGATGTTACCGGAGCCATCGCACTTAGCCGCACCAACCGTATCATCCACGCTGCGACTGAGGGGCAGGTTGATCCTGGCAGCCGATTTGAGGCTAGATACGGAAGCTACACCTGCATCCTGCGCGCGCAGCATGTGACCCGCACCGAACAGAATGGCAAAAAGAATCACCTGTGCTCTCATTGTGCGCCTCCTGGAGTGTCTTGTTTGAGCTTCGGACGACAACCTGTCCTCCTAGCACGCAGAGAGGCAACTGTCAAATCATCAGCGAGGAAAGCCTCCCACTGATCTTGCCGGAACCGAGGGATGCGTGATGGTAAGACCGACGCAGCGTCTTGATTCGGAGCCACGTCAAAAAAGACGTCGTACATTACGCGGCCGTCTTTGGACTCACCATTTCCTGAATCGGGATTCACCGCTGCTTGGTAGTGGAACCAGTTGCCGTACTGATCGAAAAAGTGTCGGTCGTCGCGATAATGTAGACCAAGCGAGAGCACGCCCAACTCCGGCAGCGTGTGTAGTTCATTCGGTTGGGAAATGCCGTCATGGTTCTCATCGATCCACAATAGTAGCTGGGAAAACACGGCGTCGCGCTTGTCGATGATTCCGTCGCCATTGCCACCGTTCTCCGGCTTGTCGAATTCCGCCAAGGCTAGGAATCCGTTGGGATCGTCGGATTTAGGTTGAGCTGTGAAGTTACCGAAAGCTCCTTGCCGCTATCGATCTTCCCGTTGTGGTTGCGGTCAAGCGCAAGGAAGGCATTGCCTGAATTCGCAGCGGTCCACGCCATCTTGATCGGATGCCCGTCTGCCGCCATGTCGAACAGCACGCCTGAGCCGGCGGACGTAAAGTGGAATCCCTTTCCCGTGGTATCCACAAGGATGGGGGAAATAAGGTGGCACTGGCAGTCGTCGAGGCAGGCGAAGTGGGTTGGATCGTCACAGCCTGTGAGGCAGCAACCGGTGCAGGTGGAACAGGTATCGTCGTAGCCTTCGTTGGCGAGGGTATATTGCACATGCGTCCCGTTCTTCTGAACGCACACACCCGAGCCTAGGGAGCAAAAGTAGCAGGGTCCGCCCCCGCTCCCAAAAACGCCCGAGCAGCGGGTGGCGTGAACGACCCCACCGGGGGCCGTATCGCAAGTAACCGTGTAGTCTTGGATGTCTTGGTCGCACCCCTGTGCAAAAGCCGAACCACCGACAAGCTGCATTGCTAGCGGCACTCCCAGTAGCCAGTAAAGACATAGGGTTCTCATCAGCCACCCCCATCAAGAGATTGACCCGGGCGAAATTTTGCCAAATACTAACACCAGAAATTCATCAGCTGTTAGAAATCCGCAACCTGTTACGATTTCGGGACTGAGAGGGCGGCACGCCTTTTGGGGGGCTGGCCCAGCCTAGACCCTGCTTCGAGGTCGTGGGTGCCCCTTCCAAGCTTTGCTTGGGCGGGGGTTTGATGCTCACGGCCCGATACAATCCGCAGTCCAAATCGCCACCGGGGGCTGGCTGTGATCTTTCAACACGTTGTTCCTCTTCCGGGCAAGACCGTCGTCGTAGCCGGAGCGGAGCGAAAGTGGAAATCTGAATCTCGGGACAGACGGGACGGGTGGCCCATCCTTTCGCGTTCTCTGCGAAAGGGTGGGTACCTCGGCTGAGCGAGGCCCTCAATACAACCCCTTCTCCCCCGGAGGCCGCGTCTTCCACCTCCGGTGCACCCACAGCCACTGCTCCGGATACTTCCGCACGTAGTCTTCAATGATCGACGTAAACTTCTGCGTGTTAGCTTTGATATCGGCTTCCAGGTCGCCGGCGCGCACCAACTCCACCGCCGGATCGAAGCGCAGCCGGTATTTCCCCAGCGCAGCGTCCCAGATCGTAAACGCCGGCACCACCGCCGCATCAGTGCGCAGCGCAATCCGAGCCAACCCGCTGGCCGTACATGCCGGGATGCCGAAAAAATCCACAAAGATCCCCTGCGGCGGAGTCATGTTCGTATCCATCAACATGCCGACCACTTCGCCCGCCTTCATCGCCGAGAGCAAGCCGCGCACAAAGTCGTCTTTGTCCACAGCCTTGTTCCCATGCATCGTGCGATAACGGAGGATCAGTTCGCCCAGATACACGTTGTCCATTCCCCGCATGATCACGTGCATCCAGTGCCCATGCATGGACAGAACAAATGAAGAAAGCTCCCATCCCCCAAAGTGACCGGCAAACAAAAGCACGCCCTTGCCCCGGGAGTAGGCTTGCTGGTAGTTCTCGAACCCGTCGAACACGACCACCTGCTCGACGTTCTCCAGCGTGTACTCGGGAAAATGGCAGACCTCCCCCAGTTGACGTCCGAGCGAAGCGAATTCCCCGCGCAGAATCCGCGCCCGCTCCGCCTCACTTTTTTCGGGAAACGCCATGGCGAGATTGCGCATACCCACTTGCCGCAATCGCACGTGCAGAAGGTAGACGACCCAGGCCAGGCTAATGCCCACCGCCCGTGCCAGGGGCCGCGGCAGAATACCCATGATTTTGATGAACGGCCAGGCTGCCGCGTACTCAAGTCGCTGCCGCATTAGGGAAGCGGAACGGTACCACCATCAAAACTATTTTGCAAAAGAAGCGATGCCCCCACTAAAGCGTCGTCACCCCGAGCGGAGCGAGGGATCTTGGTGTTTGCCTGCGCAGACGATACACATGACGCACGCAAGAACCCAGATTCCTCGCTTCGCTCGGAATGACATGCTAAAGGGCAATTCGTACTGAAGAATTCGGCGCAGAGCGGAGCCCAATAGCCTGAGCCCGCAGCCACCTATTTCGCCGCTTCCTGCGCCCACTTCGCCAGCGTCGTCAAGAACGAATTTGCCGTTGCAGGCGGCTCGATCTCCCCAGTCAGCGATGTCTTGAACGGTACCATGCGTCCGTAAAATTCCCGAGTGCTGTCCTTGTCTTGCTTAATCTCCGCTCCATTCAGAGTTACACCGGCAAACAGACCGCGCGCGCGGGAATACGTCAGCACTTCCGCCCGCATCTTCCAGTCAGTATTCCCCTCAGTGTGTCGCCCGACCGGCCCTGCGGCCACTGAAGCGTCCGCCCCGAGGGCGAACTCGCTAGAGAGCAGATGTTTCATTCCTTCCTTGTTCATGATCAGCATCACAAGATCAACGGCCTGCCCGCCGATCTGAAAGCCAAAGCTGCCGCCCGCCACGACAAAAAATGCCGGCGCGCTCCAGCCCTTCGGAGTGCGGCAACTCGCCAACCCGCGGCCATACTTCGCGCCCACAATAAAGCCGCCCTTCAACATCGAAGGCACCACCGCCACGCACTCCGCCGAGCCCAACACTTCCTGCGGAATTCCTTTGTCTGGCGCGCCCTGGATTTCATTCAGCACATCGGCAGCCGCCTGCACGCGATCCGCAGCCTTGGATTCTTTTGACGGTTCATCCGCCGCAAAGGAAACAGAGCAGAGAGACACAATTAGGGTCAGGAGCAAGAACTTTTTCATGGTTCCTCGTTAGACAGAAGAATTCCCTGGGATCTGGTACTTCGATTGTAAACGAAACGGCCAGCGTTGTATCAGGAGCGTTTAACCGTAGGATGGAATTGAACAATCTACAAGCGCCAAAGGTCTTGACAGACAGAAAAATCGGGGCTGAAAGCAGTGACCCTAATCGCCGCTATCAACCCCGTCTCCCAGGTTCTGTGGTAGGTGAGGCGAGTATGCCGCGCACTCGCTTTCCTCGCAAGATTACCAAGGTCAGTGTCCCGAAGTAACTATCCGACGGCGTCATCCTGAGCGTAGCCGTTCTTCAGGCGGAGCGAAGGATCTCCTAGGTACTCGGCACTAGGTACTGGCTTCCCTACTTCGCCGCCACCAGCGAATGCGTGATGGCATGCACCGACAGCGCAATTCGATTCTGCACGCCCACCTTGCGCATTAACTTCGCCACATGCGCCTTTACCGTGCGCTCTTCGATGCCTAACTGAGCGCCAATCTCTTTGTTGGAGCGTCCCGCTACCAGCATCTCCAGGACTTCTTTTTCGCGGTCTGTGAAAGTCACGCGGCCCGCCGGGAAAATCCGGCCCGGCGACGACGACACCCGCTCGATGAACATGGAGAGAACTCTTCGCGGCGCCCACACCGATCCCTGACTCACGATTCGAATCGCCTGCGCAAATTCCGCCGGCGATGCCGCCTCGTCCACATAGCCCTTGGCCCCAGAAGCGATTGCTTTCAGAATGGTTTCTTCGTCCACTCCCGACCCGGTTACGATAATGCGCAGATCGGGCCGCGTCGCCTTCAGGCTCGCCATCACATCAAACAGGTTTTGGCCGGAGCGGTTTCCCAACAGGATCAAGTCCACGCCCTGCAACGTGGAAATCTCGGGCAGGCCGGCGGAAATCAGTTCGAACTCGGGCTCGGTGTCGAACAAGGCGCGAAATCCCACAAACCGCAGCGGATCGCTTTCCACCACCGCAATTTTGATAATCGGTTTTCTGGCTACTGCTGCTTTCATAGGTATCCCCGTGGGGTGTAGTGTCTTAGCTAGAGCATAGCGGCATTTGCCCCCTGTGCAAAGAGAACGTGGCCGAAGTTAAATTACGGGAGTAACATAAAAAAGAGGGTCAAAAAGCCCTTCTACAGCGGAGATTGGCGGGTTAATTCTCGCCGCCGCCATTCGTGGAGAAGATCCAGCATGAGAAACAAGTCCTTTCGTTTTCTGACCGCAGTCGCCAGCCTCGCACTCGCTACCGTCGTGCTGTTCGCACTGGCCCCGTCGGTCGGCGCCCAGGCTCCAGCCCCCGCCTACCAGCCAAAATTCGCCGGCGACCCCGCCCGCTCTGACTCCGAAGCGGCTGCTCTCGGCTACATGCGCGTCGTTATCCGTGCCCAGCGCCAGTTCCAGAAACAGTACGGCCACTTCGCCACTTCTCTAGCCGAACTGGTCCACTCCGGGTCGTTCACCAAGCGCATGGTCGATCCCAACCGCGGCGACTATACCGCCGGCTTCAAAGGCATGAAAGACACTTTCATCCTCACCATGACGCCCAAGCAGCTCGACGCCCAGCATCGTTCTTTCTACGCCGAAGACGACGGCAAGATCCACGCCGACGAAGAAAAGCCCGCCGACGCCAATTCGCCCATCGTGAAGTAAGCCGCCGGTTCGTGTATACAATTTGGCCATGAGAGCGATTCTCTTTCCATTCACTCTTTGCCTTGTTGCGTCCTTTTGTGCGGCTGCGTCGGAAGCGCTCCAGTTACCGCAAGCGGATCTCGAAGCCAACGTCCGCATGGAACGGGATTTCCTGGCCTACGATCCGCACTACAAAGAAGAAAAGGAAAAACGCATCGAGCGGATTCGCGCCGTCGCCCGCGAAGTGCTGGAGAAAGAATCCTCTGGCCAGAAAACTGCCTGCTCCCATCAGATTTTGTTCGAGGCGATGTCGCTCATCATCTCTTCCGCTGACTTCAAATTCATCGACCAACGATTGCAGGATGCCGAGACCAGCCTGACTCATCCCGAGATGCAGGCCAAGGCAGAAAAAACCGATCCCTCCGACGGAAGCTGGGGAGCCTGCTACGTTGAGTGGTACTTGCGCGCGGGCGCATCGTATGACCAGCTTCGGAAGTCCCGGGACGCGTCCAGCAAACCGTCGCCCTTGCCGCCCTGGCTCGATCGCATCGCGACCGCCGAAAAGCTCAAGGACTACCTGATTTCGATTTCGGTTTCCGATATCAGCCGTACCGGCATCGACCATGAGCGGGAGTTCAACGACATGCTGGCCACCCTGGCGCGAATGCTGATCCGCGACCGGAATTTTTCCGTCTACCCGGAACTGAGAGCGACGCTTATGGATTTGATTCTGCGCCGGTTTCGAAACCCCGAAACCGGATGGTGGGGAGAGAGTTATTCTCGCGGCGGTCACATCGAGTTCGTCGACGACCTCAGCATCACCTTCCATCTCGTGTCCTACTTGGAAGGGCGCGTGCCCGACATGCCCAAGATGATCGACACTGCCCTAGCGGTGAAAGATCTCGACTATCCCGTCGGATGGCTGTGGAAAGGCCACTACTGGAACCACAACAATATGGACGTAGTGACGCTCTTTCAATACGGATGGGCGAATGCGAGCGATCGGCAACGAAAGACCATGCAGGCGGAAATCGACAAGATGCTGCACTGGTGCTTGACCGATTCCCTGCAACCCGACGGCTCGTTCAAGTCCAACCTGGCCGATGGTTCCCTCGAGGAGAGCATGGAATACGGCGTCGCATTCCTCGCGCGAATCGGATTCTTCGATAAATCGAAACGCTTCTGGACGAATCAGGATTTTCCCCAGTCCGAGGAGGTCCGCGGCAGAATCCTCACCTACGTCAGGAAACATGAAGCGAGCGGCGGGGCTGGCGGGACCCAATATCAGGGCGTGATCGAAGATCTTAACGATATTCCCGCAAAGAATCGCTAAACGGATTGTCCGCCGAGGCTCCCCGTCATTGCCCGCGCTCGGCTATCATGGAGATGGAACCAACACAACGCACTTATGGAGAAACCCATGCCTACTGTCGGAACACCCGCGCCCGAATTCACACTGAAAGATCAGGATCAAAAAGAAGTAAAGCTCAGCGACTTCCGCGGCAAGAAGCGTGTCGTGCTCGTCTTCTATCCGCTCGACTGGAGCCCGACCTGCACCAAGGAGCACGTCTGCCTGGTCAATGACATGAAGCGGTTCGATCAGCTCGACGCGCAAGTCCTCGGCCTCAGCGTCGACAGCGTATGGTCGCATAAGGCCTACGCCGAGAAAATGGGCATCCACTACCCGCTTCTTGCGGATTTCCAACCGCGCGGCGCCGTCGCCGCCAAGTACGGCGTCTATCTCGAAGACAAAGGCATTACCGGCCGCGCTATCTCCATCATCGACCGCGATGGCAAACTCGCATGGCACAAGAACTACGACATCCCGGTCGTCCCCGATATTCAGGAAGTCTCGCAAGCGCTCGCCGGAGTAAAGTAAGTTGTGCCTTGAAAGGGCGCGGCTTCAGCCGCGCCGCACGGTCGGGGTTTTGAAAGGGCGCGGCTTCAGCCGCGCCGTCCAGACCGGAAAGGACTCGGGCTTTAGCCCTGAGGCAGGCTCGCCATGAAAGCTTCAGTCTTTGTCGGCACCAGCCTCGATGGCTTCATCGCGCGCCCAAACGGCGAGTTCGACTTTCTGCCTCCAGACGGCGGCGAACCTCATGGCTACATCGAATTTATGGCCACCGTCGACACTATCGTGATCGGCCGTAAAACATTCGAGACGGTTTTGACCATGAACCCGTGGCCCTACGACAAAAAGCGTGTGGTGGTTCTAAGTAGCCGGCCTCTCGATTTGTCGGCAGCCAAAGGCGTCGTCGAAC
The DNA here is from genome assembly GCA_963771895.1 of uncultured Acidobacteriaceae bacterium. Taxonomy (GTDB): domain Bacteria; phylum Acidobacteriota; class Terriglobia; order Terriglobales; family Acidobacteriaceae; genus Sulfotelmatobacter. The sequence goes on along the minus strand of CAVYVQ010000006.1, from coordinate 52,470 downwards.
AGATGTCCGGCTCCCCCGCTGAGATTGTCTCTCGTCTCGCTGCGAGTGGCGCGCATCACGTCTACGTCGATGGTGGAATCACAATCCAGGGCTTCCTGCGCGCGGGACTGGTTCACCGTCTCATCATCACGCGCGTGCCGGTGCTCATCGGAGCCGGAATTCCTCTCTTCGGTTCCCTACCGCACGATGTTCGCCTCCGCCATATCGCGACTCGGAACTATCCCAGCGGTTTGGTGAGCAGCGAGTACAGCGTCGTCGACTCAAGATAACAACTCGAGGGTGCCCCATTCTAATCTTGCCGTTCTTTGGCAAGATTAGAGTGGGGATTTCGACCTCTACGTCCCCGGCCTTACTTCCGCCGCCTTTCCCTCCCGATAAATCACCACCAGCGGCTTCCCCCCATTCGCATACCGCAGCGTCCTCTCGGAAGACGAACTCCCGGCATCGAGCGCTCCCATCCCCACCGCGAAATCCGCCTGCAGTTCATTCATCCCCGGCTTCACTTCATGCTGCGCCACCGCCTGCCAAACATCCGCCGGCCAATGTTTGTACAACTCGTGCGGATCCTCTACATAGAACATTTCATCGGAATAAATCTTGTACTGTCCCTCGGTCTCGAATCCAATCGGAACCGCGTAGCTCTTCCCTTCTCTCTCAAACACGGCCATCACCTGCCGCCGGCTCCCTGGCCCCGGCCCCATCTCCGCCTCCACGTCTTTGATCTCCATCCGCTCGATCGGCAACAACAACCCGGCCTCATGCGCGAAGTCCGTCCGCCTCCGCGCCGCGTCATACGGATAATACGTATACCGATATCCTTCTTTCACCCACACCGGTTGTTGCATCAACTGCTTCGCCGACTTCAAATCGAACGGATACAGTTTCTTCGGCACGACGTAGTAATCGGCATTCGAATACCCGGCATTCTTAGCCAGTGCCTGCTTCTGCGCTACGAGATAATCCTCGTGCCGCTGATAAAGGATGTATCCCGCGCGCACTCCCGCCACCACCACGGCCAGCGCCAAAGCAATCTGAATCCTCTTCTTCGCCTCTTCACTGATCATTACAATTGATTCCTTACCCTGTGAACCTCTGTGTGAAGATTTTAAGCCGCGATAACGAGCAAACAGCCGACCTACGATACACTGAATAAAGCTCTCCAGAAGGAAATCCCTATGTCCACAGTCACTGAAGAAGACGTCCTAAGCGCGCTGAAGAGTTGTTACGATCCCGAGATCCCCGTCAACATAGTCGACCTCGGCCTCATCTATAAAGTGAACTTCGCACCCGTCCCCGCTGAAACAGCCGAGCAAGTCAAGCAGGACGTCGTCATCGACATGACCCTCACCGCGCAGGGCTGCCCCGAACACGTCAACATCAGCGCCCAGGTAAAGTCACGCCTGGAGCAGTTGCCCGGCGTCCGCAACGTCAGTGTCAATGTAGTGTGGACTCCGCCCTGGACCCCGGAGCGCCTAAGCCCCGAAGCCAAGAAGCAACTCGGCATCGAGTAAACCGGCTTCGGGCCTCGGCTTTCCGGGCAGCTAAACCATTATAAAAAAAGCGTCCGGGCCGAAGCCCGATAGCCGGAGCCCGAAGCCCGCCCTCTACCCGCCAATCTCGTCCCAAGCCTCATAAGCCGACCGGCCCGCTGCCTCGGTAATCCGTCTGCCGGCGCGAGCCGCCATCTCCATCACTCGCATGCCACGATCAAAATAATCCGGCAGCGACCTGCGCACGCTCTCGAACTTCTCCGGAAACTCCGACGCCAGCACCGCCAGTCCCACACCAGTAGCCAGCACCCCCGCCGGATACTTCTTCTTCAAGAACAACACCGTCGCCGCCCCAATCGAACCCGCCACCACCGCCCTCTTCCAGCCGTCCATGTTTTCTCTCCGTGTTCCTCCCCAAACATTTTCCTCTGCCAGCGATTATACTTTTTCATTCTTCCGGAGGCTCCATGTTACGCCGCTTAATCCTGATTGCACTCTTTGTCGCTCTAACATTCGCTGCATCCGCCCAATCCAAGCCCCGCGCCCGCGATCTCGGAGTACCCTTCGACGGCACTCCCGGCCCCAACAACGCCATCACCGACGTTAAAGGCGTCGAGGTCGGCCACACCACGTTAATCTCGGGCGAAGGAAAACTCGTAGTCGGCAAGGGACCAGTGCGCACCGGAGTCACCGCCATCCATCCCCGGGGCAAGACTTCCAACGACGCCGTCTTCGCCGCCTGGTTCACCCTCAACGGCAATGGCGAAATGACCGGCACCACCTGGGTCGACGACTCCGGCTTCCTCAACGGCCCCGTAATGATCACCAACACGCACAGCGTCGGCGTGGTCCGCGACGCCGTCATCGCATGGAAAGTCAACCACGGCACGCCCGACATGGAAGGCTACTGGTGGTCGCTGCCCGTAGTCGCCGAAACCTGGGACGGCTACCTCAACGATATCAACGGATTCCACGTCCACCCCGAAGACGCCTTCCACGCTCTAGACGTAGCTCACTCCGGCCCGGTCGAAGAAGGCAACGTAGGCGGCGGCACGGGAATGATTTGCAACGAATTCAAAGGCGGCATCGGGACCTCTTCCCGCGTGCTCGACGCTAAAGCTGGAGGCTATACCATCGGTGTTCTCGTGCAATGCAACTACGGACGCCGCGCCGAACTCCGCATCGCCGGCGTTCCCGTTGGCAAGGAAATTCCCGAGCGTCCCGCTTACGGCCAAGACATAGGCTCGATCATCGTCATCGTAGCCACCGACGCCCCCCTGATCCCCACCCAGCTCAAGCGAATCGCCAAAAAGGTCTCGCTCGGTCTCGGTCGCAACGGCAGCTACTCCGGCGACGGCTCCGGCGATATCTTCCTCGCGTTCTCCACGGCCAACCCCGGCGCCGTGAGCCCTAAAGGCTTGCACCCACTAACCATGCTCCCCAACGATTCCCTCGACCCAATCTTCCTCGCCACAGTCCAGGCCACCGAAGAAGCGGTAATAAACGCCATGGTGGCCGCCGAAACCATGAAAGGCATCAACGACCACGAAGTAATCGCCTTACCCCACGACCGCCTCCGCGAAGTCTTGAAGAAGTACAACCGCCTATCGAAGTAATCGTCTCCACCCTCTGTCATCCTGAGCGGAGCAGACACCTTCGCGAAGCGAAGGTGTCTGCGTAGTCGAAGGATCCCTTGCACGCCAGCCCTACCTGCAGCCTCGCAGGGAGTTTCCACCAAAACACCAGTTCCAGCACTCATTCCCACAATGGAACTCCTCAACACCTCCTCCTCATTACCTTCGCCGCCCCGCCCTTCGTGCCTATCCCTCCCTCACAAAAAGACTAGACTGAAATCTGTGAAGCGACACTACACCATGGCGCGCGTCAAGGGAGGCATGAAGTTCACCTGCACCCGCTGCGCCCACCACGTCAGCACCCTCGACTTCGACGCTCCGCAACGGCAACCTCCGCACCCAGGCCGCCACCGCCATCAATCGCCACGCCACCACCGTCCACCACGAGCCAGTAATGTTCTCCTCCCTCGACAACCAGCAACTAATCTGGCGCTCCTGATTCCGACGCCGTTCTTCCAAAACAGAAAAAAGATCGGATTGCGCGTAGAATTGCCGCGGATTTCAATCCACACAAAGGAGATTCCCAATGAAACGAATGGGGCTGGTGTTGGGAACGTGTTTGTTGGCAGGTTGTGCAGTGGCAGTCGCGCAGGAACACTCGGCGATGGGACCGCCCAAGATCCTGACCGTAACTCGCGAATATACCAAACCCGGCAGGAACGGCACGCCGCACGAAAAAACTGAGAGCGCCTTTGTTCAGGCCATGGCCCACGCCAAGTGGCCCACGCACTACCTGGCGGTGGACTCCGCCACCGGCAAACCGCGCTCCCTCTTCCTCACCGGCTACGAATCCTTCGAAGCCTGGGAGAAGGATGTTCAGGCAACTCAAAAGAACGCAGCTCTCTCGGCTGCACTGGACCGCGCCAACCTGGCCGATGGCGACATGCTCGCCGCAACCGACCAGGCCGCCCTCATGCTGCGCCCCGAGCTGAGCTTCCGCGACGAAGTGGATATTCCCCACATGCGCTACTTCGAGATTTCCCGCTACCACGTCCGCCCTGGACACGACAAAGACTGGGAGGCGCTGGTCAAGCTGTACCAGCAGGGCTGCGAGAAACTCCCGGACTGCCATTGGGCCGCATATCAGGCGGTGTACGGTCGGGAAGATGGCACGTACATCATTTTCAACCCAATGAAGTCCGCTGCGGAGATTGATCACAACTTCGGACAAATGAAGACGTTCGCTGATACCCTCGGAGAAGACGGTATGAAGAAGCTGTCCGAGATGACCGCGCTCACCATCGATTCGTCCGAGAGCAATCTGTTCATCTTTAACCCGCGCATGAGCTACCCCTCGGAAGACTGGATCAAAGCCGATCCGGACTTCTGGAAACCCAAAGCTTCCATGCCCGAGACCAAGAAGCCCGCAGCCAAGCCGGCCGAGAAGCCAGCGAGCCAGTAAAGCTGAGCCCCTCGCCCTCGTCCTCGCAATTCGTGAGTGCCCCATTTCTCGCGCGCTCTTTGCGCGAGAAGTGGGGACTCTAACTTCGTGTCCTCCTCCTCGACCACCAACAGCGCGTCTGGCGCACCTAATCTCTACCTCATTCCGTACCAAGCAGATTGTCATCCTACGAAGCGAGACTTGCCGAAGCCATGCGCGCGCAGTCGAAGGATCCCTACCCCGCTTTCGCTGCCAGCCCCCTCGCATGGAGTTCCCACCAGAAACCCCGCCCACGGGATTCCCGCTGCCACAACCCATGTAGAGACAGCCGCCTCGGCTGTCAGCGGAGCGAAGCGACGCCCGTGTGGAACGGACACTCCTGTCCGTTGCCTTTAACCTTGACCTTTGTTTTGACGTCGCTTCGTCTTAGGTCTTGTCATTCCGAAGCGCGCGAAAGGCGCGCGAGGAACCTGCTGTATGCCTTTGGGTGGCGCAGCGCTTCAGCGCTGCGATCAAGACCCGCATAAAGTAAACAGCGGCTTCAGCCGCCGAGCGGCACCCCTCCCAAGGTTGTCATCCTGAGCGAAGCGAGACATTGGCGAAGCCAATGGCTCGCGCAGTCGAAGGATCCCTCGCGTGCCGGCGCCACCACAGGCCGCACAAGGAGTTTCCGCCACAACTCCGGGTGGACGCACCTCCGCGATGATCGGCTCTTGGCAGCGCCGGAGCCGCAAGTTTGTCGGCAGCGATCCTCAGCGCCGCCGTTACCTCCGCCGTGCTCTTCTGAGTCATAAACCATCCCCGGCATCAACATTCGCTCTGTGCAGGGTCGGGAATCCTGTGCCACAGGAGCTAACTCCTAGGAGCCGTTACTTAGGGCACGACCAACTGAATGGTAGAATCGTCGGAAGGGGTGGAAAATGATCGACACGGAAAGACTTGACACCGCGATACTGAAACGCCTCCGCCTGATGAACGGAGAGCAGAAGAGCCACAGCACAAATAACTGGTCCGTTCTACTGCAACCGGACCTCGGCGTAGTTGACCCCGCTGAGATTCAGTCTGCAATGAAGCGGCTCTGTGCCGATGGTATTGTTCGGCTGAGAAAGTACGACGAAAAACTCGGTGGGGTGTACGAGTATCCCCCGGATGACAGCTCGGCAATTGAGACGCAGTTCTTCGGCTGGGGTTCGTTTGATGTTTTGATTACCGACCAAGGCCGGAGGTTCCTGAACGTTCCTGTAGGGCGAATCGGCTTTCAACAACCAGCTTGAAATAACCGCACAGAGCCATAGCTTCTTGTTTATCCGCGAAACATACTCCGAATTAATCTTCTCCAGCGCCGCCCGCAGAAGGGAAACCTTCAGAACGACTTCCGGCCCTTTTTGTAACGTCGTTCAAAGAAGTGTGTTCCGGCTTCGTAGTCTTGGATAGCCCCGGCACTTATGTTGACGCGCTTTTTCTTGGTGTTGAATTGCAACAGCGGACCCGCCGCATGGATGAGGAGAGTTTCGATTTCGCGCTCGTGTTTCTTCTCTTCGACCACGTAAAACGAGAAGTACTTGACCTCCAGCTTATGTTTGTCCCGACAGGACCGGAGCCTCGCGAATATCCGGCCACGACCGATGTACCGGGCGTACCCCATCGAGTCGTGAGCAACGTAAACCCCCTCCCTACGGACACCCTGACTTCGGAGCCGTTTGTTTACTTCGTTAAGTGCCTCGAAGGGAAGCTTCTCTCCGATAATACGAAACAGCCTCTTGCCCCATTTCGCTCCCCCGCGACCCGCATTTAACCAGCCGAACCGAACCGTCCACTGGTTGTCACCCCAGACTCTTGCGACCTTGATAGTCTTAACCTTCTTCGCCATAAACCCTTTCTCCTCAGCCGCTGAGAATTGTACTCCGAAGTAAACTTGTTCCGGCCCCGGCCCGCCCGGCATCCGAGGATCGCGCCTCCACCCTCAACCCCGGACGGCGACAGATTAACTCTGAACGCGCTGGGCAGTGAACCATCGGGTATAGAATTCCGGGCATGGCGCAGATGAACAAATCTCAGCGGGCAGCGCAGCTATGATCCCTGCTTGTGTTTGCAGCACGGAACCAACAACTTCTCAGTTACAGTACGGTCGAGCACCTAACAGGAATCCCCAAGGTAGGGTGGGCGGCCTTTTAGGGTCGATAAGTCACTATTGTAAGAACAAGAGACTGCCCTGGTTGACTTCCCTCGTGGTCAACGAAGAGACGGGGCTGCCGGGCGAAGGTCTCATGGAGTTGGCGAAGAGGGAATACGGCGAGAAGATAGACTTTCACGCGATTCAGTCGAGAGTGTTCATCTACGATTGGTTCAAGGACCCGCGCCATCGACTGAAGACTTTGAGGCGGCAGGATAGGAAGCTCGGGGACCGACGGGAGGCTCCCCGTTAACTTCAATTTTCAAGAAAGCTCTGCCTGTTCCAATCCCGCTTTTTTCCACAGCCCTCCACAGCCACCAGTGTGACATCTGACCTTGCCCCCACCTAATAAACTAGTAGTAGTATGCTCCTCCGCGAAATCATCTCCCAGAAACTCTTCGCCACTCCCGCCGGCACGAAATTCGACATCCGTAACACCTTATTTTTCAAGATTTTGCGCGCAAACCCTAAACACTCGCGTCTGCACTCACATCAAGGTCAACGGAATCCGCTGCGGTTCTCCGTCACTGCGCCAGGAAGTCTTCTGCTATTTCCATCAGCGGATGATCCGCGGCGTGCGCACTCCGCCCAAATCGCGCATCCATCCCATCGCCAATTTCGAGGACACGGAGGCCATCCAGGCCTCGCTGATGGAAGTCGTTAACGCCCTCGTCCGCAACCACATCGATATCCCTCGCGCTCGCCTCATCCTGCGCGCGCTCAGCATCGCCGCCAGGAACGCGACCAAGGTTCGTTTCGATTGTTTCCAAAGCGACATGGTCAAGGAAGTTCCCGAATATCCCGCAGCCCCGCCGGTCGCCGGGCCATTCGTGGTCCCCGCGGCCCAGGCCGCGGCCCTCACCAACATCAACAAGCCGCAGCAAGGCGAGTCGGAACGACCGTCTCAGCGGCGCTTTTCAAACCGCGCCAGCGGATGTTCATAGGAATGTTCGCCGCAAACCGCCGACCAGCGTCAAGACGACGGGTAGGGCACGCGCCGCAACCCGCAGCCGCACGGGATGACAAGAAGGCTTGCGCGCAGAGCTAATGGCTAATAGCTAATAGCTAATGCCAATGGCTAATTGCCGAGGTACTAGTCGACTACAGCCTTATCAGTGATCAGCAGCCCGCGATCGATGATCTCGAAAGCTTCGCGCAACTGCTGCTCATTGATGCACAGCGGAGGATTTGTGAAGAAAGTGTTCCAGCGCACGAACGTGTACAGGCCTTGCTCGCGGAAGAAGCGTCCAAGCGCAACCATCTCCTCAGAGGTGCCGTTGAACGGCGCCAGGGGCTGGCGCGTCTTGCGGCTGCGCACCAGTTCGACGATGCCGAACAGTCCGATCGAGCGTACCGCGCCCACCGACGGATGCTTCGCCTGCAGCTCCGCCCCCAGTTCCTTAAGGATCGCGCCCATCTTTTTCGCGTTGTCGATCAGCCCATCTTCTTCATACACGCGAATCGTCGCCAGCGCCGCCGCGCATCCCATCGGATGACTGTTATAAGTCAGCCCTCCGTAGAACACTTTGTCCTGAAAGTGCTGCGCGATGTGATGCCGCATGCCAACCGCGCCCAGACGGCAGATAGCTCGAAGTTAATCCCTTCGCCATGCAGAGCAGATCGGGAACGACCTTCCAGTGATCGACCGCGAACCATTCGCCGGTTCGTCCGAAGCCGGACATCACTTCATCGGCAATCATCAATATGCCGTATTTGTCGCAGATCTTGCGCAAGCCTTCGAGATATCCATCAGGAGGAACGAGAACGCCGTTGGTTCCAGTCACTGGCTCAAGAATGAACGCGGCAATGGTTTGCGGACCTTCGAGCTGAATGGTCTCTTCAATCATGGCAAGCGAAGACTCGGCCGATTCCCATCCGCGCTCGATCCCATGATAAGGATCGAGCACATGAACCACGCCCGGAATGCCCGGCTCCGCCGCCCATCTGCGCGGATCGCCGGTAAGACTGATCGCGCCCGCGGTCGCGCCGTGATAGGAGCGATAGCGCGCGATGATCTTGTGGCGTCCGGTGAAGAAGCGCGCAATCTTGATGGCGTTCTCGTTGGCTTCGGCGCCACCGTTGGTAAAGAAGAAGGTGTCGATGTCGCCCGGAGTAATTTCGGCGAGCTTCGCTCCAAGCCGCGCGCGGACTTCCGTAGCCATGAAGGGATTCGCGTAGGCGAGCGTTGCCGCCTGCTCGCTGATCGCCTGAATGACGCGCTCGTCGCCGTGTCCGATGTTGACGGACATGAGTTGGCTGTTGAAGTCGATGAAGCGCTTTCCTTCCGGCGTGTAGAAATAGATCCCCTTGGCGCGAGCGACAGGAATCGGGTCAACTTTGGACTGTGCCGACCATTCATAGAGGGTGTGCTTGCGGGCAAGGTCGACGATCTCCTTGCCGGTCATGGTGGGAGTGGTCAGAGTTGTGGTCATGGAATCCTCAGTCTTGCGTGCGAGATCATCGCAGATGATTTGGTAATCGGGCAATTAGGACCCAATTACCAAATGGGCCTTAGAATTTGCGGCTGTGCTCTTTGGCCCAGCGCTCGACTACTACCTTCTTGTCGGTATAGAACTCGATCGCGTCGCGGCCCTGGCCGTGGAGATCGCCGAAGAAGCTGTTCTTCCATCCGCTGAACGGGAAGTAGGCCATGGGCGCAGCAACGCCGATGTTGATGCCGATATTGCCCGCAGGCGCTTCGTAACGGAAGCGGCGCGCCGCCGATCCACTCGATGTGAATAGCGACGCCTGATTGCCGTAAGCGCTGCGTTCGAGGAAGGCAAGAGCATCGTCCAAGCTGTCGGCGTGAACGAGGCTAAGCACGGGGCCGAAAATCTCCGTGTCGGCAAGATCGCTGGTTGCTGGGACGTTGTCGAGGATCGTTGGCTTTACGAAGTTGCCGGATTCGTACTTCGGGATCTTCGAGTTGCGGCCGTCGAGGAGAACCTTCGCGCCCTGCTTTTCGCCTAGTCCGATCAGCGATTCGACGCGCTCTTTACTTTGCGGCGTAATCACGGGACCCATCTGAACTCCTTCATCGAGGCCGTTGCCGACTTTGAGCTTTGAGGCAGCGTCGGCGATGGAATCGCGAAAAGTGTTCTGCGCCTGGCCGATGGTCACTGCAACAGAGACTGCGAGGCAACGCTGGCCGGCGCATCCGAAGGCGCTGTCGCTGATGATCTGCGTGGCCATGGACATGTCTGCGTCGGGGAGAACGATGACGTGGTTCTTGGCTCCGCCCTGGCATTGACAGCGCTTCCCTTTTTCGCCAGAGCGCGCGTAGATGTAGCGCGCAACCGGAGTCGATCCAACGAAGCTGATAGCGCGGACCTTGGGGTGGTCGATGAGCGCATCGACGACCGCTTTGCTTCCATTGACCAGATTCACTACGCCTTTGGGCAAGCCGGTTCTTTCGAGCAGTTCGTAGATATAGCGCATGGTGAGCGGGACGCGCTCGGAGGGCTTGAGGATGAACGTGTTGCCGGTTGCTATAGCATAGGGCAAATACCAGAATGAAATCATGCCCGGAAAGTTAAAGGGCACGATGGCGGCGGTGACGCCGAGGGGCTGGCGGATCATCATCTCGTCGATGCCGCGGGCCACGTCTTCGAGATTGTAGCCTTGCATCATCATGGGAATGCCGCAGGCTACTTCGACGTTTTCGATCGCGCGGCGCATCTCGGCCTTGGCTTCGGTGAAGGTCTTGCCGTTTTCCTGGGTGATGATGCGGGCGATGTCGTCGAGGTGGTCTTCGAGCAGCATCTTCAGTCTGAAGAGCGGCTGGATGCGGTCTTCGGGCGGAGTGCGGCGCCAGTCGGGGAAGGCCGCGGCCGCGGCTTCGACGGCCTGGTTGACTTCGGAGGCGTCGGCGAGCGGGACCTGGGCCAAGGTCTCGCCCGTTGCTGGATTGACTACGTCGCGCCATTCGGAGGCGCGGGAGTCGGTCCAGTGGCCGTTGATGTAGTTGGTGAGGCGGAGTGTGGGAGGCGCGGCGATGGTGGTCATTGTTATTGCTCCGGCAATCGCGAAGAGTCGACCCGCGAATCTACGAATCTCGTAACCTGCATGGCGCGAGAACGCATTTATACAGCACTAATGATACACGCGCTGATAGGGGTCCTTCGACTGCGGTTGATCTTCGCGCTTGTGGCGCGAAGATCAATCCTCGCTCAGGATGACAAATCTTATACTAACTGTGCGACAGCGCCTTTCTTGTCGCAGACTGCCGCCAATGCGGATTCCAGCACGTCAAGACCTTCATCGATCTGTTCGTTGGTGGCGACCAGCGGGACGAGGATGCGGATCACGTTGGAGTACGAACCGGCGGTGATCGTGATCAGGCCGTGCTCGTAGCAATACTGCGTGATCTGTTTGGTTTCGTCCGCGGCTGGAGTTTTCGCTTCCTGCGACTTCACCAGTTCGATGGCCTGCATGCCGCCGAGGCCGCGGACGTCGCCGACGATGGGCCAGCGGCGTTGCCACTCGCGGGCACGGTGCTGGAAGCAGTCTCCGACTTCGTTGGCGCGCGCGAGCAAATCTTTGTGATCAAACAGGTCGAGCACGGCCAGAGCCGCGGCACAGGAAAGCGGGTTGCCGGCGAAAGTGCCGCCAAGGCCGCCGGGAGCGGGTGCGTCCATGATTTCGGAGCGGCCTGTGATGGCGGCTAGAGGCAATCCTCCGCCAAGAGATTTCGCTGTGACTATGATGTCGGGCTCGATGCCGTAGCGTTCGCTGGCGAAGAGCGCTCCGGTGCGTCCGAAGCCGGATTGGATTTCGTCAGCGATGAAGAGCACGCCGTGTTTGTGGCAGAGCTCGATGAGAACTTTGAAGTAGTCCGGCGGCGGTGCGACGAATCCGCCTTCGCCGAGAACCGGCTCGGCAATGACCGCCGCTACCTCTTCATTCGCGACTACGCGCTTGAACGCATCTTCGAGATGGCGCGCGCAATAAAGATCGCATGACGGGTATTTCAAGTTGTACGAGCAGCGATAACAGTAGGCAAAGGGGATGCGGTAGACATCGCCGGGAAATGGAGCGAAGCCTGCCTTATAAGGATGGGTTTTGCTGGTGAGCGCGAGCGTCATCATGGTGCGTCCGTGGAAGGCGTCTTCAAAAGCGATGATTGCCGGACGCTTTGTGTAAGCTCGCGCGATCTTGACGGCGTTCTCGACGGCTTCGGCGCCGCTGTTCACGAATAAAGTTTTCTTCGGAAACTTTCCAGGCGTGACTTCGTTCATGCGCTCAGCGAGGCGGATGTAGCCTTCGTATGGGGTGACCTGGACACAGGTGTGGAGGAATTTGTCGAGCTGGCCGCGGATGGCGTCGACGACGGCTTCCTGGCGATGGCCGGCGTTGGCGCAGCCGATGCCTCCGGCGAAATCGATGTAGCGGTTGCCATCGACGTCTTCGAGCCAGGCGTCCTCGGCTTTGGCTACGTAGATGGGCGTGCCGTGGGAAAGGCCGCGGGGCACGGCTTTCGCGCGGCGCTCGCCGAGCGCTTGGGACTTCGGGCCGGGGATTGGGGTGTCGACTCGGATTGTACTCATATCAGTTTCTCGTGAGAACTTCCTGACGCGGCAGTGGCGCTGCAAGCAGTGCAGGGGTCCCCTTCGGCAAGCTCAGGGCAGGCTTTCGACTGCGGCTGATCTCGCGCTTTGGCGCGAAGATCAATCCTCGCTCAGGATGACAAGACTTTAGAGTTCGCCCCATCATTTATCAGTACCAGCCGATTGGCGCTTCGTTCAGATTGATGTAGACCTGTTTGGTTTCGAGATATTCTTCGATGCCCCACGGGCCCAGTTCGCGGCCGAAGCCGGACTGTTTGTAGCCGCCCCACGGCGCTTCTACGTATGTCGGTTGCATGTGATTCACCCAGACGATGCCTGCGCGCAGGGCTTTTACCGCACGCATGGCCTTGAAGATGTCTCTTGTCCAGACGGCGGCCGCCAATCCATAAGGCGAATCGTTGGCAATCTTGAGCGCGTCTTTTTCGTCGTCAAACGGAATCACGGCGGCGACGGGGCCGAAGATTTCTTCGCGGGCAATGCGGGCGGAGTTCGTAACGTCGGAAAAAATCGTGGGCTGGACGTAATAGCCTTTACCCATCTTCTCCGGGCGTCCGCCGCCCGAAGCGAGCCTGGCCTCTTTCTTGCCGATCTCGATGTAGGAGTTGACGCGGTCGTATTGTTCTTTGCTGACAAGCGGGCCCATCTTAGTCTCGCGGTCGAGCGGCGGGCCGAGTTTGATCTTCTTTGCTTTCTCGGTCATGGCCTCGACAAAGTTCTTGTAAATCGATTTTTGCACCAGGATGCGGCTTCCGGCGGAGCAGACTTCGCCTTGATTGATGAAGACGCCGAAGAGAGCGCCGTCGATGGCAGCTTCGAAGTCGGCGTCGGCGAAAAAGATGTTGGGCGACTTGCCGCCTAGTTCGAGGGTGACTCGCTTTACCGTGTCGGCGGCCTGTTTCACGATGATCTTGCCGACAGCGGCGCTGCCGGTGAAAGCGATTTTGTTTACGTCGGGATGCTGGACCAGCGGAGCGCCGCAGGTTTCGCCGAAGCCGGTGATAATGTTGACGACGCCGGGGGGAAGGCCGCAGTCTTCAAAATACTTGGCGAATTCGAGCGCGGTGAGCGGAGTTTGCTCGGCCGGCTTGAGGACGCACGTGCAGCCGGCGGCGATGGCTGGAGCCAGTTTCCACGCGGCCATGAGGAGTGGATAGTTCCAAGGAATGATTTGTCCGGCAACGCCGACCGGTTCCTTGAGAGAGAGGGAAATCGCGTTGTCGGGAACTGGATTCACATAGCCAACTACTTTGGTGGCGAGGCCGCCGTAATATTCGAAGCAGGTGGCGGCGTCGTTGATGTCGAACTCGGCTTCTACAATGGGTTTGCCGGTGTTGCGGCATTCCAGTTCGGCTAGCGCGGGGAGGTTGGCGCGGATCTTTTCTGTGAGGCGGAAGAGGACGCGGCCGCGCTCCTGCGCGGTTGTAGTCGCCCATGGTCCTTCTTCAAAAGCGGCTTTGGCGGCGGCTACGGCGCGGTTGACGTCTTCGGCACCGGCGTCTGGGACTTGGGCGATCACTTCTTCGGTGGAGGGATCGTAGACAGGGAATGTCTTCGCGGATTTGCTCGCTACCCATTCGCCGTTGATGTACATCTGATAGGTGCGAACATCTTTAGGAATTTCTGTTGTGACTCCGCCTGGCATTGTTTCGACCTCCTGGGTACCTCAGGGGCTAAAGCCCCAAGATTGCTAGTGCCTAACGGCACGACTGAAGTCGTGCCCTTCCCGATCTCTCGATCACAGCGGCACGACTAAAGTCGTGTCCTTCCCGATCTCTGCGCGTCGCGCCTTAAGGCGGCCGTAGACGAAAAAGAAAAATGCGGCGAGGCCGACGAAGAACAGGGTGCCGCCGACCATCCAAGCTTCGTACCACCACAGCGACGTAATCTGCTGGGCCGGGAAAAATACCAGCGCGATCGCGAGGACCGTAGTGAGCAGGCCGCTGATGCCAGCCAGGAAAAGCGTGGCGCGGCCATACTGGCCACTCGGAACAGGCTCAGTCACCGCGAATTTCACAAGCGCGCCAAACATGTAGACATAGGGAACGAGATTCAGCACGATGGCCAGCGACAGAAGTTTTTGGAACGTTTCCTGAACGCCGGCGCCGGCGAAACTCAAGATCACGAGCCCACCGGAGACGATGCCCTGAACGATCAAGGCCGCATGGGGCGTGGCGTAGCGCGGGTGAATGCTGCCGAGCCAGGAGGGCATGTAGGAATCGAGACCGGCGACGAAAGGGATGCGGGCGCAGCCCCCGGTCCAGGCCGACGCGATGCCGGTGGCCGCCAGACTAAGCATGATGGCGAAGGGAACGGTGAGCCAGGTCACGCCGACACGGGCCGTCATTTGGCTTACTCCCTGAACCACGCCCTGCAGCATGTTGACGCTCTTGCCGACGGAGACCAGCAGCGTGAGTGTGGCCGAGACATAAAGGATGCCGCAGATCAAGCCGCCCCAGGCTACGGCTCCGGGGAGAATGCGGGCGGGGTCACGGATTTCGTCGCCCATGATGGAAGCGAGGTCGAGTCCGAGCAACGCGAAAACGATAACGCCGAAGCAATGGAGAACGAAGCCGGGATCGGTGGGTACCTTGAAGTCGGCGGCGGTGACGCCGGAGCCGAAGCGCAACCAGATCATAACGCCGAGACCGACCAGGACACCGGCGGCGATGAAGGTACCGATGGCGCCGAGGTTGTTGATCCACTTGCCGACGCCGAGGCCGAGGATGTTGAGGAGAATGAGCAGTGCGAGCAGCGCGAGGGAAACGGAAGAAGCGAAAAATTTGTTGTCCGCCAATCCCAGATGGCCGGGGCCGAGCACGTAGACGGAAACGCCGACGACATAGAGCAGGACACTCGGCACGTAGAACATGTTGCTGGTCCAGTAGCACCAGCCGGAGAGGAATCCGTGAAACTCGCCGAAGACTTCCTTCGCCCAAAGGTAGATGCCGCCTTCGCCGGGATAACGCTGAGCGAGTTCGATGACGGCGAGGCCTTGGGGCCAGAAGAACAGGACCAGGGAGATGATCCAGAGCCAGAGGGTGACGCCGCCGTTGGCGGCGATGGAGGGGACAACGTTGAGATTGAAAATGGCGACTACGAAGAGGAGAACAAGGTCGCGGCGTCCGAGGGCGCGGATTAGATGGGGCGGGGCGGCGGGTTGGGCGGTGGTGGACAAATCTGTTCCGGTCGCCTCGCTTCGCTTTGGCGGACGGCGAGGCGGCCGTCCCTACACGAGCGTTGCTTTCCTGCTTGAGCCTTGCCGGTGCATGCAGGGCGGACAGGAGTGTCCGCCCCGCACGGTCCAATCTAGTGCGCGGCCAACGCCGGCTGGCCGATACGTTCTTGCTGCGCTTTCGCTAGTGATGCGGCTATGTCGTCGAACGCAGCGAGGTGCTTGTCAATGTCGGCCTCGGTGTGCTGCACCGAGATCGTCCACTGCTCATCCCACCAGTAGGGCTGTGGCATCACGCCGCGGTTGACCATGGCGAACCAGTAATGACGCCAGAGGTCGATATCTACGGTGGTCCAGTCGCGGTAATTGCGGATTTCCTTCGGATACAACATCAGCGCGCCGTTGGCGCCGGCTTGGGCGATGTAGGCTTGCAGGCCAACTTTCGCGATGGTCTTGCGATATCCGTCGGCCAGCTTTTTGCCGAGTTTATCGACGTGAGCATAGTTGTCGCGGATGAGGACTTCGCGGAACGTCGCGAGGCCCGCGGCCATCGAAACCGGATTGGTATTGTAGGTGCCGCCGTGGAAGACCTTGTGTTGGGAGATGAGGTCCATCACGGATTTGCTGGCGCCGAAGGCGGCGAGCGGGAAACCGCCGCCAATCGACTTCGCGAGGCAGATCATGTCGGGATGAACGTTGAAATATTCGCTGGCTCCGCCCCAGCCGAGTTTAGCGCCGGTTTTTACTTCGTCGAAAATCAGGAACGCGCCGTTTCTCGTGGCCATCTCGCGGAGACTCTTCAGGAAGCCGGGCTGCGGCAGGCAGAGGCCGACGTTCATCAGGATGGGTTCGAGAATGATCGCGGCGATTTCGCCGGGATTTTCTTTAAAGCGGCGCTCGACGGTGGCGAGGTTGTTGAAAGTGGCAATCTTAACGTTTGCGATCGCGGACTTGGGTACACCGAGTCCTCCCGTGACCGACGTGGGATTATCGATTTCGCCGAAATCGGGAGCGTGGGGCTTGACGCTGACCAGGGCGGAGTCATGCAGCCCGTGATAGGCGCCTTCGAATTTTATGATCTTGTCGCGGCCGGTGGCAGCGCGGGCCAGGCGGATGGCGTGCATGGTGGCTTCGGTGCCGCTGTTGCCGAAGCGGCACATCTCAACCGGAAACCGGTTGCAGATTTCTTCGGCGAGTTCCCATTCCATGTCGTGAGGCATGCCGAACATGGTGCCGGTGGAAAGACGTTTTTCAACGGCTTTCATGACGGCGGGATGGCAATGCCCGGCCATGAGCGCGCCGAAAGTTAGATTGTGGTCGATGTATTCGTTGCCGTCGAGGTCGCGGAACTTGCTGCCGCTGCCTTCTTTCACGAAGATGGGCCAGGGTTCGTAATGACGGTAGTTGCTGGCCACGCCGAGCGGAATGCGTTTGAGATTCTTCTTGTAGGCTTCGGCGGATTTGGGCGTGCGATGCTCGTAGGTTGCAAGTTCTTTCTCTAATTCGGGATACATCAGATTCTCCGGGAAAACTCAGGCGGGCAGCTTTCTTGTGGGCCGCGGGCCATTAGGATGCCGGGATGGCGGGCCGTCCCGGGCTCTACTGAACTATCTTACTCTTCCAAACTAGAAGTAAAACTTCAGAGCAAACTGCACCAAGCGAGGATCTTTGGCTTGTTGAATCAGGCCGAACGTCGTGTCGCTGAAGTTGCCGTCGGGGTTTACGAACAGCGTCTTGTTGAACAGATTGAAGATGTCGGCACGGAACTGGAAGTACTTTGTTTCAGTCATTGCGATCCGTTTGGAGAAGGTCACATCCCACTGATCCAGGCCCGGGCCGCAGCAGATTGAACGGCGGGTGGTCGCGAACGTGCCGAGTGTGGGATCGGAAAATTGGGACGGGTTCAGATACTGGCCGTTGTTCGTTTTGGGATTCAGGATCTGCAGCGGCCCCGTGAGTTGCGGAGCTCCGGCTCCGAGGAAGAACAAGCTGCTGATCAATTCGTTGTCATCCTGGGTCTGAATTCGAATGGGGAAGCCACTCTGGAATTGGATGATTCCAGACATGGACCAGTCGTCCAGAACTTTTCTTTTAAATCCGCTGTATCTTGGGACTGGAAACTCCCAGTAATAGTTGACGACAAAGCGCTGCGCCGAATTGAACAGTGACAAAGAGCGGCTGGCCTTGTAGTCGAAGGGGTTTACGGTTTCTTCAAAGCTGGAAGCCCAATCGAGGGACTTGCTGAAAGTATAGGCAGCCTGCAGTTGCAGCCCGTGAGAGAAGCGCTTTTCCAGGCTGGCTTGGAACGAATTGTAGGCGGAGGCGGCAATCGTATCTTCGGCGAAGATGTTGGTGAAGACGGGAACGCCATCGGCCGGGCAGCCATTGCCGGGGCCGCCGGTAACCGGATTGCAGCCGGGCGAAGAATAGGGACGCAGTCCGACAAAGTTCAAAGTCTGTCCCGCAGCCTGAATTGTGCCGCCGGTGGGCAAGTGGAATCCATTCGGCAAGAGGGAGCCGTTACTGGCGGGAAGAGTGACTGTGAATTGATTGTCTTCCAGGAACGGGCCGCAGCTCCCGGCCGCACCATAGGACGACACACTGGTAGGGTCATTGTTAGCGAGGGCAATGATGTCCAGACACGTTTGTGGATTCGCCGCATTGATGTCGTGCGAAGCAAGCAGCCGGTGTCCCTGCGATCCAACATAGCCGAACTGCAGGACCAAGTCTCGAGCCAATTCTCTTTGGAAGTTGAGGTTGTATTGGGCTGAGGTCTGGGTGCGCATGTGAGGTTGAAAATCCCCGTATAACAGCATGGGGCGGAAGGAGGCCCAATCCTGCGGAGTCCCAGGCTTGGGACTGAGGATTCCGTTGAAGGGGTTTGGACTGACCGAGCCGGTTTGCGAGATGAAAGGAGTATTCAGAAAGGTCGCGGGCACGAAGGTGCTGCCGCCAAAAGGCGGTTCGGCGCCGAACTGTTCGAGCACCAGTTGCTCCATGGGGTTGTAGAACAAGCCCCAACCAGCACGAATGGTGGTCTTAGGGTTGGGGCTATAGGCGAGGCCGATGCGCGGCGCGAAGGCCTTGTAATAAGTTTGCGTGAGACCAGCAGGGATGCCGGTATCTCCCGGAACAACCAGCCCCGTGGGCTGCACACCCGCTGCGGCACATGTGCTGGCGCCTAGACTGGTTTGTTCGGCTGCCGTTAGAAAGCAAGGATAAGTGGTTGAGTTCTGGCCGGGACGAAAGGTCTGGACGTGATGGAGGGCGTCGGCCAGGGGGGTATCCAATTCCCAGCGCAGGCCATAGTTCAACGTGAGCGACGGTTTGATTTTCCAACTGTCTTGAGCGAACAGATAGAGTCCAGTGCTACGCACATCTTCCCGCTGCGCAGAACCCTGCAGATAGGCGTCATCCAAGCCGAGTAAATAGCCGGGATAATTATCGTTATAGAAGACGGAATTTTCGGTCGTGCTGTTGAATGTATATTGGCCGCTGACGTTGTAGTAGAGCGTCTGGTCAAAGCGGGAGCGGCGCACATCCGCGCCAAACTTCATAGTGTGATTGCCTTTTACCCAGGTCAAGCTGTCGGTCCACATGAACGAGTTTCCCACTTGCGGCAGTTCGCCTTCCCAGCCGTTCCCGATGGCGAAGCCGCCCCCGACGCCGATAAACGGGACGCCCTGGCGATTGGCGGGTAAGCCGGTCGTAATGCCGTATTGAGGACTCGTTGCCGGCAGCCCGGCTGCCAGCAGGTCGGCCTGAATGGAAACCCCTGGAAGGTTTGAATCCGAGACGCCATTAAAGCAAACCGCTTGCGCGGCGGAAGACGAGCAGGAGTCTTGCACGAAGTTTGTGCTCTGCGGATGCTGGAAGGTCAACTGGCCTTCGCGCATATAGGTGAAGCGGGCTTCATTGATCAAAGAATTAGAGATGGTCCAAGTATGGCTGGGGTTGAACTGCTGATACCGCGACCCCACATTGGCGCCAAATCCCGGAATGTTCGCTCCGGAAGCCTGAAAATCATAAAAAGGAGCAAAATTCGTGTCATTAGTAAAGTAGTAGTAGAAGCTGAAAGTCTGGCGGGAGTTGATGTGATGGTCGAACCTGAGGGTGAACTGATTTTGCGTGTCAGCACTAACAGGTACGGCCTGATAAGTGACGCCGTCAGCACGATTCGCAGCCGGAACAAATCGGAGCATATCGACTGCAACCGGGTCCATGCAGGAGGTTGGGATGTTCGCATTCCCGTTCACATCGGTCGGAAAAATGTTCCCCCAGCTTGCGCCGGCAACGGGCGTCTGCCCACCTTCTGCGCCGATCGCCGCTGAGCAGCCTGGCCGGCCATTCAGCGCGTCGGCTGTGAATTGATCGGTAATACCGCCGCTCAAGCCTCCCGCAAAAACTCCAGTCCTCTCCTGCGGAGTTGGAACGATTACGGTCTGGCCGGAGATGCCCTGCCGCACGCGCCGGCCTTCGTAGGAGACGAAGAAAAAGGTGCGATCCTTCTTGATCGGGCCCCCGAACGTGCCCCCAAACTGGTTCTGATTCTCCTGTGGCTTCACCGTATTGAAGTACCCCTGCGCGTTCAAAACCGTGTTCCGGAAGTACTCGTAGAGATTTCCGTGCCACTGATTCGTACCCGACTTTGTAATGACGTTAACCACGGAACCTGAGTTTCGGCCGTACTCCGCGTCGAAGGTGTTACTGATGACGCGGAACTCTTCGATGGCGTCAGGAGTGGGCTGAATCGTAGGCAGGTTTACGAACTGGTCGTTGGCATCGCCACCGTTTACGCTGAAGTTGTTGGCGCGGCTGCTGGCCGCCGTTTACCGAGACGGCTCCGGCGTCGTCGCTGCCGTAGAAAGTCCCGCCGCTCGAACCCAGTTGTGATTGCACGCCGGGCTGCAATTGAAGGAACTGATAAGTATCGCGGGCGTTGAGCGGCAACTCATTGACCGAGCGATTGTTGACCACCGCGCCGAGCTGCGTACTGGTCGTGTCCACTAGCGGCGCTTCGGAGGTAACGTCGACGACCTCTTGTGCTCCTCCGAGCTGCATGGTCATGTTCAGCGTGATGACTTGATTGACATCAAGTGAAATGCTTTTGTGAACGCCCTTCTTGAAACCCGTCAATTCGAACGTGAAAGTATAGGTTCCCACCGGAAGATCCGGAAACCCATAATCGCCGCTGTCGTTCGTCTGCGCCGGTCGTGACACTCCCGTGGCATCGTTGACCGCGGTGATTTTCACTCCACTTAGCACGGCGCCCGTGGGATCGGCGACGCGACCGAGGATGCGGCCGCCGGTGCCTTGGGCAGAAAGTAATATGGGGACGACGAGAGAGATAGCGGCGGCAAGGCAAACCGTTTGCAGACACATCATGGACCAGCGGGCTCGCAGTGACGGCATGGGGCCTCCAGGCATCCTGAAGAGAAGTTTCTTGTTTGAAAGCTATAGCTTGTGTGCAGCCACAACCTTGCTATAATCCCGCAAGGTTAGAGAAGGGGCACGCACGCTGTCAAGAAGAAAAAACGCGTGCCTTCGAATAGAAAACTTTAATCTCCGTGCGGAAAACGATGAGTTCCTCTAGCGCACAACCCTACTTGAAGATTGGAGACGTGGCGCGGCGGGTGGGCGTTTCCCCGTCTGTGATCCGCTCATGGGAGAACCTTGGGCTCACGCGTCCACAGCGCACGGAGAGCAGGTACCGCCTGTACTCTGCCGACGATTTGAAGCTGTTGAAGCGGGCGCGATTTCTGCGCAAGGTGCGCGGTCTGAACGCGGCGGCGATTGTGGAACTGCTGCGGCGGGAAGGGCGGGCGCGTCCGGCGGCCGACAGCAATGCAGGTGCAATCGGTTTGCATTTGCGGCAGTTGCGGGCGAAGAGGAAGCTGTCGCTGGCGAAGGTGGCCCGGTCGGTAGGCATCTCGGTAGGATTCTTAAGTGCGCTCGAACGTTCGCAGATGAGCGGCTCGGTGGGAACGCTGCGCAAGCTGGCACGCTTTTATAAGACCAACATTCTGGATTTTTTTGACGCCACGGGAGCGAGCAGCCGGCAGGTGCAACCGGCACAGAGAAAGGTTCTGGAAGCGGGTCCCGGGGTTCGCATGGAGTTGCTAGCCTGGGGAAACACGGTGATGGAGCCGCACCTGTTTCGGGTGGCGCCGAAGGCGGGCAGCGGCGACTCGTACATGCACGAAGGCGAAGAATTTCTCTACGTGTTGCGCGGGGAACTGGCGATCACGCTGGAGAAGGAAGAATACCGGCTGAAGGCCGGGGACAGCTTTTACTTTGAGAGCGCGACACAACATCACTGGAAAAATCCTGGTCGGGCGGAAACCTGGGTGTTGTGGGTAAATACTCCGCCGACGTTCTAGCGGGTGCGTAGATACCATGAGGCAGCGGCTGAGGTACTCGACTAGCTGCCTGATAGGTAGGGCTCGGGAGAAGAAATGATTGCTTCTGGTATCGCGACGAGACCCACTTGGGAGTGTGTGCACTTCGGAACCCTCCTCGAAGGCCGGAAAGAGATTGAACTATGCAGAGAACACGGATTCTGCGCGATTCGGGTTGATCTCACGGGCGTTCAGGAAGAGAGCGGGCTACTCTCAAAGATAGCGTCGGCCATGAACTTCCCGGACTACTTCGGAATGAACTGGGACGCTTTGATCGACTGCCTCAGAGACCTCTCGTGGTTGAATCCAAAGGGTGTGCTAGTCGTGCTTGAAAACTCGAAGGAGCTTTGGCATCAGCCGATGCTGGCAGGTTCTCTAATAGAGGTGTGGTTGCTTTGCGCCGAGTTCTGGGCACAGGACCGCGTTCCCTTTCATCTCGGATTCACCTGGGACGGTCACTAACGTAACCGCCGAGCAGGGTAGCTGCCGTTGGCGTTTCTGGGCGGCCAGGGTGCGCGATCCGGAGCGGAGTTCCAAGTAAAAATTCGGACTGCGCGTGATCTTGGCCGCGAGCGATGTGGACTTCGATCGCAGCGGAGTGCTTAGTCGAGGTTTCTCTCGGCTTGCAGCGGTACGTCATGGTGAATGAGGTGAGCATCGCCGGCGGCCGCATCAAGGCGATCGTAGGGCCGAAACAGGACGGCGTAGAACAGGCCGGTGGCAAACACGACCGCCGCGCCAACAATCATTCCATAGTTCCGGTACCAAGGATCCTGAGGTGTGCGCGGCCACACCATATTGACGATGGCTAGGACGCCGTAGGTGAGCGCCGCCAGGTTGACCGGCCACGCCCAGACGCCCAAACGAAACGCTCCGCTTGGTTTCCAACCCTTCGCGCGCGCGATTAGGGCCCCCAGAACAATCATCTGGAAGGCAATGTAGATTCCGGCGGACCCGAACACGATAATGGTCTTAATCATTTCCTCAAGAAACAAGCCTGCAATCGCAACGAAGGCCGGCACAGTACCGGCAACGAGGAGGGCGATGACCGGTACTCGAGTGCGTTCGGAAAGCGTGCTGAGCTGGACGCTGCCAAAGATCATGCGATCACGGCCATAGCTGAACAACAAGCGGCTAGTAGCCGCCTCCAGGCTGATGAGGCAGGAGAAAAATGAAACCATCACAACCGCGATGACGGCCCGCAGCCCGATCGGGCCCACGGCTGCGCGCAGGGTCGTGGTCACTGGATCCGGATCCTGACCGGACAGCACGGCGCTCAAATCGGGCACCGCCAACACCAGAGCCAGGCAAACCAGCATGGCGGCGAAGCCGCCAATATAGATGGTCATGCGCATTGCCTTGGGAATGGCGCGGCTGGCGTCCGGGGTCTCCTCGGCGACGTCCCCACAGGCCTCAAAGCCGTAGTAACAGAACATGGCGGCGACGCTCGACGCCAGGAACGCGGGCAAGTAATGTCCATTGCTGCCGAGGCCGAAACTTTGGAAGAGCACATGGAAGCTCTGGTGACGGGCAAAAATCAGCAGGAAGCCCCCTACCACGACCGCACCCAGCAATTCGCAAACGAACCCGAACATCGCGACCCGAGCCAGAAGCTTTGTGCCGCTGACGTTCAGAGCGGTAGTCGCGGCGATCATGGCTACGGCAACCGCGACTTCTCCACCCTGACTTATCTTGACGCCGAAAAGCTGGGCTACATAAGGAGCTCCTCCCACGGCCACTGCGGCGATGGTGGTACACAAGGCCCACAGGTAGACCCACCCCGCCATCCAAGCCCAACGCTTTCCTACCAGCCGTCGGGCCCAAGGATAAAGACCGCCGGCGATGGGAAACTGGGAGACAATCTCACCGAACACCAAAGCTACCAACAGCTGCCCCAGGCCAACAAACAAATAGCTCCAGAACATGGGTGGACCGCCGGTGGCGATGGCAAAGGCGAAAACGGTGTAAACGCCGACCACCGGCGACAGGTAGGTGAAGCCGAGCGCGAAGTTCGCCCACAGGCTCATGGAGCGATCGAACTTGGAGTCATAGCCAAGGGCTTCGAGCTGAGCGGAGTCTCGTTCCTCTGTGGTTGGCTTTCGTGTCACGAGGGTCCTTTCCGTACCTGGGGTTAGAAGAAGGCCGTCATGCGCTTCCCCTCGCAAAAACGTCCGGTCTAGAGCAGCAGCCAGTGACTCTGCGTTACTTGGCGCCGGCAGGAGGGGTTGGGAACACGCCGACCTGGCGCATGATTGTACCCGAATCGTAGAAATCGAGGCTGCGCGATATTTTGCCGTCGCGCACGTCGATAACGCTGACGCCTCGGACCGAAAACTTCTTTCCCGTGTTGAATACGCCCTTGTCGGTGCCACTGAAAACCCATTCGATGGTTCCGTGGCCGCCGTGGACATTGGCGCGCAGCAGCTTGAGTTCGAGATCAGGAACAGCGTCAAATTCGGAGGCGGCGAACTTACGCAGTTCGGCGCTGCCGTGACTGACCTCGGCAAAGGCCACGTCTTCGTACAAGACGTCGGCGGTAAACACGGGGATCATTTTGTCCGGGCTGTGGGAATTCCACGCCGCAATCCACTTTTCGACTATGGCGGCATCCCGATCCCCGGCGGATTTGCCGCCTGGCGGGGCCGCGGTCGCCGGCGGCACAAACATGGCAAGTATGATGGCGCCCGTTAAACCTCGCTTCACATTCATATTCATCTTTATTCCATCCAATCGCGGTCTTCATTCCATCAGGTCAATCAGAGAGTTGGCGGCATAATCATCCACGTGCTTTCAGTCAGCATAGATCGCCGATCGCCGTTCTCGAAGGCTCGATCCGGCGTGACGGACAGTGTGCGGCATGGAACCGTGGGCGATTATAGCAAGGTTACGAACGAGCGCAAGCGTCCTCTGGCTCGGGCTTGAGCGGGGATGCCACTGGAAATCTGGGGACGGCCGCAGCGCGGCATCACGCCGGAAATCAATGCCGTGTAGACTGTCATGTTTGTGTTTTTCTGGTGCGATTATGCTCTGGTACCACTTGAGCATGCGCGGCGATGGTGGAGAGCGCGGCGCAGAAATCGGGAGTCTGTAGAGGAGAACGCGGCATGAGTGCGAATCGCAGGGACTTTATCAAGTTCGTGGTTGCAGGGGCAGTGACCGCGGGATGTCCAATCGATTTATCGCTGCTGGCGGCACAAACACAGACAAAGACCGGCGACTTGAAGAACGATCACGCCGCGGATGTGAACGGCGAGGACAACAGAATCTGCCATCAAGTGCGCGATCAGGGCAATCAGATGTTCAAGCGGCCTCCAGCCTCATCGCGGCATGACGTTGTGATTGCCGGCGGTGGCGTGAGCGGACTGGCGGCGGCTTACCGTCTGCAACACCACGATTTCCTCCTGCTGGAAAAGGAACCGCACTGGGGCGGGAACGCTTACGCGACGGAGTACGAGGGCAGCGTCTATGCGACCGGGTCGGCATTTCTGGTGAAGGACGAGTATGCCTACCAGTTCGCGAAAGAGATTGGGTTGGAGCCGCTGCCCGTCAACAGCCCCGACGCCAGCATTATTCGAGGCGAGTTGGTCCCCGACACCTGGGGCGATGGACTCGATCAGCTGCCCTATCCCGCGCCGGTTCGCGAGGGCTTCAAGAAATTCAAGAAAGAAATGCTCGCGATTGACTTGGAGAAGCGCGGCAAAGAGCTCTTCGACAAGAAGTTTTCGGATTTCATGTCGGGGCATTCGGCAGAACTGAAGCAGTGGTGGGATAACTTTGGGCCGTCCAACTGGGGAGCGATCAGCGAGGAGACAGCCGCATCTTTAGGCATCTTCGCGTTACAAGACATGGCCGGCGAGAGCAGAGCGGATGATCGTTACACCTGGCCCGGAGGTCTGGGCGCGCTCACGAAAAAGCTCGCGGAGATTCTTCATCCGAAATTCAAGGACCGCATGCAGACGGGCGCGACCATCGTGGCCGTAGTCTCAGAAAAAGAAGAAGTGCAGGTGACCTACATGTTGGGCGGCGAATTAAAGACGGCCGCCGCCAAGGCTGTGATCATGGCGACGCCCAAGTTCATTACGCGGCGCATCGTTGAGGGCCTGCCCGACAAGCAGAGCGAAGCCATGCATCAGATCCGCTATATCCCGTATCCAGTGGTGAATCTGATTTTCGACAAGCCGGTGTTCAATCATGGCTACGACACCTGGTGCCCGGGCAACACTTTTACCGATTTCATCGTCGCCGACTGGGTTATTCAGAAGCAAGCGGGCTACAAGCAGAGGTTCAACATTATTAGTTGCTACACGCCGATGAAGGAAGAGAATCGCGGTTATTTGTTGAATGAGATCGGAGCGCGCAAAGTTGCCGCGAACGTGCTTGCCGATTTTCAGAAGCTGCTGCCGGAATCGAATGTCGATCCGGTCGAAGTACATATTTACCGGCGCGGACATCCTTTGTATATGTCGACGCCCGGACTTTACACGCAGGTTCAGCCCCTGGCGCGGCATCCGCTGGATCGTGTCTTCTTCGCGAACACGGATTCCGAGGGTCCGGAATCGACTACCAATGGAGGCATCATGGCGGCGCAGCGTGCAGTGAAGGAAGTGAAGGCGCGGCTGGCGGGAAAACCCATGCCGAAGGAGCACGCGGTCGCTGGTTAACCTCTGCTCTACTCGGGGGAACATCCCGGATCGGGCCAGAAAGATCGAGCAACTCCTTTTGCTATCTTGGGTTAGAATCTGCGAAGGAGATCGCCATGAAACGGTTCTCGGCCTTTCTCGCCCTCCTATCTGCAGCTTCCTTGACTCTGGCCTGCGGAAGCAGCACAAGCAGCAGCCGGCAGCTCCAATCCATCACGATTAATTCAACTGTGAGCGGACAGCAAGTTCAGTTCACCGCGACGGGCACCTTTTCCGCGCCACCGACGACGGTCAACCCGCTCCCAGTCTCCGACTGGGGCATTGGACCTTTTGCGCCGCCGCCGGAGAATGTGCAATATACGTTGACGGCCCAGCCGTTCGTATTCGACTGCAGCGGTCCGGGACCCTATTTGCCGGTCAGTACTTTTGCTCCCTCGGATCCAAATGCCCCGGCCACCGGCTCATTACCGTGGGCGAAAATAGTTACGGCGACAGCGCCTATTCCCTGCCCGTAAGAACGGCGATACGTCCCGGTTTAATAGTGCCCAGCCCGATTCTTACTTTCCCATCGCTTGCACCGAAGTGCGATCTAATCTCCTTAGAAGTCCCCGCACATAGTAAAGTTATAGGTGGGGCTTTGCGGCCCGGGCAGCGGTCAGTGCGCCCATCAATCCGATCAGTAAATAAAGGACAAACCATACTTTGAGTTTGAGCATTCGCAACATCGCCATCATCGCGCACGTGGACCACGGCAAGACCACGCTGGTCGACGCCATGCTGCAGCAGAGCGGCACCTTCCGCTCCAACGAGCACCTCGTCGAGCGCGTGATGGATTCGAACGAACTGGAGCGCGAGCGCGGCATTACCATTCTGGCCAAGAACACGGCCATCTTCTATCACGACGTGAAGATCAACATTGTCGATACGCCTGGCCACAGCGATTTTGGCGGCGAGGTGGAGCGCGCGCTGAAGATGGTGGATGGAGTGATGCTGCTGGTCGATGCCAGCGAAGGCCCGTTGCCGCAGACTCGTTACGTGCTGACCAAGGCTTTGGAGGCGCACCTGCCGCCGATTGTGGTTATCAACAAGATCGACCGGCCGGATGCGCGTCCGCAGGAAGTGCTCAACGAAATCTACGACCTGTTTATCGATCTGGACGCGAAAGAAGATCAGCTCGACTTTCCTGTTCTCTACACCAACGCAAAAGAGGGGACGGCTTCGACCGACATCAAGGGTGGGGGCGAGAATCTGCAGCCGTTGTTTGAAGCAATTTTGAAAACGATTCCATTGCCGCAGGGCGATCCAGCCGGACCGCTCCAGATTCTGGTAGCAAACCTCGATTACAGCGATTATCTCGGACGATTGGCCATTGCACGCGTGTTCAACGGGACGATGCACACCGGCGAAGATGTCGTCATCGCCAAGCTCGATGGCACGATGCACAAGACCAAGATCACAAAGTTGTTTTCCTTCTCGGGTCTGAAACGGACTGACATTACGGAAACTGTGTTGGGCGATATTGTAGCCGTGGCCGGCGTGGAAGGAATCACCATCGGCGAGACGATTACTGATGCGGAGAATCCCGCGCCGCTGCCTCCTATTGTGATTGACGAGCCCACCATCGCGATGACCTTCACAGTGAACACTTCTCCATTCGCGGGACGCGAGGGGACTTACGTTACCTCGCGCAATCTGCGCGAGCGGCTGGCGAAGGAACTGCTCACCAATGTTTCCCTGCGAGTGGAGGAGATGGGCACGACCGATTCCTTCAAGGTGCTTGGACGCGGCGAGCTGCAGCTTTCGATCACCATCGAGATGATGCGGCGCGAGGGCTACGAACTCATGGTGGGCAAGCCCGAGATCGTCACCAAAAGGATCGATGGCAAGCTGATGGAACCGGTGGAGCACCTCACGGTCGACGTCCCCGAAGGATTTGTGGGCGTGGTGATGGAGCAGTTGGGATCGCGCAAAGCTGAAGTTACTAACATGCACAACCACGGCTACGGCCGCGTGCGCATTGAGTTCCGCGTGCCGAGCCGCGGCTTGATTGGACTGCGCAGCCAGTTGCTCACCGACACGCGCGGGACCATCGTGATGAATTCGCTTTTCGACGGATACACGGAGTGGCAGGGGGAAATCCCGCACCGTCTTACGGGAGCGCTGATCGCCGACCGGGACGGGCTTTCAACCGCCTACGCACTGTGGGGCCTACAGGAGCGCGGAGAGCTTTTCGTGGGACCGGGGGTTGAACTGTACGAAGGAATGGTCATCGGTGAGAACGCGAAGGACGACGATCTCGACGTCAACGCTGTGCGGGAAAAGAAACTCACCAACATGCGCGCTTCGACCGCTGATGAGGCTATCCGCCTGGTGCCGTTTCGATCTTTGAACCTGGAGCAGGCCATCGAATTCATCGCGGATGACGAATTCGTGGAGATCACTCCAAAGTCGCTCCGGCTGCGGAAGAAGGTTCTGCAATCGAACAAGCGCAAGCGCGGCGCGATGGCGACCGTAGAGGAAGGGTGAAGTCGAGGGGTCAATCCGAAAAACCCAAAGGCGACGCGCCGCTGCGTAAGTTTCTCGTTCCTTGCAGTTGCCAGACGACGTTCGCCGTCCCAGAAAACTACGATCGCCAGGGGACAGCCTGGAGCCGGTACTTGATCTGTCCAAACTGCAGCAAGCGGCACGACCCCAAGAACCGGCTGCTGCAAGTGGCATACCACCGCGAAGGATATTGGCAGGTGGACGAGTGTTAGCCGGTTCGGCCTGCGTTTCGATTTACCTTGCCCACGAACAGCGGAGGGCGGAAAGAGCGGCGTCGGCGTAAATGAAGATTGGTGATAAAGTCCGCCTGATCTCACTCCCGCCTGATCTGCCTATTGGCGATGCCGATCTACCAACAAAGGCCGTATTCAATAAATGTCTTGGCCATGACTTTACAGTGGCTGGTTTCAATGAGATCGGGTTGGCTGAGTTGGTGATTGAATCTGTGACCGGCAGTACGGGGGAAACGATCTGGGTCGAACCCGAATTTCTTGAGCTAATTCCAAAGTAGTCCCACTGACCCTGCCCGATTTAACCTGCCCGGTTTGACAAACCTGCTATACTTCGTGCCGCATTCGACTGTTCGCCAGCTCCGGTCCCGATTTTCAGGAAGGTGTCCCCGACCTGCCAGTCCGCCGCATTGAGCTTGCACTTCGACAGCTCAATGCAGAGGCCGACGCGTGAAGAATATTTTCGTGGGGAACTTGAGCTTTAACACATCGGAAGACGAACTGCGCCAGATGTTCGAGCCCTTCGGGCAAGTGGACCGGGTGAGCATTATGACCGACCGCGATACGGGACGCTCGCGCGGGTTCGGCTTTGTGGAAATGGCCAGCAACGAGGATGGAGAGAAGGCCATCACAGCGCTGAACGGTTCACAGGTGGGCGGACGCACACTGAACGTAAACGAGGCGCGCCCGAAAACTGAGCACGCCGGAGGCGGCGGGCGCGACCGCGGCGGCCGGGGCGGGGATCGCGGCGGAGACCGTGGCGGCCGCGGCGGCGGAGGCGGCGGACGAGGCCGCTGGTAACCGTTCAAAGTTCACTCGTCACAGAAAACAATTCGCGCGACTGCGGGCAAACCTTCGCCGCAGCGTATTCAAACGCCCGCACAACCACACATTGATGCCTCTCAACCCTCCCATGTAAACTGAATCTACCGTGGGCGCCCGTAGCTCAGATGGATAGAGCGATTGCCTCCGGAGCAATAGGTCGGGAGTTCGAATCTCTCCGGGCGCACCAGATTTCCTCATTCTTCCTCCATACATAGAGTTGCCGCGCGCAGCTTATCCGGACTTACTGGAATAGGCGCGCGTTCACGGCGTCACGCGGAAGTTCACGTTGCTGCTTAGCGTGCCATGCGGCATTGTCACCTTGACCTTGCTGGTCGTGGCGCCGGTGGGGATGGCGGTGGTGACCCGCGGTTATCTCATCAGCCTTTGTGCGGGATGTGGACTCATGCCTGCTTTCGTTTTTCTTCTTCTTCGCTAGCGATGGTTTGGATGGGTTTTTTATGGTGCAACTCGTTCCCTATAGATACTGGCGGCAAGAATAACGGACGGTAATGACGACGCATACATCCATGGCATCTCACAACTTGGAGGAAGAGGAGCCCACACAATTCATCCCCCCAACTCGTCGGTCGGGAAGAATATATTTCGTCAGACCTGCCGCAATAAGGGCAGGCCTTCAATCCAATCTTGCGCATTACGATAACCTCGCGATTCCTCGAGCTTTTTGGGGAGAGTTCTCGTTGAAAGCATCCACGCATGGCTTACGAACCAGTTCCCTGTCGTACGAAACCCCTACCAAAGTAGTTTCCTATTAAACGCGTTGGTGGCAAATACAGGAATCTCCCTATCGTATCGAACAGAAGTTCTTGACAGCCCCAAGTGCTCAGCTTCTGTGGTTTCCATCGCATGGACAACCTATTGAAAGATCACAGGCAGCCCTCTGAGGGCGGGCTCTGGGGCACCCGGCTTTACAGCGTGGCGAGGCGGCGTTGTACGAATAGGAAATAGAGAGCCAAAAGAATAAGCACGAAGCCGTTCACGCCTAGCACCACCGGCGCCGTGAACACGGGGACGAGCCATCCCGACAATAGATTTCCGAGGGGCATGCCGCCGCGGAAGGCGAAGTTGTAGACGCTCATCACCCGGCCGCGCATTTCGTTGGTGGTAATCAATTGCACGAGCGAATTTACCGTGGCGAAGACCGCCATCATGGAAGCTCCCACCAATACCAGTACAATACCGCTGAAGGGCAACGACTTGGAAAGAGCGAATGCAGAAATACCCGC
Source organism: uncultured Acidobacteriaceae bacterium (assembly GCA_963771895.1). GTDB lineage: Bacteria > Acidobacteriota > Terriglobia > Terriglobales > Acidobacteriaceae > Sulfotelmatobacter. The sequence continues at coordinate 21,172 of CAVYVQ010000006.1, read as the reverse complement.
GCCCAGGCAGATGAGCGCTCCTAGTGCGACGAGGCCTTTCCTTTGCATGTTGCCGGCGCCGGCGATGGTCAGCGAGCCAAGGATCGAGCCCAGACCCATGAGCGCGAGCAAATTGCCATAGGTTGCCGGACCGCGATGGAAGATGTCCTTGACGAATACAGGAATGTAAGTGCGCATCGGCATGCCCAACGCGGTCATGCAGAAGGCGAGCACGATGAGCGCTTCCATGGAAGCCTGCTTGCGAGCAAAATGGATTCCCTGCTTCAGGCTGGTGAACATTGATTCCCTGGTCTTCAACGGGAGGAACCGGGCTCGGATGAGTGACAGCGAAATGATGGGAGCCAAGAAGGAAAGCGCGTTCAGGCCGAAGCACCACTTCTCGCCCAGCTTCGCCAGGGCCTGCCCGGCTAGCGCGGGACCGACCATGACGGCCACGTTGAACTGAATCGAGTTCAGGGCGATGGCGTTGGGCATGTCGTCTTTCTCGACCAACGTCGGAATCAGCGCCTGGTAAGCGGGGCCGCCGAAGGCCTGGGCAAAGCCGGAAATAAACGAGAGACACAAAATGTGCCAGACATGTACCAGGCCGGTTGCGACAAGAATGGTGAGGACTCCAGCTGTGGCCATCTGCACGTACTGGGAACCGAGGAGAATTTTGCGGCGCTCCACGCGATCGGCGACGACGCCGCCGATCAGCGAGAACAGAAAGATGGGGATACCGCCGAGAAACTGATCGAGCGCCAGCAAGAATGCGGAGTGACTGAGCCGGTAGATCAGCCAGCCCTGGGCCACGATCTGCATCCAGGTGCCAATGCTCGACGTGCACGCGCCGAACCACATCAGGCGAAAATCGCGGTATCGAAAGGCTTTAAAAACCCGGCTAATCACTCAGCGTCTTCTCCATAGTCTCCGCAGAAGCGTAACATGGAGCTTGCGCGCGTTCGGTGTGACTGACCCTATGTGGCCGCGTAACTCGGACTAGTGTCTTTATTCCCATTCTGCGTTTCTGAGAATCATGATGTAATTGTAGACGGAGCCTGCCCCCCAGAGGCTTGCGGCGCCCAGGAGCAGATCATGAGACGTGGCAGGCTCTCGAAAGTCATCAGCGGAGCGCTGCTGGCGGCTTCGGTTTCGGCGGGATCCCTGGCCGGCTTCGCCGCGGACCAACAGGCAGGCGCCGCGCCCGGCACGGCATCCGCGGGCTCGAGCCTCTACGTCAAAGTGCAATTCAACAGCCCGTTGAAGTTTTCGAAGCTGAAGCCGGGAGATTTGGTGGAGGGCGGCCTGGCGCGGGATGTTTATTCTTGGGACCGCGAATTGTTCCCTGCCGGCAGCCGCGTGCGCATGGCGGTGGACCACATGGAAAAAAGACGACGGGCTCCGGACGATCACTGGCCATGGGTTGTGAAGGCTTTCACGCCGCGACACGAAAACTATCCGGTCTTTAAGACAGCCACCGTCTTTCTGGCGAGCGGCGAAAGCGCGCTGCAAGTTTCGCTGGTTTCCATCAGCCGCAAGCGCGAGGTTCATGCTCAGGCCAAGAAGAAGAAAGCGGGACAGCCCGACGACGAGGCCGGTACAGTCGAAGTAAGCAAGTCTGGCGGCTTGTACGGACCTGCAAAGCTAGCGGCGCCGATGATGGTTCTTGAGGCCTCCGTCGTGGAAGGTGTAAATCCGCCTTCCTCAAGTGGGGACATCACATCCGGCGCCGCGCCCGATTTATCGGAGCTGGAAACTCTTCCGGCTGGTACGGCCTGCAAGATTCTTCTGCTGGGAGACGTGAGCGCATCGAAGAGCAACCCTGGCGATTTGGTGGAGGCGCGTTTGATCGAGCCGGTGTTCGTGAATTCAAGGGTCGTGCTTCCGGCGGGCACACTCATTGAGGGAAAAGTGGTTAAGAAGACTCCGCCACGCTGGGGGAGCCGGGCGGGATCAATAGGGCTGACGTTTACTGGATTGACGCTGCCGGGCGGGAACCTCGTGCCGATCGCTGCATCCCTTGCCGGAGCGGAATTGGACCGGAGGTCGCACACGAAGATTGACTCCGAGGGCCAACTGCGAGGCGAGCGGCCGGGCAAGGCGTGGATGGCAATTAATATCGGAGTGTCGGCCGGCCTCGCCAAAGAAGTGGATGACACGACGCAGTTGATTATCGAAGCTATCGTATCGAGCGCGACCGACGCTTCCACAGCGGGCACGGCTCGCATCGTGTCAAGTTGCATCTCGGGGATCTTCATGGTGTCGCGTCATGGACGCGATGTGGTGCTGCCCCGGTTCACCGAGATGGATATTTCGCTGGACCGGCCGTTGTCCGTGAACAGGAGCGTGGAATCGGCGGCTTCGACGGCGGTCGTACACGGCAACTGATTTGCACTCCTGGCAAGCCTCAGCAACTAATCTCGAGATGAAATACGACGCTATCCTGGTGGTTTCGTTTGGTGGGCCGGAATCGAAGGAAGAGGTGATTCCCTTCCTCGAGAACGTGCTGCGCGGACGGAACGTTCCGCGCGAACGCATGCTGGCTGTCGCCGAACACTACTACCAGTTCGAGGGCAAGAGCCCGATCAACCAGCAGACGCGCGAGCTGATTGCCGCGCTGGAAGCGGAGTTGGAGCGAAGCGGGCCCAAGCTTCCGATTTATTGGGGAAATCGAAACTGGCATCCGCTGCTGCCCGACACTTTGCGGAAGATGCAGCGGGATGGCGTTCGGCGGGCTTTGGCATTCGTGACTTCGGCTTACAGCTCGTACTCAGGATGCCGGCAGTACCGCGAAGACATTGCGCGGGCGCGAAGTGAAGTTGGTCTTTCTCAATCTGGAGCGGGCGCGCTGGAGGTGGATAAGCTACGGGCATTCTTTAATCATCCGGCATTCATTGAGGCTACGGTGGAGCGGGTGCGTGACGCGCTGCAGGCCGTTCCAGCGGATGCGCGGGGCGCTGTGCAGGAGGACGTGCAGATCGTTTATACCGCGCACAGCATTCCGGTTTCTATGGCTAACACTTGCGATTACGTGAAGCAACTGGAGGAAGTGCGGCGGCTGGTTTCGGGAGCGCTCGGGCATAAGAATGATGCGCAGAAAAACGATGCGTTGGTCTACCAGAGCCGCAGCGGGGCGCCGGGACAGCCGTGGTTGGAGCCAGATGTCCTCGATTACTTGCGCCAAGTGAAGGCTGGGAATCTGGCGTCGGCGGTGGTGCTGGCGCCGATCGGCTTCATCTCCGATCACATGGAAGTGTTGTACGACCTGGATGTGGAAGCGCGGCAGGTCTGTGATGCGCTGGGGTTGCCGATGACTCGGGCGGAGACCGTCGGTGTGCATCCGAAGTTTGTTGGGATGATTCGGGAGCTGATTCTGGAGCGGATGAATCCTGGGACGGAGAGGCGGGCTTTGGGATTGCTGGGAGCGCGGGCGGATGTTTGTGCGGAGGATTGCTGTGCGGCGCCGGGGCGGAAGGCAGTGGTCGGTGGTCAGTGATCAGATCCGGATCGTGAAAAAATCGGAATTATGCCTTTGACAAACCCGCGCATGGCTCAAAGATGAAAGTCTACTTCCACAGCGATCTTTGCTGCGACGGGTTTCCCGTCTTTGCCAAAAGCTGGCTCGAACTTCCAGCCCCTTACGGCTTCAATAGCTTTCTCATTTAGCCCCATCCCCAACCCGCTAATCACGCGAAAATTAGTAGGATTTCCCTTCTCGTCCACCACCAAGCCTAAGACTACGTAACCCTCGATTTTCGCTTTTCGGGCCTCTTCAGAATACGTAGGCGGAGGTGATGAGACGAGTTGCGGTGCTGGGGCGCAATCTGGTGCCGGGTTCTTTTCGGTACAGCGTGGGTGGTTCCAGACAACCTGTCCGCCTACCACTACGCCAGAAGCCCCCTTGCCCTGCTCAGCCGAAGTACCTGATGCGAACAGCAAGGCATGGCAGATCAAATAGACTGCGATTCCGCACACGGGATAGTTCATATTGAGGCGCTACGCCCCCTTTGTTGCCTTTTACGGCTTTTTTTCGTCGGCTTCTCCGGTGGCTCCACCTTTAGCACGTCCGCTATTACTTCCTAGACGGAGCGGCTGGGCACCAACCCAGACCGGCAAGACATGAGCCTTGACTCCAAGCTCGTGTTCAAAGGATGGCTACTCTGACGAAAAGTCGATTAGCGTCCTTCGAGGTTCTTGGGCCGGTCTGACAGAGCCTCAACCTCGGTATCCAGGGCGCGAATTGCTGCGGCCTGGCTCTTCTGAAGCAATTCGACTGGGGACGCCCAATTGTGAAACTCGGTGAGCAGGGTGGTTTCCACCTTCTCTAACCGTTGGCTAATCCACTGTTTGTCTTCTTCGGTTAACACATCTCCGATTATAGCAAAGGCCCAATTTGATCTAGACGGAGCTGGGGACTTTCGGGTGTTCGTAGTCGGTCGCTTTTGGACTGCCTTCGAGTAGATGCATGGTGTTCAGAATTGTCTGGATGACCGCTTCGTTCCCCACCGCCGTGTTGATCATTACGTGGTAGAGGGAGCGGGTGGGCCAGTCGGCGCCGAAATAATGTTTGACGAACGCTATACGCTCACGGTCGACCGTGTCGACCAGATCCTCGGCTTCGGATTTCGTGCATTCGTCCTGGAGGAGGCGGCTGAGCTTTTCGGCGCGCGGGGCGTAAAGAAAGACGTGGAAGGCGTCGGGCTGCTCGCGCAGGAAGTAAGGCGCGCCGCGGCCGACCACCACGGCGTTGCCTTCCTTGGCGATTCTTGGAGCGATCTGCTCCATCAGCGAAACCATGCGGTCGGAGTCGAAGGCCTGATTGCCGAGGGGAGAAGTGCGCTCGTAACTACCGCGCCAGAAAGTTTTCGCCAGGCGGTAGAAGCTGCTATCCATGCGCTCTTCGCAGCGGGAGACCGCAGAAAGCTCGACATTGGCGAGGCGGGCAATCTCCTCGGTGAGAAGGCGATCCCAGAGCTTCCAGCCCAAGCGGCGGGCTAGTTCAGCGGCGATGGCGCCGCCGCCGCAGCCGTACTCGCGCTCAATGGTGATGAGACGAAACATGGCTACCTCTCAGTTTACCGGTAGTGGTGCAGTTTGATAAGGAAGCGAGCCAAACGCGCGAGTATTGTGCCGCAAAAAACGCGGCACATCGCGCGGCTCGCCCCGATCCTTCGCTGCGCAAAGAACGCTTGCGCAGGATGACAATCAAACCGCAGCACTAGCGTTTACCGCGGATTAGTGTACCGCGATTCCGCCGCCGGGCTTGCCTTTTTTCATGAGGAACACCAGGGGAACCATGGCCAGGATGGATATGCCGAGGAGGCGGAAGTCGTCGATATAGGCCAGCATGGTGGACTGGCGCTGCACTGTGTTTTCGATCAAGGCGTAGGCCTGCTGGGTCGCGAAGGCCGCACTCGCGCCGTGCGCGCGCATGGCCTGCGTTGCGCTCTGGAGCATCTGCTGGAAGGCAGGGTTGGAGGCGCTTAGATTGCGAGATAAATCGTTGAGGTGAACCTGGGTACGGCGATCGAGCATGGTGGTGACGAGAGAAATTCCGACACTTCCGCCGATGTTGCGGGCCAGGTTCATCAATCCCGACGCGGCGTTGTTCTTGTCCCGGGGCAGAAAAGCGTAGGCGGCGGTGTTGATGGGAACGAACAGGAACGCCATCCCAGCGGCTTGAAAGACGCGAGCCGTCGCTGCGGTGCGGAAATCTATGTCAAGATCAAAACCCGCCATGTGGAACAGCGCGCCGGAAAGCACGACCAGGCCAAAAATCAGCAGCCAGCGCGGGCTGTAGCGCGAGAGCAGAAATCCCACCAGGGGCAGCAAGAGCATGATGGTGAATCCGCCGGGCATTAGCGCGAGGCCCGATTCCTCCGCGGTGTAGCCAAGCAGGGTTTGCATGAATAGCGGCAGAAGCAGAGTGCTGCCGAGGAGGGCAAATCCCAGCATGAACATCAATGAATTGGAGACGGCGAAGGTGCGATCGCGGAACAGATGCAGATCGATGATGGGATCTTTGTGCCTCCACTCCCAGATGATCACGAAGATCAGGGAGGCCGCGGCTATCGCGGAAAGGATCACGATGAAGTGCGATTCGAACCAATCATCGCGCTGGCCTTTGTCGAGGACGATCTGCAAAGTGCCCAGGCCGAGGGCGACGAAGCCGAGGCCGATGTAATCGATCTTGGTTTCACTGAGCTTGCGGCGCTTGAGATAGGGCGGATCTTGAATGAGCCGCGAGGTCAGCAGGAGAGAAAGGATGCCGACGGGAATGTTGATGAAAAAAATCCAGCGCCAGGTGAAGTTGTCGGTGATCCATCCGCCGAGGGTGGGACCGATGGCAGGGGCGCTCACCACCGCGATGCCGTAAACCGCAAAGGCCATGCCGCGCTTGGCGGGCTCAAAGGTGTCGGCGAGGATGGCCTGCTCGCTGGGCTGGAGACCGCCTCCGCCAGCGCCTTGCAGGACGCGGCAAATGATTAGAACGGCCAGGTTGGGGGCCAGTCCGCAGAGAAAAGAACTGATGGTGAACAGGGCCACGCATCCCATGTAGAAATTCTTGCGGCCGACGATGGACGAGAGCCAGCCGCTCAGGGGCAGGACGATCGCGTTCGAGACGAGATAAGAAGTTAGAACCCAGGTGCTCTCGTCCTGGCCGGCAGAGAGGCTGCCTGCGATGTGCGGCAGAGCGACGTTGGCGATGGAAGTGTCGAGCACTTCCATGAAAGTCGCCAGTGTGACCGTGATGGCGATGATCCAAGGATTTACTGCCGGACGCCAGGCGTCGGCGTTGGCGCCATTCAGTGTGGCGGAGCCGGCGCTCATCGCCTGATCCAGACCTTGGGATCGACCGACATTCCGGGGCGCAGGTAGTGATCGTTGTTTTCTCCGGGATCGAGCACGATCTTCACTGGAACACGCTGTACGACCTTCACGTAGTTGCCGGTGGCATTCTCGGGCGGAAGCAGGCTGAAGCGTGCGCCGCTGGCGCCGGCTATGCTATCGACTTTGCCTTTATAACTTTTTCCGTTGGCATCGACTTCGACGGTGACTGGCTGGCCTACCTTCATGTCACGAAGCTGAGTTTCTTTGTAATTGGCGGTGATCCAGACATCGTTGAGGGGAATGACCTTCATCAATTCCTGGCCGGGGGCGACGTTCTGTCCGACTTCGACGGTGCGGTCGCTGACTACGCCCGCGACCGGAGCAACGATTTTTGTGTATTGCAGATTGAGTTGGGCCTGATCGAGCTCGGCTTTCTTTTGCTCGGCTTGTGCCAGCGCCGAGGCAGCCCTGGAGCGCGTGACCAACATCTGTTGGGGGGCGGTCTGGGCGTTGCGCCAGTTGGCTTCCGCCTGCAGCAGTTTGTCCTGGGCTTGAGTCACTTGTGACTGGGCGGAATCGGCCAGAGCGCGAGCGGCTTCGACAGCGGCGGCATCGGCTTTAGCGGCAGCCACCGCCTGATCGTATTGCTGCAGCGAGATTTCCTGTTTATCGACGAGCTGTTTGTAGCGGACGACATCATTCTGCGCTTTGACGTTGTTAGCTTCGGCCTGGTCGAGCTGGGCTTTGGCGGCTTCGAACTGTTGTTTAGCGGATGCGATTCCGGCGCGGGCGCTCGCCACATCAGCCCCGGTCGCCGATACCTGACTGGTTGTGCTGACCGAGGTGATGGGAACATTTACGCCGGCGGCAGAGGCTGCGGCCTGAGCATCGTCGAAATCGGCTTTGGCGCGAGCATACGCAACCTGGTAATCGGCTGGGTCGATTTCCACCAAGACAGTACCCGCTTCCACATACTGATTGTCGAGAACATTCAGTTTTAATACGTGGCCTGAAACACGGGCGCTGATGGAGTTGATGTGGCCGTCGACCTGGGCATCATCGGTGGATTCATAGCTGGTGACATAGCGGTAGACGAAAACCCCCACCACCAGCAGCACGACTACGGCTACGACGAGGGCGATGCGGAAGCCGGGACTGGAAGTGCGAGAGGGACGAGTATGGAAGTCCCGTTCGGTGGAGGGCAACGGCCTGGTGCGGCTTTCGGACTGGGCGTTCCCGGGTAGAGCGCTCTCGGGCTGAGCGGGCGGAGCGGCGGGCGGGCTTTGCGTCGTCGGTTCCATAAGTTTGAGTTAGTGCTCTTCGCCTTTCAAATATCGTTTGACTCCTTGTTCGGCGTCTCCGATGGCGCGCGCCAGTTCGATCTTAGCCAGGTTATGCGCGTAGAGACTTTGAATGTAGGTCTCGTGCGCGCTGGCGACGGACTCCTGTGCCTGAACCACCTCCAGATTGTCGGCCACGCCGGCGGTGAAGCGATCTTCCGATTGAGTCAGGGTCTGTTCCGCCAGTTCGACCGAGCTGCGAGCGACTTCGACCTGCTCGGCGGCAGAACTCAAGTCCAGCAACGAGGCACGAACCTCATAGTCGATGCTGCCGCGCAGATCGGACAACTGAGAGCGCGCCTGTTTCAACTGAGCCTCGGCCTCGAGAACGTCGCTGTGGACTTTTCCGCCGGTAAAGATGGGGATGTTCAGGCCTCCGTTCACTTGCCAGGTTCCGTTGGATTGGGCCGGGGTTACTCCGATATCGCCGTAGTTTGCATTGAGGTCCAGCGAAGGATAGTAGCCAGCGGTCGCGGCGCGGCGCGAAAGTTCCGCGGCGCGCGCTTGCGCCTGAGCGGCCTGATAGTCGGAGCGCGCGGCATAGGCGCGTTGCAGATAAGTCTCAAGTGGCAAAGGGGTCAGCGCCTGGTACGGAGCTTTCTCGGTAAGAAAAAACTCTTGCCCCGGCGGTAGGCCGATCACCCTCGCTAGAGACAGTTTTTGTTTGGCAAAATCGTTGCGCGCGGCGATGAGCTGTTGCTGGCGAGTCTGCAATTCGACTTGAGAGCGCAGAGTATCGATGGCTGGATTCAGTCCGGCCTTTTGCTGGTCGACGGCTTTATCGTACAGGGCCTGGGCGTTCTTGACCTGGGCGCCGGTAGTTTCGATGCGAGCGGCGGTAGCAATGGCCAGAAGATAGGCGTTGCCTACAGCGAGAACAACGAACTCCCGCGCGTCTTTGTAGCTGTATCGCGCGGACTTCAAGCTCTCGGAGGCGGCGCGCTCCTTCTCAATATCTTTGTAATTGAATACAGATTGGCTGAGCGAGGCGCGCGCGTCGAAGTAGTTGAAAGGACCGATCACGCGGGGAATCGGGAAAGGGAAAACGTTGCTCTTGAGGCCAAGGGCCGTGAGGCTCTGGGTCTGCACATCTTCCTGCACTCGGGCGGAAAGGTCGGGCAGGAGGTTGCTGAGTTCCTTCCATCTCTCGCCCCGAGCCGTGATCGTCTGGTCGCCGGAGAGCAGCAGGCCGAGGTTATTGCGGAGTCCGCGATCGATAGCATCCTGGAAACTCAACTGCAAGACTTCCTGAGTGGCTTTGCCCTCCACTTCGCTGCCGGTGAAGGGACTCTGCGATCCGGGCAGGGAAATGGACGGCGTCGGCGCGGAATTCTGAGCCACAACAACGGTGACCGAGAACAGAAGTGTCAGCGCGAATGCTAGGAGGCAGCGGTCTGGGGGCAAGGAACGGGGCATTTCCGGTTGTGAAAAAGTCCCATTATAAAGGAAGTCTTCGGGACAACCTTTCATTCATGGCATTACGTGTCGTTATTGATTCGGTTAAGGCGCTTCGCGATGCAAAACCTGAGCCTGCAGTTGGATAAGGAAGCGAGCCAAACGCGCGATTATTGCGCCGCAAAGAAACCCTTCGGCTTCCGTCAGAGCAAGGCTGGCGACGCTTCGCGCGGCCCGCCCAGATTCCCTCGGCAAGCTCGGGACAGGCTCTTCACTGCGCAAAGAACGCTTGTTCAGGATGAGAGCCAAACTGCGCTACCCACCAAAAAACCTGAGCCTGCCAAGTCAAAGTTCGATGCTGCCGAGGGGCAATGGACCAATTACTTTCGACACTTTCCGCCTGCAGCGCCTGCCGATAGATTATAGGGAGAACACGCGAAGAAACCACTGAAAGTGTTCGCTTTACTTTCGGAACCGCGTTAAAGACATCGCAAGCGATACGAAGATACTCCGAAACGTCCTTTCCTCATGCCTGGTTCGACGCCAAAGCCCGCGACAAAACAGATTGACCGCCGCAGGAGACGGCATCCGAGATACCGCGCTGATTTCCGAGTCGCCGTGAATCATCTTCTGGGGCATCAATACCAGAAGGTTGACGGACATTGCCGGGATTTGTCCCAGGCCGGCATCGGCATACTGGTGGCGGTCGAAATGGATACAGGCGAGGTGGCCGGTTTGAGCTTTTTGCTTCCGGGATCAGACCTTAAATGGGAGGTGCGAGGAGTTGTGCGTTACCGGCGCGGATACCACTACGGTTTCGAATTCCTGTCACTCACGGGGGAGCAGCAAAAGGCGCTCGCGGGTTACTTCAAGGGCCTGGAACCCATCGACTGAAAGGCTTTCGAATGAGAGCCTCGCGGCGCGCGGAGTCCACGGACGGTTCTTAGACGGAGAGTTTGGAGATGACTTCCGTCATCTTGTGGACAAGTGACCCAGGGTTCAACCTTAAGCCGGGACTCGTTCGCGCGGACGAGAGGAATCGTCATTTCAATGAGTAACTCCAAGCCGAATGCAACGGTGGGAATGGACTGGACTGGGCTATTGGCCGATCCGGATCTGTCGCGGAACCTGGGAAAACTATTGCAGGCCTACCGCGATGCGCCTCCCGAGAAGAGAGAAGAAGCGCTGCTGACGGCCATGCGGGAGGTGAAGAAAGAAGCTGCCGGCCGCTCTTCAACGCCGGCAAGCTCACTTGCGCTGGCGACGGAGCCTCCACCGCAACCGCTGCCTACGCGGGCCTCCGCGACACCTCCGTTTGAGCCCGATATCTTCAGCCCCAACTGGGGACAAGATCGACGCCGGTATCCAAGAATTAGGTGTTTTGTGGCAGTGGAGCTGCGTGTCAATGACGCGGACGCTCCCATCTGGGGCAATCTTTCTAATACAAGCCTGGGTGGATGCCAAGTCGAGACTGCGACTCAAGTCAGCGGCGGGGCCAAAGTGGAGATTGGACTTTGGGTGGCGAGCGGGAAGATTTGGGTGAAAGGTCTCGCGCTGAATGGAGTAGTCACTCGCAGCGCGCCTTCCGCGGGAATGCGCATTCGCTTTGCGGCAATGGATGCCGCCGGAAAAGAGAATCTTCGCCAGTTTCTAAAGTATGTACAAGAGACTACGAGAGCGTCGACCAGCCAAAACACCTACATGCGACTGCTGAAGTAGCCCAGCATGGCTCAGCAGGCCCGGTAACTCCAACCCCATGACCCAGCGCCTAAGGGCGTGTTTTGTAACGCAAATCCTGGCATGCATGAATGCGTGCCCTGATACGAATCCTATGGGTGCCTTGGTTACGAATCACGCACGTGGCCTGGTGCGAATCCCATAAATGAAGCCTGATATTCATTTGACTTGCACCGTGGCTGTGCCTCCAGTCCGCTCCCTTCCTGGAAATTCTATTGATTATTCACAATTCTGGCGACATTGGTCCGATAGAAATTGGTACACTCGATGCTTGTCTGCAACCCTTTTTGTCTGGGGAGCTCTAACAGGCTAGCCAGCAGGGCCTGTCAGTGAAGCCGGAGTCCCCCGGAAGGAGAGCATCCCATGGCAGTCAGCGAACAAGCGGTAGTGACGAGCAAGCAGTTGGACACGCTGTGTATTAACACGATCCGCACCCTGGCGATCGACGCCGTGCAGCAGGCCAACAGCGGACATCCAGGCGCGCCGATGGGCCTGGCGCCGGTGACTTACTGCTTGTGGCAGGAATTTCTGCGCTACGACCCGGCGGATCCGACCTGGTTGAACCGGGACCGGTTCGTGCTTTCGAACGGCCACGCCTCGATGCTGCTATACGCCATGCTTCATCTCGCAGGCGTGCGGGAAGTCAACAAGAACGGGGAGGTTCTGAAGGAACTGTCAATCCCTATGGAGGAGATCAAGCGCTTCCGGCAACTGGGAAGCCGGACTCCGGGGCATCCCGAATCGTTTCTCGCTACTGGGGTGGAAACCACGACGGGGCCACTCGGCCAGGGTGTGGGAAACAGCGTTGGGATGGCGATTGCGAGCCGGTGGCTGGCGGCGAATTTCAACCGTCCGGGCTATGAGGTCTTCGATTTCAACGTCTACGCCATGTGTTCGGACGGCGACCTGATGGAAGGCATTGGTGGCGAAGCGGCATCGCTGGCGGGCCATCTGAAGCTTTCTAATCTGTGCTGGATGTATGACCACAATGGCATCACGCTGGATGGTCCCGCGGATTGGTCGTTCAGCGAGGATGTAGCTACGCGATTTGTCGGCTACGGGTGGAATGTGACGCGCGTCGCCGATGCGAACGATCTGGAGATGCTGGCGCGGGCCTTTGAAACCTTTAAGAAGACAACGGATCGCCCAACCTTGATCATCGTGGATAGCCATATCGGCTACGGATCTCCGCACAAACAGGACAGCAATGCGGCGCACGGCGAACCGCTTGGTGAAGAAGAAGTGCGGTTAGTGAAAAGGTTTTATGGCTGGCCGGAGGATGCGAAGTTTCTGGTGCCGGAGGGCGTGCGGGAACACTTCCAGGATGGCGTTGGAAAGCGCGGGCGTGAGGCGCGCGCGCGGTGGGCGAAGATGTTCGCGGAGTATTCGAACGAGTATCCGGATTTGGCGGAGCGTTTGCATCGCATGCAGCGCAGCGAACTGCCCGACGGTTGGGACAAGAACATGCCCAGTTTTCCGGCGGACGCGAAAGGGATCGCTACGCGCGAGAGTTCCGGAAAGGTGCTGAATGCGCTGGCGCAGAATATTCCGTGGCTGATCGGCGGTTCGGCGGACCTTGCGACCTCAAACAAGACCACGCTGAAGTTTGACGGCGCAGGCGACTTTCAGGCGGGCGAGTACGCGGGGCGGAATCTGCACTTCGGCGTGCGCGAGCACGTGATGGGCGCGAGTGTGAACGGGCTTACGGTTTCTAGAATCCGGGGGTTCGGGGCGACCTTCTTCAATTTTAGCGACTATATGCGGGCCAGCATCCGGCTCTCTGCGCTGATGGAAATTCCTTCTATTTTCATATTCACGCACGATTCGATTGGACTGGGAGAAGACGGGCCCACGCATCAGCCGATCGAGCAACTGGCGTCGTTGCGTGCGATGCCGAATCTGGTTGTGCTTCGTCCCGGTGATGCGAATGAAGTGGTTGAAGCGTGGAAGATCATTGCCCAGTTAAAACATCAGCCAGTGGCACTGGTTCTGACACGGCAAGCGATTCCGACGTTTGACCGCACAAAGTACGGAGCGGCCTCGGGTACAGCGAAGGGCGCGTACATTCTCGCTGACGCGCCTTCCGGGAAACCAGACGTCATTCTGATGGGAACGGGCAGCGAAGTTTCGCTGTGTGTCGATGTCTACGAAAAGCTTAAGGCGGAAGGCATTCCGGCACGAGTAGTGAGCATGCCATCGTGGGATATTTTTGAGCAGCAGGATGCGGCTTATAAGGAAAGCGTGCTGCCGGCTTCGGTAACGGCACGGGTTTCAGTGGAGATGGCCGCCACTTTCGGCTGGGAGCGCTACGTTGGACTGAAGGGACGAAAGGTCGGCATGCATCGGTTTGGCGCTTCGGCTCCCTTGAAAGATTTGTTGAAGTTTTTCGGTTTCACAGCGGACGCGGTTGTTGCGGAAGCGCGCAAGGCAATCGCGGAGAAGTGACGGGGATTTTTGATCGTTCGAAGTTTTTGATCGTTGACGAAGATGGGACGATGTTCGCCTAATGTTATCAGGAGAAAATCATGATGCAGCCAACTGGAGTTCTGGAAACCTCGAAAGCTACTAGTCCTCTGCTCGCATTGCTCAGCCACGGACAGTCGATGTGGCTCGACTACATCCGGCGCGATCTGATCACCGGTGGAACTTTGAAAAAGATGATTGACGAGGATGGCCTTCGCGGGATGACTTCGAATCCGGCCATCTTCGAGAAAGCAATCGCGGACAGCTCGCTTTACGACGATATTTTGAAGTCGCTGGGTTCGCGCAGTGATCTCGACGCGACTGCGCGCTACGAGCAAATTGCGATTCGCGACATACAGGACGCCGCCGATGTGCTGCGCCCCGTGTATGAGAGTTCGAAGTTCCGGGACGGGTATGTGAGCCTGGAGGTTTCCCCGCTGCTCGCGCAGAAGACACAGGAGACGATCGAGGAAGCCCGCCGCTTGTGGAAGGCCGTGAATCGCGAGAACGTGATGATCAAGATTCCGGGAACCGCCGAGGGGCTCCCCGCAATTCGCCAAGCGATTGGCGAAGGAATCAACATCAACGTGACTTTGTTATTTGCGCAGGAAGTCTATGAGAAAGTAGCGGAGGCACACATCGCCGGACTCGAGGATCTGGCGAAGCGCGGCGGCAATCTGAAAAAAATCGGAGGCGTGGCCAGCTTTTTCATCAGCCGCATCGACTCACTGGTGGATTCGATGATTAACGATAAACTGAAAACTACCACCGACGCCCAACAGCAGGCGCTGCTGAAGAGCCTGCTCGGCAAAGTTGCCATCGCCAACGGCAAGCAGACGTACCTGCGCTATCAACGCATCTTCAGCGGGCCGCGATGGCAGGCTCTGGCGGCGCAAGGAGCGCAGACACAGCGCGTTCTGTGGGCGAGCACGAGCACGAAAAATCCCGCCTACCGTGACGTCATGTACGTCGAGGAACTAATCGGGCCTGACACAGTGAATACGATGCCTCCGGCCACGATTGATGCGTTTCGCGATCATGGAAAGCTGCGGAACAGCCTTACTGAGGACGTGGCCGGTGCGCAAAACGTGATGGACAATTTGGCAAGAACTGGCATCTCGATCAAGGAAGTGACCACGAAGCTCACAGAAGATGGGGTGAAGCTGTTTGCGGACGCCTTCCACAAGTTGCTGGCTGCGGTTGAGAAAAACACGCAGCAAAAAGGAAAAACTGCTTGAGCGGTCTGAAAACTTCGCTGCCAGAAGGCCTCGCTGCGGCGGTAAAGGCGGCGATCGGCGATTGGCAGTCAGACAGCAAGATGCAACGCCTGTGGCAGCGCGATGCATCGTTGTGGACGGGCGACGACGAGGCCAGTTGGCTGGGCTGGCTGGACATTACTGAAGAACAGATCGCGCACCCGGTTGAATTGCGAAATCTTGCCAAGGAGGTTTGGAGCGCAGGGTTCAGAGACGTTCTTCTGCTGGGCATGGGCGGATCAAGCCTGGGTCCGGAAGTTCTGCGTAAGACGTTTGGCAAAGTTCCCGGGTACCCTGATCTGCACGTACTCGATTCCACCGACCCCGCGCAGGTAAGGGCATTCGAAAGCAAGGTCGACATTGCCCGTACGCTCTTCATTGTTTCGAGCAAGTCGGGAAGCACGCTCGAGCCCAACATCTTCAAAAAGTATTTCTTTGAACGTACGACGCAGGCTGTGGGCGCGGATAAAGCCGGCAGCCATTTCATGGCCATCACCGATCCCGGCTCGAAGATGCAGCAGGTAGCGGAAGCAGATCGCTTCCGGCATATCTTCTTTGGCCGGCCTTCGATCGGTGGCCGCTATTCCGCACTTTCGCACTTCGGCATGGTGCCTGCGGCAGCGATCGGGGTGGAAATCAAGAAATTTCTCGACCGCGCGCAAGAAATGGTGCGAGCCTGCGGACCTTGCACCCCCGTCGAGGAAAACCCCGGGGCAGTGCTCGGAATCATTCTTGGTACGGCAGCACGAAGCGGCCGAGATAAAGTGACGATCATCACTTCACCCGATATCTTTGACCTGGGCGCGTGGCTGGAACAGTTGCTTTCCGAGTCCACGGGGAAAGTTGGAAAAGGCGTTATCCCGGTGGACCGCGAAGAACTGGCGGCGCCGGAGGTTTACGGCAACGATCGCGTGTTTGTGTATATCCACACTAAACATGCGACTGACGTACGGCAGGATGCGAAGGTGGCCGCGCTCGAAGAGGCCGGACATGCCGTGTTACGGATCGTGATGGCTGACATCTACGACGCGGGAGCGGAGTTCTTCCGCTGGGAGATTGCCACCGCGGTTGCGGGTTCCATCATTGGAATTAATGCTTTCAATCAACCCGACGTTGAGGCCAGCAAGATTGTGACGCGGAATTTAACGTCGGAGTACGAAAAGACGGGTTCCCTGCCCGCGGAAAAACCCGTCGTGGAAGACGACGGCATCAAGCTGTTCACGGACCAGAAAAATGCCGCGGACCTGGCGCGGGCTGCGGGCGCGAACAAATCGCCGGCGGGGTATCTGAAGGCTCATCTGGGCCGCATCGGCACTGGCGATTACTTTGCCGTGTTGGGATTTATTCAGATGAATGCCGAACACGAAAGAAAACTGCAGGCCGTTCGGCACGCGGTCCGGAACAAGAAACGTGTGGCGACCTGCCTGGGTTTTGGGCCTCGTTTTCTGCATTCGACGGGACAGGCGTACAAGGGCGGGACAAACTCCGGCGTGTTCCTGCAGGTGACTTGCGATGATGACTTGGACCTTCCGGTGCCGCAACAGAAATACACATTCGGCGTGGTCAAAGCGGCGCAGGCGCGCGGTGATTTCCAAGTGCTGGCCGAGCGCGGGCGGCGCGCGCTGCGCGTGCATCTGCGCGATGTGGATGCGGGTCTGGTAACGCTGGGCGCAGCGGTTCAGGAAGCGCTGGGATAATTTTCGCGGCGAAAGCCGGCGGGACTTCGACTTCGCTCAGCGGCTCCTTCGGCTTCGCTCACGGCACGCTGCCGGCGCCACTGCGATTCCGGTGCCGCTTGCGATTAAGGAGCAATACATGCAATTAGGAATGGTGGGGCTGGGCCGCATGGGCGCGAACATGACGCGGCGCCTGATGCGCGGCGGACATCAACTCGTGGTCTCGGATCTGAGTGCGGACGCGGTGAAGCAGCTTGCCGGCGAAGGCGCCAGCAGTTCTTCGTCGCTGGAAGACCTGGTCGGCAAACTGAAGCCGCCGCGCGCGGCTTGGGTCATGGTGCCGGCGGGCGGTCCCACCGAACAGACGGTGCAGAAACTGGCGCAGCACATGCAAGCCGGCGACGCGATCATCGACGGGGGCAATTCCAATTTCAAAGACGACGTGCGCCGGGCGGGTCAGATCAAAGGCAAAGGCATTCATTACATAGATGTGGGAACCAGCGGCGGCGTCTGGGGACTGGAACGCGGTTACTGCATGATGATCGGCGGGCCCAAAGAAGCCGTGCAGCGCCTTGATCCCATCTTCAAGACGTTAGCTCCGGGCAGGGGCGATATCCCCCGCACGCCCGGCAGGGAGAGTTTTGGTGGCACTGCCGAAGAAGGTTACATTCACTGCGGACCTTCGGGCTCAGGCCACTTTGTGAAGATGGTGCACAATGGGATTGAATACGGGCTGATGCAAGCTTATGCCGAGGGCTTCGACATTTTCAAGAACGCGACCAGCAAAGATTTGCCGGAAGATATCCGATACGATTTGAACCTGCCGGATATCGCCGAGGTTTGGCGGAGGGGCAGTGTGGTCAGTTCGTGGCTGCTGGATCTTACGGCGATGGCTTTGGCGGAAAATCCGACGCTTTCGGAATACGAGGGGTATGTGCAGGATTCGGGCGAAGGACGCTGGACGATTCAAGCCGCGCTGGAGGAAGCCGTACCTGCGGACGTGTTGACCGCAGCGTTGTATGTGCGCTTCCGGTCGCGGCAACAGCACACTTTTGCGGAGAAGATGCTTTCCGCCATGCGGCAGAAGTTCGGCGGACACGTCGAGGACGGCGCGGTCAAGACCACGCTCAACCAAGAAAAGCGCGTAACAGAACTTATTTTCGGCGGAGAATTCTGAGGACCTGATCATGGCTCAATTGGCGGAACAGCCCACAGCAGCCCCAACGCGGATCGGCAAACAGGGAGATCCCTGTGTAATGGTGATTTTCGGCGCCGCCGGCGATCTGACGGCGCGCCTTTTGGTTCCCGCGCTCTACAACCTGGCCCGCGCGGACTTGCTCTCAAAAGAGTTCGCAGTGCTGGGCGTGGCCCGGAAGCCGATGACGGATGAGGATTTCCGCAAGAGGATCCTGGACGACGTCAAAGAGTATTGCAGCGACTGCATCGACCCGGCAACGTGGGATTCCTTCTCGCGCCGCTTCTATTATCTTGGCGGCGATTTCAATGATGACAAGCTTTATCCCCAGGTCAAGGATCGCCTGTCCCAGATTGATGGCGATCACTCCACGCATCAAAACTTCTTTTTTTACCTGGCGACGGCGCCGAGTTACTTTGGCCCCATTGTTGAAAAGCTCGCCGCTAACGGGCTTATGGAGCAGAGTAACGACCATTGGCGCCGGGTGATCATCGAGAAACCTTTTGGTCACGACCTGGAGTCGGCCAAAGCTCTCAACCAGCAACTGCTCAAGCTCGCCGACGAAAAACAGATCTACCGCATCGATCATTACTTGGGTAAGGAGACCGTTCAGAACATCATGGCGTTTCGTTTTGCCAACGGAATCTTCGAGCCGATCTGGAACCGCCGCTACATCGATCACGTGCAGATTACGGTGGCCGAAACCGTGGGCGTGGAAGGCCGCGGCAGCTATTTCGAACACGCGGGCTCGCTGCGCGACATGGTGCCGAACCATATCATGCAACTCATCAGCCTGACCGCGATGGAGCCTCCCATTTCGTTTGACGCGAATGCCGTGCGCGACGAACAGGCGAAGATTCTGCATGCCATCCAGCCCATCAGCGATGAAGAAGTTCTGAGCCGCTCGGTGCGCGGGCAATACGGGGACGGTACCGAAGGCGGCCAACGGGTTTCCGCATATCGCAGCGAACCCGATGTCGCTCCGGATTCGAGAACTGAAACCTTCGTGGCCATGAAGCTGCTCATCGACAACTGGCGCTGGGCGGATGTTCCTTTCTATCTTCGTACAGGAAAGCGCATGCCGGCGCGTAATACTCATATCGTGATCCAGTTCCGCCAGGCTCCGTTCGTGCTGTTCCGGGATACTTCGGTGGAACACCTGATGCCGAACCAGTTGGTGCTTCACATCCAGCCGGAAGAAGGCATCTCGTTGCAATTTGCGGCGAAGGTGCCCGGCCCGGTGATGCGCCTGGGAACAGTGGACATGAACTTCGAATATC
Source organism: uncultured Acidobacteriaceae bacterium (assembly GCA_963771895.1). Lineage (GTDB taxonomy): Bacteria > Acidobacteriota > Terriglobia > Terriglobales > Acidobacteriaceae > Sulfotelmatobacter. Next base: position 2,020 of record CAVYVQ010000006.1, on the reverse strand, counting down.
AGGAATACTTCGGAAAGCAGCCCAGCACGGGCTATGAGCGGCTGCTGCACGATTGCATGATCGGCGACCAGACATTGTTTCAGCGGGCGGACATGGTGGAGGCAGGGTGGAGCGTGGTCAATCCGGTACTCGATCTGTGGAAGGCGCTGCCCCCGCGGAACTTTCCGAATTACGCGTCGGGCACCTGGGGACCGAAAGAGGCCGATGAATTGTTGGAGCGCGACGGCCGGCTCTGGAGGAACTTCGAGAAATGATTTTGGCTGGCGACATTGGGGGAACCAACGCCCGACTTGCCTATTTTCAGCCGCAGAATGGCCATCTCCGGCTGATTTCCGAGCGCGTCTTTCCCAGCCGCGAGTACAGCGAACTGGGAGAGATTGTCTCCCAGTTTCTCGAAGGCTCCGCCGCGCGACCCGAGGTCGCCTGTTTCGGAATTGCGGGGCCCGTACATAATGGACGCGTCGAAACTTCGAATCTTCCCTGGATCGTCGAACAGTCCGGTCTGGCGAAACAAATTCATCTGCCTGCCACTTTGTTGATCAATGATCTGGAAGCGAACGCCTGGGGGATAGGAGCGCTCAGCCCGCAGGATCTGGTTCCTCTCGATCACGTCGAACCTTCAGTTGGCAAGCAGGCGGTTGGCAATCAGGCGGTCATCGCACCGGGCACCGGCTTGGGAGAAGCGGGATTGTTCTGGAACGGCAGTCAACATCAGGTTTATGCCTGCGAGGGCGGGCACGCGGATTTCGCTCCACAAGGGGATCTCCAAATCGAACTGTTGCGGTTCCTGGCAAGCCGCTACGATCATGTCAGTTACGAACGCGTGCTCTCCGGACCCGGTCTGGTCAACGTGTATGAGTTTCTCCGCGAGAAAGGCTGCGCGGACGAGCCTGCGGGATTTGCCAAGCAACTTGCAAAGGACGACCCTGCGGCTGGGATTTCCCGTGCCGCGCTGAACGGTGCAAATCCCTTGGCAGAGCAAGCGCTGGATCTCTGGATCTCGGTTTACGGTGCGGAAGCCGGCAATCTGGCTCTCAAAGCCATGGCGACTGGAGGAATCTTTCTTGGCGGTGGAATCTCCCCCAAGATTCTCTCCAAGCTCACGGGGCCATTGTTTATGCGTGCTTTTCTCGACAAGGGAAGATTGCGCTCGCTGCTCGAGAGCATTCCGGTGCAAGTCATCACCAACGACAAGGCCGGTCTGCTAGGAGCGGCTCGGTGTGCCGCCGCAACGTCCAGCTACGGGGTGGGGGTTTTATGAGCGCGCCCGTCGAACTGCGCAGGCTGACCACTCCGCAGGATCTTTTTCAGGCGGCCGCAGAAGAAGTTATACGCGCCGCGACCAGCGCAATCGCGCAGCGTGGACGCTTCACGATTGCGCTCTCCGGTGGATCAACTCCCAAGAACATGTACACCCTGATCGCGGCCAACGCCAGCGCCAGCCTGCCTTGGGACCAAATGTTCTTTTTCTGGAGTGATGAACGCCATGTTCCTCCGGACAATCCAGAGAGCAACTACCGCATGGCTAACGAGGCTCTCTTGTCGAAAGTCCCGGTTCCAGCCGCCAACATCTTCCGCGTGCCGTCGGAGAACCCGGACGCTTCAGCCGCAGCGGACGCCTACGAACAGACTATGCGAAAGTTCTTCGCTCTGGCTCCCCGTGAATTTCCGCGCTTTGATCTGATCCTGCTGGGCATGGGGCCCGACGGACACACCGCATCTTTGTTCCCGGAAACCGCCGCGTTGCAGGAGAAGTCGCGGCTCGTAGTGGCTAACTGGGTGGAGAAACTGAACACCAGCCGGATTACTTTCACGCTGCCGGTACTGAACGCAGCCCGTTGTATCGCGTTCCTGGTGAGTGGAACCGACAAGGCGGCCGCTCTGCACGAGGTTTTGGAAGGCAACGACCCAGAGGAGAAGTATCCCTCGAAACTGGTGCAACCGACCGATGGCAAGCTGATCTGGTTCGTCGATCGAGCGGCAGCGAGCGGTCTGTCAGCGGCTGCGTGAAGGCGGTGCC
>CAVYVQ010000005.1:0-24216 GCA_963771895.1 uncultured Acidobacteriaceae bacterium | reverse complement strand
CAAACGAAGACAAGAGTGGGGCCGGATTCCTTCGTAGTTCCAGTTTTGGAGGTGGGCCGCTAGGATGGGTTCCACGAAATCGCATGAAGCAATGATCGTTGAAGCGGCCGGCGCCGCTCGACGGGCGATCCGGCTTCGGATCCTAATCGCCGTCCTTTCCTTACAATTCGCTGCTGCTAACGCATTTGCTCAAGGCGGACCGCCCTACTACACCAATGATCCGGGTACACTGGGCCATCTTAATTGGGGAATCAACCTTGGCTAGGATTACGCAGCTGAGACAGAACTAGCGGATCGCAGCCAGTCTTCCATCTGCGTGTGGTCGACCAGTCCGGCCTGTTGCGTCACGGGTCGGCCAGCGTAGAATACGACAAAGTTCGGTATGCCCCGAACGTTGAAGCGGGCCGCCAGTTGTGGATATCGCTCGGTGTCCACCTTTATAACGACACCGCGGCCCGCCATGTCCGCTGCGGTGCGGGCAACCTCTGGTGCGGACATCCGACAAGGACCACACCACGCTGCCCAGAAATCGGCCAGCACGGGGACACGGGTGTTTTGCGTAATTTCGTCGAACTGCTCGGGGTCGACTTCCAGAGGTTCGTTCACCGGCGGTAACTCAGACTTACACGCTCCACAACGGCCAGTGTCAGAAAGATGCTTCGCCGGAATCCGATTTTTCTGTCCGCAGTTCTTGCAGGTTCGAACAAGAGGCATCGTGGTCTCCTTTTGCCGCCGCCCGGCTTCGCGCAACTGGTTGCTGGACGCTCACCCGGCAGGTTTAATTTTATAATCTCCCGCGGGTTTGTGTAACTACGGCTAAGGTCGACGCTGCGGCTGACGTCGTCTCGTGGTGCCCTTCGTGTCGGAGCACGAGATCGTCCCGAGGCACAGCGCCAGCCGGGCGGGGGTTGACTCAAAACAGAAGCGGCACCGTCGGTGCCTTGCGCTCCGCTGCCAGCCTGTAACAGGACTGTGCTCCCTTGGTGGAAGATGTTTTTTGGCGTTCCCATGGGTGAAAAATTCACCTATAATCCGCTACCTGAGCGCTAACTATGAGTGCATCTCTTCGTCAGTCGACGAGCCAACCTAGAGCAAAGCAGTATTCGATAGCGATCGTCACGGAGAAAGGGACGTCCTTCCCTGAGATCGGCCGCTACTTGGCGCCCACCTTCAGGACCATCCTGGCAAGTACCGAAAACCAAATTCAGGCCGCAGTACATGACTTCGGCGTGCATGGGATAGTGTTTAACCTCGACTGCATTGGTGAGGGAGCAGCCGACGGCATAGAGGTTCTGCGGGAGATCCGCAAGTTGCGGGAAGACATGGTGCTGGTGGCGCTCACGGAGTCGAACAACAGCGAGATACCGCTGAAGGCAAGTCAAGCGGGGGCGGATGAGTTCTTCCTTGACTCGATGGACTTCAGTCAGTTGCCCGGCGTAGTGCTGAGAGCGATCGAGAAGCGCGCGCTGCAGTTCGAAGGGCGTTGGCTGCTGGACCAGGTAGAGAGTAAGTCAGCCTTTTGCGGGCTGATTGGCGGCAGCGAGGTCATGCAGAAAGTGTACGGAGCGATCCAGGCCGTGGCCGACAGCAATGCCAGCGTGCTGCTGCGGGGGGAGAGTGGCGTGGGCAAGGAGCTGGTCGCCCAGGCCATTGTGCAGTCTGGAAACCGGCAGGACAAACCGTTCGTTTGCCTGAACTGCTCAGCCTTGCCTGAGAGCCTGATCGAGTCGGAACTGTTCGGATACGAACGAGGGGCTTTTACAGGAGCGGACAGCGCCAAACCCGGACTCATCGAGATGGCCCACGGGGGCACGTTGTTTCTGGACGAGATTTCTACCCTGAACCATCCGCTACAGAGCAAGCTACTGCGGATCCTGCAAGACCGGTCGGTGCAGCGCCTGGGCGGCCGGTCGTCACGCAAAATCGATTTCCGCCTGATCACCGCGACCAATGATGACCTGGAACAGATGATGCAGGAGGGCCGTTTCCGCGAGGATCTCTACTACCGTATCAACGTGGTTCCGATCGCAGTCCCGCCGCTGCGCGAGCGGGACGGAGATGTTCCGTTGCTGGTTGAACACTTCCTGCGCATTTACTGTACCGCCAACAAAAAGCCCATCAAGCAACTGGAGCCCGACGTGATGCACATCCTGGAGGACTATTCCTGGCCGGGCAATGTTCGGGAACTGGAGAACGTAGTACAGCGCATGGTCGTGATTAACGACGTTCCGCTGATCACACCCCAACATCTTCCGCACCAACTTCTGCGCTCCAGCGCAGCCAGCCATGAGGCCATCCTGATTCCGGAAGGAGGGGTGGATTTTGACTCCGAGATGGAAACGATCCAGATCGCCTATCTCAATGCCGCCCTCCGGCGGGCTGAGGGCAGAAAATCCGCGGCCGCCGCTTTGCTGAATATCGACCCGCAACGGATGAAGTATCTCTGCCGAAAGCTGAAGCTCTAGCCGGTGCGACGAACTTCGGTTAGAAATTGACCAAGTGATGGTTAATAATTAACCAAAGAGAATTTTCCACCCTTCCAGGAAGATTTCGAAAGTCCAGAGGTGCATCTCTTAAGCGGTTCTGATTGTTAGACTTAGGGCTCAAGCCGCTTTCCGATACGGTTTGGCACGACCCTTGCTATAGCCACATCGTTCAGTAGGTTAAATCCAGCAACAACCAGGAGCTCATAGTGACCATTCAGAAGAAGTCCCTGATCAATTCCCTGAGCACCACCAAGAAAGCTATCGTAGCCAGTTCTTCGGCGGCAGGCTCGGCGACCCCAGGAACAGTGAAGCCCGGCGCAGCGGTACGGCCCGGCGCTGCAGTGCGGCCCGGCGCTGCAGTGCGACCCGGCGCAGCGGTACGACCCGGCGCAGCGGTACGGCCCGGCGCAGCGGTACGGCCCGGCGCAGCGGTACGACCCGGCGCAGCGGTACGGCCTGGCGCAGCGGTACGGCCCGGCGCTGCAGTGCGACCCGGCGCAGCGGTACGGCCCGGCGCTGCAGTGCGACCCGGCGCAGCGGTACGGCCTGGCGCTGCAGTGCGGCCCGGCGCTGCAGTGCGACCTGGCGCTGCTGTACGGCCCTGAGGTCTGCCACTTGTAGTGAGATGTGCGTCCAGTCGGAAACTACTGAACGACAAAAACGTCTGGCTGAGGGCTACCTGCCAGAGCAGAAGGAGGCTGCCTATTGGCAGCCTTCTCTGTTTCTACCAGAATTTCCGTCCAAAGAAATCCCTGAGCCATTGAGTCGTCAAGCCGGCGAGACTTCGGCGGCGGCCGTACAAGCGGGCAGTTCCAGTCATTCCTGGCCGCAGTGGGCCGGTCGGGTTTTCCACCAGCAACTCAAACACGTAGAACCTGGGCGGACGTTGCCCCTTGAATTTACTCAGGTCCATCAACGCCGGGGCGATGTCGGAAGACATCGGTTCGATGGCGACGGTTCGTGCGTCGCGCTTGCCCCACATTCCGTCCACCAGCAGGCGGGCCGCAGAGTGAGGACCGAACTTGTACATCTCAAATTCGGATATATAGATACGGGCTCTCAGGCGGCTAAGGTCGGCGATCTCCGCCAGTTCGGTGCCTTCCACAACGTAACTTCCAACTTTGTCGCCAACTCGGGGAGTAGTGACCTGTCCCGCATACGGAGTCTTTACCTCCAGACTGGTGACTTCGGAGGTGAAATCGCGAGTTTGCTGGCCCAGGCGATCCCGTTCCTTTTCGGCCGAACCATAGTCGGCGTAGCGAAGTAGAGTGGAATTCGCTTTGTGCGTGGCCATTTCCAACTCCGACCGGCTCAGCGCCAGCTTGGAATCTAGAGGCACGTTGCGCAGTTGCACGATAGGTGCCCCGGCCTCGACTTGCTGACCTTCATCGGCATAGACGCGGGTCACCGTTCCCGGCACAAGCGCCCGGAGCACGGACAACTTGGCCGGTTCAAGGGCGAATCTTCCAACCGCCGACTCATGCCAAATCGGCAGCAGCGAGAAGATAACGGCTGCGACAGAGAGAGCTACCTTGCGCGCCGGCGTAAACCATGCCCGTACGCGATCTTTTTTGTCCAGATAGACGAATTTCATAAAGTTCCACAGTGTTCGAAGTCGACCCCGGAAAATCAGGTAAGCCGTACCTAGTTCGAAGAGGAAGCCCCAGTCGGCGCTGAAGTTGCGCGCGATATTGCCGATGAAGCCAGCGAAAAAGTACAAGACCGAGTAGCCGTATAACCCTGAAAGAATTGCATAAACCACATATCCGGGACGCCGCCGCACCGGGACGTAGGGCACCTCGACGGGCAGACCCCAGACTTTCCGTTTTACCCAGGTTGAAAGGTACAGCGTTGATGCTTCTTTCAGGTCCGGAATCCCCACAAGGTCGCAGACGATGTAGTAACCATCGAGTTTCATGAGGGGGTTCCAGTTGATCAGAACGACTGCGATCCCCGTAAACAGGATGATGGTATAAGCAAAATCGTGGATCCCCGTGTTGGGCGCGCTCCCCCACCAGATAGGAGTCACCAGGGCGCAGATAACGAGTTCGGCCCAGACGCCGGCAACCGCGATCATCAACCGCTGGAAACGGTTGGCCTTCACCTCACCCGCTGTCGTATCGGTGTAGAAAGCCGGGGTGAGAAAAATGAGCAGGAAGCCCATGGCTGGAACCGGCGCTCCGTAGTGCTTGCAGGTGAGCCCATGCCCAATCTCGTGAATGCACAGCAACACTGAGGCGATGATCCAGAAGAAAGCAACGTCGAACCAGCTCTTGTCGGCGAAGTTATAGAACTCCGCCGTGTCCCGCCCCACTTCGCTCCAGTGAGTTATGAAGATCCCGGCTGTGAAAGCGAACGCCAGCAGCGTGAGCACCGTGAACCAGGGGGTGTACATGAAGCTGATCTTTCGATAGAGCCATGTCAGAAACGGGTCTGGGTTAACCGCGGGGAACTTGATTTCCGACAAGTCTCCCCATTTCTTCTTCTGCAGTCGCCGCCTTTCATTGGCGGTCTTCTGCATCAGCTTGATATTTTTTTCCTGTGGAGTGCGGTACCAGAAGTTCATCGCTTCGATTTCAGCAGCGAACTCCCGAACCGTTTCCTCGGAGTAGGCGACGCCGGTTTGACGCGAGCAGAGGTCGGCCACCTCGGCGTAGGAACGTTGGCCGTCGAACAGCTGGATCAGCGCCCAACTGTCGGGAGGGAAGCTGAATATGGCATCTACTCCCGGCACGTAAGCTCGGATTACCCGCTTCCCCTGGTCGATGTGTTCCTTAAATACAACGTCTGGATGCACACGCGGAGGACGCTGGCTCATTAGCTTCGCGGGCATCTCGGGGAGTGCAACGTTCAGCGCCTGAGTGATGTTCATCGCAGGTTGTCGAGGCTGACGCTCGCGTCCATACCGGGCCGCAGCGAACCCGGTTTTCCTTCGACTTCTACGGTAACTTCGATCGTGCTGCTGGCAGGATCGACGACCGGACTCACCTCCAGTACTCTGACCTTGTATCTTTGGCCAGGCAGATCCAGAGTCGTCATCGGCAATTCCTGGCCCTTTTGGACTCGCCCGATGAACTTTTCAGGCAAGGTGAACCGCATGCCCAACGGACTCTCGGCCGTTACCCAGAACAACCGGTCTCCCCTTGAAACCTGTTGTCCCTGGCGCACGTAGCGGCGGGCCACCACTCCGGCAAAGGGAGCACGAATCTGGGTCTTGTCCAGTTCGAGTTCAAGAGCACGCTGCGACTGGCTGTCATTGGTGAGCATCTCGCGAACTCGCCGGACATCCCATGTTTCCGATTCCGCCTTGAACTTGGCGTGGTCGAGTTGCTCGGTGCTGATGATATGGGCGTCCCACATCTTCTGGGCGCGTTCGTAGTCCGCCTGCATGACTTTGGCTTCGGCTTCCCAGTTCCTCAAGTCAGCCTCAGTGCTGCGGGTCTTGGCCCGTGCCGCTTCCAGGTTGGCGGTCAGTTGCCGATCATCTAGCCGCGCCAGCAGATCCCCGGCATTTACCCGAGTCCCTACCTCGGCGTAAAGGTTTGCTACCACTCCTTCGCGCTGTGCCAGCACATCCAACTGGTGTTCCACAATTAAAGGACCGGTAACCGCGAAGGCATTCTCACTCTTCGAATCGGCGGTCAAGGCAGCAGGCGTTGGAGTTGAGGAAGAGGACGGAGATGTAGCCGCGGCAACGCTCTCGGTGCTCTTATCGGAACAGGCCGGCAGCGCCAGCAAAGTCAGCAGCAGCACCAGAGATAGACGATTCGGTTCCAGGGATTGCATTTTTTTAAACTCCAAACCACGACCAGACCTTTGAGTAAACCCAGAGCAACGGCCCACGGAACAGGACGTAGCCTGCCGGATACCACCCTATGCGCAGCTTTCCGCGTCCTTCCATGCCCGCACGAATCGCTCCGCTGGGATTAGCTACAGCGACGCGAGCGAAGAATACGCGTGAATCTCCCACCACAGTTCCCTTTGGGCTGACGATCGTCACATCGCCGCGGAAAACCCGGGTGGGAAAACTGTTGAGCTTGACTGAGGCATGTGTCCCCGCGCGAACCAACGCGGCATCGGCATCGTCGATCGCGACGTCGACGATAGCCCGCGATGTATCGACGACTTCAGCGAAGGTGTCCCCATGCTGCAATCGCCTTCCCACCATATTTTCCACCAGCGGCGTCGCCACAGTGCCATCAATCGGCGAGCGCAGTCGCATTTTGTCCAGTAATTCCTGACCCCGCGCGATCTCAGACTTCCAATAGTCGGCCTGAACGCGCTGCGTTCCGGCCTCGCTGCCGTCGCTGGCGGCCAGCGCGCGGTTCATGTGCAGCAGCACGGTTTGGTACTTGGCCTCAGCCTGAGCCAGAGCCGCCCGAGCTTCCCAGTCTGCCAGGTCGGCCACGACCTGGTCGCGGGCGACGTGCTCGCCCTCGCGAACGTAGACTTTACTGACCACCCCTTCCACTGCGGGCTGTATCTGTGCCGAGTGCACGGGAGCCGCAATTGCATCTCCGTCCACTCGCAAGGGCCAGGGGAATACCACAAGGAAGATCAACAGTGCGGCGGCGGCCACCAACATGAGGGTGCGACGGCGTTTTTCCATCGCCATAAACTTCCGTTTCTTCTCGAGCATGGGCTCGAGCACGGAAATAAACGGCACTTCCTTATACATCTGCGCATTTCGTAACGAAACTGTGGCCTGCCCTGCGAGCACCTCCAAAATTTCCACGTGGGCGGGGGTAAGAAAATCCGGGTCCGCGCTCTCGATACCCAGTATGCCGACTCGACCGGTATCGTCAGCGAGCGGAATCGCGTAGAACGCCCGCATGCCCGATGTTTCGAAGTAGCTTCGGAACTTCGCGCGTGTCTCTTCGCGTGCGGCGTCAATTTCGGCGCCGTGCTGCCGCACATGCACCACCTCTTCGGAAAGCATCGTCCAGCGAAGGATGTCGTTGAGCGGAGAGACGTCAGGAGCGTTGGCATCGAGCTGCGTGACACCGGTGAGCGCGCTGAGTTTGTACTTTCCCCCTTGCACGAGGGCGACGGCAGCACGCTCGTAGGGGATCACTGCCTGAGGTGCGTTGACAATGGTCTGCAGAACACGTTCCAGATTCAGCGTCGAGGTGATCTCGTGGCTGATGGTCACCAGCATTTCCAGTATCTCCACTTTGCGCTCGGCCATGAGGAGGCCGGCGTTGTGGAGAGCGATGCTCGCCGATTCGTTCAGACTGCCCAGCGCGAAAAGGTCGTCGTCATCAAAAGGCCTTCCGTCGAGGCGGTTAACAGCTTCCACCACGCCGACCAGAAATTCCTTGTCGAGGATAGGGGCGACAATGATGGACTCGACCCGCCCCTCCTGCGTGTTCAGGTTACGGTGAACCAGCCGTTCGTCCTCGGGATCTGTAATCAGCACAGGTTCCCCGCTGTCGGAGACATCACCAGCTATCCCTTCGCCTCCTTTTTCTGTCATTCCTTGCCGGCTGGTCGGGTCCCAGCCCGCCTGTTGCATCAGTAGAAGGCTTCCATCCCCTTGAACCATCCACAAGTTGACCGCCCGGCACTCGAGCGTCTCGCAGATCTTCGAAGCGATGATGGGGAGAAGTTGATCCATCTCGAGAGTGGAGCTGAAAACCTTCTCAATGTCGTAGAAGTGGGTAAGGCGGCTAATCGAGGTCAGAGAGTTCTGGCGCTCGACTTCATACTGCCCCGCGGCGAAGAGCGCAGAACCGGCAAGCTCGGCCACACCTTGCAAGATATTGAGGTGGGTTTTGGCCAGTGGCTCTTCAAAGCTGAGAATTTCGATGGCGCCGACCAAAGCGTCATTCACTACGAGGGGAAGGTATGCAAGAGACTGCAGAGTCTTGCGGACGTTCAGATGGGCGTACTGCTCGCGCATGAGCGTTCTGCCGGCGAACAGGAGGGGTTCAGAGCCGGCGACAAGAGCGCCAAGAACGCCGGCAGTGAGGGGAACAGTTTCATCCGGCGCGGCGTCGCCGACGGTCGCGTGCACGGTCCAGACTGGTCCCTCGGTGGTATCGGCGACCATATAGACATTGACGGCAGAACCGGGCAGTAGGGCGGCGAGAGAGCGAACGATGGTGCGCGCCCGGGGTGCGATCTCGCGCGCTTCCAGAAGACGAGCCGCGATCGCGGCGATGTCTAGAACTATATTGGGGCTTTGAGTTGCCATGAAGCTCGCCGCGGAATCCTAGATAATTCTTATTAAGTCCGGGGGAGGCGCCAATCCCAACTTGCAAATTCGCTGAGCTTCCTCTAAGTTGAGCGTGCACTTTAGCAGACGGATGGGGGGCTGTCAACGGATCCCCACTGCTGCGCTGGTTTCGAGGTGAGGCACAGTGGACATCGAACTTCGCAGTTTGGGCCGGGTAAAGCTGGTCAAGTTACGCGGCCGCCTAAATCTAGGTGACGCGGTAGATCGCCTTCGAGAAACTCTAGACGATCTCATGGGCAGCGGCGATACGCGCATTCTGCTAGACCTGAGCGAAGTTCCCTGGATCGATTCCAGCGGGATCGGTTTGCTGGTCAAGCTCCTCACTTCCGCCAAGCAGCAGGGTGGGGCGATGAAGCTGCTTAACCCTTCGAAATTCACTGTCCAGACCTTGAAAATGATCGCCCTATTGGACGTGTTCGAGATCTTTGAAGATCCGCAAGTGGCTGTGGCCTCATTTGGTTAGAGTTCTTGTCAGCCTGGATCGAGTGACCTGTGCACCCGGCATAGATTAAGATTCTGCATACTGCGCGTCCAGCAGTTCGAACAGCGCTAGTCATCCCAGCCACTCCTCACGGTCGCCACCGCTGCGACAGCGTCCTGTACAATTTTGCTTCCGATGAGTTCGTTCGCAAAATGGTGGGTAGGCGTGGCAGGTGCGCTACTGCTGGTTCTGGCGGCGCAGGCCGAACCGGTCGCCAAGCTAAAGGCCACCGGCTACGTCAACGACTTTGCCCATGTACTGGACCAAAACACGATTGCGCAGGTAGACGAGATCTGCCGGCAGATCGACGAGAAAGCGCATGCCCAGATCGCGGTAGTGACCATTCACTCCCTCGATGGCTCCGATATCGAAACCTATGCCGTCGATCTCTTCCATCAGTGGGGGGTCGGAAGCAAGTCCAAAGACACCGGAGTACTAATCCTCTATGCGATTGATGACCATCGCGCCCGCATTGAGGTTGGCTACGGTTTGGAGCCGATCCTGACCGACGGGAAGGTTACGTCATTCCAGCGGGAGGCCATCCCGTTGATGCGAAGTGGGAACTATAGCCAGGCGCTGCTGCTGGTCACCTCGCGCGTTGCGCAAGTCATCGCCCAAGACGAGGGAATTCAACTGACCACTCCGCAACTCCAACCGGCTCCCGCAGAACCGATGGAGCAGCCGGGCAAAGGAATATCGGCCGGCGGAATTATCCTGCTGATTCTCATCGTACTCATCGTTCTCTTTACTCCGCTTCGCGGCGTCCTGTTCTGGATACTACTTTCTGGAATGTCTGGCGGTGGCAGGGGCGGCGGAGGCTGGGGCGGAGGCGGATTTGGCGGCGGGGGTGGTTTTGGTGGATTCGGCGGCGGTAGTTCCGGTGGCGGTGGGGGTAGCAGCAGTTGGTAATCAGCGAGGGCGCAAATGTTTCCGGAGAAAAAGATTAGCGACTTTGTCGGCCGGCTGCGAACTGCGGCTGGTGCGAACCTGGAGAGCGTGATCCTATTCGGATCGGCGGTCGCGGGAGATTTTCATCCTGAATTCTCGAATGTGAATCTGTTCTGCGTGATTCGCGACAGCTCATTCGCGGCGCTGCAAGTCCTGGGCCCCGCAGTGAAATGGTGGGTTGGACAGAACCAGCCGCCTCCGTTGTTCATGACCCGCAACGAGATCGAGCGCTCCACCGATGTATTTACGATCGAGTTGATCGACATGCAACAGCACCACCGCGTTCTGCTCGGAGAAGATGTGGTTCAAGGATTGACGATTCCGGCGAACCTGCACCGGGTGCAGGTGGAATACGAGCTGCGAGAAAAGCTGGCGCTGCTGCGCCAGCACTTAGTTCTGGCCTTGGACAACGACTCGCGCCTGTGGGGGTTGCTGCTACGATCAGTATCGTCGTTCGCCACGCTCTTCCGCCACGCACTTATGGTGCTCGGTCAAAGCGCACCGGTTGGAAAGCGCGAGGCGGTACAGGCATTGTCAAAACAGATTGGATTTGACGCCTCGGCCATTCTGCAGGTGCTGGACGTGAGAGAGCAGAAAACCGACCGTAAGACTCTTAATGTGGCGGACGTTTTCTCGAGATATTTGGCGGCTCTGGAGCAGGTAACCGCCGCAGTTGATAAAATGCTGCACTCGGGTACCGCAGGCTCTTCGTAGATTCGGCGGATGCTTTTCTAGGAGAATCCTATGAGCAAGGCACTGATCGCTGTCGTCGTCATCGTGGCAATTCTCTTGCTGGTTGTCGTGTTTGCCTTTGGCCAGTACGTGAGCGTGAAGAATACGCTCGTCAGCAAGAACGAAGCAGTTAAGGCAGCCTGGTCGCAGGTCGACATTGTGTTGCAACGCCGTGCCGACCTGATCCCGAACTTGGTGGAAACGGTGAAAGGGTATGCGCAGCAGGAAGTGACCGTGTTCGGTGACATCGCGAAGGCGCGTTCTGCCCTGCTTTCTGCCGGTACGCCGCAAGAAAAGATAGCGGCCAACCAGCAGCTCGATGGAGCGCTCGGGCGTCTGCTGCTGGTCGTCGAGAACTATCCCCAGTTGAAGTCCAACGAGAATTTCCTGCGCCTGCAGGATGAACTCGCGGGCACGGAGAATCGCATTGCGGTCGAGCGCAAACGCTACAACGACACCCTGCGCGACTACAATACGTACGTGCAGCAATTCCCCAACAGCATTTTCGCGGGAATCGCGGGTTTCAAGCCGAACGAAGCTTACTTCGAGGCTTCACCAGGATCGCGCGAAGTTCCGAAGGTAAACTTCTCAAATCAGGGGGCAACGACTCCGCAAGCGACTCCTCAACCGGCGCCGGTGCACTAACAGACCGGCGTGCGAACCCATCTCATGGATACAGAACTCGCCACCCTTACTCCCGGGCACTGTCCGCGAAGAACTTCATCAGGTACGGAGGCTGCGTTGAATGCAAAAGTGTTGTTTACCGGGAAAAAGTGCGGCCGATTGAAATTTGCGCGAGGAGTTGCGATGCGCGCGTTGCTGGCCGCGAGCGTTTCCGCAGTTTCCCTGTCCCCTGCTGCGCTCGCACAGCAGGCTGATCCGGCAAAGCCTGTGGTAGTGCAACCGGGTCCACCGGGGGCTCCGAGCAAAACGCTGCCCTCGTCGACGCGAGCCATCCTGCCGCCGCGCTCGCCAGCGGAGGTCGAGTTCATGCAGGGCATGATCCTGCATCACGCACAGGCGGTGGAGATGACGGCGATGATTCCGTCGCATACGCAGAACAAAGACCTGCGTTCATTGGGGGCACGTATCAGCAGCTCGCAGTCGGACGAAATCAAGTTCATGAAGCGCTGGCTGGCGGCCAGGGGCGAATCGGTTCCGAAAGCGATGCCGAAAATGCCGGGCATGGACATGTCGCACGGGACGATGCCATTGATGCCCGGAATGCTTACGCCGCAGCAGATGGAAGCGCTGCAGAAGTCGAAGGGCGTCGAGTTTGACCGGTTATTTTTGGGGGGAATGATACAACATCACAACGGCGCGTTGACCATGGTAAAAGATCTATTTGACACCGCAGGCGCCGGACAGGACGCCGAGCTGTTCAACTTCGCGACTGATGCGGACAATGCCCAACGAGCCGAGATAGGTATCATGGAGACCATGTTGAAGAAAGAGATCCCAGAGGAGAAACGATGAACCGATTGCCCAGTCTTGCCCAGTGTGTGGTGTGGGTCGCGCTAACTTCCGTTTTCGCTGTAACCCGAACGCAGGCACAAGCGGGACCGCCCGCAGCACCGCCGCAGGAACAGGCTCAGAAGCCCGCGACCCCGCCGTCCGATGAGGACGCTAAGAAGGCTGAGGACCAAGGGCAGGATCCATTCGCTCCAGAACCCGCCCCAACCCTGCCGCCGGGGATGACGGGGTCGGATGCGAATGATCCGCGCGCCACGCTTGCGCCGGGACTTTATGACGCGGGCGAAACCTCGATGGGCATCGAGCACCTCCTGCTGCTCAAAAAGCCGGACGCGTTTCAACTCGGCGCCACAGATCCCGATGACCCGAAGGTTGCGAAGATGGTTGGGCAACTCGGTATGGGGAATAACAAGAAGATTCCAAAGCCAGTGCTCTTGCTGATTGCGCAACTTGCTTTTGCCAACTCGGATCTTGCTTTCCAAGGCAACCACTTGTTTCAGGGAAATTTTTATGGTGTGAGTATCTACGACATCGCCAATCCGGCAAACGTGAAATTGCTGACGTCATTAGTTTGCCCGGGCGGACAGGGTGATGTGTCGGTCTACAAGAATCTCCTGTTCATGTCGGTAGAGATGCCGAATGGACGTCTGGATTGCGGTGTTGAGGGATTTCCGCCGGAACCCCCTCCGCCCGCAGACGAAGACAAAGATAAAGACAAAGATAAAGTCAGCGCTAACGACAAAGACAATGCTACCGACAAAGACAAAGACAAAGACAAAAGCAAAGACGATAAAGACAAAGACAAAGAAAAAAAAAGAAAGCGCCGCCTCCCGGTAGCGCAAAAGGACCGTTTCCGCGGCGTACGAATCTTCGACATCTCCGACATCAAGAATCCGAAGCAAGTCGCAGCAGTGCAAACGTGCCGCGGATCCCATACGCATACCCTGGTGATCGATCCGAACGACAAGGAGAATGTCTACATCTACGTGTCAGGGACTTCGTTTGTGCGTCAACCGGAAGAGCTAGCCGGGTGCTCGGGAGAAAAACCGGACAAAGATCCGAATACGGCGCTGTTTCGCATCGATGTGATCAAAGTTCCAGTGGCTGCGCCGCAGGACGCGACGATCGTGTCGAGTCCGCGGCTATTTATCGATCCGCGCACGGGCGCGATTAACGGCCTGAATAACGGCGGCACTCACGGCAAGAAGGGCTCGGAGAAGCCGGCGGACACCGACCAGTGCCACGACATCACCGTGTATTCGGCGATCGGGCTGGCCGCGGGCGCGTGCTCCGGGAACGGGATTGTGCTTGACATCAAGGACCCTGTACATCCGAAGCGAGTGGATGCCGTGAATGATCCGAACTACTCCTATTGGCATTCGGCCTCGTTCTCGAACGACGGCGGCAAAGTAGTGTTCACTGACGAGTGGGGCGGTGGCCTGGGTGCGCGCTGCCGTCCGAACGACCCGAACAAGTGGGGTGCAGATGCCATCTTCCGCCTGAAGGACGACAAGCTGACTTTCGCGAACTACTACAAACTGCCGGCCGCGCAGAGCGATACGGAGAACTGCGTGGCGCACAATGGTTCTCTGATTCCGATTCCCGGCCGGGATGTGGAAGTGCAGGCATGGTATCAGGGCGGGATTTCCGTGATGGACTTCACCGATCCGGCGAACCCCTTCGAGATTGCCTACTTCGATCGCGGGCCCATTGATCCGAAAATGTTAGTGCTCGGAGGCGATTGGTCCGCGTATTGGTACAACGGCTACATCTACGGTTCGGAGATTGCGCGCGGCTTGGACGTGTTTCAACTGACGCCGACCAAGTTTCTGACGAAGAACGAAATCGACGCGGCCAAAACGGTGATGGTGTCTGAGCTGAATGTGCAGAACCAGCAAAAGATCGAATGGCCGGCAAAGTTGGTGGTGGCGAAAGCGTACGTGGACCAGTTGTCGAGGTCGCAGGCTCTGCCTGCAAGCCAAATCGCAAAGCTGCAGAAGGCGATTAAAAGCGCAGAGAGGTCGCACATGAGCAACAGCAACGTGGCGAAATTGAGGGCTATGGCGCCTTCGTTGGAACAGAGCGCCGCGACCGCGAAGACCGGGGCCGACTCAATGCGGATGCGTGCACTGGCAGATGTTCTGAAGCATCCCTCCGTTTGAGGCCTTACTCGCGGAATTATTCTTTTCGCTTGCCGACTGGTTGAATCTGTACGAACTGCCAGCCGAACCGCCCTTTGATGCAGAGATTGCCATGAGTCACGCTATGGCCGAGCGGCGAGGTCACGCGAACGATCTGACCTTCTTGCTGGTGCACGGTGAGCTCGCAGCCTACGCCGCAATAAGGACAGACGGTGTCAGTCTGGATCTGGCGGCTTTCGTTCCATGTGCCGGCCTGGCGCATGTCATATTCGCTCTTGAACATCAGCGCGCCTGTGGGACAGACGCCGATGCAGTTGCCGCAATACACGCGGGCCGAGTCGGGCAGGGGAACGTCGAATTCAGTAGCAATGTGGGCGGAGAAGCCGCGGCCCGCTACGGCAATCGCAAAGGTGCATTGCGCGTCTACGCCGCAGGCTTGCACGCACTTGTAGCACGGAACGCATTTGGAGTAGTCGCACCAGCGGCTGGGTCAAGCGGGCTTTCACTGAATAAATCCCCAAAATTCATGTCTGGAAAATCGTAACACTGTTGATCCTGGAATTCGCAGTAAGGTGGCAAAAGGCCGGTTTCTGCTTTTGAGGTGCGGGGCAACAAGGCGCCCCATCTGAACCGCTATCCCTCTGAAAGGGAGAGTCAGCGCTCACCTGGACTTGAAATAAACGTCTACTAATGAGTAGAGTACTGTTTCTCGTTTTTCGGGTTCTGCAAGTCCCTCAACAACAGGAGTCTGTTCCATGCGTTATGCGTTGACTGTGCTGATTGCTGTCTGCTGCCTTGGTATCTTTTCATACTGCCAAACCGCCGACGAACTGATTGCCAAGAACATTCAGGCCCGGGGCGGGATGGAGAAGATGAAGGCCATCAAGACCATGCGGATTACGGGCAAGTTCGAAGGTGGCGGTGGCTTCACCGCCTCGGTGGGCCAGGAGAACCAGCGCCCGAATCTGCTGCGGGAGACATTTATGCTGCAGGGGATGACGGCGGTGCAAGCCTACGACGGTAGCGCTGGCTGGCAGATCCAGCCCTTTGGTGGGAAGAAGGATCCCGAGTTGATGGGCGAGGACGACGTGCGTGACCTGCTGCTGGACGCCGACTTTGATGGGCCTCTGGTGGATTACAAAGAGAAAGGCAGCACCGTCGAGAATATGGGGCACGACGTAGTGGATGGAGACGACGCGCTGCGGCTGAAGGTGACGCTGAAAAACGGCGACATCATTTACGACTACCTCGACCCGGATACTTTCATCGAGATTCGCCGTGAGATCCAGCAGTTTATCCGGGGCTCGGTGCGGGACCGCGTGGTGGGACTGGGCTCTTACAAGCCGGTGGCGGGCGTGATGTATCCCTTCTCGATCTCGCAGGGACCGAAGAACCATCCCGACGATCAAACAACCACGATTCAGAAGATGGAAGCAAATGTGACCATCGATCCGGCGGACTTTAACCTGCCGGCTTCGTTGAAAACAGAAGAAAAGAAGTCCGGCATGGTCGGGATTCACTAATTTGCTGGAATGAAGACCACACCCAAAATCAGGAGTTTGCCCATGCGTCGCGCGGTATTTGTTCTCGCGGCCGTCTCGTCGCTCAGCGCGTTTACCTGCTCCCAAACCGCGGAGGAACTGGTCAACAAGAACATCCAGGCAAAGGGCGGGATCGAAAAAATCAAGTCGGCCAAGACCCGGCGTACGACCGGCAGACTCAAGAATGCCAGAGGCCGGACCGCCGTCTTCGCGCAAACCAACGCGCGCGCCGATTTGGTCCGTCAAACCTTCACCCTGCAGGGCATGACGGCAATTCAGGCCTACGATGGTTCGACCGGCTGGCAGACCCAACCCTTCCGCGGGCGCAAAGACCCCGAACTGATGGGCGAGGATACACTGCGGGACTTGCTGCTAGCCTCCGATTTCGATGGTCCGCTCGTCGACTACGCGGAAAAAGGCAACAAGATCGAATATCTTGGGCATGACTTGGTAGATGGCGATGACGCCCTGCGGCTCAGGGTCACGCTGAAAAACGGCGACATCGTTTACTACTTTCTCGACCCAGATACTTATCTCGAAATCCGCGAGGAGATTCAGCAGTTTGTCCGGGGCTCAGTGAGAGAACGGGTGGTGGACGTGGGCTCCTACAAGCCGGTGAATGGAGTCATGTATCCCTTCTCGATTTCCGAGGGGCCCAGAAATAATCCTGGCGCACAGATGACCACGATTCAAAAAATTGAAGTCAACATCACTGTCCCAGATTCTGAATTTGCTTTACCGGCGTCGCTGAGGACTGAGGAAAAGAAGTCCGGGTTGGTCGGGGTTCACTGATTTGGCTCGGTGATTGGCTGGGATAAAGATGAAGAAGACAACGAAAAATCACTAGCATGGAAGAGGACTCGTCAATATGAAAGCATCCGCTCGCAATTCCTGGGGAGTGATGGTGTTAATCACCGGAGCTGCGCTGTGCGCACCCTGGCAGGCCGTGGCCCAAGCAGCATACCGCTTTGACTCGGCGACGGTTTCGGGCTTGCCGGCGCGAAACATCGGCTCGGCTAGCATGAGCGGGCGCATCGCCGCGGTCGATGCGGTGGAGGAAGACGGCCGCATCACTCTGTTCGTGGGCGCGGCCAGCGGCGGAGTGTGGAAATCGGTAAACGGTGGCACGACGTTCAAGCCGGTGTTCGACCGGGAAGATGTGCAGTCGATCGGCGCGGTCGCGATTGATCCGTCGAACTCGAAGACAGTCTGGGTGGGCAGCGGCGAGGCCTGGACGCGCAACAGCGTCTCGGTGGGCGACGGCGTGTACAAGTCGACGGATGGCGGCGAGAACTGGACCAACGTCGGTCTCAAGGACAGCGAACACATCGTCAAGATTCTGGTGAATCCTGGCGACAGCAATGATGTGCTGGTCTGCGCTCTAGGGCATCTGTGGGATGACAACGACGAGCGCGGAGTCTTCCAGACCACCGACGGCGGCAAGACCTGGAAGAAAGTTCTCGCGGGGGCCAATGCTTCAAGCGGCTGCGCCATGATGGCGCGCAGTAAGCAGGAGCCGAAAACCATCTACGCGGCGATGTGGGATTTCCGCCGGCAGGGCTGGACATTCCGTTCGGGAGGCCCGGGCAGCGAGCTGTTTAAGTCCACCGACGGCGGCGCGCACTGGAGTGAAGTCAACGACAGCAATGCCAAAGGACTGCCGGGGAAACCATGGGGGCGTGTGGCGGTGCAGGTGGCGCCATCGAAACCGCAGGTAGTGTATGCCAACATCGAAGCAGAAAAAGGCAGAGGACTCTACCGGTCCGACGATGCCGGAGCAACGTGGACCAAGCTCGATGCCAGCAACTACATGGTGTGGCGTCCTTTTTATTTCGGCAACCTGATCGTCGATCCGAAAGATGAAAACAAGATTTTCAAGCCCGATCTCATTCTGCTGCTGAGCAACGATGGCGGAAAGACCTTCAATGTGGTTTCGGGCGGGGCGCACGGCGACTTCCATGACGTGTGGATCAATCCCAAGAATCCGAACATCGTGATTGCCGGCGATGATGGCGGCTTGTGGCGCAGCGAAGACGGCGGCAATCGCTGGAAGCACCAGATGAACCTGCCGGTTTCTCAGTTCTATCACGTGAGCGCCGACAATGCGGATCCATACCATGTTTACGGCGGCCTCCAGGACAACAGTTCCTGGGTGGGCGATTCCTCTTATCCCGGGGGCATCAGCAATTCGCGCTGGGAAAACATGTTCGGCGGCGACGGCTTCTGGATGTTCGAAGACACTTCCGATCCCGACTACATTTACGCCGAGGCGCAGGGTGGCGAGATTGGACGGGTGAACCGCAACACGCACGAGACTCGCGACATCCATCCCTGGCCGAATTACGGCGAGAAGAAGCTGCGCTTCAACTGGAATACGCCGATTCATATGAGCCCCAATGAAAAAGGGACGCTTTACATTGGGGCGCAGTTCTTATTCCGCTCGCGTGATCACGGCCAGTCGTGGGACCGGATTTCTCCGGACCTGACGACCAACGATCCCGAAAAGCAGAAGCAGGAAGAATCCGGCGGCGTTACGATTGACAACTCCTCGGCCGAGATGCACACCACCATCTATTCGATTTCCGAGTCGCCGAAGAATGGTCAGATCATCTGGGTCGGCACCGATGACGGGAATGTCCAGATCACCCGCGATGGGGCGAAGACATGGGCGAACGTAGTGGGCAACGTCGCCGGGCTGGGAAAGAATTCGTGGGTCTCGACCGTCGAGGCCAGCCGCTTCGACGAAGGCACCGCTTACGCCACGTTCGACCGTCACACCTTTGGAGATATGAAACCTTACGTTTACAAGACCACGGACTATGGTCAAACGTGGACTGCGTTTCCCGCAATGGAAAGCGGGGTGCGCGGCTATGCACACGTGATCAAGGAAGACACGGTCAGCCGCAATGTCCTTTTCCTGGGCACGGAATTCGGGCTCTGGATTTCAGCAGATGGCGGGCAACGCTGGGCGCAATACAAGGGGACGGACTTCCCGGCGGTGGCGGTGGATGACATCGTGGTGCAGCCGCGGGAATCCGATCTTGTGGTGGCGACGCACGGCCGCGGCATTTGGATCGTGGACGATATCTCGCCGCTGCGCGCGCTTACGCCGGAAGTCGTGACTAAAGAGGCGACGCTGCTGCCGGGACGGGCTGCGATCCAATACTTTGACGTGGGCGGGGGGTGGCCCGAAGGCGACGAGACTTTCCGTGGACGCAATCGGCCGGCGGACGCGCAGATCACGTACTACCAGAAAGGGCGGCACATCTTCGGCGATTTGAAGATCGAGATTTTCGACCAGGACGGCAAGCTGGTGGACACGGTGGCCGGGAGCAAGCGTCGGGGGCTGAACCGCGCTGGCTGGGGAATGCGGGTGAGGCCACCGGCAGTCGCGCCGGCAGCCACGGCGCTGTTTGAAGCGGCGCAGGGACCGCGTGTGCTGCCGGGCATGTACACGGTGAAACTGACCAAAGGCGATCAAACTTACACCGAGCAGCTGAATGTTGCGATCGACCCGCGGGCCAAGTATTCGCTGGAGGAGCGCAAGGCGCAGTTCGATCTCTCGATGAAGGTCTACAAAGAGCTGGAGCACATGACCTTTGGCGTCGAAGCGATCGAAGGAGTGCGCGACGGGGCTAGCTTGCGGGCGGGCAAGCTCGCGCAGAAAGACCCGCTGCGCCAGCAATTGCAGAAACTTGCTGCGGATTGTGACGCGCTCCGCTCGAAGATCGTGGCCACCAAAGAAGGCGGCATGATTACCGGCGAAGAGCGCATTCGCGAGCTGCTGGGGCAACTCTATGGGGCAGTGACGGCATATGACGGCAAGCCCACGGATTACCAGGTGACGCGGACGGAGTCGCTGGGTCATGAACTGCAAGATGTGATCGATGACTTCCAGAAGATGGCGCAGAAAGAACTGCCAGGGATCAATGCGGGCTTGAAGAAGAAGAAACTGGATGCGATCACTGTGCTGGTCGAAGCGGATTGGCAGAAGAGGAAGGCGGAGTCTGCGATGGCTTCTGGTACGGGAATGCGGGCGGAACAAGGCCGAGTGCGGGAAATGGACTAGGATACGATGGTTTCCAGCGGAGAGCGGCCTGGTTTCTCTACAGTCTAAAACTGCGTTTGACAACCTGGACCGAGCGGAATCTCACTCGGGTAGGCCAATGCGGTGCACGAGGTTCTGAAAGCGCGGGTTGGAGCGGAGCGGATCGAAGCCTGGTCGGAGCAGGACGCCGGGGTTGAATCGCTCTTCGTAGCCTTTTTCGAGCCAATTCATGGCTTGATCCGTATCTCCGAGAGATGCGTAGATCATGGCAATCTCCGAAGCATTCGAATAACCAGGATTCGAGCGTTTTTTCAGGTCGCCCAACAGCTTTACTGCTTCGCTCTTCTTGCCGGATGCGACGTAGGCGCGAGCGAGATTAGCTGCACACGTCGGGCTATTCCCGGAGAGCAGGACCGCTTTTCTCAGTTCTGCGACCGCTTCATCGTTCATGTGTTTTTGGAGGTACGCCTGGGCGAGTTGATTATGGGCGAGAGCAAAATTAGGATCCATTTCGATAGTCTTGCGGCTCTGTAGTATGGATTCGTCATAAGAGTGTGCGAGGGCAAGGAGCTCCGCTAAATCGGCGTTAATGATAAGAGATAGCGGATCCAGGTTTTCCGCTTTTCTCATTTCCGCAATAGCTTCGTCAAACCGACCTAACAGGCTCAAGTGCCAGGCATACCAATGGTGAGCGGTTGCGTAGCCTGGATTCAGTTCAATGGCTCGCCGAAATTCCTTCCCGCCCGCGTCCACGTCCCAGTCGAAGCCGTCCAGGACGAATGCAAGCGAGTTGTGAGCTTCGCCGAGCGTGCTGTCCAATTCCAGAGCTTTGATGGCCGCAGCCTTCGCTTTTGGGAACGCTTCTTTCGGGGTCATCACTGCGTATTGCCAGTCTCCCAACAAAGCATAGGTGTCGGCTAAGCCAGAATAGGCTTGGGCATATTTCGGGTCCTCTTCGATTGCCTGATTGAAATAAGCCAGGGCGGCCTTCAAACCATCCGCCGTTCGCTTGTTCCAGAAGTAGCGCCCTTTGAGGAACGACTCGTAAGCTTCTGGATTGACAATTCTTACGTCCTTAAGCGCAGCCTGTTCCTGCGGGGTCAAGTTGATCCGTATCTGATCGGCGATGGCGCTAGCCACCCTTTTCTGGAGCGCCAAGGTATTCCGCAACTCACCCTCATAACTCTGGGACCATAAGTGCTTGTCCGTAGATGCCTCGATCAACTGCGCCGTGATACGGACCTGGTCGCCAGAGCGGAGCACGCTGCCCTCTACCACAGCGTCAACATTCAGCTCACGAGCGATCTGCGGCAGAGGCTTGCGCGCTCCTTTATATGCCATGACTGAGGTGCGGGAGATCACCCGTAAGGCGCTGATCTGCGCCAAGTCAGTGATCAACTCATCCGTCATGCCGTCAGCGAAGTAGTTCTGGGAAGCTTCCCCAGAAAGGTTCTCCAGAGGAAGCACCGCCAGGGATCGAATGCCTGTGGGAACGGGGGCTCGCGAACGAAAAAGCCGGATGGCGAGAATCAGCAAACCCAGGATCAGGGCCCAGGCAATGATGACGCGACGCGTCTGCCGCAGCCGAAGTTTCGGGGTAACCGTCAACCCGGCGCCTTGGAACTTTCCCCCCGATTCTGCTTTACGCTCCGGACCAGGCAGGTTTCCAGCCACAAGTTCCGGCTGCTTTTTTGTGTGGGCGTCTGCGTCGACAACCGACACATCCGCAATAAAGCGATAGCCGCGTTTTGGAAGAGTTTCGATGAATCGCGGATTCTCAGCCGAGTCACCCAAGGCACCGCGCAGCTTCCCAATTGCGATATTGAGAGCCTGATCAAAATCCCCGAAAGTTTCGTTCGGCCAGACTCGGCTGCGCAACTCCTCCCGGGTGACGACTTCCCCCGGACGTTCCAACAATATCTCCAGCAGTTTCAGCGGCTGCTGCTGCACTCTGACTCTCAGACCCGATTTGCGCACTTCACCTGACTGGAGAGAGACCTCATAGGTTCCGAATCGCACCACGGAGTTGGACCGCAGGGGTTCCATAGCGTAGCTGGGCTTCGCACGGAGTCTAGCATGTCGCGTCCAGAAACTCCCGGAATCAGGATATATGCACAGCTAACTCATTAGGCAACAATAATTTAGCAAGCAATGAGTTGGATATATTGAAAAGGTCCTCAGTTAATTGACGCGGAACAACTGGCAGGTCAAAGTGGCTTCGACCGGGGCATGAGCTGATTCAGGAGAAGACCAATGAGTCGTATTGGACGGGGCTCACAAGGGATGGTCCGATTCGGGGCTTCGTCCTCCCATGACGATCAACCGTTGGCCGGGTTCGAAGAGTTAGCCATGCCCTTGTTCGATTCTCTTTACAACTTCGCGCGCTGGCTGGCGCACAATTTGAACGACGCCGAGGATCTTGTCCAAGAAACCTATCTCAAGGCTTTACGCAGTTTCGCATCGTTTCAGCCCGGCACCAATTTCCGGGCGTGGATGTTTCGAATCCTGAAGAACACCTTTCTAAGTTCGTGCTCAAAACTCGAGCGGCGCATGACCATTGCGATGGACTCGGAGGAGGACGGGCCTGAACTGGCAATGGATACGGCAACTCCCGAAACGATTCTAATGAATCGCTCGAATTCCGAACAAGTGCAGCGCGCCATCGACGATCTGCCGATGCACTACCGACAGACCCTCCTTCTTTGTGAAGTGGAGGAAATGTCATACCAGGAAATCGCGGAAATATTGTCGATCCAGATAGGAACCGTTATGTCACGTCTGGCCAGAGCGCGGAAGGCAGTTCGCCAGTCACTCCTTAGCGCTCCCGCCTGTGTCGTGCCGCGCCGGTGCGTTTGAAAGGAAGCAAGGATTCATGGGATTGCTTTACGAACCTTTACCAAGCCTTAACAAGTTCTTTATGTGTGCGGCGATACGCTATCCAGACAGCCGACGCAGGCTAGGTGTGAATCAAGCTGCGATCCCGCAGAAAGAGGAGAAGCCTATGGCAACCGCTACCTTGGCAGCAACCGTGAACACTCCAATATCCGAACTGCGATCGGCTCCAGGGGAGCGAATTTTGGTCATCGAGGACGATCGTGCTTTGCGGAAGATTCTGCAGCGGCTTTTCTCCTCGGAAGGATTTGAGGTCGATATCGTCCCCGATGCCGTTTCTGGTTTGGAGAGACTTCGCCAAGGAGTACCGGCCGCAGTGATCCTCGATCTGCCGCGTCCGGGATCTTCAGGGTACGATCTTTGCAAGAAGATTGCAAATTTGATACCTGATTTGCCCCTTGTAATTCTAAGCGGGAGTTCGAAGGTTGCGGACAAGGTTCTTCTTCTGGAATTGGGTGCCGACGATTACGTGACCATACCGTTCAGCCCGCGGGAACTTGCTGCGCGTGTGCGCGCGCTAATCATGCGTGCGTTCCGCTTCAGTCCGGAGGCTGCAGACGTATATGTCTTTGCGGACGTGATGGTGGATTTTTACAAGACTGAGATTACTCGTGGCGGAGAGAAGGTTGCAGTTACTCCAAAGGAATTTAAGACACTGAAGTTCCTGGCAAAGAACGCGCAACGCGTGATCTCGCGGGATGAACTTCTCAACGAAGTGTGGGGCTACCAGAGCTACCCATGCACGCGGACGGTGGACAACCACATGCTGAGGCTACGACAGAAACTCGAGAGCGACCCTTCACACCCGTTACACTTTCTCACGGTACACGGTCAGGGCTATAAGTTCCTGCCTTAAATGAGGAAATGCTGGTGCGGAAGAACCACGCGCTCTTTAGTCCTCCCCTCGTCCCTTTACGACAGTGTCGCGGTCCCTGTGAGCGATTCCGGCATCGCCAGCGTTGTCAGCACGTGAGAGACGAGTGTGGTTTTGACGTCCACATAAATTCCCGTGGAATAAAGCCGGTTCTTGTCGGTTCTGCACAACGAGTCAGGAAGCGAACTGGAGTCCACCGGCGGAAATGATGGCGGAAGAACCCCGCGTTCTTTAGCAATTCCCAGGAGCGCAAAATGAAAAACAACGTGAGGATGCTGCGGGCTTGCCAGGTTGTCAGCGATGAGCCTGTGGAGTAGTGAGGCGCTTGACCGTACAGGATGTAGGCCACAACTTGGGGGGCC
>CAVYVQ010000004.1:30000-122748 GCA_963771895.1 uncultured Acidobacteriaceae bacterium | reverse complement strand
GCTGTGATCCCTCAAGAGGTTGTACCGTTCGTGGGAGAGCGGCTGATGGGTGGAGCGTATCCGAGGCTACCATGCGGGCGGGCAAAGTTGTAGTAGTGGAGCCAAGGGGGAAGTTGCTGATCCCGTTCTTCGGAGTTGGTGTAGTGGCGGACATAGGCCCACTCGCGCAGAGCGGTTTGAATGAAACGTTCGGCTTTGCCGTTGGTGCGGGGAGTGTAAGGGCGGGTGAAGCGATGGCGGATGCCGAGTTCTTCGCAGGCGGCGCGAAAGCGATGGGAGCGATAGCAAGATCCGTTGTCGGTGAGCAGGCGGCGAATGGAAATGCCGTGCTCGGCATAGAAGGCGAGGGCGGCACGTAAGAAGGCCAGGGCGGAGTCAACGGTCTGGTTGGGCAGCAGGCGGGAGAAGGCGAGGCGGGAGTGATCGTCGATGGCAATGTGTAGGGCCTGCCAGCCGGCGAACTGAGGGCGACCGCGACGGCGGCCGTCGCCGCGGATGGAGACGCTCTGATAGCGGGTCATGGCTTTGATATCAAGATGGAGCAGGTCTCCGGGAGCGGCGTGTTCATAACGCACCACCGGCGGCGCAGGATGGAGATGACGCCAGCGGTTGAGATGAGCGCGCTGCAGGATGCGGCTGACGGTGGCGGCACTGAGCTGGGTGGCCTGGGCGACGCGATAAGCGGGATGCAGTTGACGGCGCAGGGCGATCACTTCTTCGGTCAGCGCGAAGGAAGTCCGGCGCGGGCTGCGCCGGGGGCGGGAAGAACGATCCCACAGACCGAGCGGCCCCTCCCGGCGAAAACGGTGCACCCACTTGGCGACGGTTTTGGGAGTGACGCTGAAGTTGGCCGCGGCCAACTTCAGCGTCACTCCCCGGGCTACATACTCAACTAAATCCTCTCGACGGCGCAGGCTAAGTCGGGCATTCTTGTGAATGTCCATTCGATCTCTCCTCAGAGGTGATTGCTCGCTACAATCAGCTTCTCTGGTTCCGGTCGAATGGACAACCTATTGAAAGATCACAGGTAGCCCCTCTTCCAGAATCAGGGCCGTTCCCGTCCCGCTCACCCCCGAAGACTGATCGGATGGCTTATTGGTATAGTCTCTAAGCAGGCTAAGCAGGCTGATTTGCGTCCTCCAGTCAACTGGCGAAGGAGCGAACGATGCGACTGCTATTGAATTGGGTTCTGAGTGCGTTGGCCGTATGGATTGTGGCCATGATCGTGCCGGGAGTCTCCGTCAGCGGTCCCGTTGCGGCTCTGATTGCTGCACTCGTAATCGGCTTCATCAACGCAACCGTCGGAGCGCTGCTGAAGATTCTGACGTTCCCTCTGACTCTGCTCACCCTGGGACTCTTCTGGTTCGTGATCAACGCGCTGATGCTCAAACTCGCGTCGGCACTGCTGGCCCCCGGCTTTCAGGTGCGCACCTTCACAGCAGCGTTCCTCGGCGCGATCGTGCTAAGCCTGGTGAATATGGTATTGAAGTGGCTGGTCCATCCCGCGCGTGACCGTGACTAGCATGTAATTGTGTGGCACCTGTGATTGTGTGGAGACGGCGGCGTGCAGCGTCTCAACTACAACCCATGCGGCGCGGAAACAGAGGGGTGGAGCAGGCCTTCAGGCCCGGGTCAAAGAGGCACGGAAATAGCCACGCTTTGAATCCCCCGAGGTAGTTCACCGTCCATTTCTTTCCAGTCTTCAAAACCTCCACAACCTTGGCCAGCCGCCGCGCCCGCCTCTGTTCCTGCTTCGCGCCAACTATAGCCCGAGCCATCTCTTTCTTATGCGTAAACGAAAGCTTCTCCTAATTTGCTCGCGCCGCTTTACTCTTCGCCAGCGCCTTCTTCAACACCGGCGGCGCTTCCACCGTCCGTGCCTCGCCGTCTCGCTCCATGACTACGTCCACCATGTCGCCGGGCTGCGCCCCCGCACCCGCGAGCAGCTGCTTGTTCACCGGCATCATGTGCCGCCCTACGCACGGCGACAACGATGAACGATACGGATAGCCATTGATCGTCCCCCGCACCGGCACGCGGGCCCGCGTCCCGAAAAACTCCGGCACATCCACCGGCGGAGCGATCGCCGCCACCACCCCTGCTTCCTTCCCGTCGATCCTTGCCGTGAAACGCAGCGTTTGGTTCGCCATCGAGTCCTCTGTTGCAATCGCTAATTTTTGAACCCAGCAGGTCCAGGCAAGCGCCCCTTGGTTCGCTCCCCTTATCCGCGCGCGAATCTCGATGCAAGCCGCGCCAGACGCACCACGCGATACAGAGGGAACAAAAGCCTGGGCAGGCGAACCGCTTCCCACTCGCCGGGACCGGGAGTGAAGGCCAGCCGCGCAAGAAATCGCAGCCGATCCGCCTTGCGTTCCCGAAGTCGCATCATAAGGCGGAAGTACGAGACTTGCTGCTCCTCGTACGAAACTCCGCGCGCCACGTCCATGGCGATTTCTTCGGCAAAAGCCCGCGCAGCGCGGTCGTCAAGAATCGACTCTTCGACCGGACCCGGAATCGGTGTCGCCAGAAGCCGGTTCGCCAGCAGCAGCGTGACGTGCAGAATCCGCTCGATGCCAAATGCCCGGGCGTGCGCCCGCACAAAATCCCACTTCAAATTCCCCAGCTTCAGAATCTGTACGATGTCGCAGAGCCAGATCAGCCGTCCCCAAACATGTTTCGCCGCGTGCACCGAGAGCACCAGCAGCAGATCTTCAGGAGAAGGCGTTTTCACGTGGCGGCCCGCAACGGCCACATTCACCGCGCGCTCAAACAATCCATCCATATCGAAGTCGACCGTGTAGAAGCGCGGCTGCAGCGCCCACTGCAACTCGAGCAGGTTGCGCCCAGCGGGACTGTCGAACGTGCACTCGTATCCGGAAGCGATGTAATCCTCCTCGGCATCTTCAGGAATGGGCACGCGCAGCGTATATCCCAACTCGAGCACTGCTCTCTTGATGCGCCCCACGTCCTGTCCGCGGACAAACAAATCCAGATCGCCGGACTGGCGCAACGCCATGTCGCTGTAGTAAACCTCCGACAACACGATGCCCTTGTACGGGATCGCTTCGATGCCGATGGCATCAAGACAGTCCAGAATGCGGATCAGCTCACGCGCGAGAAAAAGCGATTTGTGGACGTTCCTCTCATAACTCTGCCGAAGCGTCGCCACCACAGCCGCAGGCACAAGGTCGCTCAAACCCGAAAGGTTCCGATAGAGCAGCGCCGACGTACCGTGATGATCGGCCAGCCGAAGCACAGCCTGCCACTCGACGGGCCTGTCTCGCATCGGCACATCGAGCAAGCCACGGATGCGGCCAAGACCGCTCTCCCGCAGGTCGGCACAGCTCGCAGCCAGCATCAGATCCCACTCGGGCGCGCCAACAGCAATTGGCGCCGGACGGCCCACAGATGTGGCGGATTCCCTAATCTGATTCACCGATGTCGAGCCATCTTAACAGGGCAGGCGAGGGTTACTTCCGTTACCCTCATCAGCTGTTTCTAAGCACACCGTCCAGCCTCGCTTCTGTCACACTATTGAGTCAGGACAGTCCAAACAGGTGAACTGGCAAAGATGGAAATCCTCACAACCAGGACGGCGCGGCGCAGCACGCGATTGCGTGTGGAGATTCCCGTGACCGTGACCAGCCTCGACCGAAAGCATCCCTTCTCCGCAAAGTGTGTAGCTCTCGTGGTCAGCCCGCAAGGCTGCGGATTCCGGGCATCGCAGGACCTGCCGCTCGAAACTCCAGTGCTGCTCAACGATCTGCCGGCCGGCGGAAGCGCTTCCGCCCGCGTAGCGACTTGCTTGCCGCTGGGTAACGACGGGAAATTCTTTCTTATCGGAGTGGCGCTCTACAACCACGCGAACGTGTGGGGAATCACCAATCCTCCAGAGGATTGGAATTGCAACCCCAATTCTGCCGCCGCCTCCGCAAAAGATGCAGGCAAGGCCGCTGCCAAGAGCGGGAACGCCTGGCCCTACAACTTGTTCTCCGGCCAAGGCGAGGCCCATCCCGGCCGAAAATAGTGGTCAGTGATCAATGGTCAGTTATCAATGGTCAGCGATCAATGGTCAGTGCCCAGCATCCATACCCACCGTCAAAAGCTACGCGAATCCCACTGACCACCGACCACTCGCCGCTGACCACTGACCACTGACCACTGCATGACATTCTTTCGTAACCTCGTCCCGAGCCCAGCCAGGCTTCATACTTTAGCCACCATGTCGCAGACCCCAGAATCGATCGCGCCCCCGGATCCACCTTCGGCTGGAACCGCCCGCCAGGAGCGTGGCCGCCCGTTTCGCGTCAAGCTCCGGGGATCCGTGCTGACGCTGATGCGGTTGCCCAACCGCCGCGAGGTGCGCGGCAAACTCCATCAGCTTTCCACCACCGGCGGCCTGATGAACGTAGAGCAGCCGCTCGACGAAAAACTCGAAGTCGAGTTGATCTTCCACCTCGGCGAGACCACCATACGCGAAAAGGCTCAGATCATGTTCCCCATGTGGGCGACTCAAGGCTGGCTCCAGCCCTTCCGCTTCATCGACCTGCCCGAGGCCAGCAAGAATGCCTTGCAGACCAGCCTGTCGTCATTCGTTCAGCAAGAACCTGGTTCTTAGCCGCAAAGGTTCTTGATCTGCAAACGCAAAGGCCGCCCACGCGGGCGAACCTTCGCTGGCGAACCCTCGCTGGAACGATCTCGCTTGTCACCCCCCATGTCATGAGTTTGTTCAATTCTTGTCGCCTTACGCTGTGTAACCCTGTGCCCTCTGTGGTAAAGATCTAAGAGTGGTAACGATCTAAGAGAGGATCGAACGAACTCTCACAAGGACAATCAGGCGGACAGCAATGAAATCTCGCAATCTAGTTTTCTGGGAGGTCGACACGCAGGCGGACTTCATGCTCCCCGGCGGCGAGCTCTACGTGCCCGGCGCCGAACGCCTGCTCCCGAACCTTCGACGCCTCACCAACGCCGCCCGCCAGGGCCGCGTCTTTCTGGTCTCGCACGGTTGCTATCACGCGAAAGACGATCCCGAGTTCAAAACTTTTCCTCCGCACTGCATCAAAGGCACCCCGGGCTCCAGCTACGTTCCCGAGGCGCTGGCGGATAAAGTTGTCACCGTTCCGAACGAAGCCGCGGCAACGCTCCCGAGCGATCTTTCGCAATACCAGCAGATTCATCTAGAGAAGCAAACGCTCGATATCTTCGAAAGCCGGCACGCCGCCGAACTCGTAAAGCGCTTGGGGGATGACACGGAATTCGTCGTCTTCGGCGTGGTAACGGAATACTGCGTTCGCTTAGCCGCCAAGGGATTGCTCGAACGAGGCCACCGCGTCGCGGTAGTCAAGGACGCAATCGAAACCCTGAAGGCCGAAGACGGAGAACACACCGTGGCCGAACTGCAAGCTCTAGGCGCGAAATTTATCACGACTGATCAGGCGCTGGCCCTGCTCGACCGCGCGAAATAGCGACCCGCCAGACAGTGCACAGAGATTGGTCGGATCGGAAGGACAGTCAATCAGATGCAAGAGCAGGTGAAACGGGAACATGTAGCCGCGACCTCCGGCGATATCCTGGAAGTTCAAATCGCCAAGCTGCGCAGCCCGTTTCCCGAAGTATTCGTCGAAGGTAAGATTGACTTCGACAAGCATGGATGAACGGAAGAGGCTCAGATTCCCGATCGTCCACGAGGGCGAAGAGATTTGGCCCGAAAAGCAATGGCAATGGAGCAGAGAGCGAGTCCAGCGGGCGCAAGCGAGCAATGAGCTCGTTTTCAAGAAAAACGGGGACGGAGGGTGGTCAGTCCGTTACAAACAATACCTTCGAGACGAGGACGGAGTGGAGCGGGGCAGCAAGCCTTACTCGATACTCGAGGGCCCATTCACTCAGGAAGGATCAGATGAGATCACAGACCTTTTTGGTGACAACAAGATTTTCCCCTTCCCTAAACCAGTTGAGCTGATCAAGCACTTTCTAGAGTACGCATGGGAGGACAGAAGCGCGATTGTCCTAGATTTTTTCGCGGGATCGTGTCCAACGGCGCAAGCGGTGCTCGAAATGAATCGCGAGCATCACGGCGAGAGGAAATTTATCATGGTGCAACTCCCGGAACGCACCGATAATCCGACTCTTCCTACCATATCCGCCATCGGAAAAGAACGAATCCGCCGCGTCATCGCGCAAATGGAAAAGTCAGGCCAAAAGGAACTCGGGTTAGGGGAGACACAAACGGAAGATCTCGGTTTCAAGGCGTTTAGACTGTCTGGGCCGAGTATTCAACAATGGCAAGCGGAAGCCCAGACCGATCCCGAAGCTTACACACAGGAGCCGGCTCTTTTTAACGATCCACTAATCACGGGCTGGCAACCCGACAACGTCATCTGGGAAGTGGCGCTGCGTGAAGGTTTTGGCCTCAACACCCGATTCACGATCCGCGAACTCGAAAACGGCAACAAGGTATTCGACGTTCTCGACCCGGACACCGGCCAGAAATTCAGCATCTGCCTCGACGACCAAATCCGCGCCGACCTCAGCAAGAATTGTGAACTGACGCTTGACACTTTATTTATCTGTCGCGACATCGCTTTGGACGATTCGGCTGCTGCCAATCTCGCGCTCCAATGTCGGCTTAAAACCATTTAAGAAGGAGTAGGCGTGCGACTCCAGTTCGACGGCAACCAAACCTACCAGCTCCGAGCGATCGAGTCAGTCGCCGACCTGCTAGAAGGTCAACCGCGAAAGCTCGTAGATTTTGCCGTCGCCGACCTAGGCCCAATGTTCGGCTCGATCACGAATCGCTTCGATTTGAGCGAAGAACAATTAATAGTAAACCTCCAGCAGGTACAGCGGCGCAATGGAATCGCTCCCGACCCGAGTCTTCAGTGGATCGAAGAAACCGTCCG
Source organism: uncultured Acidobacteriaceae bacterium (assembly GCA_963771895.1). Taxonomy (GTDB): domain Bacteria; phylum Acidobacteriota; class Terriglobia; order Terriglobales; family Acidobacteriaceae; genus Sulfotelmatobacter. The sequence goes on along the minus strand of CAVYVQ010000004.1, from coordinate 115,846 downwards.
CACCGTCGTCGGCGATCAGCAGATTCGCTTCGCTAACTTCTCAGTCGAAATGGAAACCGGCACCGGGAAAACCTACGTCTACCTCCGAACGGCTCTGGAACTGAACCGCAGATACGGTCTACGCAAGTTTATCGTCGTCGTTCCCTCGGTCGCAGTGCGTGAAGGCGTCATCAAAACCCTGAAGATCACACAGGACCATCTGCGGGCGCTCTACGACAACGTCCCCTATCGCCACTCCGTCTACGACTCGAAAAGCATCGCTAAAGTCCGCCAATTCGCCCAAAGCGACTGTGTGGAACTTCTGGTAATGACGATCGACTCCTTCAATAAAGAAGAAAATGTGATCCGCCAGAGCACCGACCGTCTCCAGGGCGCAACGCCACTCTTTCTCGTGCAATCCGCGAGACCGGTCTTGATCCTCGACGAACCGCAAAATATGGAAAGCGAAGGCCGCATTCGCGCGCTCGCCTCGCTCGACCCACTCTTCGCGCTACGCTACTCCGCCACGCATCGTAATCCTTACAACCTGGTTTATCGCCTGACGCCCTTTGAGGCATACCGCCAATCGCTCGTTAAGAAAATTCAAGTGGCCTCCGTGGTCAAAGAAGACGACTTTAATCAAGTCTTCGTGCGCGTGGAAGAGATACGCACCGCCGCGAAAACTGTGCAAGCGAAGATCGCAGTCCACAAGCGCATGGCCGGCGCAGCGATAAAGGAGAAAGCCTTTCTCTTCAAGCCCGGCGATTGCCTTCAAAACAAGGCCGACCGGCCTGAATATTCCAGCTTCGTCATAGACGAAATCAATGCCGGCGAGCAGGTGGTGAAGTTCAAGAATGGTATCGAAATCGCTGTCGGGCAAACCCAAGGCGCGGATCAAGCCCCGCTCTTCCGCGAGCAGATTCGATACACGGTGGAGGAACATTTCGCAAACAGAGCAAGCTAAAGGTGGCCGGCATCAAGGTTTTGTCGCTGTTCTTTATCGACCGGGTGGAGAACTTTGTCGGCGATCCGCCCGCCGACAAGAATGCTATCGGCGTAGATGGCCTCTATCCGGGGATTATCCGAGAGCTATTCGACGAAGCCTTCGAGACCTGAAAGTAAAGTATCCGGACTTCGCCGAATGAAAGCCTCCGACGTTCAGGGCGGGCTATTTCGCCAAGAAAAAGCGCCGCGGCGGAACGGTGGAAACCTCGACTCCACCAGCGGCCAGAGCGCGGAAGACCGAGCCGCTTACAACCTGATCATGAAGGACAAGGAGCGCCTCCTTTCGTTCGATGAACCCGTTTCCTTCATTTTCTCGCACAGCGCGCTCCGCGAAGGATGGGACAATCCGAACGTTTCGCAAATCTGCACGCTCAACCAAACCGTGTCGGAAGTAAAGAAACGGCAGGAGGTCGGGCGTGGAATGCGGCTGGTAGTGAACCAGCAGGGCGAGCGGTTGCGCGACGACAAAGCTCAACATCCTCACCGTTGTTGCAAACGAAAGCTACGAGCGGTTTGTCGACACCCTGCAAGCCGAAATGGTTGAGGAATTCGGCGTCGAAGGCGCTGCCCCCAAACCGGTCAATGCACGCGAAAAGCATGTTGCGAAGCGCAAGCCGCTCGACGCTCTACCGCCGGATTTCGTCAACTGTGGGAAAAGATCAAGCTCAAGACCCGCTATCAAGTCACAGTCAACACCGACAAACTGATTGCCGATGTGGTCAACGCACTAGATAAGGTAAGAATCGATCCGCCGCGAATTGTCGGTCAAAAGCAGAAGTCATAGCAGACGCAACCGAAGACCGCCTTGATTACCGACACTTCGGGCAGAAGGTCGTCGCGACCTTACAGGTCGCCAGGGCACACCAAATATCGTGGAGATGATCGAAGATCTGATCGCCCACATCACCCCGCCGATCAAACTCACCCGGAAAACCCTCATAACGATCGTTACTCGCAGACCAAGAACCGCCAAGCGGCGCTCGACAATCCTCAGGAGTTCGCCCTCCACGCAGCCCGGACCGTCCGCGAAAAGGCAATTAGCAACTGGTGGAGGGCATCAAGTACTACAAGGACGGAACCTGGTACGACATGACCGAATGGGCTGAACAGGAAGAAACCGTTTCAGAACGACTGATTCCAGTCGAGAATTCAATCTACGACCATATCGTCGTGCAATCGGACACCGAGAAACGTTCGTCGAAAAGCTAAAGAAGACGAAGATGTCCGGCTGTTCGTGAAGCTTCCCTAATGGTTTAAGGTCGCAACGCCGGTCGGCCAATACAATCCGGACTGGGGATTAGTCATGGAAGAAACGACGCATTCGGAGAGGGGCCTCGCTATATCTGGTCCGCGAGACAAAGAGCACGACGGTCGCGAGCGAACTTAGGGGAACGGAGAATCAGAAGAACCACTGCGGCAAAGAGACATTTTGTCGGAGCGCTGGGCGTCGATTATCGAGTAATCACCTCAGGCCGACGAGCTACCTTGATGGGTCTTGCCTGCAGAAACACGAAAGCCCCGGTAGTCGTCCGGGCCTTCGGGGTGAGTTGCTGAACACCGCCTGTCAAGCAACTCCAGAGTAACTCTCCTGGCTGGGGTGTCAAGATTTATGAGAATGCCCTAATGCAAGAGATGTATATTAGCTTATAGCTAATATATAATAACACACTTAGCTAAGCCGCCTGCCCCGCCTTGGCCGCGGCAGGCGGCGCGTCCTGCGTTCGGGTCCAGGCATAGCGCATGCGGTGTATCACTGTGATGGTCGACAGCACTGCGATCACCCACAGCACCGGCGCCATGCGGTTGAAGAGCGCGCCGATGATCACCAGTACCGTCCGACAATTGTGCTATAATGTCTGACATGGCATCCGACCGCATCACCATTCGCATTCCGGAGACTCTCGGGCAGCGCCTGCGCCACCGCTCGCGCATGAAAGGGCAGCCCGAGTCGGCACTCGTCCGCGAAGCCCTGGAGACCTATCTGGGGCAGCCCTCCGAGGCCCGGCCAGCCTACGAACTGGCCCAAGAAGCCGGATTGATTGGCTGCATCGGACGCGGCCCGAAGTCTCCCGCAAGAGACCTCAGCACCAATCCCCGCCACTTGGAAGGCTTCGGGAAATCCAAATGAAACGCCGCGTGCTGGTCGACACCGGCCCGCTGGTCGCCATTCTCTCCAGCGTGGACCAGCACCACGCCGCTTGCGTCCAAGCCCTTCATCAACTGCCCGGACCTCTGTTTTCCTGCTGGCCCGTCATCACCGAGGCTGTGTGGCTGTTGCGTTCTCATCCGCCAGCCGTCCAGCAACTTCTGAGAAGTTGCTTTTCCGAGAAGCCCGCCGGCTTCCTCGAACTGCTTCCCCTGGCCGGTGCCGAGGCCAGCGCCATTGCCGAAGTGATGAAGGAGTACCAGGACATCCGTCCTCAACTGGCCGACGCCGCACTGGTTTATCTCGCGGACCGCGAAGGGATCGACACCATCTTCACCCTCGACCGGCGGGATTTCGCCGTCTATCGCTCCGCCCACAACCGCCCTTTTCGCATCGTCCCCTGAAGACGAGGAGCGCGTGCATGTTAACTTATAGATAATATATAATGTTACGACTTAGCTAAGCCGCCTGCCCCGCCTTGGCCGCCGCGGGCGGCGCGTCCTGCGTCCGGGTCCAGGTGTAGCGCATGCGGTGGATCACCGTCATCGTCGACAGCACCGCGATCACCCACAGCACCGGAGCCATGCGGTTGAAGAGCGCGCCAATGATCACCAGCACCAGCCGCTCCGGACGTTCCATAAATCCCACGCGGCACGACCCGATCAGCGACTCCGCCCGCGCCCGCGTGTAACTAACCATGATGGCGCTGATCATCACGAACGCAGTCAGCACCACATAGAAAAAGCGGTCGCCCCGCGCATAGAAAACCAGCAGCCCAAGAAATTGCGACGCGTCACTGTAGCGGTCGACTACCGAGTCGAAGAACGCTCCAAAGCGAGTGACCCGGTTGGTCGCGCGCGCGACTTGCCCGTCCACGAGATCAAAAAATCCTGAGAAGATAATCACGAGGCCCGCGTAGAAAAACATCCGCCGCTGCGTGAGAGCCGTAGCAGACCCGAACAGAATCGCGGCCCACGTGTTCACCACCAGCCCCATAAAGGTCAGCACGTTGGGATTGATGCGCGACAGCGCCAGCCAGCGCACGATGGTATCGAGCAGCACGCCGCAGGCGCGCCCGAAGGCGCTGGTCCAACTCCGATTGGGCGAACCCGTCACTAAGCGCCCGCCTTCTCGGGCTCAGCCTCGTCGTGGATCGTGGTCAGCGCAAGGATTTCCAGCTCCCGTTTCCCGTTGGGCGTGATCACGGTCGCCTCGTCGCCAACTTTCTTGTTCAGCAGCGCGCGGCCGATGGGCGACGTCGTCGAAATTTTTCCCGCGCCTACATCCGACTCTTCGCTCGTCACCAGCTTGTATTCGATCTCTTCATTCTTGAAGCTGTCGTAGACCTTCACCGTGGAACCCAGCCCCACTTTGTCCCTGGGGATGTTGTTCATGTTGGTCAGCGACAAATCGGCGAGGCGCTTGCCGAGCTGGCGGAAGCGCGCCTTGACGAACTCCTGGCGCTGCTTGGCCATGTGATACTCGGCGTTCTCGCTGAGGTCTCCGAGAGCCGCGGCCCGCTTGATCTCCTTGGGCAGCTCGTGGACCAGTTCGTGCTCGAGCGCGTCGACTTCTTCCTGAAGTTTCTTTCTGAGTTGATCCGTCATACTAGGTCAGACATGCTGATCGGGTGCGCGTGCGGTACGCTCTTGAGATTATAAACCTGTCGAGGGGATGGAGGCGTCCCGGGGCTGGAGTTGGATGGTTTCGGGCCGCATCTTTCCGCAGCTTTACGGCGCGGCTGAAGCCGCGCCTTTTCAAAACTGGGTCGGGCAAAACTGAATCAGGCTTGGAACTCGGAGGCTTCGGGGAAGCGGAGTTTGCACTTGGCTAGGGCGAGGGCCAATAGCTCCTCGATCTTGGTTTCTTCGCAGTTGCGGGACATGGCGAGTTCGCTTACCAAAAGATAGCGGGCGCGTTCGAGCATCTTCTTTTCGCGGAAGGAAAGAGGTTTGGCCTGGTGGAGGGCGATCAGGCTCTTGAGGACGCTGGCGACCTCGTACAGAGAGCCGGTGCGCATGCGGTCGGAGTTCTCTTTGAAGCGGTCTTTCCAGTCGGCGGTGCTGAGGTCTTCGGCGATGGATAGGAAGTCGAGAATCTTCTGCACCTCGCCGTTGCGAACCACCCGGCGGATGCCTACGCTGCCCACGTTGTTGCAGGGCACCATGACCTTGAGGCTGCTGGCTTTGATGTTGAGGAGGTAGAACTTTTCGATCGTGGCGCCGATGGAGCGGCTGCTGATTTGTTCGATTACGCCCACGCCGTGGTTGGGATAGACGACCTTGTCGCCGATGTGGAAATTCAGATCAACACCATTCATAAAAGGCACCTGGGCAGGCGAGGGTCAAGTGGGGGAACAACGTTATCTTTACTGTAAAGATACTATTCCGAAATGGGACTAAAAGCAAGAATTGGAGCGGGGTTCCCGGCCCCAGGAACGTTCGCAGAAGCGCAATTCGAGGCTGCGGGACCTAAGGGCTTGACGGTGTAAGTTACTGTGATTAGATGAGTTGGGGGTTAGGGCAGGCTGGCAGGGTGGCTGGCCTATCCCTCCGGCTGGCTGCGGTCGGACGCCCGCTTCTCCATCCCCTGCTTCTCCATCCAACCCTGCAGGATTAAAACCGCCGCCATGCGGTCGACTGCCTTGGCCCGCCTTTCGATCGACAACTCCGTCTCCCGTAGAAGGCGGTTGGCCTCCGCCGAGGTAAAACGTTCGTCCCAGAGATGCACGGGCAGCCGGAAGCGCTTGCGCAGATCGTTGGCGAAGGCTTGCATTTTCTCCGATTGCGTACCTTCGGCGCCGCTCATGCGCAGCGGCAAGCCGACCACGATCTCGCGCACGGCATAGTCGCGAATCACCTGCTCGAGCGCCGCCAGATCGTGCCGCTTGTTCCTCCGCTGTAAAGTCTCAAGTCCCTGCGCGGTGATTCCCAGGGGATCCGACACCGCGATCCCAATCCTTCTCGACCCCACGTCCAGACCGAGAACCCGGCCCGCCGGCCGGTCTGATTTTGACTTTCCCTCTTCAACGCTCACGCCGCGATTATAAGCGCCGGTGCCGGGCTTCCGGATGCCAGCTACTGTCCTCGGACCGCGCGGCGGTAGGCGGCCACGTTCTTGTCGTGCTCTTCAAGTGTGCGGGCGAAGCGGTGGTGGCCGGCGGCGTCGGCGACAAAGTAATAGTAGTCGCTTTGCGCGGGATGGATGGCGGCTTCGAGCGCGCTTTTCCCCGGATTGCCGATGGGGCCGGGCGGAAGTCCCGTGTGTCTGTAGGTGTTGTACGGGGAATCGAATCGCATGTCATCGTGGTGCAGGGCGCCGGCGTAAGTCCCTGCCAGGAGTTCTGCATAAATCACGCTGGGGTCGGCGTCCAGTGCGATGTTTTTCGCCAGCCGGTTGTAGTAGACGCTGGCGACCAGAGGGCGCTCTTCAGGCACCGCCGTTTCCTTCTCCACAATCGATGCCATGATGACGGTGGTTTGAACTGGGAGCGGTATACGGGTAATGAACTGGACTCCGGCGTCCGTCGGAGTGATCAATCCAATCTGGCGTGCGACCTGCCGAAACTGTTTCACCATGGCCGCCGCCATTTCCTGCATGCTCATCATACGGCTGAATTGATAGGTATTGGGGAAAAGGTAGCCCTCGAGAGATGTCGCGCCGGGAGCGATGTCGGCGATCAGCGCGGTATCGGATTGCGCAATTTTCAGGAAGTCTGCGGCGGGGCCGAGTCCGGCGGCTTCGACCGCGCGGGCGATGTCGAACATCGTGAAGCCCTCAGGAACAACTACGGTGCGGAAGTAGACGTCGCCGCGCCGGAGACGCTTCTGCAGATCGATGATATTCGCCGGCTTCTCGAACAGATATTCTCCGGCTTCGAGCCGGCGGCGGTGGTGAAAATAATGCCAGAGGATGAATGCTTGCTCGCTGCGAATGACCCCGGCGGACTTGAGTTCGGCGGCAATGCGGCGGGCAGAGTAGCCCGGGTGCAGCATCACAAAAGTCTTCGCCGGAGGTTCGGTCGGAGTCAGCACGGCCCAGGCGAACCATCCTCCGAAAGCGAGCGCCGCGATAAAGACGAGCCAGAAAATTTTGCGCACGATGGCGTCAGTTTAGATGATGAAAGAAGGTCCGCGTAGCTGACTTTAGTAAGACCTTGGATGCGGTCGCCACCCGCCGGAGAAACCATGCCCCGAACCACTCTTGCCAGCAACTAATTAAGGTTCGCGGTTTTTGCACCCTTTGCCGCGCTGTATACTCAAATATTCTGGGAGCGATCTGAAACTACATGAGGCGTAGCTCGCCCTTTTGGGCCCTGACTTTGCTGCTCGCAGTGCTGCCCACGATGGGCTGTCTGTTTCGCACGCGGCCGGTGGAGGAAACGTATTCTAAGGCTCCACTCCGCGAATCTACCCAGGCGGGATTGATTGACACCATCAACCAGCAGGCGGCGAAGATCCGGTCGCTGCAGGCCACGGTGGATATCGATACCTCCGCGGGTGGAGCGAAGAAAGGCCACGTCACCGATTACAAGGAAATTCGCGGCTACGTGCTGGCCCGAAAGCCCGCCATGCTCCATATGATCGGACTGCTGCCGATCGTTCGAACCACGGCCTTCGACATGGTGAGCAACGGTCAGGAGTTCAAGCTTTGGATTCCTCCGAAGAACCGCTTCGTGGTGGGGCGCAACGACGTGCAAACGCGCAACGCGGACCAACCCATGGAAAGCATCCGGCCGCAGGATATCTACGACGCGCTCCTGATCCGGCACATCGATCCCGAAAACGAGATTGCTGTGCTGGAGAATAGCGAAGAGATTCTGCACGACGCCAAAGGGCATCGGGTTCTGCAAGAGGACTACGAGCTGATCGTCATCCGAAAAAAGAGTGACAGCGAGGGAATGCTGTCGCGCAAGATCGTGTTCAGCCGTACCGACCTACTGCCCCATCGCCAGTACATTTATGACGATCAGGGCAAGCTGGTGACCGACGCCCGCTACGCGAACTACAAAGAATACGACGGCGTCAGCTTTCCGTCCCGCATCGAGATTAAACGTCCGCAGGAAGAGTACGACATCACCCTGAACATGTTGAAGCTGGAAATAAACAAGGCGCTGCGCGACGATCAGTTTGCGCTGGAACAACCGCCGGGGGCGGTGGTGGTGCATCTGGATCAGCCGCAGTCAAACGCCGCCGCGCCAACGCCGTCGGCCACGACCAGCAAGCGTTAGGGCAACAAGCAACTGGCAGTTAGCAATTAGCGGTCGGCACGTTGACAGACCAGCGCCAGCTAATTGCTGTCTTCCTCATCCCATGATGAACAAAATGGTTGTCGCCAATCTGGTACACCGGCCGATCCGCTCGCTGATCAGCGTTAGTGCAATCGCGCTCGAGGTCACACTGATTCTGCTGGTTGTGGCCCTCTTCTACGGCATCCTGAACGGATCCAAAGAGAGCCAGGTGGGCGTGGGCGCGGATTTGATGGTGATGCCGCCCGGATCTTCGGCGCTGGTCGGGATGTCAGGTGCGCCGATCTCGGTGAAGGTGGGAGATGTTCTACGCAAACAGCCGCACGTCAAGGTAGCTGCCCCGGTGATTTGGTGGTTTACACAAAAACCCGTTGAGATTATTTACGGCATTGACCTGGCGAGCTATGACGCCCTGCCTCCGGCATTCCGTTATCTGTCTGGTGGCCCCTTTCAAGGGCCGTACGACGTGATCGTCGATGATTACTTTGCGGGCACGAACCGGAAGAAAGCGGGAGATTCCATCGAAATTCTCAACCACCAGTTCCACCTTTGCGGCATCGTGCCGCACGGAAAAGGTGGGCGCAAATTCCTGCCGCTGGCGACGATGCAGGATTTGCTGGGCGCCGACGGCCGGGCCTCCGCCTTCTACGTCAAGCTGGATGACCCCAGAAATACCGATCTAGTGGAGAAAGAGATCCAGCTGGTGCCCGGCATGGAGAATTACGCGGTGCGCTCGATGCAGGAGTACTTGTCAATGATGACGCCGGACAATCTTCCTGGCTTCCAGACGGCCATCCGAATCGTGATCGCAGTGGCCGTCATCGTCGGGTTCCTCGTAATTTTTCAATCGATGTATACGGCGGTCATGGAGCGCACCCGCGAGATCGGTATCTTGAAGTCGCTGGGCGCGTCGAAGTTATACATCGTCAATGTCGTATTGCGGGAAACGGCGGTTCTGGCGATCGTTGGGATTGTGGCGGGAGTCATCATCAGCATGCTAACCCGCAGGATAATTATGTTCGAAAGGCCGGTCTTGAGGCTTTTCTGGAGCAACCAATGGGTTTTGCGCGCAAGCGTGATTGCAATTGTTGGCGCGCTGGCGGGAGCGCTGTATCCGGCATTCAAGGCGGCAGGGAAAGATCCGATTGAGGCGCTGGCGTACGAGTAAAGCAGCTTCGAGCTGCTGGCTATTGGCCTTCATGCGTTTGACCCTTCTTTTCGCGCGACTGTAAGATCAGCAATTAGCGCTTAGCAGCTGGCATTTAGCCTTCCTAGGAAACGGCCTACCCGTGGTCGCACCGATGGACGTTCATCGCCACCGCTAAGTGCTAATTGCTAACTGCTGACCCGATGCCGCACGAGCTGCCCAAATCCTACGAGCCAAGCGCGATCGAAACGCGCTGGGCCGAATACTGGATCAACGAAAAACTCTTCTCCGTGCCCACGCCGCCCGAAGGCGAGACGCGTCCGGTATTCACTCTGCTGCTTCCTCCGCCGAACGTGACCGGACGCCTGCACATGGGCCACATGCTCAACCAGACGCAGATGGACATCATCGTGCGCTGGCATCGCATGCGCGGCTTCATCACCCTCTGGCTGCCGGGGACGGACCATGCCGGCATCGCCACGCAGATGATGGTCGAGCGCGACCTGGCAAAAGAAGGCAAGAAGCGCGGCGACCTCGGCCGCGAGAAGTTCATCGAGCGTGTGTGGGAGTGGAAGAAGCTCTACGGCGGCGCGATTCTCGACCAGATGAAACGCCTGGGCGCATCGGTCGACTGGGACCGCGAATACTTCACCATGGACGAAAATCTTTCGCGTGCGGTGCGCGAAGTGTTCGTCCGGCTGTATGAAGAAGGTCTGATTTATCGCGGCAAATACATCGTCAACTGGTGCCCGCGGTGCGAGACTGCAATCTCCGATCTCGAAGTGAAGCACGAAGAAGTAGCTGGAAAGTTGTGGGAGATTCGTTATCCGGTGATTGGCACGAGCGAATTTATTACCGTCGCGACCACGCGTCCAGAAACCATGCTGGGCGACACCGCCGTTGCGGTAAACGAAAAAGACGAACGCTACAAGCATCTTCATGGCAAGCGGGTTCTGTTGCCGCTGATGAATCGCGAGATTCCCATCATCACGGACGAACTGGCGCAGCCTGAATTCGGCACGGGCGCGGTGAAGGTGACGCCGGCGCACGATCCTAACGATTTCGCGGCTGGGAAGCGGCACAATCTTCCCCAGATCGACGTGATGGACGGGCACGCCCACATGAACCAGAACGCGGGCGCCTATGCCGGACTCGACCGCTATGCAGCGCGCAAGCGCATTCTCGCGGATTTGCAGGAGCAGGGATTCCTGGTCGGCGAAAAAGATCACACGCTCGCCCTCGGCAAGTGCGACCGCTGCGGCACGGTGGTCGAGCCGCGACTCTCCGAACAGTGGTTCATCAAGATTCAGCCGTTGGCGCAGAAGGCAATCGAGGCCGTCGAGAGTGGCGAGATCACGATCGTCCCGGAGAATTACAAACAGATTTATCTGAACTGGATGAACAACATCTACGACTGGTGCATCTCGCGCCAGTTGTGGTGGGGACATCGCATTCCGGCGTGGACCTGCGATGGCTGCAAAGAGTTCATCGTCGCGCGTGAAGCTCCGGCAAGTTGTGAAAAATGCGGCGGCAAGAAGCTGGAGCAGGTCTCCGACGTGCTCGACACCTGGTTTTCGTCAGGCTTGCTGCCGTTCACGACGCTGGGCTGGCCGCAGAAGACGCGCGACCTGGAAGTGTTCTATCCAACCACGCTTCTCATCACTGCCTACGAGATTCTGTTCTTCTGGGTGGCGCGCATGATCATGTTCGGCTGCCAGTTCATGCAGGGGCACCAGCAGGATCCCGCGATCAGGCAAGCGAGCGGCTGGGGCAACAAGAAGGACGACAGCGTGCCCTTCCGCCAGGTTTACATCCACTCGCTGGTGCGCGACGCCGAGCGCCAGAAGATGTCGAAGACCAAGGGCAACGTGCTCGATCCGCTGGATGTCATTCAGCGCTTCGGCACGGACGCAACCCGCTTCACCCTGGCGGCGATGGCTGCGCCGGGAACAGACATTGCCTTCAGCGAGAGCCGCACCGATGGTTATCGTGCATTCGCCAACAAGATCTGGAACGCGGCTAGATTCATGTTCATGAATGTGGACCGCCTTGAATGTAGTGGGGGCGCCCTGGCCCGCGAGTTCTCGCCCACGGCCACCGGCGTTCTCGGCTTTCATGCGTCAACTCTCGAAGACCGCTGGATTCTCTCGTGTTTCAATCGCGTCACCACCGAGGTAAACGGCGCGCTGGCGGCCTACCGCTTCCACGAAGCCGCAAACCGCATCTACGATTTCTTCTGGGGCGAGTTCTGCGACTGGTATATCGAACTGATCAAGCCGCGGCTGAGTTTTGAAGAGGGTGGAGACAAGACGCAGGCCCGCGTCGCTTGCGCTAACTTAGTCAATTTGTTCGATGCTTCGTTGCGCTTGCTGCATCCGGTAATGCCCTTCATTACCGAAGAGGTCTGGCAGGCGATGTATGAAGGGCAGCCACCCCTGAAGTCGATTGCACTGGCGCCATATCCGCAAGGGGATGAGAAACAGCTCGATCTGGGCGCCGAGACAGAGATGGCGATCCTCCAGGATTTGATCGTCAACGTGAGGAACGTCCGCGCGGAATTGAAGGTCGAGCCCAAAGTGAAGGTTCCAATCAAGGTATTCGCGCATGAGCCTGCGATTCGCGCGATGATCGAGCAGAATACCGGAGCAGTGGAGCGGCTGGCGAACGTGGAGAAGCTCACATTCGCGGACGCGTCGCTCGCCAAACAGGCCGGTGCGCGCAGCACGGCGCGCTTCGACATCCACGTAGTCTATGAAAGAAAGCTCGACGTCGCCGCCGAGCAGGAGCGTTTGAAGAAAGAACTGGAGAAGATCGAAAAAGAGTACGCAAACAATCAGCGCCAATTGAGCAACGAACAATTCCTGACAAAAGCTCCGCAGAAGGTAGTCGAGGGATTGCGCAGCCGAGCTCAGGAACTACAAGGCCTACAAGAAAAGATAAAGCGTCAATTGGATGGATTGAACGGCACAAGAACCAATGACTAGAGACTGACCACTAGCCACTGATCACTGCGATGGACTTTAACAGCCGACGCATCACCGCGATTCTCGAGAACGCGCTGCTCGAAGACCGGGCAACAAGCGATGCGACCAGCTACGCCTGCATCGATCCCAATCAGCGGGCGTCAGCCACCATCCTCGCCAAGCAGGATTGCATTCTGGCCGGGATCGGCTGCGTGGGCCGCATCCTCGATGTTTACGCCGCGCTCGACGGCGCTGTGACTTCGCACTACGAAGTCACAACTCACCCCGAGATCTTCGACGGCGTGCGGCTGCACAAAGGCCAGTCGGTCGCGGTGATCCGCCATAATGCCCGCGTGATTCTCTCGTGCGAGCGTGTGATCCTGAACTTCCTGCAACGCATGAGCGGGATCGCGACACTGACAAGGAAGTTTGTGGACGCGGTCTCCGGCACCAAGGCGCGCATTCTCGATACCCGCAAGACAGCCCCCGGTTTGCGCGTCATCGACAAGTACGCGGTGCGCTGCGGCGGCGGACAAAATCACCGTCTCGACCTCTCCGACGGAGTGCTGATCAAGAATAACCACATCGCCCTTGCGGGCGGCATCGTGCCTGCGATTGAGCGCGCCATGCGCAACCGGCGCGGTTCGCAGATCCTTGAGGTCGAAGTGCGCAGCCACGACGAACTCGAGCAGGCGCTGGCTTGCGGCGCGGAGGCGATTCTGCTGGACAACATGCCTCCGGAAGAGGTGCGCCGCGCGGTTGAGCGCTGCGCTCAACTGGATCGCCACGTGCCGCTCGAATGCTCCGGCGGCATCCGCCTGGAAAGTGTTCGCGCCTACGCCGAGACCGGCGTGGATTTCATTTCAGTCGGTCTACTGACTCACTCGCCGCAAGCCGTGGATATGAGCCTGCGGGTCGTACCGGCCTGAGGGCCAAGCCTTGTTTGTGCTTTTGCGCGCGCTCCCGCATAATTCCTGCATCAAGAAGACTGCGACAACTCGTGCGGCGCGGGCGCTCCCTTCGACAAGCTCAGGGCAGGCTCTGCCCGCAAAGGCTCGCGGATCGGGCGCGCAACCCACCGACATCCGGCTAGGCCGCATCGTGCGGCTATTGATGGAGCACGCGACGGTCGTCGTGAGCGGAACCAAGATCGCGCAGGAAATTTCGTCGAACCGCACCGAAGTCTGGCGTCTGATCCAACAACTGCGCGGACTGGGAGTCGATGTAGCCGGGCACCCGGCAACTGGATATCAGCTCAGGTCTGTTCCGGACCTGCTGCTGCCGGAAATTCTGGCGCCTCTGCTTCGCCGCACTATCTTCGACAATCAGCTTCATCATTATTACAAGATCGGCTCAACGAACACCGTGGCCATGGCGGCCGCGGCGGCGGGCGCACCCGAGGGCAGCGCCTTCCTCGCCGAAGAGCAGACCGCCGGACGTGGCCGCGGATCGAACTCCTGGGAGTCGCAGCGCTCGGCGGGCATCTATTGCTCAGTCGTGCTGCGCCCTGCATTACCCCCGTCGGACGTGCTTCCGCTTACGCTAGCGGCGGGCTTGGCCGTGCGCGCGGCCATTGCGCAGGTGGAAGCGCGCGTCAGCCTCGACCTGAAGTGGCCCAACGATGTCCTGATCAAAGGACGAAAAGTGTGCGGCATTCTCACCGAGATGCTTGCCGAACCCACACGAGTCCGCCATATCGTGGTCGGCATTGGTATCAACGCGAACCAGAAGAATTTTCCGGAAGAGATCGAGAGCGAGGCGACTTCGCTGCGAATCGAGACCGGAAGCGAATGCTCCCGCGTGGAGGTCGCCACGGCTTTGCTAAAATCGCTCGACCGGGAATATCGCACGCTGGTCGAGGAGCCGGAAGCGCGGCAGTCGATCCTGCAGCGTTTTACAGAACAGTCGTCGTGGGCAAGAGGGAAGCAGATTCGCGTCGATGAAAATGACTCGCGGATCGAGGGAACGACGGAAGGCCTCGATGAGCGCGGCTTCCTGCAAGTGCGAACCGCCCAGGGGTTGCAGAAGGTTTTAAGTGGAACGGTGAGAGCGCGATAAAGGAAGCAGTTAGCAGTTGGCAGCTAGCCATCACAGTTCCACAAAGACCAAATGCTAATCGCTAACCGCTTATTGCTAATCGCTCCAGAGACGGATCGATCATGCTTCTGGTTCTCGATGTCGGCAACACGAATACGGTGCTGGGAGTCTTTGCCGAGGTTGCGAAGCCGCATCCCGACGGTGCCGCCGAACCTCCGCGCTACGAGCGCCTCGTAGCCAACTGGCGGGTCGCCACCAGGCAAGGCAGCACCGTCGACGAGTACGGTGTCTTGTTCCGCAATTTATTTTCCATGGCCAGTCTCGAGGCCTCCGGCATTCGCGGCATCGTGATTTCATCGGTGGTGCCGCCGCTCGATCCCGTGCTGCGGCAGGTGTGTGAGCGCTACTTCAACTCCAAGCCGCTCTTGATCGAGCCCGGCGTGAAAACCGGAATGCCTGTGCATTACGACAATCCCGCGGAAGTGGGTGCCGACCGCATCGTGAATGCCGTGGCGGCGTTTGAAAAGTATGGCGGCCCATGCGTAATCGTAGACTTCGGCACCGCGACCACGTTCGACTGCGTTTCCGCGAAGGGCGAATATCTTGGCGGAGTGATTTGCCCCGGCATCGGCATTTCGGCCGACGCGCTTTTTCAGCGTACTGCCCGCCTCCCGCGCGTCGAGATTCGCAAGCCCGCGCGCGTGATCGGCACCAATACCGTCGGCAGCCTGCAGTCGGGACTTTACTACGGCTATCTCGGCCTGGTCGATGGCATCCTCGAACTTTTACTGGAGGAGTTGGGCAAAGAGACCATGGTGCTCGCCACCGGTGGCCTCGGTCCGATGATTGGTACCGGATCGAAATACATCAAGACTGTGGATGATCTTCTAACCCTCGAAGGCCTGCGCATAATCTGGGAGCGAAACGCAGCGGCGCGGTCAGCCATCGCACCCAAAGCCGCTCCGGCTTCCTCTAAGGCCCCGCCCGGAACCAAGAACAGCGGCGCCTGCCGCGTCAGTCCGCGTTCTACCCGTTGAGTCCCGTGGAAAATTATTTCAACTACTTCACCGAAATTGAAGAACACTTTCAGCGCCGCTGGGGAGGCATTCTCCGGCTATCAACGCTCGATTGGGTGCTCGTCGAGACCTGGAAAGATGCAGGAATCCCCCTTGAGGCTGTGCTGCGCGGCATCGACGTGACGTTCGAACACTACGAAAGACGCCCTTCGAAGACGCGAAAAGTAAATGGATTGGGATTCTGCTCTCAGGAAGTGCTGGCCGCGGCGGAGGATATGAAAGAAGCAGCCGTAGGCGCCGCTGCAGGCCAACCGGCATTGAGCAAATCAGCCGCGGGGCAAGGCTTTGAGCCCGAGGCGATTGCGTCATTTCTGCGCGGCAATGCCGATCTCTTGGAATCGGCGAAGCTGCCCCGGAGCGCGGGAATCTCGGTTCACGCGGTCGCCGCAGAATCCGCCGCCACGCTGCGCAAGTTAGCGCAGGAAACCGAGAGCAATAAATCAGCGTCGAGGCTGGAAGACGTGGAGCGCCATCTCACCGTGCTGGAAGAAAAGCTTTTTGCCACGCTACTAGCCGCCACACCCGACGAAGACATCGTGGCGGTTCGCGCGCAAGCCGATCGCGAATTGTCTCCTTACCGCCGCAAGATGGCAGCGCCACAGATCGAACAACTGCAAAAGCAGTACGTCCACAAGCGCCTTCTGGAAAAATACGGCCTGCCGCGCCTGAGCCTGTTCTACATGTGACCTATGCTCTGGACGGACACCTGCAGTAACGTGGAAGAGCGGCGCTTTCAGCGCCGCGTAGACTTCCACAAAGAATGCGGGCTTTGCCCCTGAATCATCTATACATGACTCATTCCTTCGATGCACTCATTCTTGGCGGCGGCGCAGCGGGACTGATGTGCGCCATCGAAGCCGGCAAGCGCGGCCGCCGCGTTGCCGTGCTCGAACGCGCCGATCGTCTGGGCAAGAAAATTCTGATCTCCGGCGGCGGACGCTGCAACTTCACGAACCTTCATTGCCGTCCCGAAAACTTCCTTTCCTCGAATCCGCACTTTGCCAAGTCAGCGCTAGCCCGCTACACATCGCAAGACTTCATCGCGCTGGTCGAAAAGCACGGCATCCCATATCACGAGAAAACTCTGGGCCAGCTTTTCTGCGACCGCTCTGCCCGCGACATCCTCGGCATGCTCGAAGGCGAATGCCGCGATGCCGGAGTAAGCATCTTTGTGAATACAAGAATTAACGAAGTCGAGCGAACCAGGGACTTCGTCGTGCGCGCCGCGAACGAGGAGTTCCGCGCTGCAGCGCTGGTTATCGCGACCGGAGGCCTTTCGATTCCGAAGATTGGCGCAACCTCATTCGGCTACGATCTGGCGCTGCAGTTTGGAATCGCCATCCGCGAGCCTTGGCCGGGCCTGGTTCCGCTGCTGCTCAGCCCCGAGGATTCCTCGCGCTACCGCGATCTGGCGGGTGTTTCGGCGGAAGTGATTGCCTCATGCGCCGGCCAATACTTTCGCGAGAAGATGCTGATCACGCATCGCGGTCTTAGCGGGCCTGCGATTTTGCAGATTTCGTCGTACTGGAAGAAACCGCAGCCGATCCTGATCGATCTCGCCCCCGGACGCGAGGTCACCTCCGCATTTCGCGATCCGACGGCGCTGAGAAATCTAAAAGCTCTTCGCCCGGAGCTGCAAAAGTTTCTGCCTCATCGCCTCGCAGACCGTTGGCTGGAAACGCACGCGCCCGCTTCCTGGACGAATCATGCGCTGGCTGATCTGGAGAGGCAGACACATGCCTGGGCGATCTCACCGGCAGGCACGGAAGGTTACGAGAAAGCCGAGGTAACCGCAGGCGGCGTCGACACCGACGAACTCTCGGCCAAAACAATGGAGACTCGCAAAATTCCGGGCCTGTTCTTCATCGGTGAGGTAGTGGACGTGACCGGCCATCTCGGCGGCTTCAATTTCCAGTGGGCCTGGGCCTCAGGAGCGGCGGCAGGAGGGGCACTGTAATCGTGACGCTAGCTGGAAAACTTCATTGCGCGATCTTTGCTTCCTCTACAGTCTGCCCGCGAAAGTGTCGCTCGTAATCGAGAAACCAAATGAGAGCGGCAATCGCAAGCATCGGCAGAATGAGCCAGACCTTGATGGTAGTGAAGTCGGCTAAGATCGTCGCGCCTCCCACGACTGCCAGTACGTTCCGCACCGAATCAAGAGCGGCGTCCCGATGAAGGCCCTTCCCCCAAGCCGCGCCAGCCCTGAAGATATTAGTCATTTTTTGCCCCTTCATAAGCCATGGGGGTCAGAGCCCCTAACCCAATCGACGTCTCATAAAACCCGGATTGCGAGAATTAGTTGTGCCAACCGCCCGTACCAGGAGGCCATTATCCTTGTCCCCTCCATGCCGTAAAATCAACTCTTGCTCCTAAACATCGAAAAGCTCATCTACGGCGGCGACGGACTCGCTCGCCTCCCTGCCGGATCGCCGAGAAACGGATCGCCCGCCGATAAAGACCGAGGACGCGGCAAAGCAGTCTTCATCCCCTTCGTCCTCGCCGCAGAAACAATCGAAGCGGCGCTCACCGAAGAAAAAACTGGCTTCTCACGCGCCAAGGCCGTAAAGATCGTAGAGCCTTCGCCGCTCCGCATTCCGCCCCCGTGTCCGCATTTCAGCCGCTGCGGTGGATGCCACTATCAGCACGCCGGCTACGACCATCAACTCGAAATCAAGAAAGAGATTCTCCGCGAGAATCTGCGCCGCATCGCCAAGCTCGAACTTGAGTGCGGGATTCAAGTCCATCCTTCGCCGCCCTGGAACTATCGCAATCGTTCACGGCTGCAAGTGCAAACCCAACCTGAATTCGCCGCCGGATACTTCAAGTTTGCCTCCCACGAACTCCTTCCAGTGGAAGACTGTCCGATCAGCTCGCCCCTGATCAACCGCGGCATCGCCGTCCTATGGCAAGCCGGGCGAGCGGGCAAGGCCGTGGACGGTGTGCGCGAGGTCGAGTTCTTCTCGAACGCCGGCGACACAAAAATGCTCATCGAGTTCCTGTGCGCGCCCGAGGCTCGCCGCGCTGCAGTGCGTGCCTGGGCCGAAGAATTGTGTGCGTCCATGCCCGAGATTGCCGGCGTCGTCGCATTTCGCGAGCCGCAGAAAGGCATGCTGGAGCCGCTTGTTGCAGTGGGCGCAAAAGAACTAACTTATCAGACTAAAATCTCCGCCTACCGGGTTAGCGCCGGGGCATTCTTCCAGGCGAACCGTTTTCTCACCGATGAACTCGTCAACATCGTCACCGCGGGATGCTTCGGTGAACTGGCGCTCGATCTCTACGCTGGCGTAGGCCTGTTTTCCACAGCGTTAGCCTGTAACTTCCGTCACACAGTTTCGGTTGAGTCGTCACAGACAGCCACCAGCGATCTTCAATACAATCTGCCCGTGAATGGAAAGGGGGTAAGAGCGGCGACGGGGCAGTACCTGACCGAGATCGCGCATCCCTCGCGCAAGCCCGACCTGGTGGTAGTGGACCCGCCCCGAAGCGGATTAGGAGATCCCGTGACGCACGCGCTGACAAAGATAGGCGCGCCGCGCCTGACCTATGTTTCGTGCGATCCCGCAACCCTGGCCCGCGATCTGATCCCGCTACAAGTGGCAGGCTACCGCGTAGAAGAGGTGCATCTGGTAGACCTGTTTCCCCAAACCTACCACCTGGAAAGCGTGCTGCAGTTGGTCCGCTGAGGTCGAAACGCAGGCTGGAGTGAGCATGCGAAGACAGCCGCCTCGGCTGTCCAGCCAAGCGCAGCGAGGGATTGGGCGGCGCAATCTGATTCCAGTCGGTAGTGAGCAGCGACTAACTCACACCAGGCCAAAAAATGCCGCCCCTCAACCCAAACCAGAGCCCGCCGCCTCCCCACCAATTCCAACTCAAGCCAACCCGGCAACCAATGCTCTGGGCGGCCCTGTCTTACTCCGCGGGAATAGTCGCAGGCGTTTACGCCTGGCGTCCGGCCTCCTGGTGGATAGCCTCCGGAGCCGCATTCCTAGCTGCCGGTTTCTATTTCACCCCCCGCCGCAAATACCTCGGTGCAAGCCTGGCTTTGGGCGCATTCTTCCTCGTGGGCGCCCTTCATATCCAACTCAGACCCTCCGTCACACTCGATACTAGCCTGCAGCCCTTCGCAGACCAGCCACTCGAGATAACGGCGCACGTAATCCGCGCGGGCAAGTTGCGCCAAACATCTCCAAACGAAATCAGGCAGAGCCTCGACCTCGAAACCGAACAGATCGTCACCGAAAACGGCACGCGGATTCCCGCGCACTCCGGCGTGCGTCTGGGAATCTACAGCGACCAGGCCTCAGCGCCCGCGATGCGTCTCTTCCGCTATGGCGAACGACTCCGCTTGCCTCTCAAGCTGAAGTTGCCGCGCAACTTCCGCAATCCCGGAGCCTTCGACTATCAGGCTTACCTCGCCGCGAATAGCATCGCGGCCCTGGGCTCCGTGAAAGCTGAGGATGTACAACCGCTGCCCGGCTTCGTGGGCAGCCGGCTCGAACTCTGGCGCACCCGCATTCACGCGAGCATCATTGCCAAGGTGCATGAGCTATGGCTCCCGCCTCAGGCCGCGCTGATTGACGCCATGGTCATCGGCGAAGAGGCTTTCATCGATCGCGACACCCGAGTCGATTTCCAGCGCTCCGGCACCTATCACATCCTCGTAGTTTCCGGGATGAACGTAACCATCCTCGCCTTCGTGGTTTTTTGGACGCTTCGCCGCCTGCAACTCGCCGATATTCCCGCCACGCTACTGACGATCCTAAGCTGCGTCGCCTATGCTTTCCTCACCGAAGTAGGCGCACCGGTGTGGCGAGCCACCCTGATGTGCGCCATCTACCTTGGCACGCGCCTGCTTTACCGCGACCGCGCCATGGCCAACGCGCTCGGCGCAGCCGCCGTCGGATTGCTCGTATTCGATCCGCGTCAGCTTTTCACGGCCAGTTTTCAGATGACGTTTCTCTGCGTGCTCATCGTGGCCGCAATCGGCCTGCCGCTCCTAGAGCGCACTTCGCATCTTTACCGCCAGGCGCTCACTCACTGGGACGCCGATGATTACGGTCCATCGCTGCCTCCTCGGATAGCGCAGTTCCGAGCCGACCTGCGCCTGATCGCAGAACGCCTCGCGCATTTTTTCGGCAAGCCCTGGTCGCTGCGCCTGGTCCGAGGCACGGTAATTTTTTCTCTGCGCGCCTTTGAGTTGCTGCTGGTCTCCGCCGTAATGCAGATGGGACTCGCTCTCCCCATGGCATATTACTTTCACCGCGCCACCACCATCGGCTTCCCCGCAAACATGGCAGCCGTTCCGCTCACCCAACTCCTCATGCCCACGGCGATCCTGTCGATCGCATTAGGATACGTTTCCCCCATCCTCGCGAGGCTACCGGCTCTGCTCACCACGGCGGCGCTGCAAGCGATCACCGGCTCAATCCACGGCTTAGGAGGCTTGCGCCTCGCCGACCTTCGCGTAGCCACCCCTTCTCTCGTGATGATGATCGCAGCCTCAGTAGCGCTCATGCTCGCGATTACACTCGCGCGCCAACGTGCGCTCCTGGCGGTCGCCGGACTGGCTGCATTGCTCCTCGCATCGGTCGCACTCGTCTTCCTGCCGCCCAAACCAGAAACGCATGCGGGATTGCTCGAAGTAACCTCCATCGACGTAGGCGAAGGCGATTCCATCCTCTTAGTGACGCCGCAAGGCCGCACTTTGCTAATCGATGCCGGCGGCCCCATCTGGGGCGCCGGCTCGCAACTCGACTTCGGAGAAGATGTAGTCGCCCCCTACCTCTGGACACGCCGCATCTCCCGCCTCGATGCGGTGGCGATCTCCCACGGCCACTCCGATCACATCGGAGGCATGGCCGCAGTCCTGAAAGATTTCCGCCCAAAGGAATTGTGGATAGGTCTGCTGCCGCCCAGCAGAGCGCTCGACAGCCTGATCGCCGAGGCGCAAGCACTCGGAATCAAGGTAGTGCGGCATTGGGAGGGAGACAAATTTGAACTAGGAGGAGCCAAGGTGAACGTGCTTTTTCCGCCCCGAGACTGGCCCGTAGGCCTCGAGCCCAAAAACAACGACTCCATGGTTCTGCACGTAAGCTACGGCGAAACCTCCGTATTGTTAGAGGGCGACGCCGAAAAAGCCGTTGAGCGCCGCATCGCCAGCCTGCACCATCCGCACGCCGACCTATTAAAGGTAGGACACCACGGCAGCGCCACCTCCACCACTCCAGAAATCCTGGCGGCGGTGAAGCCAAGCTATGCCGTGATCTCGCTCGGATTCCGAACCTCGTTCGGTTTTCCCAAACCCGAAGTCCTCGCCCGCCTGCAAGCCTCCGGAGTCCACGTCTACCGCACCGACCTCGACGGAGCAGTAACCTTCTACCTGGACGGTCACTCTGTAACACCTTCGCTGCCAGCTCTCAAGTAGACCGTGTGGAACCACTCCTGTCGGTTGCCTTTGACGTTGATTCTGATTTTGCCGTTGCCGTTGACTTTGATTTTGCCGTTGATTCTGATTTTGGTTTTGACTTCGACTCTCTGCGGGCCGCCCGATTGCGCCCGGGTTTTGAAAGGGCGCGGCTTCAGCCGCGCCGCCTAGGGTCATTGAGAATGTGGGCTTCAGCCCCTGAGGGACGCCAGACCCCCTAACCCACGGTCTCATCATCATCCGCAGGCCCTCGCAGCGATTCCTCAATCAACTTGCGCGCCTTTTCCGCATCCTCTTCCCGCACCAGGATGATCATTCCGCCGAGCCCTGGGAACGCCTCCTGCAAAAGGCTCGCCGACGACAGATCGTTGTCGATCCCCGCGGAATCGAGCAAGCCCTTCACCACCAAAGCCTCGGATTCCTCTTCACTGTCAAAAACCTTAACCAGTTTTTCATTAGGGTCAGGCCGGCGTCGCTTCTCCGGCCTCGCATCGGGCAGTGCTGCCATAGCATCTCCTTCTCGGAATCCGCAGCCAAAGAAAGAGACCCGGACGCCGCACTCCGCAATTCTAACTCTTCTAACGATCCCGCAGTTTGTAAGTCCACCAAGGCGCCTTTGTGGAACGGGCACTCCCTCCCGCTGGTCTTTGACGTTGCGCATCCGATTCGTCGGACCGGCTCACTACAAGCTGTCGCAGCTCTACCCCACCTCCTACACCAGCCGGCCCACCACTTTCGGGCCGTTTGCTTTCTCCCCAAAATAGCCCAGAATGCTCCAATAGGGCGCAAAGGTCGACTGCGCCGCGACATCAAAGTTGTGGGTAAGAAGCGCCATAAAGGGGCCAGCATGAATACCGGGGAACCGGCAAGAGAAGCGCAAAATCGGAATCAGAACGAAGACGAGGCCCGAAGAATCCGCCGCCTGCAGGTCATGATGAGCATGGTCACGTCCGTGATCAGCCAGGACCCCGCCCTAACCGTCGAAGAGGCCTCGGAACTAGCCGCAGGCGCCAAGCGGGCCGCCCTGGCTATGTTCCCCGACAAGGAACTAGCCTACGACATTCTCTACAAACCCCGCCTGCAGCGCTTGATGCAAGAACGCTTCCGCCTGCAATAAGTACCAACGTTGTCATCCTGAGAGAGCGGGTTCTTTGCGCGAACGAAGGATCTGGGCGAGCCGCGCGACTCGCCCGCGTTTTTGCGGGCGAATAAATCGCGCGTCTGGCTCGCTTCCTTATCCCTTATTCATCCACCACAGAATTCCGCAAAACCCCAACTCCCTCCACGCGAACCTCCATAACATCCCCAGCCACCACGGGCCCCACGCCAGCCGGGGTCCCAGTAGCAATCAGATCGCCCGGAAAAAGAGTCATAGCCTTCGCAATGTACCGGATGACAACGTCCAGAGTGAAGATAAAGTCCCGAGTATTCCCCGACTGCCGCACCACGCCATTCACCAGCGTCTCCACCCCAACCCCCGCCCAGGGATCAAGATCCACTCCATCCGCCACCACCGGACCCACCGGACAGAACGTGTCAAAACCCTTGGCCCGCGCCCACTGCCCGTCCTTTTTCTGCAAATCGCGCGCCGTAACATCGTTCAGGCAGGTATAGCCCAAAATATAACTCCGCACGTCCTCATCCGCCGCCGGCTGATAGCAAGTCTTGCCTATCACCACGCACAGCTCGCCTTCATAATCCACGCGTTCCGAAAGCTTAGGCCGCCGCACCACCCCGCAAGGGGCCAGCAACGACGAACTAGGCTTGAAAAACAGCAGCGGCTCTGCGGGCACGTCGTTCCCAAGCTCCGCCGCATGTTCCCGATAGTTGCGCCCCACGCAAACAATCTTCGACGGACGCACCGGCGGCAGCAGCACGGCCTCCTCCAGCGCAATCGCGTCGATCCGCCGCGTGCGCAATCCCTCCACATCGCCATCCGACTCCTCCGGCGCTGTAAGCAGAATCCGCAGGATAACGTCGCGCCCCGCCACCGACTCCACCAGCCCGTACTGAGCTTCACCATTCAGTTGAAACCGGCAATATTTCATCAAATCTATCTAACCACGAGAATCAGAGATCGCGCGACATTTTTCGCAATCCCTTAAACACTGTCATCCTGAGCAGAGACATGCTCTCCGCGAAGCGGAGCGCATGTCGGAGTCGAAGGACCCCGTTCACCGATGGCTTCACCATCGGCCTCGCAAGGCGTTCCTATCACCGCTCTACGTAACCCGACGTTCCTCAATTACAAAAATTACAAATTCCCCGGCACACTCTCACTCGCCGCCTCCGACCGCGCACTCTCATTTCCCCGCAAATCCACCGCCGACACCGAATAAAAATAGGTCTTCCCCGAAACCACCTGCGCATCCCGAAACGCCGGCACCTTCACCGGTTCCGTATTTAACTTAACCGCCGCTCCACCTTCTTCCTGACGGTAAACGTTGTAGCCATCAAGATCCGCATCCGTCACCGGAGCCCATATCAAATCGATGAACGGCTGTTGCCCGGGCCCGGAATAAACCGCCTGCAACCCCGCAGGCACGGCGGGAGGAAAAACATCATGCGCCCACACTTTCACTTCCGCCGTGTCGTCGCCCTCAACTTCGACCGCGGGCTTTCCCGCCGCCACGACCACACTCACCACCGCCCCACGGTAGAAATATGTCTTCTCCCATTCGAAACTCTGGTCCAGAAACGAATTTGGATTCTTCTCATGTTCAACCTCAGCATGTTCAACCGCATCATGTTCAACCTCAGTCGCAGGCAAGCGGCCGCACTCCGTAGCATCCAGTTCAGCGATTCGAGTCGCGTTGGCGCTCGATTCAGGAC
The DNA here is from genome assembly GCA_963771895.1 of uncultured Acidobacteriaceae bacterium. GTDB lineage: Bacteria > Acidobacteriota > Terriglobia > Terriglobales > Acidobacteriaceae > Sulfotelmatobacter. The sequence goes on along the minus strand of CAVYVQ010000004.1, from coordinate 90,989 downwards.
GCCGGTAGATCCGGAGCAAATACTTCACGCCAGTTCTGCTCGAAGTCGCTGGACACCGCCACGAGATCACCACCCCCTGACCGGTCGCCCGGGCGACAAAATCACTGAAAGGCGGCAACGTAGGAACCAGCGGCACCCGCGACAGATTCGAGATCCCCGCCCCCCTGCCGGCAGCATTCAGCACTTCGACCGCATAAGTGGCAAACCCCGTAGGATTTGCTTGTTCAAATTCCGACGGGAGAGTGTCGGTAAAGCTAGCGGTAAGTTTTTTCGCAGACGGAGACTGATTCGTCGCCCCAAAATCCGCCGGCGGCGCAACCTCCCCAATCGTCGTTCCACATTCTTTGCTAGCCAGACTAGCCAGATAGACGACAGCGCCCTCAACCCACCGGCAAATTCGAGTCTCCCCCAAATACCGCACCCTCTGCCGGTCCGTAGTCCGCGCCGGAATCGTCCAGGTAAGAGTAACCCTGTCGCCCTTGCGCGCCGCCCGCAAATCCGACGGCGACTTAGGCAGCTCCAGCGAAGGCGGCAGCGGCGCCCCAATCGAAGCGCACCCCGTCAACCAAACCAGCCCCATGACCGCCAGCAACAACTGTCCAAGTTGAGCCTTCATCCCCTAGAAGAGTACATCAGTCAGGAATAGGGTGATAAAGATAGGCCACGCGGGATAAAAGAGGCCATGTGGGAGCGGGCTACTCGCCCGCGCCCACATGTGCCTTTGCCGGAATCTACAGTAGAAACCTACAGAATGTACCGCGACAAATCCTGATCCTTAACAATGTCAGTAAGCATCTTCCGCACGTAATCCGCATCCACCACAACGTGCTCGCCTTTTCTCTCCGGAGCATTAAAGCTAAGCTCATCCAGCACGCGCTCCATAATCGTATGCAGCCGCCGCGCCCCAATATTCTCGGTGCTCTCATTCACCCGAAATGCAAAGTGCGCGATTTCCTGCAAAGCCTCCGGAGTAAACTCCAGCTTTACCCCCTCAGTCTCAAGCAAAGCCGTGTACTGCTTCACCAAAGAAGATTTCGGCTCAGTCAAGATTCGCACGAAATCGTCCATGGTAAGCGACTGCAACTCCACCCGAATCGGAAAGCGCCCCTGCAGCTCCGGGATCAGATCGCTGGGCTTCGAAACATGAAACGCTCCAGCGGCAATAAACAAAATATGATCCGTCCGCACCATCCCATAGCGAGTATTCACGGTAGTGCCTTCCACAATCGGCAAAATGTCGCGCTGCACACCCTCCCTTGAAACGTCAGGACCATGCCCACCCTCGCGCCCCGCAATCTTGTCGATCTCATCCAGAAACACAATGCCAGAATTCTCCACCCGGTCAATCGCCATCCGCGTAACCTGGTCCATGTCGATCAACCGCTGTTCTTCTTCCTGGATCAAATATTCGAAAGCCTCATTCACCTTCATCTTCCGCTTCTTGGTCCGAGCCCCGAAGATGTTAGGCAGCATGTCCTTGATGTTGATATCCATCTCCTCGACGCCCTGGTTCGTCATGATTTCAAAAGACGGAAAATTCCGTTCCCGCACGTCAATCTCAACCTGCCGCTCATCCAGCTTGCCCTCGCGCAATTGCTGCCGCAGTTTTTCCCGCGTGCGCGATGAAGACTCCGCCAAAGCAGTGCTGCTGTCGATCACCACTCCGCCCGCGGTAGTAGTCTCGCCGGCTCGCGGCGGAGGCGAAGGCGGCAGCAAAATATCCAGCAGCCTCTCCTCAGCATTTAACTCAGCCTTGTCCGCAACATCCTCCAGCTTCTCCTCGCGAACACTATCGATGGCAATCTCCACCAGATCCCGCACCATCGACTCCACATCCCGCCCCACATATCCAACCTCGGTAAACTTCGAAGCCTCCACCTTCAGAAAAGGAGAATTCGCCAGCTTAGCCAGCCGCCTCGCAATCTCCGTCTTCCCCACCCCCGTAGGCCCAATCATGATTATATTTTTGGGGATGATTTCTTCCGCCAACTCCGGCGTCAGCTTCTGGCGGCGCATGCGGTTGCGCAAAGCGATGGCCACCGCTCGCTTGGCGTCCTTCTGGCCGATCACGTGTTTATCGAGTTCGACGACGATCTCGCGCGGAGTCAGTTCGTCCAGTGCAAGTTGTTCTTCTTCGGCGCTGCTGGGAAGATAGATAGCCATAAATTCAGTGATGAGTGATCAGTAGTCAGTATGCAACGGTTTTACTGACCACTGACCACTAGCCACTGACCACTGATTCAAAGTTCTTCAATCGTTACCTGATCATTGGTATAGATGCACATCTTGCCCGCAATCTTCATGGCTTCTTCGGCGATCTGCCGGGCGGTGAGCTGCGTATGCCTGGCTAGCGCTTCGGCTGCGGCTTGCGCGTAGGGGCCGCCGCTGCCGATGGCCGCCACACCGCCATCGGGCTCGATCACGTCGCCTTGTCCGCTCAACAGGAAGGTTTGCTCCTTGTCGCATACCAGCAGCAGCGCCTCCAGATGACGCAGGTATTTGTCAGTCCGCCAGTCTTTGGCGAGTTCGACGGCACCGCGTCCCAGGTTTCCGTGATACTGCTCGAGCTTCGATTCGAAGCGGCTGAAGAGGGTGAAGGCGTCGGCGGTCGACCCGGCAAACCCAGCAAGGATCTTATCGTTGTAAAGCCGCCGGATCTTCTTCGCCGTGTGTTTAATGACGGACTCGCCGAGCGTAACCTGCCCGTCCCCGGCCAGCACCACGCTGCCATTGCGGCGGATGGACAAAACTGTTGTGGAACGGATCACTCGCTTCGTGGACATGGGCGCAATTCTCGATTATAGCAGCGCCAAACATTTCGACTAATCCGCTCTCAGAGGTTTGCGCCAAAATGCTGTCAATAGCCAAGTAGTAAATGAAAGCTCCTAAACTATTCACAACCTTGAGCAAATATTTCCGGGAAAATGTCCCTTTTGCCCTCCAGATATGATATAATAGATATATAAGCTAAAGCTTTAGGAAAACGAGGCGCGGCCCACAGGCCGCGCCTTTTCTTTTGGGCAAGCCTTCGCAAAACGACCGCCACACAGGAGCCACATGGACGAATTCAAGTTCTTCAAAAACTTCAAGGAGCGCGGCGAGTGGGTCGAGGCGCTCTTCATCGCCGCGGCCATCCGCTACGGCTACAAAGTCCTAAAGCCCTGGGGAGACTCCTCGCCCTTCGACGTAGCCCTGTGCTTTGGCAACCGCATCGTAAGAGTCCAGGTCAAGTCCACCTCTAACCGCTACGGCACCGGATACCTCTGCCAGTTCAAGCGCAACTATTTCAGCCAGCCCTACTCGCTCGATCAACTCAAGTTCTTCGCCGCCTACGTCATCCCGCAAAACAGCTGGTACCTGATCCCCGCCCCGGTCGTCCTCCGCGGCAAAGTCACCAAGAAAGCCCTAATGCTCTTCCCCATGGAGCCCGAGAAACGAGGCCGCTACCTCTACGAATCCTACCGCGAAGCCTGGCCCCTACTCCGTCCGCAACAGAAAAAAAGCAAGCCGCGCAGGAAAAAATAGCCCGTGTGGAGCGGACACTCCTGTCCGCTGCCTTTGACTTTGATCTTGACTTTGTTCTTGATCCTGCACGCCGACCGTCCCCAGACCCTTGTCATTCCGACCGAAGCCGGAGCGCCAGCGACGGCGCAGCGGAGGAACCTGCTGTTTCTGGCCCCGCGAGATGGCCGCATGATTCCCTAGCCGCGCCTCGCAGTTGGGCGGTTCTCCCGCGCTCGATACTGCTGATCGAGCGCCTGTCGTATCAGTGTCTTGATCACCGCCTGCCGGCTGATGTTCAACTCCTTCGCGGCCCGGTCCAGTTCTTCAAGCATTCCCGCGGCCAAGTCAACGTTGACCCTCTGGATCGGCCCCATCATCCGTCCCGCATTAGTGAAGAACCGCGAAACATCCTTCCCCTCGTCCGCAAGCCGGGCAATGGTTTCGGGCCGGCACCGGCTTGCGGGTTCTACGGGTTTTGTTCATAAAGTCGCCGCTCCTGCGGGGTTGCCTTGGGCCAGCCCCACGGCCGGAAGTGTAATCGTTTCGCCTTTCATTCACCAATCGATTAATGACACAATTCTAAGTGAAAGGGAGGGCCCTTACCACTATGATGCGCGTCGCTTGCGGTAGCCCGATATTATTGCAAAGCTTAGACTTAGATGGTTTTCCACAGAACGGGCAGTTTTTGCCGACAATTCAGGCTTGCAGCCAGATGGAGTTGCAGTTTAAGAATGTATCCTATCCTGAATCAGCGGAGCTTGCGCCACCAGGAGAAAGGGAACGTTTGCTGACGTCCATTGATTTGTTTTGTGGCGCGGGAGGTCTTACCGAGGGTTTTCGACAAGCTGGGTTCCTTTGTCTTTACGGGAATGACAACAATCCGTTCGCCATCGAAACCTTCAAGCACAATCACCCGGATACGCTGGCGGACATCAACCCAATCGAACAGGTGAATACGCGCTCGGTTCGGCGCAAATTGGGACTTCGCAAAGGCGAACTGTCTGTTTTGACCGGGGGCCCTCCCTGCCAGGGATTCTCAATCAATGCGCCCGAACGATTCTTGGAGGATCCGCGGAACGCCCTCTTTAAGCATTATCTCCGCTTCATCGACGAGTTTGAACCTCAAACGCTCGTTTTCGAAAATGTGCCAGGGATGCTCTCGCTTGTCGATGGACATATCTTTCAGCGCGTCCTAGCGGAACTCGAAAAGCGCGGATACCAACTCTCCGCGAAAATTCTGTTCGCGGGGCATTACGGGGTGCCCCAAGAGCGTTGGCGGTTGATCATTCTCGGCTCACAGCGTGATGGTGCGCCGCCGCACCCCGAGCCGACCCACTACGCCGTGGGACGCGCTAATTTCAGAGGTGGGCGCACTATGACTTATCGGCTTGTGCCTCTCGACAAGATGCGGCTCAAGCCCAGCGTGACCGTGGCAGAGGCGATTTCCGACTTGCCACGTTTGAATATGGGCGACGGCGGAGAAATCGTCCACTACGACCGCAAGGCGGCATCCGACTTCGCGAGGCTCATGCGGAACGGAGATGAGGAGACCTATAACCACGTCGCCGCCGTACTTGCGCCGCAGAATGTAGCTCGGCTCAAGTACATCAAACCTGGCGGCTCATGGCGGGACATTCCACATCGGTTGTTGCCAAAGGGCATGCAGAGGGCGCGAACTTCTGATCATACAAGGCGGTACGGACGCCTCAGGGCAGACGGTCTAGCCGGTACGATCATGACCAAGTGCGACCCGCATTGGGGGCCCGTATTCTTGCCAGACCAGGACCGGTCTCTCACTGTCAGAGAGGCGGCACGGTTGCAGTCTTTTCCTGATTGCTATAAGTTCCTTGGACCCCGCGTCGCACAATATGAGCAGGTGGGTAATGCCGTCCCCGTTCTGATGGCGAAAGCGATTGCTGCAACGATGAAACAGCATCTCGCAGAGTCCGCATCCGCTGGAGCAGCTTAGTGGCACTGAGAATAGTCGAGTTCTTTGGTTATGCTCCGTCCGATCAATCCGGACCGGCCAAGAAAGTGCGCTCGCATCTGCAATGCCCTTTCCTTGACTCACAATGCACAAAGCAGTTTCGAGATCGAACAATTAGCGGCGCCTGCACTGTGAAGCTCGTAAATTCAGGACCTGTAATCGCATGTCCGAATCGGCTGTACGCCGGCGATTATCGGATCCTTTCCGACGTCGCTGAAGCGGCGTTTGGAACGGGCGTGAAGCTAATCCCGGGCCAGAAAGTTTCGCAGGTGCAACACGACGGCCGCTACGTCGCAGTCTTCGGCAAGCGATGGGGAAAGGAACTCAGACTCCCCCAAAGGCTAGGACGCGGTGGCTATTTCGTGGACTGGATTCTCGCGTTGATTGGCAACAACGGGCACCTCCGTGAGTTCGTGGCCGTCGAGATCCAGGCAATTGACACCACTGGCAATTATCGTGAGGAGCACGATGCGTATCTGAAAGGCCAACCGTTCGAGCGATTCAGCAATGCCGGGTTGAACTGGGAGAATGTCTCCAAGCGCATCCTGCCGCAGATTATCTATAAAGGCCACGTACTTCGCCGCGAAGCTCTCTGTACTCGAGGGCTTTTCTTCGTCTGCCCAACACCAGTTTATGGCCGAATCCAGCAGCGCCTCGGCGGTACCCTTCTCGCATACACTTACCAGCCGGGTTCTCTCACGTTCAGATGGTACGACGTGGGACCGGAAGTCCCCGTAGGGCAGATACGTGCTCTTGAGGCTGGAGGGCAGTTTACAACCACGATCGACCAAGTCGCACTGGCGTTCACGGCACCCGCCAATCTGCCGCCTGCCGGAGTTTATCAGGAAGCAATAGAATTGGAACTCAAGTCCCTGGAACGCTAGCGGCGCAATGGCTGACATTTTCACGACGGCAAAGCGTAGCGAGATTATGTCTCGCATCAGGAGCTTCGGAACCTCGCCCGAAGCCGCTCTGTATGCCTGTGTGCGCGAAATCCTTGGCGGTCGCCGCCGAGTTGACAAAAATGTGCGGAGATTGCCCGGACAGCCAGACATTTTGATCCCGAGCCTGCGGCTTGCCATCTTTGCAGACGGCTGTTTCTATCACTCTTGTCCCCGGCACAAGCATTTGCCCAAGTCGAACAGGGGCTATTGGGTTCCAAAACTAAAGCGGAACATAAGCCGAGACAAGGCAAACCGGCAGGCGCTCCGGAAAATGGGTTTTAGCGTTTGGAGGTTTTGGGAGCACGATCTGAAAAAAGGCACGGTTGAGAGAACCGCACTTAGATTGCAGCGCAGGTTCAGCAAGCTAGTCCCTCGTTGAATGGCCGATTGAACGGATGCGCGAACGCAGGACCTGTCGGGAATAAATACAACTACACGCCCACCGTCTGCGCGCTGGGTTTCGCCGCCAGCAACTGCCTCAGCACATACTGCAAAATTCCGCCGTTGGCGTAGTAGAGCGCTTCCTGCGGGGTGTCGATGCGCACAAGCGCGTTGAACTCGATGGCCCCGCTTTTGCCCACAGCTCGCACTTTTACCTGCCGTCCCGCAGAGAAGTGGTCGCATGCGTCGCAAATGCCAATGATCTCAAACACTTCCTCGCCAGTCAGCTTGAGCGATTCAGCGCTCTGTCCCGCGAGAAACTGCAAAGGCAGAACTCCCATGCCGACCAGGTTCGAGCGGTGAATACGCTCGTAACTTTCGGCAATCACTGCTGAAACTCCCAAGAGCCGCGGGCCTTTGGCGGCCCAGTCACGGGATGAACCAGAGCCGTACTCTTTTCCGGCGAGAATTATCAGCGGCGTGCCTTCCGCAATGTATTTCTGCGAGGCGTCGAAGATCGACATTTCCTGGTTGGTGGGCAGGTGGCGGGTGAATCCGCCCTCGACGTTCACCAGCTTGTTGCGCAGGCGGACATTGGCGAACGTTCCGCGGACCATGACTTCGTGATTGCCGCGGCGCGAGCCGTAGGAGTTGAAGTCGGCGGGCTTGACGCCGTGCTCCTGCAGATATTTTCCAGCGGGACCATCTTTCTTAATCGACCCGGCGGGAGAGATGTGGTCGGTAGTGACGCTGTCGCCGAGCACGGCGAGCACGCGCGCGTTGTGGATCTCTTCGACCGGCGAAGGCTCGATCTTCATGCCCTCGAAGTACGGGGCGCGGCGGATGTAGGTGGAATCTTTTTCCCAAGCATAGGTCTGGCCTTTGGGAACGTTGAGCCCACGCCAGCGCTCGTCTCCCGCGAAAACTTCCGCGTAGCTTTTCGAGAACATCGCGGCCGTAACGGAGCGCTCGACCACCTCTTCGACTTCGCGTTGCGTGGGCCAGATGTCGGCGAGGTAAACCGGCTTGCCGTCTTTGCCTTTGCCGATCGGGTCTTTGCGGAGATCGGTGTCGATGCGTCCGGCTAACGCGAAAGCGACCACCAGCGGCGGCGACATGAGATAGTTGGCGCGAACTTCGGAGTTGATGCGACCCTCGAAGTTGCGATTGCCAGAGAGCACCGAGGCGACGACTAATTCCTTTTCATCGATGGCCTGCGAGACTTCGGCGGGTAGCGGGCCGGAGTTGCCGATGCAAGTCGTGCAGCCGTAGCCGACGATGTGAAATTTCAGCTTCTCGAGATACTGGGTCAGTCCAGCATTCTCCAGATAGTCACGGACGACTTTCGATCCAGGCGCGAGCGAAGTCTTCACCCACGGCGGAACCTGTAACCCTTTTTCGACGGCTTTCTTCGCCAGCAATCCCGCGCCGATCATCACCGAGGGGTTTGAGGTGTTGGTGCAGGAAGTAATCGCGGCAATCACTACGCTGCCGTGTTGCAAGACGTCCTTCACGCACGGCGCAACGTGCTCTTGCACGTTAGGATCTTCGACTCCGATGTTTGCGGGACTGCCGCCTTCCTGCTCCCAGGTCGCGGAAGTTCCGGCTTTCGCCGTTTGAACTGCGGTCGCGGACGCGGAGGTCGCGCTCGATTTCGGCTTGAGGAGCGAGGGCAGAGCCTTGTTAAACGAGTCGGCAGCTTGCGAGAGGATCACACGATCCTGCGGACGCTTCGGACCGGCAAGGCTGGGCTCGACCGTCCCCAGATCGAGCGAGAGCAACTCAGAATATTCCGCTTCCGCCGTCTTCTCGTCGTGAAAGAGTCCCTGCTCGCGGCAATAGCCCTCAACCAGCGCAATCAGCTCCGCGCTGCGGCCGCTGAGTTTCAGATACTTCAGACTCTCTTTGTCAACGGGGAAGATGCCGCACGTCGCTCCATACTCAGGAGACATATTAGCAATGGTGGCGCGATCAGCCAGCGGAAGATCGCGCAGTCCAGGTCCGAAGTACTCGACAAATTTCCCCACCACTCCATGCTTGCGCAACATCTCAGTAATAGTAAGAACGAGATCGGTAGCGGTAGCCCCTTCACGCAAACGTCCGGTAAGCTTCACGCCGACCACCAGCGGAATCAACATCGAAACCGGCTGCCCCAGCATCGCAGCCTCAGCCTCAATGCCGCCCACGCCCCATCCCAGCACACCCAAACCATTAATCATAGTTGTGTGACTGTCGGTGCCTACCAGAGTGTCGGGGTAGGCGGCGCGGGAGCCGTTGGCTTCGGATCCGGTTTTTTCCTGGACGAAGACTACTCGGGCCAGGTATTCGAGGTTGACCTGGTGGACTATGCCGGTGTCGGGAGGGACGATGGCGAGGTTGCGGAATCCGGTTTGGCCCCAGCGGAGGAAGGAGTAACGCTCTTTGTTGCGCTGGAACTCGAGCAGGGCGTTTACATCGAAGGCGGTGGCGCTGCCGAATTCGTCTACCTGGACGGAGTGATCGATTACCAGCTCTACCGGCTGGAGAGGATTGATGAGGGCTGGGTCGCCTCCGAGTTGCTGCATGGCGTCGCGCATGGCGGCCAGGTCTACTACGCAGGGAACTCCGGTGAAATCCTGGAGGAGGACTCGGCTGGGAGTGAAGGCTATTTCTTTATCGGGTTTGGAATGCTTATTCCACGACGCCATCGAGCGGATGTCTTCTTTTTTTACGTTGCGGCCGTCTTCGGTGCGCAGGAGGTTTTCCAGCAGGATACGTAGGGAGTAGGGGAGATGTTTGGTGAAGATGCCTTGCTTATCGAGGGCGTCGAGGCGGTAGATTTCGTATTCTTTTTTGCCGACTTTTAGGGTGGAGCGGGAGTTGAAGCTGTTCAACGACATGATGGCCTTCCTGATGAAGATAGATGCCGCGCGGCTGGCTCAGGGCGCAGTGGAGCCGATACCAGAACCTTTAAGTTTAGTCGTTTTGGGGCGGATTGCGTAGGGGGCGATGCACACGCAAGATCAAAGGCAGTCAACCACAGAGGACACAGGAGTCCACGGGGTAAAACAGAAAAGCTTTGACCGCGAAGATCGCTAAGAACTGCCGCGAAGTGCGCAAAGAAAAGCAGCCGTCATCTGGTGCGGGTTATTTTTGTGAGAGGAGGTAGAGGTCGTCGTGGCCGGCGGGGCGGGCGTAGACAACTGAGGAAAGGTCGCTGGAAACAGTGAAGGCGTTGCCGTTGTAGTCTTCTCGCAGAGCCAGCGGGACTTTCAGCGCGGGGACCGGAGAACCGATTGGAGTGCCATTGTGCCAAGGTTGGCGGTAGATGACGGTTTCGCCGTGGGAGGCCAGGGCATAGAGGAAGGATTTGCCGTCGTGGGCGAACATCATGATGAAGGTCGCAATACCCGACTTCAGCTCGGTGCATTTTTTGTCCGCCAGAGAATATTGGTAGATGCCGGCAGCATCGGTCCAGATCAGGGTACCGAGGATGAATTCTTGGTCAGGCGAGATGTCTACCGGCATGCCGCAGTTTTCATAGAGGAAGGCGGGCGGCCGGCCATCCAGCCAGATTCTCCAAGCCTTTACCTTGTTCTCTTTGTCGAGACCGGAAACAACGATGGATTGATCGCCTGGCTCCCAGATCGCGAAGCCGACGAAACCGCTGTTCCAGGGCAACTGGCGGGGGTGGGTGCCATCGGCATCAATGACATACAGCTTGTAATCCCCGCCTTCTTTGTCGGAATACATGAACTTTGTGTTGTCGTTTGACCAGCCAAGAGTTTCGAGCGAGTGGCTGCCGGAAACGAGTTTCAAGCGATGATCCCCGTTTATATCGGAAACCCAAAGCTCACCCTTGTCCACTTCGGGAGTGGTTACGTATGCCAGACGCCGGCCGTCGGTTGAAATGTCGGGCTGGGTCGCATCTTCAGTGACGATATCGGAAAATTGCCTAGACGAAGGACGATAAAGCGTGAGCGCGCCGGAACTGCGTCCGCTGACGAAGTAGACACCTTTCCCATTGGGATCGGACATGGGGGTACGGTCGGGGCCGGTGCCGAAGGTCAGTTGCATGAGGGAATGATCTGCGAGGAAGTACTCCCAGAGATTGGTGATGCTGTTGAGGGTGTGGCTGACGTAGAGGCTCTTTCCGGGCACCGCCCAAGAGTTAAAGATCGAAGTGTCGGGCAGGTCGGGGAGATTCTCAATCGCGTGAGAGGACAGATCAAGGCGATGGAACGTAGCGGAGCCGGTGCCCGACTGCGAAGTGATGAGCAGGCTCTTGCCGTCGGGATACGACTTCATGCTCACGAGGAGCCCCATACGGAGAGTGCTCGACCCGGCCGTGCTGGTGAGCGGAGTTTCATAGACGACTTCGTCCTGCCCGGTTCCGGACTTTGACGTCCGAACAATGCGCCCTTGGGGAGTGAGGATGAATAATGACTGGCCATCGGCTGAAGGCGTGAGGGCCGCGCCTGCCCTGAGGCGCTGCGCCGTGCCGCCCAGAGTTGGAATGACCCGGATCTCCGGGGCACCGAGAGTCTGGCCGAAGTAGATGTTTGTGCCGTCCGCGGAGAAGCTGAGAATACTCTTGTTGCCTTCGTCGCGGGTGAGCTGAAGAGGGTCGCCACCGGAGGCTAGCATGATGAAGACTTGGTCGTAGCCTTCCACGGGAGAAGTGAAAGCGATGGTACGGCCATCGGGCGAGATTGCAGCGTAGTTCATGGACCTGTTCCATGAACTGACCTTCGCGACCTTGGTAGGGCCTTCGGGGGTGCGGCGGCTGAAAAAGTGATACACCCCGTAGGCCGCGGCGAGCACGAGGATTAGAAGCAACGCGGCGACAGACAAAACTTTTCCTTTGTTGCGGGAGGCGGCTGCGGCTATGACGGAACTGTTGGAGGGATGAGCTGCGGGCGGAGGAGTTGCCGAACTTGATGGAGCTGAAGTTGATGGAGCAGAGCCTGGCGCGTAAAACCCGGAATACGAAGAGGCTGCCGGAGTTGCAGCATCGGAAGAGGCGCGTCCGGAGCCGGCGTCGCGGCGCAGGCGCTTGAGATCGGCGCGAAGTTCGGTGGCGTTCTGGTAGCGCAGATCGAGATCTTTTTCGAGAGCTTTACCGATGATGCGTTCGAGTTCGGCGGGGATCTCGGGATGTAGGCGTGCCGGCGGCAGGGGCGAACGGTTGAGAATGGCGTCGAAGACTACTCCGGAGGTTTCACCACGGAAGGGCAGCGATCCGGTGGCCATTTCGTAGAGCACGGCGCCGAAGGAGAACAGATCGGAGCGGGCGTCGAGTTCCTTGCCGCGCACCTGTTCGGGAGACATGAAAGCCATGGTGCCGAGAGCCGAGCCGGGGCTGGTGAGATGTTCGGAATCGACGCCGAGAGTGGCGAGCGTCGCGGCGGAGGGTGCGGCTTGCGCGCGAGGGTGCGTGACCTTGGCGAGGCCGAAATCGAGGATTTTGGCGTGACCGCGCTTGGTGACGAAGAGGTTGGCGGGCTTGATGTCGCGGTGAACGATGCCTTCGGCATGGGCGGCATCGAGTGCGTCGGAAATTTCGATGGCAAGGTCGAGCAGGCGATCGAGTTCCATGGGACGGCCAGCGATGAGGTGCTTCAGAGTCTGGCCTTCGAGGCACTCCATGGCGATGAAGACTCGGCCGTTTTCTTCGCCGATGTCGTGGATGGTACAGATGTTGGGATGGTTGAGAGCGGAGGCGGCCTTGGCTTCGCGGCGAAAGCGGCTGAGGGATTGGGGATCTTTGGCGAGGTCGTCGGGAAGAAATTTTAGAGCGACGAAGCGATCGAGGCGTGTGTCCTGAGCCTTGTAGACGACTCCCATGCCGCCGCCGCCGAGCATCTCGAGGACGCGGTAGTGAGAGAAGGTTTGTCCGACGAGTGAGGAGGAATCCGTCATTTCACGCGGAATCCCGCGAAGATTGCCTTTACTGAATGGACATCTTAGGTTGGGGGAGGGGACAAGTCAACGCGGCCCGCGCGCCATTCCAGGGCTGGCAAGTGAAAGCCGCGATGAGTGCGGGTTGCGCCAGCGAAAAGCCGGTCCCTCCGCTCCGCCGTCGCTGGCGCTCCGGCTCCGGTCGGGATGACAACGTGGGAAACTCGCTGGCGCTTCTGGATGACAGGGTCCGTAGAGTTGAATCCCTGGCTTGGAATGCTGACCGCGTCAGAAGACCTGGGTTTTGGTTACTCTGCCGTTTTCGAAGTGGATTACCCAGCGGTGGCCGCTCTTCAGGTAGAACCAGGTTTCTTTCAGATTGGTGGCATCGACGTCATCGACCTTTTTTTGATCGGGATCGCCGAAGCTCATCAGCACCATTTCGTAGGTCATGTTTTCGACCACGGTGCGGGCTTCGATGGCGTCGCGAAGTTCCGGAGGCATGTCCTTTTCGGAGAGCTTTTGCTCGATGCGGCTCACGTCCAGCAGCCGCGACATGAACCTGAGGATGTTTTCGGGGGCGATATCGGTGTCGGTGAGATCTTTCTGATACTTCAAATTGAGCCGCGAGCCTCCGGCGCGCTTGTAGGACGCGCCTACTTTGTTGGCGTGATTGCTGCCGCGCCGGCCTTCGCCGCCGCCTTCCAGATGGATCTCGATTTTGTCGCTGTCGATCTTGACGTTGGTGATGGTGACCCATTCGTCGCGCTCGACTCCGACTCCCTTGGCCTTGAGCCACTTGGTCATCTCGGCCAGATCGACGCCGCGATCGTCGGTTCGCCTGTTCGACAGAGGCAGGTAATAGACGTCCACGCCATCCTTGTAGGCGGGCAGATCCACCAGAGCTCTTACGTCCTTGCCCAGTAACAACGTGCTTAGCTGATCCTGCGCGGGTTTTGACGCGGATGCGTGAGCCGCGCCCAGCAACAACAGCACGAGAGCGGGCAGGGCGGCGGGCCAGAAAATCCAACTTTTCGGATGACGCATGGTCTTCTCCTTGCCGTCGCCGCATGATGCCGCCGCGAACCGGCGCTTGTCAAACCAAGTGTTGCTGCGGCGGTGTCTCGATTTGGGGCGGTGATGGAAGGGGCATCGAGCTTCGCTCGATTGGACAGCCGAGGGCGGCTGTCCCCAGATGAGCATCTCCGCAAAGTCAGTCATTCGTCAGTTTTTCTTTTGCGGTGGGCTCAGGTATTTGTCGAGCGGAAGTTCGAAATACATCAGCTCGGTGCCTTTGGCATCGGTAACGCCGGTGACGTCAATGTGGGCTCCGGCGAGGGGCGCGGTGATGTCTTCCACATCGAAGAAAAGGAATCCAGATTGCGTGTTGTGAGGCTCAACGGCTTTCGCCGCGAATTGCGAGGATTCGATTTCGTTGCGTTCTTTTTCGCTGAGCGTGCCTTTCACCTTTTTTTGCGGGATAGGAAATGGCAAGGGCGCGTTGGTATTGGTGCGGGGATTGGTGATGCGGCGGTAGATGTCATCGGGCGAAGCGGGAGAGAGTTTGGAGTGGTTGGCGGTGATGAGTTTCACGTCGATGTTGGCGATGGAGATGGGCTGGTTGCCATCGTTGGTCACTACGAAGAAGACGGGCAGGAATCCGTGTTCGTGAAAGTTCACGGAGAATATCTTCGCTTTGTCGGGCGTATCGTAGGGGTCGGCGGCGAAGGCGACTTTCTCGTCGGTATGGTCGTCGTGCGCGGGATAGGTGTTGGCGGGGTGAGCTGCGGGTCTTACAAAATCTTTGGCGGCGAAGGCAGCGATTGCGCACAGGATAAGCGCGGCGCGGGAGAGCACACGGTGCGGTTGCATAGTCTTGATTATAGAACTGGTTTTGAGAATGTTTTTTGCATGAGGTCCCTCGGGGGCTAATGCCCGATGCGAGTATCCGACTTTTAACGCAGGCCTGGAGGGCCTGCTCCAGCCGGTCGCCCTGTCCTCTTGCTCTGTCCTCAAGATTCGGCTCTCAAGACCTCCGGGGCGGGAGATTGTTTAGAATGGCTGGACTTGATCTCCTCTCTCTATAGCTTTCTCTACAGCATTGCGCTGGCGGTAGGGATGTTGGCGAGCCTGCCTTACTGGCTATTCCAGATGGCGCGCCACGACAAATACCGCAGAGGCCTGGCAGAGAGGCTGGGGCGCGTGCCTTCGCGGCTTCAATTGCCGGGGAGAGGAGAACCGGCAATCTGGGTGCACGCAGTTTCCGTGGGGGAGGTGTTGGCGGTTGCGGGATTGCTGGAAGAACTGCGGCGCCGTTTCCCGCAGGACAGGATTTTTATTTCCACAACCACCGACACAGGACAGGCGCTCGCCCGCCAACGCTTTGGCGAGGCGAATGTGTTTTACTTCCCCATGGATTTCGCGTTTGCGATCCGTCCTTATATGCGGGCGCTGCGGCCGCGGCTGGTGGTGATTGCGGAAACCGAGTTCTGGCCTAACTTTTTGCGGCTGGCGCATGCCAGCGGGGCGCGGATTGCGGTGGTAAATGCCCGCATCTCGGACCGGTCGTGGCCGAGGTACCGGCGGTTCCGCGGATTGCTGCGACGGTTGCTGGCGAATGTCGATCTGTTTCTGGCGCAGGCGCCGGAAGACGCCGCGCGGTTGCGAGATATCGGCGCCGGGCCGGAGCGGGTGCGGGTTAGCGGAAATCTGAAGTTCGACATCCCGGCGCCGGCTCCGCCTGAAATTGTAGCGAGCTTGCGAAAATCGATTGCCACGAGCGCGGCTGGCCCGGTGCTGGTTTGCGGCAGCACTGTGGATGGAGAAGAGCCGCTGCTGCTGAAGGCGTTTGAGAACTTGCTGGTGCAGCATCCGCGGGCGGTGATGATTCTTGCGCCGCGGCGGCCGGAGCGGTTTCCCGCGGTGGGCGCGCTGCTGGAGCGCATGTCGATTCGCTTCTGGCGGCGATCTGCGTGGAAGGGCGAGGCTTTGAGTGCGGGAGTCTTTCTGCTGGATACGATTGGCGAGTTAGCCGCGCTGTATGCCCTTGCTGACGTTGCCTTTGTAGGCGGAAGCCTGGTGGCACACGGCGGACATAACATTATTGAGCCGGCACAGCATGGCGTGGCTACCGTGGTGGGGAATCACACCGAGAATTTCCGCGACGTCGTGAGCTTGTTTCGGAGCCGAGACGCGGTGAGGATCGTGGGTCCGGCGGAGTTGCCGCTGGTGTTGCTGGAGTTGTTGGGGAACGACGCGGAGCGAATCGCGCTGGGACGGCGCGCCGCCGAAACCATGCGATCGCAGATTGGAGCTACGGCGCGGACTGCCGACGAACTGCAAACGTTGCTGGCGCAGCCATGAACTTGAATCCCTTGCCAGGCATCTACGGCGGTGTCGTTAGGGCGCGCAGCGCGCTCTACGACCGGGGATGGATGCGTCCGCGGCGGCTGCAAGGACCGGTTATCAGCGTGGGAAATATTTCGACGGGAGGCTCGGGAAAGACTCCTTTCGTGATTTTGCTGGGGGAGTTGTTGAAGGCGCGTGGAGTTCGCTTCGACGTGCTTTCGCGCGGCTACGGGCGCGCGACTCGCGGAGTGCTGCTGGTGGACCCCGGCGGGCTGCCGCGGGATTTTGGCGACGAGCCTCTGCTGATCGCACGGCGATTGCAGGCGCCGGTGGTGGTTGGGGAAGATCGTTATGAAGCGGGGCGCTTCGCGGAGTCGCGATTCGGGGCGCAGGTTCATTTGCTGGATGATGGGTTTCAACATCGCCGGTTAGCTCGCGATTTCGACATTGTGCTCGTGACTCCGGAGGACGCGCGCGATCGCTTGCTTCCGGCGGGGCGGTTGCGGGAGCCTTTGCGTACCTTGCAACGAGCGGATGCTGTGGCGCTGACGAGCGGCGCAACACCTGAGTCGTTTCCGCTCACCGGCAAGACGATCTGGCGGGTGCGGCGGGCGATTATTGCGGAGAATGTTCCGGGCCGGCCGGTTGCGTTCTGCGGGATTGCGCGGCCGCAGAATTTTCTGTTGCAGTTGCGGGCGGCGGGCATCGATCCCGTCGCCGAGGCTTTCTTCCGCGATCATCACTTGTATACCGAAAAAGATGTTCGCGACTTGCTGGAACTACAGCAGCGCAGTGAGGCGGGCGGCTTCGTTACCACGGAGAAAGATGCAGTGAACCTGGGAGGCTATCTGAATGCGCTCGCGCCGCTGGCGGTGGTCCCAGTCAAGATGGAACTTGCCGATGCGGCTAACGTTGTGGATACCATGCTGCGGATGATCGAGGAGAGGCGGCGGCGCTCGTGAGAAAATGCGAGAAGAAAGTGGTCAGTGATCAGTGATCAGTGGTCAGTAAAAAACCCGTGGGAACTTGCTGAGCACTGATCACTGATCACTGACCACTTTTCGCTGCGCGATAAATCCGATGACGAAGCATTTGAAGGAAGGTGAGCGGCTACGGAAGATTGTTGAAGCATTCGCCAAGGTCACCATTACAGTGCTGGGGGATCTGGTCGCCGATGAATTCGTGTTTGGAGAGATCTCGCGGGTGTCGCGCGAGGCTCCGGTGCTGATCCTGAAGCATCGCGAACGCACCGTCGTGCCGGGAGGCGGGGCCAATGCGGTCAACAATCTGGCGGAGTTGGGAGTGAACGTGCTGCCGGTTGGTGCCATCGGTGACGATGAGCCGGGACGTTTGCTGCTGAAGTTTTTTCGCCACAAGCACATTCCCGTCAGCGGAGTGCTGAAAGACAAGAGTTACACGACGGTCACGAAGACGCGCATTCTCGCGGGCATGACGCACAATTCGCGGCAGCAGGTGGTGCGCGTGGACCGGGAGCCGGAGAATCCCCCGAACCAGCATCTCACTCGCGAGTTGTTTCTGGCGGCGCGAGAGTATCTGCGCGCGTCGGATGCGCTGCTGGTTTCCGATTACGGCTATGGATCGGCGAGTCCGGCGATCGTGAATGCGTTGCGGCAGGCCGGGCGGCGCAGAGTAGTGATGGTGCCTTTGATCCTTGATTCGCGTTACCGGCTGCTGGAGTATTCCGGCGTCACGGCAGCGACTCCAAACGAGCCTGAGGTGGAAGCAGCGCTGGGCGTTCGCATCGGACAGGACTGGGGACAACTGACGCAAGCGGGCAAACAAGTGATGGAACGGATGAAGCTGCAGTCGCTCCTGATTACGCGGGGCCGCGACGGCATGGTTGCTTTCGATCAAGGGCATGCGCCGGTGGACATCCCGATTTTTGGGTCGGACGAAGTTGCCGACGTGACCGGCGCGGGCGATACCGTGATTGCGGCGTTCAGCGCGGCTTTGGCCGCCGGGGCGACCGCGGAAGAGGCGGCACAACTGGCGAACTATGCGGGCGGAATTGTCGTCATGAAGCGCGGCACGGCTACCGTTTCACAGGAAGAGCTGTTGCGTGCGATCGAGCAGGCTCCGCCTTCGACCCGGGCGCACTGATTTGCAACAGATAAAGATGAAGAACGACAAGATTCTCGGACGCCCCGAACTTCATGCACTCGTGGAGCAGTGGCGGTGCGCCGGGGAGCGCATAGTTTTGGGCAATGGCAATTTTGATTTGCTGCATGTGGGCCACGTGCGCTACCTGCGCGGCGCGAAGGCGCTGGGCGGAAAGCTTGTGGTGGCCATAAATTCGGATAAATCGGTGCGCGCGCTGAAGGGCGAGGGGCGGCCGGTTATGCCGGCGGAGGAGCGCGCCGAAATTGTTGCGGCGCTCGCCGATGTGGATGCGGTTGTGATTTTTCCTGAACTCGATGTGCGCGCGCTCATTCGCGAGATTCGTCCGGATATACAGGCGAAGGGCACTGACTATACGCTTGATTCCGTTCCGGAGCGGGATGCGGTGGCGGAATATGGCGGGCGCGTCGCCATTGTTGGAGACTCCAAGGATCATTCCACCAGTGAGATTCTTCGCTCGCGGCTGAGGCGGCTGTGAATTTCGAGGCGGCTCGTCTTGATACCTCCAAAGGAAAAATCGAGCGGCTGCTGATCGTGAGGCTGGGCGCCATGGGGGACGTGATCCATACGCTGCCTGCGGCGCATGCGCTGCGAGCGGCATTTCCGCAGGCATTCATCGGCTGGCTGATTGAAGAGCGCTGGGCTGAACTGCTTAGTGCGCCGGGGTCGCCGCGGCGGGGTGCGCGGTCTCTGCTGCGGCCGCTGGTGGATGAAGTTCACGTTGTGAACCTGAAGGCCTGGAGGAAATCTGCGTTTTCGGTTTCGACCTTGCAGCGCGTGGCTACGGTTTGGAACGACGTGCGGGATGCGCATTACGACGCCGCTGTGGACTTGCAGGGGGCGATGCGGTCGGCGATGCTGGCGCGGTGGTCAGGAGCGCGAGCAGTGTACGGCGCGGCGGAGCCATGGGAGTCGCCCGCGAGTTTGTGGTACACGCGGAAAGTCATTGCGCATGGTTGTCACGTCGTCGAGCAGAATCTTTCAGTGGCGCAGGCGCTGGTTGCGCATCGCAGAGAAATGTCGCCGCCGGATGTTTCTCGTGACCTTCCTCACGATCCGCAGGCGGAGAAACTTATAGGGCAGCGGCTTGCGGAATACGGCATCGGCGATTTTGCGATTCTGAATCCGGGCGCGGGCTGGGGAGCGAAGCGATGGCCGGCGGAGCGCTATGGTGAAGTGGCGCGCGGGCTGGCGGATCATGGGATTGCTTCGATTCTCAATTATGGTCCGGGCGAAGAGGAGTTGGTGCGCGCGGCGGAGGCGGCCGGCGCGGGAGCGGCTAAGAAAATGAGGGGTACGATCACGGAATTGATAGAGTTGACGCGGCGGGCGCGGCTGTTTGTTGGCGGCGACACGGGGCCGCTTCATCTCGCCGCTGCGTTGCGGGTTCCGGTGGTTGGGATTTATGGGCCTACAGACCCGGCCCGCAACGGGCCTTATGGGACGCGCAGCATTGTCCTGCGTAATGCGGAGAGCGTTACTTCGCATGGGCGGCGGGCGGAGGCGGACGAGGGGATGTTGGGGATCAGGAGTGAGGCGGTGGTGGCGGCCGCTCACAAGCTGTTGGCGGGTGCCCTCGGGGGCTAAAGCCCGCAATTTTTCTTCTGGCCTCTACGTCGCGGCTGAAGCCGCGCCCTTTCAAAGCGAGTCTGAGGTCGAGGTTTCACCGCATGGCTGAGTGGTCACAAGTTGCGCGGCGCGTTCGCGTGCCGCTGGGATTTCTTTTTGCTGTGTTTTATTTCTGGCTGGCGCGGCCTTCGTGGCGGTCGTTGATGGCGGGCGCGATTGTGGTTGTGCCGGGGCTTCTGATTCGCGCGCTGGCTTCGGGGTATGTGCGCAAGAACGAGTCGCTGGCGACTTCCGGCCCTTATGGTTATACGCGCAATCCGCTTTACTTGGGATCGCTGGTAATGGGGTTGGGATTTGCTGTGGCGGCGCGGAGCTGGTGGGTGGGCGTGGTGCTGGTCGCAATGTTTGTTGTTGTGTATCTGCCGGTGATTCGTGATGAGGAGGCTTTTCTGCGGCGGAGGTTTCCTGAGTTTGAGGAGTATGCGCGGCGGGTGCCGAGGATGTTGCCGCGATTCACGCCGCATCCCGGCGCAAGCAGTGAAGGTTCGGCGGGATTCTCTTTGGAGTTGTATTTGAAGCATCGGGAGTACAACGCGCTGCTGGGGGTGCTGGGGATGATGGCGGCGCTGATCGCGAAGATGACATATTTTCGCCCCCGTTGAGAGCGAATCGGCCCGTTTGCTATTTCGGGAACAAGTTAGAATCCAACGCGGTGCGAACTGGAGAACGGTTGGGCTTCAAGAACACAGTGGTGAGACCCGGGTCGCTGCAGTCAAAAGTAGTGTAGTAAATCCAACGGCGCAGGTTTTTATCGTGACGCAAGGCTCTTCTTATATGGAGCCCGAAGAAACCGGTGTTGGTGTTGACGAAACCCGGAGTGATACCGCGATTGCGGCCATGCCCATGGATAAGCGTTAATCTATCGTCTCCCATTTCCCAGACTTGCTGCAAGAGCTTCGCCAGTACACCGTTCCAGACGATTTCCGCGGGGTGATAGCCGTGAAGGTCGATCTGCACGTTAATCCTCAGCCGACAAGGATATGGACGCCAGAACCTTTTTAATCTGGTTCATGGAGACCTCTTGCTACAGCAGGCTACTTCTGCGCCACCAACTGCCTGGCGCGGCTCAACTCTGGCCGCGTGGAGTTTGATCCGTCGCAGATCTTCAATAGCAGCGCGTAGTATTCGGTGGCGTCGGTTTGTTTGCCGGCGGCTTCGGCGGCGCGGGCTGCGCCGTAGAGTCCGTCGAAGCGGTTGGGGTGCAGCTTCAGGTCGGTCTGATATTCGGCCAGCGCCAGCTGCGAACGCTTGGCTTCGAGCAGCATGTCGGCGATCATTTCTCGCGCCGGGATCCCCTCGGGCTCTTCGCCTAGCGAATCCTCCTTGTCGGCGATTGGACGCATGGCTTCGACGGCGTCGTCATCCTTGCCCTCGGCGAATGCAAGCCAGGCTTGAGCCTCTTTGCGATCATCTTCGACGGCGTCGGCAAACTCTGATTTCTCGGCGACCAGCTTTTTGTGAATACTCTCAATCGCGGCCAAATCTTTGCGGACGTCTTCCGGCTTGCGCAGATGCGCTGAGCCGATGGCGCGTGCCCAGTAGATCACTGAATTTTCCGCGGTGCCAGCAACCTCGGTGGGAGGCAGCGCCGCGGCGCTTTGCCAGTCGTGCATCTCGATCGGATACAGCGCGCTCAGGTGCGCCAAGGCCGCGGCGTGCGGATCGTACCCTTTTCCATACATATCGTCGTGCTTGTTGGGCATGGCGCGGATCTCCTCGATCAGCGCTTTGGCGTCGGCGTCGCGTCCGCTTTGCATGTAGGCGTAGAAGAGAAAATCCATGGCATGGAACTGGTGGCCCTCGCCGCCCATGTGCAGGGCGGCGGTTTTGCGCGTGGCAGCGATGGAGGCGAGGTTGGAGTTGATGTCATCCTGCCAGAGGCCGACGCGGGCGAAGATGTGCGAGGGCATGTGCAGGGCGTGCGGAGAGGCGGGAGCAATCTGCGCGTAACGGCGGGCGGCGGGCAGGCCGAGTTGCGCGAGTTGCGGTTTGTCGTAGCTGTGGATCAGGTAGTGCGCTACGCCGGGATGGTCGGGCTCGATGGTGAAGAGTTTTTCCAGGATCGCGGCGGCTTGTTTGCGGTTGGCGAAGGTTGCATCGTCGTGCGGTTCGGAAGCGAGCAGCGAGAGCGCGTAGAAGGCGGCGGCTTCGTGATCGTTGGGATAGGTCTTGTAGACCTTTTTCATCGCGTCGGAGTACGCCTTGGCGCGAGCCTCGTGCTTGAGTTTCTTGGAGTCGCCATAGAAGGCTGCGATGGCAGCGATATAGGCCTTCTCCCGCGGAGTGGCAGGGCCGTCGGTGGTCTTTGCCTGGTGAACTTCGTCGAGGCCGTGCTCGATTACCTTGGCATCCGGTTGGTTCCAGAGCTGATGCCACAGGCTGATGGCTACGCCCCAATGCGCCATAGCGCAGTGCGGATCGTCGGCGGCAATCTGCTGGAATTGTTTTTCCGCCTCTTCGTACCAGAAGGAGTGGAGCAGGGCGACGCCGCGCTCGAAGGGCTTCTGCACATCGGTAGCGCAGGAAACCGGGAAGTTGACCGTGCCCAGTTGCGTCGCGGTCAGGGCTTCGTGGTGATGGTGGTCTTTGTCATCGTCGGCAATGGCTGTGCCGGCAAAGGCGGTAAGCATGAAAGCAAACGAAAACAGCAACAGATAAGCGATTCGTTTCATAAAAAATTCCACCAGAAGCGAGTCTAGTTGAGCGCGAAGTGCAGGGTCAAACGGGGGAATGCGCCTTCAGGCTTGATTGCGGCGGGATTTGTAGAGCGCCAACAGCAAAACTACAGCGAGAAAAATGAGGAGGCTTGCGCCTTCCAGGGAGATGCTGGAAACGTAATCCTGATCGGACGCATTGGTTGCGACCAGAGTAGGTGACTTCATCGAGCATGAGAGCGGTTGTCCCTAAACGGGCATTCTCCACCCGCCATTGGTATGTTCGGTGTCGGTAGCAAGTTAAAATGTCCGCTTTTTGTAGCAAGTGAAATGTCCGGTTTCAAAGTTGTACCCTCGCCGTTTGGGTTGGGTTGATTTGGGGGATGGGGTTGCAGGGGAAGGGGGCAGTTCCCCTTCCCCTGCTCGTCTCTGTAGAAGCTTTGGCCGGCAGGGGCATTCCGCCGCTGTCATAGCGACCCAGGCAGTGCGGTCCGTGGGTGAGACTCAAGGTTCCATTCAGGTGTTGGTGCACCACCACCTGGCAACCCGCCAAGGTCGCCCGCCAGCGCACCCGTTCGATCTGCAAGCTCAGATTCTGAAAGCTCACCGTATTGTCGCGGTTCACACTGCGTTCAAACTGCAGCGAGAAAATCCGTTCCAGGTCACGACTCCGGCAGGGCACAAAAGCATGGCCCTGCTGCCTGGGCGCGACCTGAAAACGGCGGTTAAACTCGGCGATATAGTCTTGCCGCAGAAACCGGTTCGCCGCCTCCAGCGTGCGAAGCTGGCGCAGCCGCAACTCCTGCGGCAAGCGGCCCTGCCAGGTCGAGAAGTTGCGCTCACTGCGCCCACGCGCTTCCGGCGAATAGGCCGGGATCATCTGCACTCCCAACTCGTGCAACGCCCGCCCTACTTGCGTGCGGCGATGGGAGTCCACCTTGCCGCCCACCTTCGGCGTCAACCAGAAATGGCTCCCCCGATCGCTGTACAGCGCGCAGAACAAGCCTTTGCGCTCGATCACTTCTTTCAATCCCGCCATCACTGTCACCGTCGATTCCTCCTCCACCAGCTGCGCGTAGTAAATCTCGCTCGTGGCGTCGTCCAGAATCACGATCAGGTCGTACCAGCGTTCGTCCTGAAACCACTGGTGGCGGCTGCCGTCGATATGCAACAGCATCCCCGGCAACGGCTGCCGCTCCCGCCGCTTGCGATGCGCCCCGCGCTTGCGTCCGCGCGCCACCAGGCCCGCTCCCTGCAGCGCCTGCTTGACCCAGGTGTAACTCAGTTTGATCCCATGCTCGGCTTGCAACTTCTCGTGAAAGTGTTGCACGTTCAGATCAAAATACTTGTCCCGGTACAGGGCGAACACCTTTTCCACCGTCGCCACCGGCACCCGCCGACGCGAGGGCTTGCCCCGCCGCCGGTCCAGCAATCCGTTGTAGCCCTGTTCGACGTAGCGCTCCCGCCACCGCCGCATGTGCCGGTCGCTGATGCCCAGAATCTCCGCCGCCTGCCACCAGGTGATCTTTTTCGCCATCGCCTGCAACATCACATCTTGTACTTTCATCGCCCGCTCCATCGCGGCCCTCGGATAAGCTTCCATGCTCCGCATGGTCTCCTATCCTCACCGCCCGCAAAGCGGACATATCACTTGCTATCTCAACCGGACATATCATGTGCTACCGACAGCCATTGGTATGTTCGCTGGCGCACAGAGCGGACTTCTGGTAGACTTCGCCGCAATTGAGTCTGGACCGCGTCCCTGGCCGCTTGCCGTGCCTTCCATTCGTCTGGAAGAACAGCGCAGGACGCGGGATCCAGGCGGACAAATCACTTTACCAGTCCGCAGGGAGTAGCCATGCATTTGCACCCTGGGCCAGAGAAACGTCGCGTTGTTGAAGTAAAGCTCGCCGAGTTGGAACCCATCCGGCGGGCTCTCCACGAAAACGAAGACTGGTATCAGGATCTGGTCGAGCACAGCCATGATCTGTTGTGCGTTCACGATCTGGCAGGGCGGCTGCTTTCGGTAAATCCCACCCCCGCACGGCTTCTGGGATATAGCGTGGAAGAAATTCTGCAGATTCCGATGCGGGAGTTAATCGCTCCGGAGTTCCGCGATCAGTTTGATGCCTACCTGGAGCAGATCGAGCGGGTGGGCGCGGCTCGCGGCTTGCTGACGGTGATGACGCGGTCGGGAGAGCGGCGCATCTGGGAATATCACAACACGCTGCGCACGGAAGGCGTGGAATCGCCGGTCGTACGAGGCGTCGCCCATGACGTTACTGAACTAAAGCGCGCGGAAAAGCTGGCGCGCCAGGCCAGTGAGGCCATGGTCCAAGACATCACCGAACGCAAGTGGACAGAGGAAAAGCTGCGGGAATACGAAAGAGTAGTAGAAAGTTTAGAGGAAGAGATCATGGTGGTGGACCGCGAGTACCGCTACGTGATCGCCAATCGCACGTTTCTGAACTATCGGGGATTGGAAAGAGGGCAGGTCATCGGTCATCGGGTCGCGGAAGTGATCGGCACGGCGGTCTTTGAGACGGTCGTCAAGCAAAAGATGGACGAATGCTTCCAGGGCAAAGTAGTCCAATACGAATTGAGGTTCGACTATCCTAAGCTGGGGGAGAGAGACGTGCTGGCGAAGTACTTCCCGATCGAAGGGCGCCACGGCACCGATCGCATCGCCTGCATCTTGCAGGACGTCACCCAGCGCAAGCAGGCGGAGGAGGCGCTCCGAACTAGTGAGCAACGCCAGCACAAGATCGCAACCCAATTGGAGGCAGAACGTTCCCGCCTGATCGAGGCTCAAGCCGTGGCAAAAGTGGGCAGTTGGGAAGCCGAGTTGCCAAGCCTTGAGATTACCTGGTCCGAGCAGACACACCGAATTTTTGAGACCGATCCATCCCATTTTCACCCCAGGCGTCCGGACTTCGTGGAATTTATCCATCCGGAGGATCGCGCGAAAGTGGACGCCTCCTTTCAGGGTTCGCTCGACAAGGGTGCACCTTCTAATGTCGAATATCGGATTGTCATGGCAGACGGCCGCGTCAAAGTCCTGGAGGAGCAATGGAGGGTTTTTCACGACGAACAGAGCCGGCCAATTCGCCTAGTGGGTACCTGCCGCGACGTCACCGAGTGCAAGCGGGCGGACGAAGAGCTGCGAGATGCCAAGGAGTTTTCCGAGAACCTGATTCGGACTGCCAACGTAATCGTCCTGGGTCTGGACACTGGGGGAAACGTCACTCTGCTTAATAAGGCAGCAGAAGAAATCACCGGCTACACATTCTCGGAGCTAAAGGGCAAGAATTGGTCGATTCTGGTGCCCAGGGATCGATTCCCTCATGTGTGGGAAGAGTTTGACCGGCTTGTGGCCGGGACCGCAGGCCAGACTTTTGAGAACCCGATTATCACCAAGACGGGTGAAGAGCGCTACATCGCGTGGCGGAACAGTCGGGTGGAGGTTAACGGCACGTTTGTAGCCACGATCTCGTTTGGAAACGACATTACGAAGCGCAAGCAGGCAGAAGAAGCCTTGCGGCGCAGTGAAGAGAATTACCGCATGTTCGTCTCTCAAAGTTCAGAGGGCATCTTCCGGGAGGACCTGGACGCGCCCGTTCCCGTCGACCTTCCGGAGGACGAACTGATTCATCGCATCCTCTATGACCACTATATGGCGGAATGCAACGACGCCATGGCGGCGATGTACGGTTTTGCGTCTGGACGAGGAACTTGTGGGCAAGCGTTTGACGGAGATGGTGGTGCCGGACGATCCGCGCAACATCGAGCTTACTCGGGAGTTCATCCGCTCGGGCTTTCGGGTGTTGGACCGGGAGTCGCACGAAGTGGATATTCACGGCAATCCCAAGGTCTTCTCTCAACAGCATGATCGGCACGGTGGAGAATGGAATGCTGGTGCGCACCTGGGGCATCCAGCGGGACATCACGGAGAAGGTAAAGTTGGAGGAAGGCGCGGCAGAAGGCGGAGGAAGCCCTGCGCGAAAACGTTGCGCAACTGCAAGAAGTGACGGAAGAACTTCGGCTGGCCAAGGAGAAGCTATCGGAAGAAAAGCTGTATCTGGAAGAAGCCATCGACACCGAATTGGGGTTTGGGGAGATTATCGGACGCAGCAGCGCCTTGAAAGAGGTGATGGCAAAGGTAGCCAAGGTCGCTCCCAGCGACGCTACCGTGCTGCTGCTGGGCGAAACCGGCACCGGGAAGGAGTTGGTGGCGCGCGCGCTGCACCGCATGAGCAAGCGGGATGGCAATAGTTTTATCAAGCTGAACTGTGCGGCCATCCCCTCCGGCCTGCTGGAAAGCGAGTTGTTTGGTCACGAGAAAGGAGCCTTTACCGGAGCGGTTGCCCGAAAACTTGGCCGCCTGGAACTGGCCGACCGGGGCACGCTTTTTCTGGATGAAATTGGAGAGATTCCGCTGAGCCTGCAGCCCAAGCTGCTGCGGGTGCTGCAGGATCTGGAGTTCGAACGGCTGGGGGCACGCAGACGTTGAAAGTCAATTTTCGGCTGTTGGCGGCGACCAACCGGGACCTGCTGCAGAGTGTGAAGGACGCAGAGTTCCGCAGCGACTTGTATTACCGGCTGAATGTGTTTCCCATTCTCATACCGCCGTTGCGGGAACGGCGAGAGGACATTCGGTCCGCTGATTGAGTACTTCGTCCGCAAATTTGCGGCGCAGATGAAAAAATCCATCACCAGCATTCCTTCAAAAACCATGGAAATGCTGGTGCGGTGGGATTGGCCGGGCAATATCCGCGAACTGGAGAATTTCGTGGAGCGGTCGGTGATTCTGACGCCGGGCTCGGTTCTGCAGGCGCCGCTGTCGGAATTGGAACCGGCCGTTGAAGAGGGCAATGGCGGCAGACGATCAACTCTCCGCGATAAGGAACGCGAACGCATTCTTCGCGCCCTGCGGGATTGCCGCGGACAGCTTGGCGGACCCGACGGCGCTGCCGCACGCCTGGGCTTGAAGCGCACCACGCTGCAGTCGAAGCTCGACCATCTCGGGATCAAGCCGCGAGCGTTTCGGGCATGAGTTGCGGGAACGGGTAGGGATGCGCGATAAGATATTCTTATCCTTTTTCTGGTGATTCTTGACGCAGCCCGAGGGCCTGCTGCTACCGCTCTGCGCGTTAGGAAGCCTACGGTCCCGCTCCTAATCACGAAAAAGCCCCTCGCTTGCGCGAGGGGCTTTTTCTGGGGGAGGGACTTGGGCGAGGCGCCCTTGGTCCCAAACTGGTTGATGACTAACTACTTCGGTTGCTGTTGTGGTCTGCGGTGGCGCGGAGCCGAAGAATTGCTGGAGAGCTGCTCCAGATCGTTCTTCAGCAGGCTGATTTCCACGCGGCCGCCGCTGATGTGCTTGGTCTTCGCATCCGCGTCAGCACCTGCGACCGGGGCATTGCCCATGCCTACGAGGTAAATGCGGTAGACGGGAATCTCGTGGTTGAGCACCATGTAGCGCACCACCGACTCGGCCATCTTCTGCGAGTTCTGGATTGCAATCTGGCCCTTGCCGGAAGAGAAGCCCTGCACTTCGATGATGTAGCCGCGCTGTCCTTGAACGCTGTTCGCCATCTCGTCGAGGGCGTCCTTGGCGTTCTTGCTCAGCATGGTCTGGCCGGGCTTGAAGCGGATTTCGGTCTGGTTCGAGGCCTTGTACTGGTCGATGTTGCCGACTACCGTCTCGACGGTCTGGATGCGGGTAGTGGCCTGCTGCGCGCTCTGCTGCGCCATGGTGGCCTTGTTGCCGGCATCGATGGCGTGCTGATCGGCTTCGTTGGCTTTGTTCGAAGCCAGCTGAATACCGGCTTGGGCGCGCGCGTCGGTGTCTTTGATCGCCTTGCCGTTGGCGGCGGTCAGATCGTCGAGTTCGTTCACGCGGTCGCGGATGGGATCGGTCTGCCGCTTCACATAGTTCTTGCGGGCGAACGGGTTCACCCGGCCCCAGAAACCTTCGCGGGCAGGCGCCTGCAAAGGCTGCTTGCCGGTGGCGGTGTCGGTCGTCGTTGTTTGCGACGCGGCCGGTGGGTTGGATTGATCCTGGAGATGAGACGAAGTCTGCGCGAAGGCCGGAAACGCGAGCATGGCGGCCAGGGGCAAAGTAACGAGAATGCGGCTGTTCATAAGAAACTTCCTCCAAGTTGGGGGAGCGTTTGGGGGCTCCACTCCAGCACGCCAAAACGGGCGTGTTGCGTGATTTTTGATTGCGTCCCCTAAAGCTTACTGACCGTGAAGCAAGCGGTGGCCGCTTTGCCGGCATGCGCTGACGCAACGCACGCCTGAACATCTCAAATCGGCACCGCAAAATCCTTGGTGCCTACCCTGTGTATTACAGGTCGGATGCCAAACCCGGCTCGAAGGTTGACGCGCTAAGTGCTTGATATCTAAAGACATTGTACCTCTGCTCTGGGCGCTAAGGATAGCCGGATAGCTTCTGGCAGGGTAATTTTGGCAAACCTGATATAAAAACTGCGTGTATCGGGAGAGCGGAGGTCATGCGCTCGCGAGAGAATCTTCACCACTGAGGGCACAGAGGATCACAGAGTAACCCTCGGTTCTACCCTGTGTGGCTCGGTGTTCCCTGTGGTTTAAGGCTCTTTGCCGCAGTGCTTCTCGTACTGTTCGATGATGAAATGATCGGTCATGCCGGCAATGTAGTCGCAAACCACGCGAGGCGCGGATTCCTGGCCAGCTTTTTCCTGATAGTAATGCGGCAGGGCTGACGGGTTCTCCATCCAGAAGTCGAACAGTTCGCTGACGATGCGTTCGGCGTCGTCTTTTTCTCCTGCCAGCGAGGGGCTGTAATAGAGATTCTCGTAGAGGAAGTCTTTGATTTGCTTGCGCTCCGTTTCCACGTCGCGGCTGAACGCGGCCAGGCGCTCTTTGTGCAGACGGATATCTGCCAGAGTTTCGATCCCGGCCTGCTTCAACCGCTCCTGCGTGTTGGTGATCAGATCGCCGGCCAGACGGTTGAACACACCTTTGAGAGCTTCGTTGAATTTCAGCTTGTCGGGGCCATTGGGATAGATGCGCTCTACCTCGCGAAAGAACCTTTCGAAGACAGGCACGCCGGCGCGGATTTCTTCAAGGGTCAGTAGATGGGCTTCGAATCCGTCGTCCAGGTCGGCGGTGTTGTAGCCGATTTCATCCGTCAGGTCGATCAGTTGGGCTTCGAGCGGAGGACGCTGGTCGAGAAGATACTCGGCCAGTTCGGGATGTTTTGCCGCTTCGTAGTCCCGCGAGTGCTTGATGATGCCTTCGCGCACTTCGAAGGTCAGGTTGAGGCCGCGAAAGGCGGCATAGCGCTGCTCGAAATCTTCCACAATGCGCAGGGCGTGCAGGTTGTGGTCGAAGAAGAGGCCGTGGGCACGCATAGCAGCGTCGAGCGCCTTTTCGCCGGCGTGGCCGAAGGGGGGATGGCCGAGATCGTGCACCAGGGCCAGGGCTTCGGCAAGATCTACGTTGAGGCCGAGGGCTCCAGCGACAGTGCGCGTAATCTGCGCGACTTCAATGGTGTGCGTGAGGCGGTTGCGGAAATGGTCAGAGTAGCGGCGCGTGAAAACCTGCGTCTTATCTTCCAGACGGCGGAACGCGCGGGCGTGGATGACGCGGTCGCGGTCGCGCTGGAAGTCGTTGCGATAAGGATGCGGCGGCTCAGGGAAGCGGCGTCCGCGGGAATGTTCCACCTGCACCGCGTAGGTGGCCAGCATGTTCGAAGTTTAGCAGCACTAAGTGCCGAGTACCTAGTACCGAGTCAATTCAATCAGGACTTCTGCGACGCTGAATTGATCCTATGCATAACTGCGTCCAGGCCCTCGGAAACACTCTCAAAGACCCCACGCTCCGCAAGATGAGTGAGAACCTGCTCGTTTATGCCCCCGGCGGTTGCATGGTCGGCAGCCAAAGACTGGAAACTGCGCTCCGGCGTGTCGACAGCGGTATTGTTCGCTCCGCTAAAGATCTGTGCCATGTAGTCGCGAGCTTTGCCCTGCGGAACGCCTTGTCCCACCAGCCAGGAAACAACGCTATCGGCAAATGCAAAATAGGAGGCTATCGTCGCTGTGGCTGCGCACATTGCATCGAATTCGTCTTCCCCTTCGGCCTCGAACGCGGTGCCGAGCGTAGCGAAAAGATCTGCGACCGTCCGGTCCGGCGGATAGATTGCCGTTGGTCCTCGTCTGTTGGCCACTGAAGGGAGCGGCACCGCCCTCGTGACTTTCGCAGCGGGAGTGGCCAAGTCAGAGACTAGTCGCCATGACAGGCCGGACACGATGCTGATTACACAATGGTCGGGGCGGAAGCGCAGTTCCGAAATCACGTTACGGGCGATTTGCGGTCTGATAGCCAGTACGACGATTTCGCTGTCATCGAGAACATCCTGGTTGGACGAGGCGATTGAAACGCGCGGAAAGCGATTGGCAAGGTCCGCGGCAATCCCAGGATTGCGCGGGGACAACCGGATGGAGTACGGCTCGGCGACACCTGAACTCAGCCCGGTCACCATTGCTGAGGTAATTGCGCCCGTCCCGACGAAACCGAGTTTCATAGTTGGGATAGGAAACGTTTAGCGCCTATCGCGGTCTAACTGGATCATCTTAACCCGGTGCTCGACCATTTGGCAGAGGCCGTGGCCGCGGTTGGAACCATCAGAATCTTCAGACGGTTCACGACCACGGTCATGGCTTGATCGAAGTTTTTGTCGCGGTTTCCCAGCAGTATTGCTCCGCGCACGTATTCGGTGAGATTCCACAGCGTCACGTGCGTCTTGGGATCGGTCACTACCAGTCCAAGCTGTCCGAGAACGGGGAGTCTAAGTCCCGTATCAGTTAGGACCCAACTGATTTCGAGGACCAGGTCGGCATCGGGCACGCAGCCAAGGCTGGATCGTGTTGCTCGGTACTGGGTACTAGATACTGGGTACCAGCTACTGCTGCCCCGAGCCTTCCCGTGCCAACCGCACCTTGGCGGCGTCGAGTTTCTTCTGCGTAGCCGCGAACAAATCGCCGTCCAATTCCGAGCCGATGGTTTTATTCCACTCTTCGATGGCGCGTTCCCAGTGAGCAGCCGCCAGCTTCAGCCGGCCTGTCTTCTGATACAGATCGCCCAGGTGATCCTGGACGGTTGGGTCAGAACCCATGCGCAAGGAAGCTTTGGTCAAATTCTCTTCGGCGAGATCGTACTTGCCGAGTTTGAAGTAAGCCCAGCCCAGAGAGTCTAAATAGGCGCCGTTGGTGGGCTCGAGGCTCACAGCCTGCTTGATGTAGTTGAGCGACTCTTCGAGCCGGACGTCGCGGTCAGCATTCATGTAACCGAGATAGTTGAGCGTGGCGGCGCTCTGCGGGGTGGCCGCCAGTATTTTCCTGAACTCGGCCTCGGCCGCGTCGTATTTCTTTTCGCGCTCGTAGGTTGAGCCGCGCAGGAAGTAGACGTACTCTCTGTCTTCGGCCTTGGTGGAAAGCTTTTCCGCCTTGTTGAGAGACTCTTCGGCGTCGCTCCAGCGGTGCAGGCGCGTGTACATGATGGAGAGCCGCAGGTAAACGTCGCGGTCTTCCGGCGTGCCTTTCAGCAGCGAGCGCACGTCGGCGAGAGGCTTCTCAGGATCGCCCGTGTCGGCAAGTTGAGCGTCCAGCACCATGCGCAGCTCGCGGTCGTCCGGCAGCTTTTGTACCGCCTCTTTAGCGGTAGCGGTGGCTTCGGGCCACTTCTTGGCTTCGCGGTAGGTATCGATTACGTCCTGAAAACCGGTACGGGCGTTCTCGTCGCCGAGCGGGATCAACTTGCGGAAGGCTTCCACCGCGGCCGGATAGTTCTCCTGATCGCGGTAGACCATTCCCAGGCGCTCGATAAAGATGGCGCGATTGTTGCGGTCGGCCTGAGAGTAGCTGTTGTCGGGCTTCTCGGTCTTCTTCAGCAGATCCTGCAGAATTTTTGTAGCGTCGTCGTAGCGAGCCTGGGCTTCATAAACCACCGCGACGTTGTAGGGTACTTCCAGAGCGTCGGGGACCATGGCTTCCGCCTTCTTCAGGCTTTCGAGCGCCTCGTCGTATTTGCCCTGGCGGCGGTAGATCTCGGAGATGCGGAGATAGGTCTGCGCATCTTCAGGATTGGCGTCGGCGATCACCTTGTACTGATCGAGGGCGGCGTCGATCTGTCCGTCGTTCAAAAGATTTTCCGCCAGGCCGCGGATGGCGTCGAGATTGTCACGGTCCAGTTGGATGGCGCGTTTGTAGGCGTCGATCGCGCTCTTGTAATCCTTGCGCTGTTCGTAGGTGGCGCCCAGCGCGGCATACAGCTTCGCGGAACGCCCGGTATCGGGCACAGAACTGAGCACCTGCAGGGCGTGCGTGGTGTCGCCCTCGTCGCTGTAAAGCAACGACAGAGTGGTGACGGCTTCTTCCGAGCCGGGATCGAGCTTCACCGCGATCTTGAGTTCGTTTTCCGCCTTCTGCAAATCATTATTCAGGCGGTAGAGGCGGCCGAGCAGCAGGTGGTCGTCCAACTTGTCGGGCTCGATCTTCACAATCTGTTCGTACTGTTCGATGGCCAGCTTGAGCACGTTATCGGAACCGTTGCCGCTGCCCGGCATATCGCCGAGGGACCGCAGATAAATCCGGCCAAGCAGTTTGTGCGCCTCCAGATTGTTAGGGTCGCGCTTGAGAATATCCTGAGCCTGGAGCACGGCGTCGCGGATGCGTCCCGTCTTCACGTAAAGCTCGGCAAGGCCGGAGGTGAGGAACTCGGAAGATGGATCGGCCTCGATGGCCAGCCGGTATTCGTCCATCGCTTTATTCGCCAGCTCGCTGCGGCCGTACACCGTGACCTGCTCTTCGTACATGTGCGCGAGCGTGTAGTGGTAATACGCGGCGGAGCGATCCAGTTTGCGCGCGGAAGACGCCGCCGACTTGGGCTGGGCCGGGTTCGAATCGGCCGGGTTCGAGGCGGACGACTTCGCGCCCGCAGGGGAAGAGGGGGCTTTTTGCCCTGCGGCGGCCGCTGCGAAGATGGACAACACTAAAATGACGCGAAAAATTCTATTCATGCTCAACCTGACAACGCTGGAATTAATTCTACCGGACCTGACTCTGTTTGCTGGCTCTGTTAGAACGTCTGCGTTAAAGCTTCGTGCACTTCCCGGAAGCATAATCTTTTGGATGCAAAACCGCCGGGGGTAGGGTGCTTTAATTCTAACCCCTCACGGGGCAGATTGGGGAAAAACACTTAGCCTCGTGCGACGTGAGGAGCAGCCCGGAAGTACAGGGACTGCGGGGACTTGATCGTGACGATTGTCAAGTTTGGTAAAGCGGAAATTGTTGATTGAAGACCATTTGTTGCTCGAAAGATTCCGAACGTCGGATCCGAACGCCGGATAAGAAAGCACTTAACCGCAAACAGCGCAAAGGTATCGCAAAAGTTCGCCAAGAAAAACTCAGGCCAAGCCGAAATTCCCGCGTGGCTTGCTTCGCGTCCTTTGCGCGATCTTTGCGTTCTTTGAGGTTAAAGACTTTGCCCTTGACTTGCGCGGCGGAGTCAGTGACGGAAATGCCGCACTCCGGTGAACAGCATGGCGAGCCCCAGGCGATCTGCGGCTGCGATGACTTCCGGATCGCGCTGCGACCCTCCGGGTTGGATGATTGCCGTCGCTCCTGCCTTCGCGATTTCTTCCACGCCGTCGGGAAACGGAAAGAAGGCATCGGAAGCGGCGACCGTTCCCCGCAGCGGCAATTGCGCCTTCATAGCGCCGATCCTCGCCGAATCGACGCGGCTCATTTGTCCCGCGCCGACGCCGACAGTCTGCCCATCGCGCGCGTAGACGATCGCATTGGATTTGACGTGCTTGCAAACCTTCCAGGCAAAGAGCATCGCGCGGATTTCTTCGGGCGTGGGCGCGCGCTGAGTGACAACTTTGAGGTCGACGTCTTGCAGAGGGCGTGAATCGTTATCTTGCAAGAGGATTCCGCCGGAGACGCTTTTCAGAGTCCACTTCTGCGGCGCGACCTTTACTTCGACCAAACGCAGATTTTTCTTGGTGGCGAAGCGGGCTTTGGCGGCTTCATCGAACGCGGGAGCGGCGATCACTTCGAGAAAAAGCTTGTGCATCTCTTCGGCGGCTTCGCCGTCGATGGGACGGTTCACGCCAATCACGCCGCCGAACGCCGACACAGGATCGCATTCAAGCGCCCGCTTGTAGGCCTCGGCTAAAGTCTTGCCGGTGGCGGCCCCGGCGGGATTCGTGTGCTTGATAATGGCGCAGAAGGCGTCATCGCTTGGATCGAAGTTCGAATCGAATTCTTGCGCCAGGTCCCAAGCAGCCTGCAGGTCCACGATGTTGTTGTAGGAAAGTTCCTTGCCCTGAAGTTGGCGCGCATTAGCGACTCCCACGCCGCTGCGGTCCGAATACATGGCGGCCTTCTGGTGCGGATTCTCGCCGTAGCGCAAACCGAGGGTTTTCTGGAATGACAGACGCAGAGTCTGCGGGAAGGCTTCGTTTGCGGCCGGGAGGTGAAAGTCCGGGGGGATGCGTTCAAGCGTAGAAGCGATGGCGGAATCATAAGCCGCAGTGGCAGCGAAGGCCTTCTGTGCCAGCCGCCACTTGGTTTCGAGCGAGAGCGCGCCGCCGGTGCGGGCGAGTTCCTCGGCAATGGCCGGATAGTCGGCAGGGGAAGTAACGACGGCGACATCGTGAAAATTCTTAGCCGCGGAGCGAATCATGGATGGTCCGCCGATGTCGATGTTCTCGATCAATTCTTCGAAAGCCACGCCAGGTTTCGCGGCGGTTTTCTCGAAGGCGTAGAGGTTGACCACCACCATGTCAATCGGCTGGATGCCGTGCTCGGCGACAGCGGCGGTATGCGCGGGGTTCTCGCGGCGATGCAGGATGCCTCCGTGCACTTTGGGATGCAGCGTCTTGACTCGGCCATCGAGCATTTCAGGGAAGCCGGTGAGTTCGGAAATGTCTTTGACCGCAATGCCGGAATCGCGCAGCAGCTTGGCCGTGCCTCCGGTGGAGATGAGTTCGACTCCGAGGCCGGAGAGTTGACGCGCGAAGTCAACGAGACCGGTCTTGTCGGTGACGCTGAGAATGGCGCGCTTGCGGGAAGTGCTGCGGGACATGATCGGCCCTCGAATACGAAGGATGAGTGCGGAGCGACCGAAGATTCTATCAGCAAACGGCGGGTGGGTACTTCACAGAGATAGACTTTTCATGCGGCAGACGCGAACGATGCTATCATCTCGTTCTATTAGAGCTCTGCCCTACGTACGCGTCCAACAAGCGCGCAAGTATACTGCGCCAACGGGGAGTTCACCGGAACAGTTCCGCCGCATTTTCTAACGATGCCCCACATCTTCTCGAATGCTGAAGATATTGCTGGGTCGTTCCGTCCCGTCCGATTGCGCAACGAACTGCGTTTGTTCCTCGCCAGTCTGGTGGCACTCTACTTTGAGCTGCTGATCATTCGCTACCTCTCAACCGAAATCCGCATTTTCGCGAACCTTAAGAACCTACCTCTTGTCGCCAGTTTCTTCGGCATAGGTCTAGGGATGCTGCTAGGAAAGCCAAGCCCGCGGATGAGGGCTGCCCTGCCCATGGTCACGGGATTATTGTTCGTCCCCACTCGGTTCGCTCAGCGGTTGCATCTCTCATTCGGAGATGTGTCCTGGGAATACTCATTGGGGACGTCCACGGGATCGGGAACTCGCCTTCTATTTGAAGCCCGTTTTCTCGCTGTGGCTTTAGGCTACTCCGGTTTGATCATTGCCTTTTTCACGGTCATCGGGGGCTGCGTAGGCTACTACTTGAAGCAGGTGACTTCTCTGAGAGGGTACGGTCTCAATCTAGCAGGCAGTTTGGCTGGACTGATCGGGTTCTCGTGCCTCGCTTTTCTACACCTTGGGCCTGCGTCGTGGCTGGCGGTGGGCTTTCTCCTATTAGTCCCCTTAATTGCCAACGATCGCTTGACCGTACTTGTATTTGCGATTGTTGTTGGCGCGGTTGCCCTTCCCCAGCCCAATACGTTCTGGTCGCCCTACAATCGAATCGATTTGGTTGAGATACCGCCCCCCGCTGGCTGGAGTCAGCCCTCAGCCTACTCGCTCGTGGCAAATCACTCTTGGTATCAGTGGCTCCTCGATCTGTCGCCGGAGTTCGTGAAACGATACCCCCAGGCCGAACCAAACCGTTTCGCGGTTCCATACTACGATCTTCCGTACACACTTGTAGCTCACCCGAAAAATGTTCTCATCCTGGGGGCTGGAACCGGCAACGATGTGGCTGGGGCGTTGCGCCACGGCGCAGAGCACGTTGACGCGGTTGAGATTGACCCGATCATCCTGGAGATCGGACGCAAGCACCATCCCGAGCATCCTTACGACTCGCCGCGGGTAACCGCCTACACCGATGACGCTCGCAGCTTTCTGAAGAAAACGAAGACCAAGTATGACCTGGTGGTTTTCGCCTTTCTTGACTCCACCACATTGTTGAGTAGCTTCTCCTCTCTCCGTCTCGACAACTATGTTTACACTGTAGAGAGTTTTGAGGACGCGAAAGCGGTTCTGACGGACCAGGGTTCCTTGGTACTCTCGTTCGCCACAGGCCGGAACTTCGCGACGGACCGCTTGTACGCTACCCTCTGGGCCGCATTCGAAGCACCGCCCACGGCCTATTTCACCGGCTATTGGGTCAACGGTATCTTGCTGGTGGAGGGCCAAGCCCGCAGCACCAGCCTGCCGCAACTCGTTGACGTTAGCCGTGAGTTGCAGGCGAGAACCAGCAAGGGCGTGCTCCTCTCAACCGACAATTGGCCCTTTCTCTATTTGACGAACCGCTCCATTCCGAGCGCCGTGCTCGTCGCCACCGGGCTTTTTCTTCTGATGACATGGATGGTGCTGCGAGAAACCAACCTTATTGCATGGAAAAACAATCCCGCGCATCTTCATTTTTTCTTTCTAGGAGCGGGATTCCTACTATTAGAAACCAAGGCCGTCACGCAGCTCTCGCTGCTATTTGGTGGCACGTGGATCGTCAACACAGTGGTCATTGGCGCTTTCCTCGTGATGAGCCTGGCGGCAAATGTCTTGGTTGGATTACGGAGAGTGCCAACGTCTGCCAGCTATGCCATCCTATTGATGCTCTTGATTGCCGATTTCTGGTTCCCGTATTCGAAGATTAACGCTATGAGCGTGGGTTCCAGGTTGCTGGTTGGAGGCGGATGGGCAGCCCTGCCTGTTTTCTTCTCCGGCCTTGTGTTCTCCAGCAGCTTTAAGCGATTCGACAGCCCCGCGGAGATGTTAGGCATCAATCTATTGGGCGCGGTCTTGGGCGGAATCCTGGAGAACGCGGTGATGATCGGTGGCAGCCCAATTCTTAAGGCACTCGCTGTAGCGATGTATGCTGCATCCGCGGCTGCCCTATTTAGAACTAGGCCTCGGTTGGCTAACCCCGTTGCGTCTTAGATATACCGCCAAGCACGCAGTAGTGCAATTCCCTCGCTCCTACGCCTTCGCCTTAGCCTTCAACTTGACCTGTCCGCCTGCAAGTTCGACGGAAAACTCCACATCCTGGCAGCCGTACTGCTTGCGGATCTCATCGGTCTTCTTCTGCACGAAGGTGGAAAAGGAATCGAGGTTGCCGGAGATCTTTTCTCCCGCCTTCTTTTTGGCGGCGACCAGCGCGTTGAACAAGCGCTCCACCTGTTCGCGCTCAGCTTTGTCGACGGCGCTGTGCAAGGTAACCGGGTGCGAGGTGGCCGGAGCCTCCGCGGTAGCGGCGGCAGCAACGGCAGCATGACTCAGGCCGTAGACGGGATTGTGGTGGGGCTTGTGCTCCTCAACATCCGGGCGAACTCCTTGTACGGCAAGCAGCGCGTCCTGCGGACGGCGGTAGCCCTCTTCGCGAATGCGTGACTTCTTCCGCCACAGGTCGCTGTAGATGGCGTAGCGCTGCGCCATTTCGTTGTAGCGGAAGCGCTGCGAAAAGCTCATGCGTCCGCCATCGGAAAACTTCCGCAGTAGCGAGAGCACTTTCCACTCGATGTCGGTGGGCGGCCTTTTGGTCGGGTTGCTGAAGTAAACCTCGTACTCGATCTTCAGCCGCCGCAGCTGGGTCTCGAGCACGTTCAGTTCTTCATCAGTAGTCACTCGGGCTCTCCAGTCAACAGTGTAGTGAGAACGCGGCGCGGCGGCGAGGTACCCGGCGGTCACAAGAGGTCATGGTACGAAAGTAAGGGCAGCCGTCAGCCATCAGTAAAACCTTTACCGAACGCTCCACAGAGGCCACGCGACGGGCTATCACAAAATGCAGGGGCGAAGGTTTGGCTTTCCTGACGGCTGATGGCTGATGGCTGACTGCTATTTGCTGGAATTCGCGGCCATCTTCTTAACCATGGCCAGCACCAGCTTGCGGTCGCTGTCGTTCAGATTGGTGGCGTAGCGGCGTACCTGGCTGAGGAAGCGAACTTCGTCGTCGGAGAGTTGCGGCAATCCCTTCGATCCGTTGCTGTGGCCCGATTCGGAGAAGAACTGCGACAGCGCAATCTCCATGGCCCCGGCAATCTTCGACAGCGTGTCGAGCGACGGGATGGTGTGGCCGTTCTCTACCCGCGAAAGGTAGCAGCGCAGCAGGCCGGTGCGCTTCTCGATGTCTCCCTGAGACATACCTTTCTGCAGCCGGTAGTTTCGGATGGTCTCGCCGATGTTGATCTGGGGGAGCATTGCAGGATGCGACATATTAACCAGATCGGCATTTTCTGGCAAGTGGAAATTAGTGCTATGACAAAACCGGTGCAATTCCGGGATTGACCAGGACGGCCCCCGGCCATCCTTGCACAGTGTGCAAGAAATGATCACACCCGTCCTGCAAGGTTCGGCGCTTCGGCGGCAGGCGGCCCCAAGCTATTTTTTCAAGTTCTCCGCCAGAAAGCTGACCGTGCGCTTCCAGGCGTCGGCGGCATCGTCGGCGCGGTAACCAGCCTTATTATTGGGATTCTCGAAGGCGTGGCCGGCGTCGTCGTAAATCTTGACATCGATCTTCTTGCCCAGCTGCTTCAAGGCCGCCTCGAACTTGTGCACGTCGTCGGGCGTAATGCCCTGATCCTGCCCGCCGAACAGTCCGAGGATGGGAGCGTTGATTTTCTTGAGCGCCTCGGGGTCGGTGGCAAGATGGCCGTAGTTAATGACATCGGCCGCGAGCGTCGGCTCCTGCAGCGCCACGTCGAGCGCGTAGCCGCCGCCCATGCACCAGCCGATCGCGCCGATGCGGTTCTTCTTGACGTTCGGCTGCGACTGGAGGAATTCAAAAGCCGCGTGCAGATCGCGCTTGGCGCGGTCTTCCGGGACTCCACGCATCAATTCGTGAGCCATGTCAGGCGTGGTCGCAAACTTGCCGCGATAGAGATCAACCGCGAGAGCCACGTAACCCTGCTCGGCCAGCTTCGAGGCTTGCTCCTTCACCCAGTCGTTCAGACCCCAGTACTCATGGATAACGATTATTGCGGGAAACGGTCCCTTGCCCGCAGGCGTGTAAAGCGCGGCCTGAACGGTCTCATCGCCGCTCTTGTAGGAAACAGATTTGCTTTCGGCCGCCAAGGCGGTGGTAGCAAACAATGCGACAAGGATCAACAGATATATCGTCTTCATGTTTACAAACCTCTCACTATTTACAATTCCAACTCCATGTAGAGCGCACCGGCGATCGGGTTTGCGCAATAGGAAGCGATCTGCTTGAACCCCAGCTTGCGGTACATCGCGACCGCATCTTTCATCACCGGCTCGACTGTGTCAAGGCGCATGCGCCGGTAGCCGACTTGCCGGGCTTCGGCGATAATGCGCTCAGCCAGGGCGCGTCCCAGGCCTTTGCCGCGAAACTGCGGACGCAGGTACAGCCGCTTCATCTCGCAGACACCCCGCCCTAACTTATGCAGCGCGGCGCAGCCCCCAAGTTGCCCCTCGCATTCTACAAGCAAGAGGCGGCCCTCCGGCGGAGCGTACTCCCCTGGCAATCCGGCAAGCTCTTTGTCGAAGTTCTGAAAACAGAGGCTGAAGCCGAGGGACTGCGCATACTCCAGAAACAATTCGCGGACTTGCGCGATCTGCGCGGGCGACTCGGCCTGAAAAGTTGAAAGGCCTTTTACCGCAGAGAACGCCGAGGGAACTAAAGGCTTCAACTCCTTGGCTGAATCAAGTTTCATTGCTCTGCGTTCTCGGCGTGCTCAGCGGTAAAGAAGTTCTCTACCCCATCAGCATCCCGCCGTTCACATTCAGCACGTGCCCCGTAATGTAGGAAGCCTCTTCCGACGTCAGAAAAGCCACGGCATTCGCCACATCGGACGGCGACCCCACGCGCCCAAGCGGAATCTGTTTGGCGGCATTCTGCTTGAACTCATCGCCAAGCACGTCCGTCATCGCGGTTTCGATGAAGCCCGGAGCCACCGCGTTGCACGTAATGTTGCGCGATCCCAGTTCGCGCGCAATCGCCATGGTCAACCCGATCAGCCCGGCCTTAGACGCGGAATAGTTCGACTGCCCCGCCTGCCCCATTTGCCCGAAGACGCTGGCGATGTTAATGATCCGTCCCCAGCGCTGCTTGATCATGGAAACAGAAACCTGCTGAATGCAGAGATAAGCCGAGGTCAGATTAGTCTGCAGCACCGCATCCCAGTCGGCTCGCTTCATGCGCATGATGAGCTGGTCGCGGGTAATGCCGGCATTGTTGACCAGGATGTCGATCTTGCCGAACTGCGTACCGGCAGCTTTGATCGCCGATTTGACCTGCTCTTCGTCGGTGACGTCGAGACCGAAAGCCGCGGCCTTGCCGCCCGCCGCGGCAATTTCCTTCACCAGTTCGTTCAACTTTTCCTGATTGCGCGCGGCGACGGCCACCGCCGCGCCTTCCGTGGCGAGCTTCAACGCGCAGGCTCGTCCAATGCCCTGCGACGCGCCTGTGACGAACGCCACCCGTCCTGAAAGGGACATTGAGGATCTCCCTAGTTTGCTTCGAGTACAGATTGAAAAGGCTCTACGTCAGAACGTGGAATTATACTCGCCAGAGCGACTAGAGCAGATAGCTTTCCCCTGTGAGCCCCTGTGTCCTGAGCCTGCCCTGAGCGAAGCCGAAGGGTGTTAAAGATTTTAGGACATCATCCCGCCGCATTACACATTGCACATTGTCCGCACGCCAATTAACATTCGAACACTCCTATGTCTCAACCTGCGGCCGACGAAGTCATCACCATGCCCGAGCCTTCCAACCAGAAATCATCCCCGTCAGATTCGCTTTCGGCCGGCTCCGGGCACCGGTCGCCGCAGAGGGCTTCCGCTGCTGAGGGTCCTGCGTTTCCCGAAAAAGTGACCGAAGCGCCCTCCACCGAAGTCTTCGCGGTATACGGCGTCGAGCCGGAGATCCAGGCCTACGCCATGGCAAAGTATTCGCGCTCGTCGCTGTCGATGAAGGA
Source organism: uncultured Acidobacteriaceae bacterium (assembly GCA_963771895.1). Taxonomy (GTDB): domain Bacteria; phylum Acidobacteriota; class Terriglobia; order Terriglobales; family Acidobacteriaceae; genus Sulfotelmatobacter. Next base: position 49,057 of record CAVYVQ010000004.1, on the reverse strand, counting down.
ATCGCTACGCGAGATCAGCGCGCAGAAGGCCGAGAAGTTTCTCAACACGTTCTACTTCCAATACGGTCACCGCTCCATCGCTGACCTGGCGCACGTCGCGCTGGCGGTCGAAAGGCTCTCGATTCTAGCGGCGATTGAACTAGCCGACGAACAGCGCTGGGACGGCCAGGAGCGCTCCACCCGCTATCAAGACTTCAAGAAGAGCGGCTACTACACCCCCGACTTCGGCGCCGCTGGCCGAGACGACGACGAAGCCCGCAATCTCTACCGCGAGACGCTGGATTTTCTCTTCGCCGAATACGAAGCGCTTTCCGCGCACATGACCCAGCACCTCATCAACATCACGCCCAAGCCCGCCGACATGAAGCAGGAAGCCTACGAGCGCACGCTAAAGGCGCGGGCCTTCGACATCACGCGCTACCTGCTGCCCCTGGCCACGAACACCTCGCTCGGTGAGATCGTCAACGCCCGCACATTGGAAATCCAGGTAGCGCACCTGCTCTCGCACACACATAAAGAAGTCCGCGCTCTCGGCGAGTTATTGAAGAAGGCTGCGACATCAGCCGCGTACAACGTGAACGCCGAGTCTCTGCGGGATTTGGTTGAGGAGATCAAGAAGCAGAGCCCAGAGCTAGGCGCGCGGGCCCAACAAGAATTGCTGCACGAAGTTCGAGTAGCGCCCACGCTGGTAAAGTATGCCGACCCAAATCCGTATGAAATGGAAACCCGCCGCGAATTGCGCCAGGCGGCGACCGAGTTGATGAAAAGCGAGTCGGTAGCGCCCTCGAAGGCAATCGTCGACCTGCTCGACGACGAACCGCTCGAAGTCGAGATCGCGACCACATTGCTCTATGAGCACTGCCACCATTCCTATCGACAAGTCCGCCAGGCGCTGCAGGTTTCAGGCGAGCGCTATCGCCGGGAGATCATCGACCTCGGCCTGCGCCATCGCGGCAAGCACGACGAAATGCTGCGCGGCTTCCGCGCCGGCCAGCAGTTCCGCTTCGACATCCTAATGGATACCGGCGGCTTCCGCGACATGCACCGCCACCGCCGCTGCATCCAGGTGATGCAGGCGTTCACCACGCAGCACGGCTACGAAATGCTGCTCGACGTGGAAGACGCTGGCGTGCGCCACCGCTACGATGCCGCCATGCGCCGCACACAAACGGCAATAGAAAAGCTAGCCGCGCGCAACACGCCCGAGGCCGAAGAAAATTCGCAATACGCAATCCCGCTCGCCTACCGCAAGCGCGCCCTCTTCAAAATGGATTTCGCCGAAGCCGTCTACATCTCCGAACTCCGCACCACCCCGGCCGGCCACGTCTCCTACCGCAACGTAGCCTACGCAATGTACGAAGCCGTGGCGCGAAAGTATCCGGCGCTGGCCAAGTATTTCCGCGTGCACGATGTGACGGCACCTGTGGATTTGCTGCAGAGGTAGGACATTGTGGAAGTTTGAATGACAAATTAAGGGCACCCGCACAATGAGCAAAGGACCCAGGCCAGGCGAAAGAATCACCCACCGGGGCCACAAGGTGCTTCCTGCCTCTTCCTGTGAGATCCGCGAGCAACTGAAGGCAGCTTACGAAAACTCCGAGCCTGACACAGCGAAGCGCTTGCACATCTTCGCTGCGCTTCACGCTCATGAGAAAAAGCACGGTTGCGGCGCAAAGCTGATCAGCAAATAGGTGTGGAGACTGTAGTTTGTAGCGATCTCTGGATTTATCTTGATCCCGCTAGTCCACCCAGCTAGCATCTAACCAAGAGCCACCCATGCCGCGCACAGTAAAAATCGCTCCGGAAATCGATGCCAAGCTTTATCAAGAACTCGTCTCCGTAGCCAAGGAGAACGGGCAGTCGCTGCGCTTTGTGCTGGAGCGGGCGATGGAGCATTACCTGCATAACGTGGTCCCTTCGCAACGCATGGTGAGGCCTGAAGTGATGGCCGCCTATCGCCGCTCCAACGAAAAGCATCGTAAGTTGTACAAGCGGTTAGCCCAAGGTTCCGTCTAGCCAATCTCCGCCGCCGGCACAGCCCGAAACCCATCCCCCAACGGATAGCTATGCGCCGCCCGGCACAAGACAGATCCGCCCGCGTAGTGCGACTTGCCAATAAGGTTTCGCAGGAACGCCAGGTTCACCGTGTCGCCAGCATCGGGCGCTTCGCTCCATTTGGCCTCGAACAGTTCCAGGCGCCCGGCGGCGTCGGCCACGAAATCCACTTCGCGCGTGCGGTCGCGCCAGAAAAAAAGGCTGTTGGCGCGTCCGGCACGGCGCTCGCGGGCGCGCAGTTGCGCAAACAGAAACGTTTCCCACACCGCACCAGTCGCCGGCGATTGGCGCAGCGCGTCCTCCGAACGGATGTTTAAGAGCGCGCATAACAGCCCAGAATCTGCCAGATATACCTTGGGGCTCTTGATAATGGACTTGGTGCGGTTGGAAAACCAGGGCTCCAGCAAAACGATTTGCCCGGAAGCCTCCAGCGCCGAAAGCCAGTGATTGGCCGTGGAAGGAGCGATGCCGATGTCGCGCGCCAAGTCGGCCTTGTTCAGCAGATTGGCGGAACGCAACGCGCAGGCGCGCAGAAACCGCTCAAAATCGCGCAGGCTTCCCACGTTAGCCAGAGTGCGGATGTCGCGTTCGAGATAAGTGGCCAGGTACGAGTTGTAGAAAGCCGCCTGATCAATTTCAGGGTTCGCCTGAAGTTCGGGAAAACCGCCGCGCACCATCGCAGCCTCCACTCGGGTGTCCGGAAGCGCAGCTAGGATTTCTGCGAAAGAGAGCGTCTCCAGTTCAAGAATGTCCGCTCGCCCCGCCAGCGATTCGGAAACATTCTTCATCAGCGTGAACTTCTGCGAACCGGTGAGAAGATACTGTCCGTGACGCGCCCGGTTGGCGTCCACCGCCGCCTTGAGGTAGCGGAACAGCCCCGGCGCATACTGCACCTCATCGATGATCACCGGCGGCGCATGGCGGTCCAGAAAGCCCTTGGGCTCCTTTTCCGCTTGTTCGGCTTCGGTGGGCAAGTCGAGGGACACGAACTGGTGGTCCGGGAAAAGCCGCCGAAGAGTGGAGGTCTTGCCCGTCTGCCGGGCCCCGGTCAGCACTACAACCGGACGGGTCCGCTCCGAACGCTGCAGCCGGGGCTCGATGTCGCGCGGAATCCACATGTGCTAAATATGCGATGATATCGTATATTTAGCAAGCATATTCTTGCTGGAAATTCGATCGCGCCGTCAGGCCCTTTCTCCCATTTCGGAATCTTTTCCACCTATATTTTCTAAATTCGCCTTTTCTTCGCTTCATTCCGTATGTATAATCCGCCCAGACGCACTAAACGGCACTTCTAAGGAGCCTCACTCCCATGGCGGATGAACGCGGCAAGGCAATCGAGCTGGCGGTTTCACAGATTGAAAAGCAATTCGGCAAAGGTTCGATCATGCGGCTGGGGTCGAAGGAAGCGATCGTCCCCATCGCGGTGATTTCGACCGGCGCGATCTCCTTCGACGCAGCGCTAGGCGTAGGCGGCTTCCCCCGCGGGCGCGTAGTCGAAGTCTTCGGCCCGGAATCCTCCGGCAAGACCACCATCACGCTGCAGGTGATTGCCGAGGCGCAGAAAACCGGAGGCATGGCCGCGTTCGTCGACGCCGAGCACGCGCTAGATCCCGGCTACGCCAAGAAGTTGGGCGTCGACGTCGACAACCTCCTAGTCTCGCAACCGGACTATGGCGAGCAGGCCCTCGAAATCACCGAAGCCCTGGTGCGCTCGAACGCCATCGACGTGCTGGTGGTCGACTCTGTAGCAGCGCTGGTGCCCAAGGCCGAACTCGACGGCGAAATGGGAGACAGCCACATGGGCCTCCAGGCCCGCCTGATGTCGCAGGCCCTGCGCAAGCTGACGGGAACGGTTTCCAAGTCGCGCACCTGCCTGATCTTTATTAATCAGATTCGCGAAAAAATTGGCGTCATGTTCGGCAATCCGGAAACCACCACGGGCGGCCGCGCGCTGAAGTTCTATTCATCGGTACGCGTGGATATCCGGCGCATCGCCGCCATCAAAGAAGGTGACGTAGTCACCGGCTCGCGCACCCGCGTAAAAGTCGTAAAGAACAAAGTAGCCGCGCCCTTCCGCGAAGCCGAGTTCGACATCCTCTATGGTGAAGGCATCTCCCGCGAAGGCGACCTGCTCGATATCGCCGTCAACAACAACCTCCTAGAAAAATCCGGCTCGTGGTTCAGCTACAAAGGCGAGCGCATCGGCCAGGGCCGCGAAAACGCCCGCCAGTTCCTGAAAGACAACAAAGACACCATGGCCAAGCTCGACACCGAAGTGCGCAAGGCGCTAGGCTTGATCGCAACTCCGGCGCAGGCGCATCCGGCAGCGGGGACAGCACAGGCTCCGCCGCAAACTCAAAGTGCGCGAGTCACAACCATGCCGACCGCGCCACCCGAAACCGCCAGAGCGCCAATAGCCGCCAAGCGCTAGCCGATGGCCGCAACTCACTCGCACTCCCAACCCGTCACATCACCCGCCATCGAGCCCCAGCTCGTCTCCATCCCCGAAGGCTGGTTCCTCATGGGCTCCGCCTCCGGTCAGGATTGCGAACGCCCCGTCCACCGCGTCTGGACCGACGCATTCCTCCTCGCCGCCACGCAAGTCACCAACGCTGAATACGCGGCCTTTCTGCACTCCACGAAGTCTGACCCTCCGCCATTCTGGCACGACCAGAATTTCAATCACCCCGGGCAGCCCGTAACCGGAGTCTCCTGGTTCGACGCTGACCGTTACTGCCACTGGCTGGCCAGGCAAAGCGGGCGCCCCTACCGTCTTCCCACCGAAGCCGAGTGGGAGCGCGCCGCCCGCGGCGATCTCGAACAAAAAGACTTCCCCTGGGGCAATGACAATGTCCCGCCACAATCTCTCCCCAACTACACCACCCGCTGGCAAACCGGACCCGAGCCCGTGGCCCAATACGCGCCCAACAACTTCGGCCTCTACAACATTTGCGACAACGTCCACGAGTGGTGCAGCGACTGGTACGATCCCAACTACTACGCCGCCTCGCCCGAGCGCAACCCGCGCGGCCCTGAGCTTCACGCAGGAATCGCCCAGCGCAAAGCCTCCCGCGGCGGATCATGGCGCCATCACGTAAAGGTCTCCCGCTGTCCCCCCTCCCTCCCGCCTACTTCCACTACGCCGATTACGGCTTCCGCATAGTGTGCGATTCCATCTAGTCGTGTCATTCCAAGCAGTTCATATAATCTTGTCATTCCGAACTGGGCGAAGCCCGGTGAGGAACCTGCTGTTTGCTGGCAGCGATTCCGAACTCAAGGTCAACCACGAATGTTCCGCGAAGATCTTCTCCGCAACAAGCGCATCCTGATCACCGGCGGCGGCACCGGACTCGGCAAAGCCATGGCCAACCGCTTCCTCCAGCTAGGCGCGACAGTCTACATCTGCGGCCGCCGCGAAGAGGTTCTCCAGAAAACGGCGGCCGAACTGAATGCCCAAGGCCCAATCCACACTCTCCCCTGCGACGTCCGCAATCTCGACGCAGTCGAGTCGATGATCGACACTATCTGGAAGACTGCTCCCCTCGACGTTTTAGTCAACAACGCCGCCGGAAACTTCATCGCCCGCACCGAAGAACTTTCCCCGCGGGCCTTCGATTCCGTGATCGGCATCGTGCTGATGGGCACGCTCCACGCCACCATGGCTTGCGGACGCCGCTGGCTCAAGTCCTCCTACCACGGCACGGTGCTAAGCATCTCTGCAACTTACGCTCCGGTAGGCTCGGCCTACGTGGTTCCCTCAGCCGTCTCCAAAGCCGGAGTCGAAGCCCTCACCCGCAGCCTGGCCGTAGAGTGGGGCAATCGCGGCATCCGCATGAACGCCATCGCTCCCGGCCCCATTCCCACGCAAGGCGCATTCTCGCGAGTCCTCCCGCGTCCTGAACTGGAAGCCTTGGCGCTCGATCGCAACCCCATGCGCCGCTTCGGCACGAAAGAAGAGCTGGCCAACCTGGCCGCATTCCTGATCAGCGATGGCTCGTCTTATATCAACGGAGAAGTAATTCGCATGGACGGCGGAGAATTTCTCCAGGGCGCCGGAGGATTCAGCAATCTAGGCCGCGCCCTAACCGACAAAGACTGGGAATCCTTGAAGCCCCGCAAGAAGATCGTGTAGAGCGGGCGCCCTCGCCCGCTGCCTTTGACGTTGCGTTTGACTCTGAATTCCAGGATTTTTATTTTGCTTCCTGCCCCGAGAGTCTCGTAATCGCTAACCCCGCCCCACCACCTCCGCCTGCCGCATGCTTCGGATCACGGTATGCGCCAGGCTTTCCACTACCGCCACATCTCCCTCGTCAAAATTAAAAGGCGCTGCCGCAAACACCATCAGCAGCCCCACCGTATCCCGCTCATAGCGCACCGGCGCCGCCAGAATCGAGCGCACTCCCAGCCTCCGGCAACTTTCCAGATCCACTCGCGGATCGCTCTCAGCGTCGTCGCAGCGCAAAGTTTTTCCTTCGCGAAAGCACTCGCCCGAAAGCCCGGAGTTCACATCCAGCCGCGTGCCCAGCGCCGGTGCGCTCTCTCCCACGCTCGCCCGGCAGATCACCGCGTCTTTATGGACGAGCGCAATCGCCGCGCTCGTGCCCCGCGTCAGCGTCCGCGCCCGCTCCCCAATCAGACGCAACGTCGCCGTCAGATCCGTGCCCAGCGAACTAAATTCATACTGCACCGTCGCTGAACTCGGCCGTTCATTTCCGTTGCTCCCCGCCGCTTCCGGCGTCTCGGTATCCGCCTCCAGACTGATCGCCATGTGCCCACGATCGCGGCCGTTAGGCTTTGCTCCCGCGCCCCAAGCCCACGCCCGGTCCAGCGCCACTTTCGGAGCGATGTGGCTGGGTGCTCCCGCATTCACCGTCAACCACTCGTTCAACCGCCGTCGCGCCGCCTCGGGCAGATCCGAAAAGCGCACGCCCGCGCGCCCCAGCGCATCGGCCCACGCAATGTAGCCCGTAGTTTCCACATGCCCGCTCGGGGAAAGATCAATCTCCAGCCGCACCGGACGACCCTTGTCGATGCTCTGGCCATCGAGGGCATGACCCATCTGCATCGACAATCCCTCTTCGCTCAAATCCAGAATCATACCGCCGCTGACCCCATCAAAACTGGCAAACGCCGGAGCATGCACCATCTGCCGCAGACACCGACGCCGCTCCGGACCGAATTCCTGATTGACTGCCATGTGGAGACGAGGAACTCCCAGATAGGAATGATGAGATCGTTCGCATTCAGAAAAAAGTGCTACCCCAGATTCCCCCGGTGAAGTTAAGCTCACCCGCCGCTACTCCCATTTTCCGGGCGGGGTTTTTCTTTGCTTGACAAGGCGGCGGCTATGTCGGGGAGCGCTTTCGTGATTTGAGCGGTAACCTTTTTTCTTACGTCGTCCAGGGTGACATTGGCGGGCGGACGCTTGCCTGGCGGTTGTGCGGTTGGTGTTGGTGGGAGCACCGCCCGTCCGGCTGGGGTTACGGCTGCTGCGGGGCTTGCTTCTTTCGGGGCGATCGTTTCCGTACTTTCTTCTTCGCGCTGGCGGGCGGCTTCTTCACGGGCTTTGAGCAGGCCGGCCTGGCGTTGTGCTTCGCGTTGGCTGCGGCCTTCTTCTGCGATGCGGTCGGCTTCGGCCTCGGCCCATTTGTCGAATGCTTCCTTCTTTCGGGCTCTGCGCTGGGCTTCTTCCATGACTCGTACGCGCGTGGTCGCTTCATCTTCTTCGTCGTCTTCGGGGCTGGCGAAATCGGAGTCTTCCCAGATGTGCGCGCTGAGCGGAGTTCCGTGGAGGGCTTTCACGTCGAGAACTACATCGTGGATGCGGGGTTGGAAGCTGGTGCGGGCGAGGTTGGCGCTGGCGGTTTGCAGGGCGTAGAGCAGGAGTCCAGCGGTTTTGCCGCCGATCTGTCCGGTGATGACGAGGCGCATGATCTGCATAAGCGAGACCTGGATAGAATTCGCGTCCTCGAGAACCGGGAGTGCGATGGAGACGTTGCGGCCGCGGCGAGCGCGGTCGGTGTTTAACTCGATCCGTTCTTCGTGGTGGAGTTTGTGGAAGTAGCAGAAGCGGTTGCGGCGCAGGGCGGGCGATCCGCAGAGAGTGCCGTTTACCTTGATGTGCTGGCACCGATTTGGGAAATTTGGCATGGTGGTCTCCTACCCCCTCCCCCACGGTCTATTGGAATCATGGGTTTGGCGGGATTTTGCGATTTGATCTATGGGCTGCAATCAGTTAGGGGCAAAATCTTGAGCCTTCGCGAGTTAGCGGAGAGCTATAGCTTTTCTGAGCTATAGACTGGATTGTTTCTTATGCGCGGAGTGAGGTCAAGGTTAAGTGAACATTTGAGGGGTGTGGAAAACTTTGGAGGGCAGAGCCTTTGCTACAATCGGCCCATGCCGACGGCGGATGAACGCGTGTTGGGAGTGGAATTCAGCAACGACGCCCTGAGTGTGTCGCTGCGCGACGGCCGAGTCATCTCCGTGCCGCTCGCGTGGTATCCCCGCCTGCTCAGCGCCACGCCCTCCCAGCGCAACAACTGGAAAATTGCGGTGGAGGCTACGGGATTCACTGGCCCGACTTCGACAAGGACCTCAGCGCCGAAGGATTGCTGCGCGGCGCGCCCGCGCCGAAGGCTCACGCTCCGACGAAGTGACCGGCCTACTTCTCGCGCGAAGAACGCGCGAGAAATGGGGTCACCCAGCGAGATAGGGGAAACTCTACTTATGCCTACAGAAACTCTATTTATTCGTGACCCGCGTGAAGTTCCGTTTCTGCATGATCAAGTCAAGAAGGTACTTGCCCTCGCCGACGAAGCATCTCGAAGCATATCCATCGAAGAAAGCGATGATTTTGGCTTTATGACGGTTCAGTTTCTCTATAAGCAGATGCAGCATGGTGAATCGGTTCTTTCTTTGGTTCCGCGACGCGACGCTGGCTTAATCGCCCGCACGATGATTGATGGTCTGTACCAACTCCTGTGGGCGTTTCAAGCACGTAAGGAGCGTGCTAAACTCTGGCGCTCATTTTCGATCATTCGTGACTGGCGCTTGATCCAAGGACGCCTAAGGAAAGGCATTATGGTTGATGAGGCCGACATTCGTAGGAATGCGGCAGGCCTAAAGGTGTTCGGCAACCTGCATCGGCTTAATAAGCCAAAACCGAATTCGCCTGATCCCTATCACAAGCGTTGGCATGGAGGCATTACGCTTTCGGATATGGCGGATGCCGTCTCTCGGGAGCTCTACGATGGACCTTATGGGGAGCTTTCAGATTGGGAACACTGGGGAGTGAGCGTGATTGGGGAATCCATCGCGTGCGAAAAAGACCGCGCTATCGTGAACACAGACTCTGAGCGTATCGCAGGAGTAGCTCTCCTCGCGTTGCGTTCCAGTGTTTGCTCCAGACGCTGGAAGTCGCAGACGTTCATCTCTCCCTGAAGATCAGAAATGCAATTCAGACCCTTGGCGAGGATTTCAGGAAAACGCTCGACTCGTTTTATCAGCAGTGAATTGTCCTGCGCGACTACCGCAGTCCGCAAGAATGAAATAGGAAAGGAAAAGGCCACGCTCATTTCCGAAACGTGGCCTTTATTTATGCCGGCAACGACCGGAGTTTATCCTGAGCTTGTCGAAGGACTCCCACACACTTGGCGCGTGCAGTACCATCGGCCTAGCAAGCCTTTGGAAGGCCGCTGAAGTGATGGCCGAACTCTTGGATCATTTTTTCACCGTGCACGGGGCACCGTACTAGGAAATTACGCGCCACGGATTTAGAGGCGGGGACTCGCTTCCGTGGCTTGTCCATATCGGCCTTCGGAATCGACCCCTCTTCGGCAATGGCGCAAATAAATTCGGCATCCTTATTGCAACCGCGAACTGGGCATTTAAATTGCCTAACGCTCACGTCATCCATTGTAGCCGCCTAGCCAGAAAAGGAAAAGGCCGCACTCATCTCTGAATGCGGCCTTTATCAATGCCGGCAACCACCTACGCTCCCACACACTTGGCGCGTGCAGTACCATCGGCCCTGCGGGGCGTCGCTCAGACACGGGCAGCTTTGCCCGCTTCGCGCTCGCGCTCGAGCCAGCGCAGGCGCATGCGCTCCAGCGGATCCATCGCCAAACTCACCAGGAACGTGATTATCCCCGCCACGACTACACTGATTCCAACCTCCAGCGCCAAGAACCTCAGTGCCTCCATAATTACCTCGCACCCACGATCACCACCCCACAAACCAAAATTATAGCAGCCGCCCCTAAAAAGCAGTTGAGCCTTGCCCGGCCACGCAGCGCCGTCTGCGAGCGATTTATATGAACCGACATCCCCGCCAAAGTAATTGTGCCGAGCACGATCATGATGCTGATGAGCACCATCCACTCGGGCCCAAATTTCTCGTGCAACTTCGGACTGATGAACATGCTTCCGGTAGCCCCGATCGCCAGGATGCACAGGTCGGTTCCGCCCTCGGCGATCTGCGCCGGCATGGGAATACTCTTGTCGAATTGAATGACTGCTACAGCCACCAGAGCAATCAGTGGCACAAAAATGTGCGCGAAGACTGAGACCAGCACAGATAAGCCCCCTTCAAGGGACCTGAGCAATCATAGGTGTGGTAGAGGGGACTTCTATCAACAAAGATCAGAAATTCCAGCGGTATTCCCGAAAAGGGTCGGCCCTGCGGGGCTTAACCCGTCTTCGGATGAGTCGGGGGCTGTCCAAGCAGAAAAGCCGGTGCCTCCTGTCTCGCTTGCTCGCGCGCCGGAATGACAAGGACATTGGGCGGATTCGTAGACCCTCAGCATCTCCGCTGCCCACGTCACATGGAACCTGCTGTTTATCCCAGAATCGCGTCGGTAATCCCCTGCCACCAGGAAGGATTGTGCCGCCAGATGTAGACCGCCAGGCTTTGGCCCACGATCAAGAACGACAGCGCATACAGATACACCTTGTGGACGCGCCGGTCGACCAGCAGGTCGTGCCCAACCCCGAGAAGAATCAGCAAGTCGAGGAAAGGAAAGAAGAGATTGTGATCGAAGATGTAGTCAAAGCGGGCAACAGGCGCGTCCATCAGCCCGCACGTTGCAATGAAGATCAGCCGGCGATGCAGATCTGGCTTCGTGCGCCAATAGATGGCAAGCGCAATGGTCACGCCAAAGGCGAGCATGTCATAGAACGGGATGATCAGAAAAGCATCCGTGTCCTTCTGATGGAGTCGAACCGCGTCAAAGCGGGCCATGATGATCGCGGTAGTAACGCCCAGCGGAACCATCACCGTGGCCAGCCCGGCGCCAAACCATCCGAAGAAGCGATGCCAACTGACTTTGTGTATGCGGACCAGCGTGGACTGACAAATGAAGAAGATTACCCACGCGGCGAAAGCTGAGCCATGAATCCAGAGGATAAAAGGCCGCGGCACCGCGGGATTGAAAAGGTTGTCGTTAACCGTACGCCTGAAGCCGGTGACAACAATCGCAGCGACCAGAAGCGACATCGCGAAATAGAAATAGCGGCTTAGAATCCCGTTTCGCCCGGTCACGGTCGCCGCGCTCAGCTTTCTCTTTGAGCTCATTGCAGCCCGGACGTGTTCTGCGTTGACAGTAGACATAGAAGGGTCAGCCGGGACTTCCAATCCGTTTGCCCGGCCCACGAGAGGATACACCTCGAGTGTCCGGCTCGCCATCTTTTTCCGATTCGGGTAGGGCTCAATTTGAAAATCTTCAACGATTGCTCCCTCCGGCGTCATCCCGAAGTCCCGCGTTTTTTCACCAGCGGGACGAGGGATCTCCCGTGCATACGCAGCCGCCCCTTTCAAAATGACCCCCTACCCGGATTCGTCCAAAGGAAAAAGGCCAATCTGATTTCTCAGACTGGCCTTTGTTTATGCCTGGTCACCACTCCGCCCCTTCACGAATCCGCCACCCAACGCCTTGTCATTCCGACGCGCGAGCGAAGCGAGACAGGAGGAATCTGTTGTCCACGCCAGTGCGGCAAGCCCGGGCCACCCGCGAGATACAATCAATAGTGCTCGAAAACAGAGTACGGCTCTTGGAGGCTTGGAATGACTTTTTCGGCAGCAGCGGCGGATGAGCGGGTCCTCGATGTCACGGTCGGCGACGACGCCCTGAGTGTGTCGCTGCGCGACGGCCGGGTTATCTCTGTGCCGCTCGCGTGGTATCCCCGCCTGCTCAACGCCACGTCCGCGCAGCGCAACAACTGGAAAATCGCGGGCGGAGGCTACCGCATTCACTGGCCAGATGTGGACGAGGACCTCAGCACCGAAGGATTACTACGCGGCGCGCCCGCGCCGAAGGCTAATGCCCACCGAGAGTAGCCATAGCCGCCCCACAACCCTTGTCATTCCGACGCGCGAGCGAAGCGAGACAGGAGGAATCTGCTGTCCGCCAGGAGCGGATAATCTGCGGGTGCCCCATCCTAGCCGCATTTCCGCAGCGAGAAGTCACGATAAACTAAAGCGGCTAGGGTGGGGGTTTTGACTTTCGATTGCCTAATACATCCGGGACGGCCTGATCCTGACGGCCGCCATCTCAGCCGATGGCGTCGACGATCTGCGCAGAAATCAGCTTGGACTCTTCCGAGCCCGGTTGCGTCTTTTCGAGGCGGGCGTAAAGTTCCAACGCCGGTGCTTTGTCGAGACTGCGGGCGGCAAACTCGATGACGGCCTTAACCTGTTCGCGATCAAGGCCGTCATACCACTCCATGATGTCGTCGAGATTGGCTCCCGCTTCAAGGTTCTCGAAGATGGCCGACACCGGCATCCGCGTGCCCTTCAACACCCACGCGCCGCTCACCTTGCCGGGAACATCTCCACTGCCGGACATTGCGACCAATCGAGGGCTGACATGGAAGGAACTCCTTCGCAGAGCATAACGTCATGGAACCCAAGAATCAAGGGAATCGTCCGGAGCGGCCCCCCGCGGACTATGACAGGCCAACGTACAAGTCCTTAATCGCGAGGGAGGTCTGTTTCTTTTTCATGTTTCCGGAATAGACGGTCGCGGTGATCCGTTTCTCTAGCTCATTAGGATGTAGTCGCCTGGTCTCCGCCCTCACCGCACCGTTAAACATAATTAGTGATGGCGTTGTTATCTCTGGATGAAGAATTCCTATCGGAACTCCCGAACTCGAGTTTGTGCGAGACCACCGCACATATCCCTGGGGAGTATGCTCGACCTGCATACCAAAAGGGAGACTATTGTCTGGGAAATTGGGGGGCATTTCTAGCGTGAGCCGGAATTCAGCCACAGCCATTTCCCCGTCATTCTCGATATAAACGTTCATTTCAAATACGTCGTCGGTTCCGCCGCCGGGCATCGGGTGTCTTCTAAGAATGCGATGCTTGACGATCGGCTTCAAAGATAGGGGTTCTTTGATTCTCGCAGGGCCTTCCACAAACGGTCTCAGTTTGCGCACAAAGGCGTCCGTCAACAAACGCCGAGCCGCCGCGATCTCACTCTTACTGGCCTCGGGTTTCAAATTAAAATCAACCGCGCCTCCCTTGTGACGCAGATCGAACGGAAGTTTTTCGTATGTCCCGTAGTGTTCGTTAAACACCAACACTGTTCTCTCATCAGAACAGGCGTGGAAGGCATAACCGAGTTCAATCGCAACATTCGAATTGGTGAGACCTTTTCCCTCAGGCGTTTCTCCAACGATGGTCACGTCTGCGACCACGACCTCGGACTTCTCGATTTTTTCCAATATGGTGCGCACGAGGTCTGGGCTTCCGGGCACATCCTTAACGTCGTAATCCAAGTGGAGATCGCGAGGCGCGTCTTCTACTTCTTTGTAGTCTTTCAGTTTCTCAATGGCGTCGTTCAGAGCATCGCGCACGAGATACCTGCCGATGTTTCCTGGGGTGTCCGACTGCCATGACCAAAAGATTTTCATTTCGCGTCCGTGCCATTCTCAGCCGCAGTTGCCGCCGTTGCTTCTTCCGTCGGTGGATCATCCAACGGTGGATGATCTTGCGCGACAACCGAAACTTCAAGTTGAGGAACCCCTCCCATTAGTTCAGTCGGCAACTCGCCGATAAAAGTGTGGGGAACCGTCACCGTGAATTGAAAATTGCGCGGGAACTTCTCCTTGAAGTCGCCGGGCGAAAATGATAGCCACACATTCGCGGCAAACTCAAAATACTTCTGTAGTTGATCAATCAGCTCAACATCTTCCTTCGCTTCATGTCCGGCAATAGTGGGCAGGAAGTGATGCACAAACACGGGGCGCCCGTCGGGGTCATTCACCCACTTGCTTCCGATGATGGCCGGGATTTCATGTGACTTGTTGCGATATGCGTTGATTTCCTTGTAGATCGGAGACCCTTCGATCTTTTCCAAAGCCCTGCCCCAACTCCAAAAGTATTTCTCTTTGGCGTGCTCCTTTTGCCCCTTGTTGATCGCGGCCCGCAGCGCCTCAAACACGTGGTCTATTTGCCAGAGAAAGGCCGCAAGGTGAGAGCGGCAAACAATCAGGTCCGCCTGTGATGCGTCCCGAAATGCCTGTTCTTCCTTACGCATCTCCTCGATATGAGTTTATAGTGCCGTGGTCTGAAGATAAACCCTCACGTAGGCCAAGTGATAGGCGGCGTAGTTGATCGTAAACCAAATCTCACACAGGGCGCCCACGAAGTCTTGATCGGGAACGTCCGGCATATCGTTATGATTCTTTCCTCGGACGGTCATCATTCCCTTGAGTTTGTCACAATCAATACTCAACATACAAAAGCCAGGAATCTCTATTGTGGCAAGTTCATCGTTATACGCCAAAAGGAAAAGGCCAATCTGATTTCTCAGACTGGCCTTTATTTAATGCCGGCAACGACCTACGCTCCCACACACTTGGCGCGTGCAGTACCATCGGCCCTGCGGGGCTTAACTTCCGTGTTCGGGATGGGAACGGGTGGATCCCCCGCGGTAAGATCACCGACAACTTGAGGCGCCTAGCAGGCGTGAATGCAGCCGCCAAAGGCGGCATATGGGAGCCTGCTGCCGAAATCCTGAGCCGCGTTTTTGGTTCACGCGGCGAAGGATCTCTGGACGCCATCTCGGTGTCGCTTTTCAGCGACGAACTTTCCAAGATCGAACTGTCAAAGATCGTGAGGACGATGCCTCACAACTGAATAGATTGGGTGTGGCTTACTTTCTTATTTGCTTACTTCCGATTTCTGCCACCGTACTTCGGCTTTGCTTTCTTCTTCGTCCTCGAAGCTGAAACAGCTTCGTCTTGGAATTTCAAAAGCGTCGGCGCAACAGTTATCAGTGTTGCACTCAGTCATCCAGGTTCGAACGACTTCAACAACATTGCTGGTTCCAGTTCAGGTTCTAACTGAGGCACGGCTGAAGCCGTGCCCTACCCAACTGAGTACTGACAACTGTTTTTCTGCACCGAGTAAATTTTATGGTCAAGCCGAACGGGCGATTAGTACTGGTAAGCTACGAGTGTTGCCACTCTTCCACCTCCAGCCTATCAACCAGGTAGTCTTCCTGGGCCCTTCTTATCCCTTACGGGTTGGGAGATCTCATCTTGAGGAGTGCTTCCCGCTTATATGCATTCAGCGGTTATCACTACCGAACTTCGCTACCGAGCGGTGCCATTGGCATGACAGCTCGAACACAAGAGGTTCGTCCATCCCGGTCCTCTCGTACTAAGGACAGGTCCTCTCAAATCTCCTGCGCCCACAACAGATAGGGACCGAACTGTCTCGCGACGTTCTGAACCCAGCTCACGTACCGCTTTAATAGGCGAACAGCCTAACCCTTGGAACCTTCTACAGCTCCAGGATGCGATGAGCCGACATCGAGGTGCCAAACCGGAGCGTCGATATGAACTCTTGGCTCCGATCAGCCTGTTATCCCCGGCGTACCTTTTATCCGTTGAGCGATGGCCCTTCCATGCAGAACCACCGGATCACTAAAGCCTACTTTCGTACCTGCTCGACTTGTTGGTCTCGCAGTCAACCACGCTTATGCTTTTGCACTCGTCGGCTGATTTCCAAACAGCCTGAGCGTAGCTTCGCGCGCCTCCGTTACCGTTTAGGAGGCGACCGCCCCAGTCAAACTACCCGCCTTACCATGTCAGTCTTCCAGATAATGGAAGTACATTAGAACCACAGATCTCGCAGGGTGGTATCTCACCGTTGGCTCCTCCAAGCCCGAGAGCCTGGAATCAAAGCCTCCCACCTATCCTGCGCAGCAAGGGCCATAGTTCATGGTAAAGGTATAGTAAAGGTGCACGGGGTCTTTCCGTCTAGTTGCGGGCAACCGGCATCTTCACCGGCACTACAAGTTCGCCGTGTCAGTCGGCAAGACAGTCGCACTTTCGTTACGCCATTCGTGCAGGTCGGAACTTACCCGACAAGGAATTTCGCTCAAGTGTGTTACACCATCCATCTTGCACCGGATTCCCATTGCACCCACGCGGTGAAAAAGCTTGAACCGCCGAGTACGCCGAGATCGCCGAGCAACTAAGGAAGTGGAATGGACATTTCTGTCACTCTCTGCATGTCGCCATGCAGTTCGGACTATATCTTTTCCAACAAACATTTTGTTGGAATCTGGCATATAGTCTCTGAGGATTCCAGTAGAGATATTCTCCTACTGGCCTTTCCTGCTGATTATCTGCACCCAACGCATTGTCACTTAGTTTCAAGTAGCGTGGGATACTCAGACCTTCCAGCATATAGCCAGATTTTACTAAGGCTAGCGAATACTAACCTTAGGACCGTTATAGTTACGGCCGCCGTTCACTGGGGCTTCAGTTCGAAGCTTCATCTTGCGATTGACCTCTCCCTTTAACCTTCCAGCACCGGGCAGGCGTCAGCCCCTATACGTCGTTTTCGACTTTGCAGAGACCTGTGTTTTTGTTAAACAGTCGCAGTGCGCATTTCGCTGCGGCCCCCTCGAGCTATGAACTCTACCGGGGCACCCCTTCTCCCGAAGTTACGGGGTTATATTGCCGAGTTCCTTACCAACTGTTCTCACGAGCGCCTTTGGATATTCTCCTCGTCTACCTGTGTCGGTTTGAGGTACGGTTTCCTTACTTTCTCCTTAGAGGTTTTTCTTGGCAGCGTGGAATCGGCAGCTTTCCTCCATACGGAGTACTGCTTTGCGCCTCAGTGATGACTCTCTCGCGGATTTTCCTACGAAAGACACCTTACGCGCATCGACCGTCATAGCCATAGGACGGCCTGCTTATCCTCCTGCGTCACCCCATCGTAATAACGAAAACAAGGAAGGTCCGGAATATTAACCGGATGTCCATCGGCTACGCCTTTCGGCCTCGCCTTAGGGACCGCCTGACCCTGAGCGGATTAACCTTTCTCAGGAAACCTTAGACTTTCGGCGCGGAGGGTTCCCACCTCCGTTATCGCTACTTATGCCGGCAGGGTCTCTTCTCAACCGTCCACCAGTGCTTTCGCTCTAGCTTCAAACTGTTGAGAATGCTCTCCTACCACGCACCACAGTTAAGTGATGCATTCGCTGCTTCGGTAACAAGCTTAAGCCCCGTTAAATTGTCGGCACCGGACCGCTTGACCAGTGAGCTATTACGCTTTCTTTAAAGGATGGCTGCTTCTAAGCCAACCTCCTGGCTGTCTGGGCGTTCCGACTTCCTTTCCCACTTAGCTTGTATTTTGGGACCTTAGCAGGCGATCTGGACTGTTTTCCTCTCGACGACGAAGCTTAGCCCCCGCCGTCTGACTCCCGTATTGGTTGTTCTATGGCATTCGAAGTTTGATTGGATTCAGTAAGCTGGAAAGCCCCCTAGTCCATTCAGTTCTCTACCACCACGACAAATCATACGAGGCTAGCCCTAAAGCTATTTCGGAGAGAACGAGCAATCACGGAATTTGATTAGCCTTTCACCCCTACCCTCAGCTCATCGGAGCTTTTTTCAACAAACACCCGTTCGGCCCTCCAGTGGATGTTACTCCACTTTCAGCCTGGCCAAGGGTAGATCATCCCGCTTCGCGTCTATTCCTGCCAACTGATTCGCCCTATTAGGACTCGCTTTCGCTGCGGCTCGCTTTCGCTTAACCTTGCTGACAAGAATAACTAGCCGGCTCATTATGCAATAGGCACGCGGTCAGACTTTCCGTCTTGCGACGGCATAGTCCTCCCACCGTTTGTAGGCACACGGTTTCAGGTACTATTTCACTCCCCTCGCAGGGGTTCTTTTCGCCTTTCCCTCACGGTACTGGTTCACTATCGGTCAGAAGCTAGTATTTAGCCTTACGGGATGGTCCCCGTAGCTTCCCGCAAAGTTTCTCGTGCTCCGCGGTACTCAGGTATCGACTTCGAGTTTGGTCCGTTTTCACTTACGTGGCTATCACACTCTATGGCCCCTCTTTCCAGAGGGCTTCAGTTAACGGCCAAATTGGTAACTCTACTGTTGTCGACCCTACAACCCCTGCTGAACCCGAAGGTCTAACAGGTTTAGGCTGTTGCGATTTCGCTCGCCACTACTTTCGCAATCGAGGTTTCTTTCTTTTCCTCCTGGTACTGAGATGGTTCACTTCCCAGGGTTCGCTCGTGCCCGACTATGGATTCATCGGGCCGTACGGGGGGTTTGCCCCCGTGGGTTTCCCCATTCGGAAATCTCCGGATCAATGCCTGCTTGCGGCTCCCCGAAGCTTATCGCAGCTTGCCACGTCCTTCATCGCCTGCTTCTGCCAAGGCATCCACCATGCGCCCTTAGTAGCTTGACCACAAAATTTACTCGACACACTCAATCGGCTTCCGCTTCCGGCTCTCGCCTTCCGCTAGAAACAAATCGAACACGCCGGTTAAACTCTATGGGCCTTTATTGCTGCTCATCGCGCGCTTAACGCCTATCAACGTTTACGCGCACCAGCAGCTTCTCTCAGGCACTCATAAAAATTTACGTCGCCTTGTATTTGCCCAATCTATTCAGTTGTCAAATATCGTCCTCATCAGCTTGCTGGTTTACACCGACGCTGATTTACCCCGCCGGAGCGGGTATG
>CAVYVQ010000004.1:0-25000 GCA_963771895.1 uncultured Acidobacteriaceae bacterium | reverse complement strand
GGACATTTTTGCAAAAATATATTTGCCATCGAATCATAGAGATCGGTTAAACCGGGGATGGTTTGCCTCTTGACAAAAAAATCCTCGGGAGTAAAAGAGCCGGGATCTGCCGGTCTTGCTGCGCTTTACCGCGCAGCCGAGGCGGCTGTCCCTAGATGAGCAGAGAAAAAGCAGATTCCTCGCGATAAAGCCCGCTCGGAATGACAAGACTGGCGGAGTTTACGGGAATTCGAGGGTTACGAATTTGGCTGGCTTGGTGCCTGTGTTGATTATGGTGTGGGAATAGTTGCCGGGGAGCCATTTGGAGTCGCCGGATTTAAAGTGGCCCGGCATTGGTCCCATGCCCTCTACGTCGCTGCGGATTTCTAGATCGCTTACGGCTACTAGTAAATGCGGGCCGGCGTGGTGGTGCATGGGGACTACGGCTCCGGGCTGGAGTTCGAACTCGGAGGCTCGGATGGCGTCTTTGACGAAGAGGATTTGCCGGGTGCCTCCGGGGAAGGTTTCGAGGGCATGGTCTTCGTTCTTGCTGGCGTCCCACTGGGGGGTGGCGTTGCGGAGGGTGGCGTCCTCGAGGATCTCGACGGTTACGTTGCGGAACGGGCGATCAGTAACGTTGCGCGCTATGTGGGCGAAGGTGGCGGGGGAGAAGCGGGTTTCGCCGTCCTGGAGCTTGACGGTTACGGGAGGCTTGTCCTTTACGGCGTTGATGAGTTCGGTGTCGCCGAGGGTGACGTAGATATAGTCGTGGCGGTGCCAGTGCATCAGAGTGTCGGCTCGCGGCGGGACTTCGACGTTGAAGACTCGGACGGATTTGTTTTCGAAGGTCAGGTGATGGTAGGGCTCGGCGGTTATTTCTACTTCGGGAGCGACGGCTTGCGCGGTTAGGAGAGTTGCGATCATGCAGAAAAGGAACGTGGGGCGTTTCATGCGAGGGATTTTAGCACTGCCGAACGCCTCGGTGCGCTGGGCGGGACGGGCGAAGGCGCCCGTCCCCACACGATTTATGACGCGGTCCGAGGCTAGAGGGCGAAGTAGGTTTTGTGGTGGAGGAGGCTGTTTTCGTCGCCGATTACAACGCGGTCGGGCCAGGCAGGAGTGGTGGTGATCAGAAGGCGCAAGTTGTTTGAGTTAGCGGTGGGCGGGACTTCGAAAGCTAGTTGAGTGGTGTAGGAGTCGGCGGGCTTGAGGGGCATTTGCAGCGGGGTGCCTTGTACGGCTACGGGCCGGTATTCCCGGCCTGAGGAATCGTCGATGAGGAGAACGGTGCGCGGGCTTGGGGTGAGCGGCGCGTCTTTGGGGCGCGTGGGGGATGTGGTGGTTTCGTCGAAGCGGGTGCGGATGGTTACGAGGTAGTGGGTGGCTCCGGCGTCAGGTTCGGTCTTGACCTCGACAAGGGAGTAGGCGAGGTGGCAGTCAATCTCGCAGAAATATTTTTCCTGGGCGCGGGGGAGGATGTGAGGGCGGCTGGCGAGCGAGAACCCGAGGAGGAGTCCGAGGTAGAGGACGGCTCCTGAGGAGACTACGAGCAGGCAGGTGCGGGCGAGTTTCGGTTTGCGGGCGAACCAGGCGATGGCGGCCGAGGCCAGGGAGAGAATGACTCCGGCACAGGCGGCCAGGAATGCCATGACGGCTAGCGGGGCGGGGAAGTTCATGTTGCTGCTGATGTTCGGCGTCCACATAGGTTTTATCTCCAGAGCGGGGTTATGGCGTGACTGACGTAAGGATAGATTTCGTCGTTGATCCAGTAGCTCTCAAAAACGATGGCGAAGAGAGTTCCGAGTGACCAGATGGCCCAACGGCAGCGGTTCCACGCGACATTCGGCAGAATGTTTTGAACGGCGATATCTGCCAGGTACGCGGTGCAATAGCAGAGGTTGGCCAATAGGGCCAAGACGGTAACGATCCCGAGGGAGGACCAGGTCAAGGCTGGGAGGAAGTGGGTCCAGTCCTTGATGAGCCAGAAGAGGGCGGTGGCGGTGAGGATGGCGTTGTAAATGAGGCGGCGCGGCTCCCAGAAACGGGTGGCGCTCCGGATGGAGAAATGAGCAGGTTGGTTTCCGGCAATCGGTTGGTCAGACGTCATTAGCTTTCCTTTTCTCGTTTTACTTCGTTATGACATGTTCTTTACACGGCAAAGCACGCAGTCAAAAAAAATTTGCCTCTATTCTTCCTCCCGGGTCAGGCGGATCCATTCCTCCATTTGGTTTAGATAGTGGGCTAGGGCGCGGCGGCCGGTGGGGGTCAGCCGGTACTCGGTGCGGGGGACGCGGCCTTCGAAATATTTCAGACAGGAGATGTATTCGGCTTCCTCGAGTTTGCGGGCGTGCACGCTTAGGTTACCGTCGGTGGTTCTAAGAATGCGCTTGAGGTCGTTGAAGCTGAGGCTGGGGTTGGTAGCGAGAGCGCTTACGATGCCGAGGCGTATGCGTTCGTGAATGAGGCGGTCGAGTTCGGGGAGTTGAAGAGCGCGGGCGGGGACGCGCTCGCGGGCCGGGGATGAGGCTTGGGCTCCTGTTCTTGGCTTACGGCGTTGTGCGAGTGTTCTAGCCACCGTGCCTCCGTGCGATTAGAAATCCGAAAACGATGTGCAGACCGCCGAAACCGGCGGCGAGGAAATAGTTTGCCCAGGCTGCGGGGGCGACTACGGCTAGCGCGCCCGTGGCCATGAAACAGAGGCCCATGACGGGGACGATGGAGACGGAATATGCGCCTCCGGTGATGATGCCGGCGCCGTAGAGCAGGAGCCAGACGGGCGCGAGGGCGGATTCGAGGCCGGCGCGCCGGAGCGAGAAAGTTAAGAGTGCGCCGGCGATTAGCGGGGGAAACAGGCCTAGAGCGACCTTGCGTCCGGGTCCTGTGAAGAGTGGGAGGCCGCGGCGGTTGGCCTTCCAGCGCATGGACAAGAGAGCGATGATGGCGGCAAGGAAGGCTTCCGCCAGCCAGATTTTTAGCCATGCGACGGGTTGGTGCGCTGCGAGGCTTTGTTGTGCGAGCGTTTGTTGTGCGAGCCAGGCTGCGGCCAGGGCAGTTGTACCGAGGATGACCTGTCCCCAGCCGGGAATGGCAGTGAAGGAGGCGGAGCGCTCCATGGTGTCGCGGATGAAGCGGAGGTCGGCGGCGGGATCGGGCGTGACGCTCGTGGACAGCGGATGCGCGGGGCGATGGGGACGGCGGAGGCGGTGGTGGCGGGGATCGGGCATAACGAGGAAGAGGATAGCGAACGTGGATTTATTTGTCAAGTACTTTATGTTACAAAGTAAGAAGCTCACAATTCGGCGCCGAGCGATTTGATCCAGCGCCTAAAGGCGCATCCGCAGTCCGGCATTTACGGTATGCCTGAAGACATACCCAAATACAAGTCTTACTTGCACCACGGACAGCTGGCTTGCAAGGCTGGGTTATAATCCGGCCACCGATGAACCTCACTTCTGGCTCCAGACTTGGTCCTTATGAAATTGTCGCCCCTCTCGGGGCGGGTGGGATGGGGGAGGTTTTTCGCGCCCGCGACACTCGCCTCAAGCGGGAGGTGGCGATCAAAGTGTTGCCGCAGGCGCTTTCGCTCGATCCTGAACGGCTGCGCCGTTTCGAGCAGGAGGCGCTGGCTACCGCGGCCTTGAATCATCCGAACATTCTGGCGGTGTTTGATATTGGCACGAATGAGGGCTCGCCTTATGTCGTGTCTGAACTGCTGGAAGGCGAGACTTTGCGGGAGCGGCTGCGCAGCGGGTCGATCGCGGTGCGCAAGACTCTGGACTACGCGTTGCAGATCGCGCATGGGCTGGCGGCGGCGCATGAGAAAGGAATTGTTCATCGTGACCTGAAGCCGGAGAATCTATTTCTCACGAAAGATGGGCGGGTGAAGATTCTGGACTTCGGTCTTGCCAAGCTCACGCAGCCCGAAGCTGGCGATCACACTTTACTGCCCACTATGACCCACGTCACGGAGGTGGGCACGGTTTTGGGGACGGCGGGATACATGTCGCCCGAGCAGGTGCGGGGCGTGGCGGTGGATGCACGGTCTGACATTTTCAGCTTTGGGGCAATTCTCTACGAGATGATTTCGGGCAAGCGGGCGTTTCACCGGGAGACGGCCGCGGACACGATGAGCGCGATTTTGAAGGAAGATCCTCCGGATTTTGCGGAGACGAATCGTAATGTTTCTCCGGCGCTGGAGCGGATTGTGCAGCACTGTCTGGAGAAAAATCCCGAGTCGCGTTTTCATTCGGCGAGCGATATTGCGTTTGATCTTGAGCATCTTTCCGGAATTTCGAGCACTACTACACGGGCAGTGCCGGTTGCAGGTGCGCCGCCGCGGGGAAAGTTGATGGCTCTGCTGGCGGGCAGTCTGGCGTTGGCGCTCGCGATGCTTGGTGTGGGCTCGTGGCTGGGGCGAGGCGGCGGGCCGGCGCCTCTGGCCGAGTACAAGCAGATCACGTTTCGTACGGGTTCGATCGGGAATGCGCGGTTTACGCCCGATGGCGGCGTGGTTTACAGCGCATCGTGGGATGGAGGGGAAAACCAGTTGTACCTGTCGCACACGGACGATCCGGGAGCGCGCGAACTGGGGTTGAAGGACGCCGAGCTGCTTTCGATCTCCAAGGGCGGAGAGTTGGCGGTTCGGCTCAACACAATGTACGTAGCCGGCTACGCGCGAAGCGGGACGCTGGCGCGGGTTCCGCTGAGCGGGGGAACTCCGCGGGAAGTGCTGGAGAACGTGCAGGACGCGGACTGGGCGGCAGACGGCGTAAATCTGGCGGTGGTGCGTTACGTTCCGGAAGACAATCATTGGCGTCTGGAGTATCCCATCGGCAAGGTGCTGCTTGACGGTATCAACTGGATCAGCCACCCGAAGATTTCACCGGATGGCAAGTGGATCGCCTTTGCCGACCATGAAAACCCGGGAGGCGACGACGAGGGCTCGCTGGCCGTGATTGGCGCGGACGGCGGGGAAAAGGAAAGGAAACTCTCTACCGGCTGGACGTCGCTGCAAGGGATCTTCTGGTCGTCGGCCGGCGATGAGATCTGGTTCACGTCCACCAACAGCGGCAGTGCGGCGAACCCGCGGGCGGTAACCCTCTCGGGCAAGGTGCGAACGATCGCGAATGTGCCCGGAGGTGTGTGGATTGAGGATCTGCGGAATGGAACGGCGCTGATGGTGATCAACCACATTCGGATTGGGATCCGAGGGGTGGGGCCGGGTGCGAAAGAGGAGCGTGAGCTGGGGTGGTTTGGATGGTCGGAGTTGCGCGATATCAGCCGGGACGGCCGGAAGATTCTGTTCGAGGAAGAAGGCGACGGCGGCGGCCCGAATTACACCGTGTTTCTGCGGGATACCGATGGCTCGCCTCCAGTTCGCATCGGCGAAGGGTACGCCGGGGCCATCTCTCCCGATGGGAAATGGGTGATCACGGAGCCGGCGAAAGGAGGCTTCCTGAGCCTGGTGCCGACGGGAGCGGGCCAAGCCAGGCAACTCACGCACGATGCCGTGAGCTACGGCTACATGGGGATTCAGTTTCTGCCGGATGGCAAGCGGTTGCTGGCTTCGGGAATCGAAGCTGGGCACGGAGGACGCGACTACTTGATTGACCTGAGCAATGGCGATTCCAAGGCCATAACTCCCGAGGGCATCGTCGGGGTTCAACTCGCGCCCGATGGCCGTAGCACGGGGGTGCGCGGACCCGACGGGAAGTGGGGAATTTGGCCACTGGAAGGGGGCGGCGGCATTCATCCGATACCGGGGCTCGAACCGAACTACTCGGTTATCGGTTGGACGCCGGACGGTGGTTCGGCGTATGTGGTTCCTAACGAAGGAGGGCGGGCGAAAACTAAAAAAGTCTCTCGCGTGAACGTACAGACCGGAAAGATGGAGCCGTGGAAAACCTTCGGGGAGGAGACGGGCGCGGGTGTCACGAACGTTGCTCCGCCTGAATTGTCACGCGACGGGAATGCTTACGCATACATCTACTCGCGGGTGCTGTCGGAAGCGTATGTGGTCACGGGGTTAAAATAGGGGTTGCTGGGTTCTGTGAGGGTGGGCGATGGAACTGGGCAAGCTGTTGGTCATCTTTGGGGCGATGCTGGTGGTGGTTGGGGTGGTGGTGATGGTGCTTTGGCGGTTCCATGTTCCGCTGGGGAAGTTGCCGGGGGATTTTTTGTATCGCGGGAAGAATACGACGGTGTATTTTCCGCTGGCGACTTCGCTGGTGGTTAGTCTGGTGCTTTCGATATTGCTGTATGCGGTTAGCCGGTTGCTGGGGTAGGGTCTCGCTTACGGTTTCTACACTGCAGCCGACGTGCACTTATTAGCCCTGCGGCGAAGGGATCCCCGAGCCAGTGGGAGAGATGCTAAGAGAACGTGGATTTTTTTGGTGGTTCAACGAGTCGAACCTCCCGGCGCACTCGAAAGAGACCTCCGTTCCTTCCCTCCTGACAATTACAGACGACGGCCAGATCACGCTTGAGGCTGACGGATCTTTATGCCTGAAAGACGAATATAAGGACTGGTCAAAGCCCAGAACCTTTCCCCCGTCGAGGAGAATCGCGGGTTGGCTAGCGTCGAAAGGTGAATACGTTCTGCTTGAGGATATAGAACGGACTGACCTTGCATTCTCTGATGAGTCGCCACAGCAGCAACGATTTGGTGCGCAGATGTGCACTCGCCGGGACAGTCCCTTCCCAGAGGCTTACGGTCGCGATAATTTCATCGCGCTTCGAATAGAGCTGACCGGCTTCGAGGAATGGCTTGGACTTGAGAGCATCACCGTGGATCGAGAGTACTCCGAGGGCGACGAGGTACACGTACGTGTTTCCTATAAGGAGTGGGAACTTAAATACCCCGTCCTAGGGGGGAGTGTCTCGATCGAATCGATCACAACGGGTGCGCCACTTTTCCTGCCGTCCGACTTTCGGGCGAGAGATACCGAATTCAGACAGCACTATTACCTGGTCTTCAAACCTGACTCCCCTGGCGATGTTTCTAGTTTGCGTTACACGTATACGAAGATCGAGGAATTCCTGGCATTGCTTATCGGTACGTATAGTCGCTTGCCTTGGCCCATTCTGGTGAGCAAGGAGGAGTTTGACGCCTGGGACACCTTGCATTTCCACCGTAGCGGCCCATCTGCTCAAGCCGTCAACCGATATTCAATATGGCTCCCTTTCGCGCGGGTGCGAGAGGGGTTTGGAGGCCTGTTCGAGAATTGGCTGGTAGGGAGCGAATCGTACGGAGCGGGTTTCTACCTATATGTTTCGACGCTTCGGAGTCCGCATTACTACTCGGAGGATCGCTTCGTAAATTTGGTTTGGGGCGTAGAGGCCTTGCACCGGAAGTGGATCGGCGAATCGGAGACATCCGAGCGCGTTATCAAGGAGCGAAAACGTGTGAGTGATATCCTCGGCCTGCTGCCGGAGGACGGTGAGGACCGAAAATGGCTCTCCAAGAAGCTTGCGCATGCGCACGAACCGTCGCTGAGAGCTCGAATTCTGGAATGCTTGCGCAAGCTCCCGTTCGATTTCGACCGGGGCGAGATCGGGAGATTTGCAAAAGCCTGCGCGGACCGGCGAAACGATATTTCGCACGCGGGTGGTCCAAGGGGAGACGCAGACTACGGGTCGTTCCACTTAGAGATTTCGAGGCTGGCAGAAGCGCTGGACCATCTTTTTCATGCGTTGCTCTTGCACCAGATCGGGGTCGATTCAGCGGCTATTCTTGAGGTCATGACAGGTAGCATTGTCTCGGAGCGCATAAGGGTCGCACTAGCGGATGCTGGCTTACACATCAAGGTCGCCGCCGAACCTCAACGATCGATCCCGCCAAGTCATAGCGGGCGCTAAAGCGCGCGACTGCATGCGGCCGGGCTTCGCCCAGGCCTGGACGGGCGAAGGCGCCCGTCCCCACACAAGCTCGTTCCCCTCCTTGCTTGGAGTACACTGCCCTCGATGTCTTCCATGAGTGATCAGCTTGGATTCAGGTTCACGCCGCCGGAGCGGCGGGTTTGGACTGTGCGCGGGTTGGTGGCGGCGGTGCGGACGCTCGTGGAGCGGGAGTATTCCGACGCGTGGGTGGAGGGTGAGATTTCTAATTTCCGGGCGCCGGAGTCGGGACATCTTTATTTCACCTTGAAGGATGGGAATGCGCAGATCCGGGTGGTGATGTTCAGTTCGAAGGCGCGGCTGCTGCGGTTTCGTCCGGCGGATGGGATGCAGGTGGTGGTGCGGGGGCGGGTGACGATTTATGAAGATCGCGGCGAGTTGCAGATTGCGGCGGAGTACATCGAGCCGAAAGGCGCGGGCGGCTTGCAGGTTGCGTTCGAGCAACTGAAAGCGAAGCTGGAAGCGGAAGGATTGTTTGCGGCGGAGCGGAAGAAAGCGATTCCGGCGTTGCCAGCGCGGATTGGGATTGTGACTTCGCCTCAGGCGGCGGCGCTGCGGGACATCCTGAACATTTTGCGGAGGCGGCATCATTCGGCGAGCGCGGTGATTTATCCGGCGCAGGTGCAGGGTGATTTTGCGGCGGGGGAAGTTGCGGCTGGAGTGCGATATTTCAACGAGAGCCGCAGCGTGGAAGTGATTATTGTGGGGCGCGGTGGAGGGTCGGCGGAAGATCTGGCGGCGTTCAACGATGAAGGGTTGGCGCGGGCGGTGGCGGCGTCGGAGATTCCGGTGATTTCAGCTGTGGGGCACGAGACGGACTTTACGATTGTGGATTTCGTGGCGGACCTGCGGGCTCCGACGCCATCGGCGGCGGCGGAGTTGGTGATCCGGTCGCGGGGGGAAATTGAGAATCAGGCTGGGGCTGTGCAGGAACGGCTGGTGCGGGCTATGGAGCGGCGGCTGCTGGAGGCTCGGAACGCGCTGATGGAGCGGGCACAGGACGGAGCGTTCGCGCGCATGATGGATTTGATCCGGCAGCGGCAGCAGAAGGTGGATGATCTTACTTACCGTTTGGAGCGTGGGGAGCGGCAGGCGCTTGAATTAGTGCGGCGGCGCTGGGAAACGGTGGCGGCGGCGGTGCGGCATTACGATTTGCGGCGGGTGCTGTCGGGAATCCGCGGAGAACTTGCGGCGGGGACTGCGGCTCTGGCGGCTGCGATGCGGAAGCAGCTTTTGCAGAATAAGGTTCGGATGGAGCGCATGGGCCGGGCGCTGGAGGCGCTGTCTCCGCTGGCGATTCTGGAGCGCGGGTATGCTTTGGTGTTTGATGGCTCGGGGCAGTTGGTGAAGGATGCTGCGCAGGTGAAAGTGGGAGAGGAGATTTCGGCGCGAGTGGCTCGGGGGGAGATTGCGGCGGTGGTGAAGAAGGCGAGTGCAGCGGGCGCCCGCAAGAGGCAATAGGGAGGCGAGCCGAATGGGCGATTATTGCGCCGCAAAGAACCCTTCGGCGCGCTTCGCTTGCTCAGGGCAGGCTGCGACGCATCGCGCGGCTCGCCCAGGTCCTTCACTGCGCAAAGAACGCTTGTTCAGGATGACAATCCTAATTTAGTTCTCACTGGCATTAGAATGTAG
This sequence comes from uncultured Acidobacteriaceae bacterium, assembly GCA_963771895.1. Lineage (GTDB taxonomy): Bacteria > Acidobacteriota > Terriglobia > Terriglobales > Acidobacteriaceae > Sulfotelmatobacter. The sequence continues at coordinate 15,493 of CAVYVQ010000004.1, read as the reverse complement.
GGTTCTACCACTTAGAAACTCCGCGGATGGAGATATCCGGTGACGCAAATGATGGCGCCATGGTTGAGAGTGTCGGTTACAGTGCTCGACATTCTGCTGGTGGCGTTGATTATCTACGAAGTGCTAGTGATGATCCGGGGGACGCGGGCTGCCCCGATGCTGGCGGGGCTGGCGGCGGTGGCGGCGGCGTTCTACCTGGCGCGGATCGGCGAGCTGGTCACGTTGAACTGGCTGGTGAGCCATTTGCTGCCCTACGTGGTGTTTGCGTTGATTGTGGTATTTCAGTCGGAGATCCGGCATGTATTGTCGCATGTGGGGCGGCGGGTCAGCTTTCTGCGCGGGTCGGCGGTGGAGGGGGATTCGTACGACGACATTGTGCTGGCGGCGAATTTATTTTCGCAGCATCAGACCGGGGCACTAATGGTGATCGAGCGCGAGATTGGCTTGCGGACTTACATCGAGAGCGGGGTCGCGATGGATGCGCGGCTTTCGTACGATCTGCTGGCCACGATCTTCCGGCCGAGCGCGCCGCTGCACGATGGAGCCGTGATCATTCAGAAAGACCGGCTGGCGGCGGCGGCGTGCTTTCTGCCGCTGTCGATGAATCCAGTGCTATCGACGCAGCTGGGAACACGGCACCGGGCGGGCATCGGGATTACGGAGGAGACAGACGCTATCGCGGTAATCGTTTCGGAAGAGACGGGCGCGATCAGCATGGCGGTTGGGGGCAAGATCGAGCGGGACCTGACCGTAGAACATTTGCGCGAGTTGTTGAGTATGGAGCTGCGGCGGTATATGGCGCCGGTGGCGTTGCCGACGGAGGGGCCGCCGAGCGATGACTCGGATGCGGGCCAGGAATCGCCGCTGCGGGCGGGCGCGCAGATGAGCAGCGACGAAGAGTCCACGCCGGAAACGGAGCGGCCGCTATGATGAGTTTTTTCCGGCGCTGGGTGCTGCACAACTTCTGGCTGAGGATTTTGTCGATAGTGCTGGCTACGGGGCTGTGGCTGGCGATTGCGCCGGATCAAGAGCCGGCGGAAGTGGCGGTGCGGGTGCCGATCGAGCTTCAGCATGTGCCATCGGGGTTGGAGATCAGCTCGGTCACCATTCCGGATGCGCAGATCCGAGTGCGCGGGCCGGAGAGACTGATCCGGGAGCTGCGGTCGACGGACATCCACGCAGAGATTGAACTGGGAGACGCCAAGCCGGGCGAACGCACGTTTGATTTGACGTCACAACAGATTCGGCACCAGCGGGATTTGACGGTGGTGCAGGTGGTGCCAGGGCAGGTGCACCTCAGTTTTGATACGCAGCTGACGCGCGAGGTAGCAATTCATGCGCGAGTGACGGGAAACTTTGCGGCGGGAGAACAGGTGGGCAAGGTGCTAGTGGATCCGGAGAGAATCAAGATCACGGGGCCGCAGCATCACGTAGAACTGGTGGATGCGGCTATGACCGATCCGGTGGACGCTTCGGGAACGACGACCACGGCGACTTTTGTCACCAACGTGTACGTTCCGGATGCGCTGGTGCAGGTGGTGCAGCCGACGCCGGTGCGAGTGACGGTGATTATGGAGAAGAGTGCGCCTGCGGCGCGATGAACGTCGATCTGACGCGACATCGGGTCGCGGCGCCTGAAGGCGCATTTGATAATGTCACAGTATGGTCTGCCATTCGGCTGGGCGCAGGGCAGGCTCTGAAGGCATACCCCGGACACTGAATCTTGTTCTCGTCCGGCTCTTCTTGGGAATCCGCAGAATTTATGAGCAATCAGAGTCGACAATTATTTGGTACCGACGGGATACGCGGGGTGGCCGGCGAATTTCCGCTGACCAGTGAAAGCACGTACTTGATCGGGCGCGCGCTGGGGCACGATCTGGTTCGCGGGAAGCCAAGGGCGCAGGCGGTGATGGGGCAGGACACGCGCGAGTCGAGTTGGTGGATTGCGGACCGGGTGGCGGCGGGGCTGGCAGCGATGGGGGTGGACGTGCACAGCGCGGGCGTGATCACGACGCCGGGAGTTGCTTATCTGGCGCGGGCGCGCGGATTCGCCGCGGGAGTGGTGATCTCGGCGTCGCACAATCCGTGGACGGATAATGGGATCAAAGTTTTCTCCGGGGACGGATTCAAGCTGACGGATGAGCGGGAGCTGGCGATCGAAAAGGAAATCTTCGCGTTGCTGGCGAAGCCCGGGGCTGCGGATGATACCGCCATGAAAGTTGCGGGGCCGTCTTTGCCGGGAGAGACGGTGCTGCGGAAGGCGTACATCGAATCGCTGGCGGGCAGCGTGTCTTCGGACTTGAGCGGGATGCGCGTGCTGGTGGACTGCGCTCATGGAGCGGCTACGGCGGAGGCTCCGGAGCTTTTTCGCGGCATGGGGATCCAGGCGACCTTCACTTGTATAACGCCGGATGGGAAAAATATTAATGAAGGATGCGGGGCGTTGCATCCGGAAACTTTGGGCAAGACCGTGGCTGCGTCTGGCGGGAAGTTTGACCTCGGCGTGACGTTTGACGGGGATGCCGACCGGGCTCTGTTTTGCGATGGGACGGGCCGCGTTGTGAATGGGGATGGCGTGCTGCTGCTCACGGCCCGGGATTTGCACGCACGCGGGAAATTGGCGGGATCGACCGTGGTGGCTACTACGATGTCGAACATGGGAGTGGAGATCGCGCTGAAGAAGTCGGGCATTCGCATGTTGCGGGCGAATGTGGGCGATAAATATGTTCTTGAAGAGATGCTGAAGACGGGCGCTACTCTCGGCGGGGAACAATCGGGGCACATTATTTTTCGCGATGGCGACGCGACTACCGGGGATGGATTGCTAACGGCGTTGCGGGTGATGGATGTGATTGTGCGGTCGGGGAAGTCGCTGGCGGAGTTGGTCAGCGATCTGAAAGTGTTTCCGCAGAAGATTCAGAATGTGCGGGTACGGGAGAAGGTTCCGTTTGCGGAGGTGCCGGAGATACGACAGGCCATTGAAGCTGCCGAGCGGGAACTGGATGGGAACGGGCGTGTCGTGGTGCGGTACTCGGGGACTGAGGCTTTGGCCAGGGTAATGGTGGAAGCGGAGTCGGAGGAGAGGATGCAGGCGCTTACGGCGGGGATTGCGGGGGAGATTCAGAAGGCGTTGGGAGTGTAAGGAAGTTAGGTCGGGGGGTGGGCAGGAGAGCACATCGGCAAGATGCACGAAATGGTTGCAGTGTTGAAGCACCACGATGTTCCTGTCCACATGATCAAGGCGGCGCGGCCGGGTTACGTGGTTTATGAAGACGAGTTTCAGATCGTAGCGGTACCCTTCGCTGACGCGGATACTTGACGGAAAGGACGAAGATCAAAATCCCCGCCCGGTCTCTCCAAACAACGGGGGGGAAAGGGCGGGGCACCCGCTTCATTCTTGCCGCCGGCAGTTGTCGGACAGGAGTGTCCGACCCACACAGGGCCTTGCCACTTCTTCTAGTCCAGGTCTCTCCAGTTCGGGCCTACTTCCATTTCTACTAACAATGGAACTGCGAGGGCGTGGACTTTTTCCATGTGTTCGCGGACCAACAACTGCATTGTGTCCACTTCTTTCTCGGGGACTTCGAAGACTAGTTCGTCGTGGACTTGCAGCGTCATTCTCGATTTCAGACCGCGTTCTTGCACGGCTGCATCGATTCGGATCATGGCTACTTTGATCAGATCGGCGGCTGTGCCCTGCAGCGGGGTGTTGACTGCTGTGCGCTCGGCGAAGCCTCGCTGGGTGAAATTCTTGCTGTTGATGTCGGGGATGGGGCGGATGCGTCCGTGGAGGGTTCTTACTTTCAGGTCGCGGCGGGCTTCTTCAAGAGTCTTGTCGATGAAGGCGCGGACGCCCTTGTACTTTTCGAAATAGTTTGCGATGAAAAGCTTCGCCTCGGCAGTTTCTATGCCTAGATTTTGCGACAGGCCGAAGGCGGAGAGGCCGTAGACGATTCCGAAATTTACTACCTTGGCCTGGCGGCGGTGGTCGGGGGTGACCATTAACGGCGGGACTCCGAAGACTTGGGAGGCGGTTAGAGTGTGGATGTCGTCGCCGCGGCGGTAGGCTTCTACCAGCAGCGGATCGCGCGAGAAGTGGGCTAGCAGGCGGAGTTCGATCTGCGAGTAATCGGCGGTTAGAAGGACGTGGCCGGGCTCGGCAATGAAAGCCGCGCGAATACCGCGTCCTAGCTCGGTGCGGATGGGAATGTTTTGCAGATTCGGGTTGGCGGAAGAAAGGCGGCCCGTGGCCGTGCCAGCTTGATAGAACGTGGTGTGCAGGCGTCCGGTCGCGGGGTTGATTAGCGCGGGGAGCGTGTCGACGTAGGTGGATTTCAGCTTGGTTAGCTGGCGGTATTCGAGGACCATGCGCGCTATGGGATGATCCTCGGCCAGGGTTTCGAGAACATCGACTGCGGTTGAGATGGTGCGTCCCTTGCCGTATTTCACCGGCTTGGGCAGATTCAGCTTGTTGAAGAGAACGTCGCCCAGCTGGCGGGGAGAACCGACATTGAAGGGAGCGCCGGCGATCTGATGGATCTTTTTTTCTTTGACGGCAATTTCGCGTTCGAGTTCCGTTGACATTTTCGCCAGCGCGGCCGTGTCGATTTTTACTCCGGCTTGCTCCATGCGGGCCAGGACCGGAACTAGCGGGAGATCCATTTCTTCGTAGAGTTTGGTTAGTCCTGCCTGATTTACGTCTTCGCGCAGAGATGTCGCTAGCCTGCCAGTGACGTCGGCGGCTTCGGCTAGATCGCCGCTTAGTTTGAGATTGAAGCGGCGGAGGGCAACGTCGGCCAGGCGATGCGAGGAGTAGGTGGGATCTAACAAGTAGGAGTAAAGCATGGGATCGTGCTCGACGCCTTGCAGCGGGATGCCCAGGGGATCAAGCGCGTGAATCGCGGCTTTGTAGTCGTGGATTGCCTTAGGCGTAGTTGCCGTGGTCAGGATGGCATGCAGCTTGTTGGCTGCGCCGCTGGTATCCAGCTTGACTACGGCGGCAGAGCCTGCGGCCGCGGAGATCGCGATGCGGCGGGCTGCGGCCTCGGGCGCGGGAGCAGACGCATCGGTTAGCGCAAGCATTCCTGACTGCGGTTCTTCTTCACCGACTTCTTCTTCGCTCTCCGGAATAGATTCTGCTTGTTCCACCGCGATAGCCAGCGCACCTTCTTGCGCGATGGAGTTGACGACATCTTCCACATCCGCGGCGGACTTGGCCTCGCTGTAGTGAGCTTCGGTGACCTGAACCTCCGGCAATAATTCCTTCAACAGCGAAGTAAATTCGAGTTCGGTGAAAAGCTGGCGGAGAAGATCGAGATCGGGCTCGCCGGCGCGCATGGCTTCTACGTTCAGCTCGACAGGAACATTGGTGTCGATCGTCGCCATGCTCTTGCTGAAGAGGATGGTGTCGCGATTGTTCTGGAGAGATTCGCGGTAGGTCTTCTTTTCTACTTCATTGGCGCGGTCGAGCGCCTGCTCGACGCTGCCGAAGCGTTTGATGATTTCAACCGAGCCCTTTTCGCCGATGCCGGGGGCTCCGGGGATGTTGTCGATGGCGTCGCCGCGCAGGGCCATGATATCGATCACGCGCTCGGGAGGAACTCCGAGAATTTCTTCGACCTTGGCGGCGTCGCAGATCAGATTGTCTTTGGGAGGATTCAGAATCTGAACGTCGTCGTTGACGAGTTGCATCATGTCTTTGTCGCTGGAGACTACGTAGACGGGATGCTTCGCGGCGGCGGCTTTGCGGGCTAGCGTTCCGATGACATCGTCGGCCTCGAAGCCGGCCAGTTCGAGGATGGGGATACGGTAGGCTTCCAGAGCGCGGCGAATGTAGGGAATCTGCTGGGCCAGGTCTTCCGGCATGGCGGCGCGGTTGGCTTTGTAGCCCTTGTATTCGACTTCGGTGAAGGTCTGCGTCTTGATGTCGAACTTGCGGACTGTGGTGATGGCTTCGGCCTGGGTATCGCGGAAAGTTTTGGCGGCTACGTCGAAGACGGCGGCAAGATAGGCAGGGGAGAAATCTTCGCGCAGTTTGCGTAGCATGTTTATGAAGACATAGATGGCGGCGGTAGGAAGTCCGGCTTTGGTGGACATGGAGCGCTGGCGCGCCATGGCGTGATAGGCGCGGAAAATGAACGACATGGTGTCGATGAGGAAGATGCGGTTTGCGGTAGAGGCCTTTGTGGAAGGCCTGGTGGTGGAATCGGGTTGCGGAGATTTTGTTCGCGGGGGCAAGGCAGTAGTTTAGCAGCCGGCTGGGACGGCGGAGAGCCCTTACGCTGAAGCCTCGCTGCGGTGGGCTCGACAGCCGAGGCGGCTATCCCCACATGTGCGGTCCTCTAAGGTCACGGGCGCGGCTTTCCGTACATGGTGGTGTAGTGCAGCTGGATTTCGCCGCAGGTGCCTTGTTCGGCGGAGTAAACCACGCAAGTGTCGAAGGGGCGGGAGTAGACGTGCAGGCTGACCGCGCGTTGATTGAACTCGCGGGGATTGAAGACACGATGGACAGGCTCGAGCGGGTCGACGGCGCAGGGGTGCGAGGCGTTCATCTCGACGGTTTCCGTGGCTTTGATGGTGGATTTGCCGAGAGCGATGTCCTGATGCACGACGTGAAAATTCTCCACCAGCAAGCGGCCGATGGGGACAGCCATCCAACAGTTTTGGTCGCGGTGGTTGTGGATGGAACTGACCTGTCCGACTTCCCAGCAGATGGCAACCAACTCATAGAGAACAGTTTTGTCGATCAGGTTGCGGGTGTAGTGCTGGCGGTCCCAGGTCAGGTAAGGCGACAGAGAGTCGGGATTGACCGGGGCGTCCTGCAGGAATTTGCGGAGTTGCTCGGTTTCGTCGAAGGCGGCTTGGGAGAACTTGCGGAGTTCGGCGACGAAATCGTGGACTGGGACCGGCTTTATCGCGGTGGACATCGTTTGCTCCCGGAAGAGTATAACGCAGTGGATGGGCCGCTCCGGCGGGGAAAAAAACCTTTAACACAGAGCGCAGAGGAGCACAGGGTACATCAAAATCATTCGATGAACATGCAGTCCCCGTACGAATAGAAGCGGTAGCGCTGGGAGACTGCGTGTTCGTAGGCGCGCAAGATGTTTTCGCGTCCGGCGAAGGCGGAGACCAGCATGAGCAAAGTGGATTGGGGCAGGTGGAAATTGGTCAGCATCGCCTTGACTGCTTTGAATTCGAAGCTTTTGAATTCGGAACCCGGACAAATGAAGAGGTCGGCCGCTGCCGCACCTGCGACGATGGTTCCCGCGCCGAGCCGAATTGCGTGTTCGAGAGTGCGGACCGTGGTGGTGCCGACGGCTATGACGCGACGTGATTCGCCGAGCGCACGGTTGATGGTGGAGGCCGCGCCGGCGGAAATGGAGTAAGGCTCGGAGTGAATTTGATGATCTTCAACGCTCTCGACGCGGACGGGCTGGAAAGTTCCCAGGCCGATGTGGAGGGTGATTTCGACGGTCTCGACGCCGCGGCGGCGGATGCGGTCGAGAATTTCCGGGGTAAAATGGAGGCCGGCGGTGGGGGCGGCTACCGATCCGCGCTGCTGGGCGTAGATGGTTTGATAGCGTTCGCGATCGCGGGGAGAATCGGCGCGCGCGATATACGGCGGGAGTGGAACGTGGCCGATGCGATCGAGGGCAGCGAAGAGATCGTCATTGCTGCGAAAGACGGGCTCGAAACGGAGGTGGCGCAGGCCGAACTCCTCGCGGGCGAGGACTTGGGCTTGCAGTTCGTCACGGTCACCAAAGAGGAGGCGTTCGCCGACCCCGACCTTGCGGCCGGGGCGCACTAGGCATTCCCAATCGCTGGGATGCGTGGAAAGTTGGCGGGTCAGCAGAACTTCGATGCGGCCGTGAAGGAAATCGCGGACCGCGGGATTGCGCGGGCTGACGGGGTGAGCGCGAGCGCCCTCGCGGCGGCCATAGAGTCTTGCGGGAAATACGCGGGTGTTGTTGAAGACCAGCAGGTCGCCAGGCCGCAGCAGGTCCGGGAAATCACGGAACATGCGGTCGGCATGGCCACCGGTTCTCTGCAGGTGGAGCATACGGGAAGCATCGCGGGCGGGGAGGGGTTCCTGGGCAATGAGTTCGTCGGGGAGATGGAAGTTGAAGTCGGAAACTAACACGGTGTCAGATTATAGGAAGAATCGCTCCCGGGGAATCGAGGGAATATCTGGCATAGACGAGTCACTTTCGGGCTGGTGTCCGGGATATTTATCTGTATTTTTTGGTAAATTTGTTTGTCTGTTCGGGCTGGGTGCGGTACTATGCGGGGGCTGTAACTTTAGCCGCTTTTCGTCACTCCCCCGAGAGAGTATTTCCATGTCCGCTGAACGCAAACACAGGGAAGACATTGTTCGCTACGGGCGCATGTTGCATGAGCGCGGGTTCGTGGCGGCGATGGATGGGAATCTGTCGGTACGACTGGACCGCGAGCGGATCCTGGTGACGCCCACTTGCGTTAGCAAAGGAGCGATGCGAGCCGGGGACATGGTGATTGTCGATCTCGAAGGCACGCGGGTGGCGGGGCGGCGGAACGTGACCAGCGAGATTGGAATGCATCTGCTGATTTACCGCACCCGGCCAGATATTCAGGCGATTGTGCATGCGCATCCGCCGACGGCTACGGGATTCGCCGCTGCGGGCATGGCGCTGACCGAGCCTCTGGTTTGCGAAGTGGTGATGGGGCTGGGATGCATTCCGCTGGCGCGCTATGGAACGCCGGGGACCTCGGAATTGGCGCAGACGCTGGAGCCCTACGTGCCCCACTATGACGCTATTCTGATGTCGAATCATGGCGTTGTTACCTACGGAGATACCGTCGAGCACGCCTACATGAAGATGGAAACGGTGGAACACTTTGCGCAGATTGCGCTGGTCACGCACCTGCTGGGACGGCAGCAGCCGCTGACTGGGGTCGACATCGAGAAACTGTTGCTGGCGCGGACGAAGTATTTCGGCGGGAAGGCGGCTGCGTCGATGCCGATTGCTATGGTTCGGGAGCCGGAGAAGGTCAGTTGAGCCGCTTCGCTGCGCTCGGCGGGACAGCCGAGGCGGCCGTCCCCGCATTATCATCCTTACATTCTCGCCAAGTCCCTATTCGTACTTCCTCCTGATTTTATTCGCCTCCTATGCGGAAGCGGAATCCCGCTCGGAAATTGATGGGCAGGGCGGGATAGCCTACTACTTCGTTGTAGCGGCGGTCGAGGGCGTTCTCGACGTTCGCATAGGCGGTGACACGGTGGTTGATGGCGTACCATCCGCCGAGATCGGCGCGGACGTAGCCGGCGGCATGGTTGATGTTGAAGCCGAAGAAATCATCGTCCGGACGACGGCCGACGAAACTTCCGCTTAGGTTCGCGCCCAAGCGATTGCCGAGATAAGACAACAAGGTCGTGGCAGAGTGTTTGGGACGGCGCAGCAGCGGCTGACCCGGGTTGAACTGCGTATCGGGAGGAGCGGGATCGCTGAGAATTTGGGTGGACGTGTAAGTATACGCCGCGCTGAGCAGGAGCCTGGTGCGGAGTTTGGCTTGCAGTTCGACCTCTGCGCCTTGCGCGAACGCCTCATTCACGTTGAAGTATTGACCGATAAAGTTCACCAGATCTACTTCGACGTAGTTGATCTGGTCATGGAACAGGTTGTTGAAGTAAGTGGCATTGAAGGCATATTTTCCACGGAGGAAATCCTGTTGAATGCCCGCTTCGAAAGCGCGGACCCGTTCTGGTTTGAGGCCGGGATTCGGAAGAGAAAAGGGCGGGCCGGCGAACGTTTCCTCGAGGCGGGGGTCTTTGAATCCGGTGGCGTAGGAAAAACGCAAGCGCGTTCCAGCAAACAATTCTCCGCCCCGCCGCGCCAGCAGACTCAGAGCAACTCGCGGCACACCGGTGTTGCCGTAGGCGCTGTTGTGGACGAAACGACCGCCCGCGATTGCCGATAGCCTGCCCAGAGTGAGTTGCTGCTGGACATAAAGGTCGTCTTCCAGGCGCTGCCCGTGAGTCTGGCCGAAGTTAACATCGCCCACGAATCCGTTTTCGTTTTCGAAGCGGTATCCGAAGGTTGTGTGCGCCCAGGTCCGCTCGGAATAGTCCCCCTGATACTCAAATCCGAGGCGGTTAATGCGATCGACTTCGTGCGACTGGAAATCGATCGGATCGCCAAAGGAGTCCACCCGGGAGGGATCGCCATTCAGGTTGAGTTCGTTGTACCGATAAAGAAAATCGAAGGCGGTGAAGCGATGCTGCCATCCGTTGGGGGCGGCTACTGCGAGTTCCACGCTGCCGAGCAGGTTGTTGTATTGCGACCACTCGGAGGGATCGGGAGGCAAAGGCTCGAAGGGCGCCGACAGTCCATTGACCGGAACCAGCGGATCGAATCCGTTGAAGCTCCATTCGCCGGGAACTCCCGTGTGACTGTTGGAGTGGCGCAAGTGCACGCGCAAAGAAGCTTCGCTGCTGAGGGCGACTCCAGCGTTGGCGCCTTGCAAAGAATCGGAATAGGCGTCGTTGATGCCGGAACCGCTGGTGTTGAACTGATCACCGAAGAGGTTGTAGTCGAAGCGGCCGTTTGCTCCGGAGAGGGAGGCGTAGCCGTTGGCGGTCGAGAAGTTTCCGCCGTCGGCGCCGAAGCGGACTTCGGGGGTGGGCGTGCTTCCTGTGCGGGTAAAGACTTGAACGACGCTGGTCATGGCGTCGGACCCGTAAAGCGTGCTCTGCGCGCCGCGAAGAAATTCCACGCGATTGGCCTCGGTAAGCGGAAGCGTGCCGAAGTCGAAGGTGCCTCCGGGTTCGTTGATGGTGACGCCATCGACGATCACTTTGTTGTAGGTGGAATCACCGCCGCGAACGAACAGCGAGGACAGGCCGCCGCGCTGGCCGGCCGTATTCACCACGGCGCCGGGGAGAAAGCGGACTGCATCGTCGGCGGCTACGGGATGAATGGTTTCGAGTTGTGCGTTCTCCAGAGTCGAGATGCTGGCGCCGGTTTCTTCGGCGAGTGCCGGAGTTCTGGTGGCGGTCACGACTACGGTTTCTGACGCGGTGGCCAGGTGAAGTTGGATCGTGATGGTGTCGGAGTTAGCGGCGAGGTCTTCGGCCTGCGGAGCGAAGCCCGGAGCGAGGACTTGTATCAGGTACCTGCCGGAGGAGAGTTCGCCGAAGGTGGCGATTCCTTCGGGAGACGTGGTGACACGCTTGAAAACAGTTCCGCCTGGTTTTGACGACAAGGAAACCTGCGCGCCGGAGACCGCGGCGGATTGAGGATCGATGACTTTGACCTTGAGGTCGGCAGCAGATGCTGCCGCGAGGGCGACGAAAAGCAAAAGTGAAGAGCGATGTGCGCGCATAACCATCCTCCTTTTCACGCGAAAGGGGTTAAGGTGGACGGTTTACGCCGGTCTCCTGGCTTTGCGAGTGAGGATGCGTGAGCAGCGATTAGCAATTGGCAGTTAGCAATTGGCTCTCACATCCGGATTCTGCAGACGGCCTTCCCGGGATTTCCCCCAGTGGATGGCTGCGATTTTCTCGCTTACAGTTGCGCGGCAGCGCGGGAATTGCACCCGCTTCCCTGTCTTTGCCACGGGGCAAAGACGCGCAAACCGAAGGACATTTCAAAGAGCGGAAAATGCTGGTGTCAGGAATTTACCGGGGCGGAGCGGTAGAAGTCAACCTGACGGTCTCGGATTTGGCTCAGACGGCTTTGGCGTAAAAGGTGAATCAGCATCCATATCCGCGAGAAGCGACAGGAGTGTCCGCTCCGCACGAGCGTCGCCGTTACGCTTTTGGGGATAGTTCTGAGTAAGGGAATTCAGCGCTGCCAACCTTGCTCACATTCGCCTCGGCGAATTCGCGGACGCGGTCGAGCGAATCCTGCAGCTCCTGTTGATAGCGATCAAGGTCTTCGTCGCTGGCATCCGCCGGAACCGGGATGAGCTTGCCGAAGCGTAGCAGGACTCGGGAAAACGGCTTCGGGATGATTAGGCGGTCCCACGTATTGAGAACCCAGGCGCTCTCCACGGCGATGTGAAACATGGCCAGGGGGACCCCGGAAGAGCGCGCCAGCGCGACCGGCCCCGGCTTTACTTTGCAGCGCGGGCCGCGCGGGCCGTCGAGGGTGAAGGCTACGGCCCAGCCTTGCTGCAAGGCGCGGCGCAGGCCGAGCAGGGCGCGGACGGCGTTGCGGCTGCTGGAGCCCTTGACGGCGACGAATCCGAATTTGCGGATGATGCGTCCCATGTATTCGCCGTCGTAGCTATTGCTGCTCATTACGCGTATTCCGACGTTGCGGAACAGGTGCGTCGCCGGGATTATGCAGGCGTGCCAGAAAGAAATGATCAGGGGCCGCTGCGCGACATCTCGCTGCGCGCCTTCTTCGCGGGAGACGCACACCCGAAGGGTGGGACCGATAAGGCGGATGAATCCGTATCCGGCGGCGATGATGATGCGCAGAATAATTCTCTGGCGGAGGGTGAAGCGGCGGGGATCGGCAGTCGCGTCAGACGTCTGACTTTCGTGGGTGGTGGCCTGCGGCACGAGAGTTATTGTAACGGGTTGAGGAGGGCGCGCCTCGCTGCCCTCGGCTGGACCGGCGAGGCGCCCGTCCCCACACTTTTCTTCCCGAGCCCGCTTTAGCTTTCGAGGTAGGCGTCAATCCACTCTTTGACTCTGTGGCGGCGGTCGTCGGCGGCATCGAAGTGGATTCCGAAGGACTTGCTCTTACGCCAAGTCACAACGCCGCGAACACTGACGCGCGGCAGAGTGAGCAGAGAAAATGAAACGTCGACACTGGTTCCAGCGGGCATATCCTCGGCGCTCTTCAACGACATGCCGCCGGAGCTAAGTTCTATGCTGGAGGCGGTCAGGCGGTGACCATCGTGACTGACTACGGTGACCTCGGTCATGATCGGGACGCGCGCGTAGCGGCGGAATTCGTGAAGCACGAGCATGTGCGTAGCGCGGACCAGCTTCAGCGCCGCGGGCCGCTCCAGAGGTTCCTGGAACATGGCGTTGATGCCATACTTGGAAAAGCGCATGGCCTCCTGCGCGCTGCCGCCGAGGCCATAAAGCACGAGGCGGCTGTTGGAGGGAGACGTACGGGCAGCCTCCATGACCGCTTCGGCGCCGGGCGCCAGATTGATTACACAGGCTTCGAATTTCTCCTGGCGCAGGCGCTCGGCCGCGCTCGTGGAGACCAGCACCGTCTCAATGCCGAACTGCCGAAAACATTCGTTGAGAAGAAATCTGGAAGACTCTTTGAGATCGACCAGCGCAGCGCGAGCTGCCACCTTCTTAGCTGGGGATGCGGGCGTGCGGGCCGGGGCACTACCGAAGGCTCTTTCCATGTCAGCGGGTCCGGTTTCGAGTACGAAAGTTATTGTGGCGTGCCTGCGGGGAGTTGGAAAGACCCTAAGGGGCACGCTGGAGGGTACAAAAGTGTCATTACCCGGGTTGGACTGGTGGGTGGGGAGCGTGGAAATACCTGGGATTAACCGGAAGCAGCCAACCGGCTGCCGACGCTGCTCAGGAGTTTTTCGGCGGCCTCTCCGGGATCCTGGGAGGCAAAGTTCTCGTCCAAAATGATGACTGAGACGGCGGGATCAATTTCCTCCAACGTCTTCAGAGTCGGTTTGCCATGGACGGATTGCAGACGCGAGGAAAGCACCACGAGTTTCGCCTTGGTGGCCTTGAGCAGGATGCGGGCGTCGTTAATGCTGAGAGTGGTCATGGCATTGTATCCGGCGCTGCACAGCACTTCCCGCAGGAAGGTGCACACATCGATCGACTCGAAAACACAAAGCATGCGCGGTCTCGCGTCTCCGGCTTTTCCCCGCGAATAGCGGGAGCCCAGGTAGGCGGCGGTGATCGCCTCTTCGACCGAATCGTAGGTTTCAAATTGCGAGAGCAGGCTGGTCAGTTCCAGCATTTTGCGGATCCTGGGCTGCAGGCCGCTGAGTTTGAGGTCTCCGCCCTTCGATCGCGCGGCGCGCATCAGGCGGACCAGCGCGCCCAAGCCGCTGCTGTCGACGAACTCCACCTGGTCGAGGTGCAACACGACGTCGCCGTACTTGTCGATGGAGTCGCCAACCTGGGAGTGCAAAGTAAATACTTCGTTTCCCGCCACGATTCTTCCGTGGCAGTTCACGATCAAGACCTCGCCGACCGGGCGGCTCTCCATGCGCAGTTGCATCGTACCTCCTCCACGTATTTCGTGGCGAATCTTACGTGGATGAAACCGGCAAGTCAATCGCAGGAGGGCGCGGCTTAAGCTACGCCCAGTCGCCGGCTCTCGTGAGGGGGCGCTTCGAAATCGCGGTTGCGGTTGGATAATCCAACTGTTAGACTGTCTAACAGAGGATTACCATGGAGCTGGTCACGGTAAAAACAAAATTTCAAGTCGTCATTCCCCAGAGCATCCGCAAGCGGGTGCGTCTGGACATTGGAGATTTGCTGGAAGCGTCCTTCGAGAACGGCAAAATCACCTTTACGCCGAAAACGGTCATCGACCGGCATCTGGCCGAGGGGATCGAGGACCTTGCCCGGGGCCGCACCCACGGTCCCTATGAATCAGCGGCCGAAGCCATCTCTGCCCTGGAGCGCAGGGTGGGAAGGCGGAACAAAAGTCCGAGGAAGCGGAAGTGAAAGTCCGCTTCACGGCACGCGCTGACAAAGACTATGCGGCGCTGCTCCCTGAGGTGCGCAAAGCGTTCGCCAAGCAACTTGGATTTCTCCTCAACCAGCTTGGACACCCTTCCCTGCGCGCGAAGAAATACGACGAGGCGAACAATATTTGGCAAGCGCGGGTAAATCGCAGTTGGCGATTCTATTTTGTGATTCGCGAGGATGAGTACGTGATCCTGTCAATCATTCCGCACCCAAAATAAGGCAATTTATATACTTGACGTACGTCAGAGAGACTAAGCTCAACGGAGGTACAACGATGCGAATCAAGCTGCTTTTGGTTGCGCTGCTGGCCGCGAGCAATGCCACTTGGTTCGGGGTGTACCGGAGCATGGATAAACTCTCACGCAAGAGATAGTTTGGCGGCATCAAGTTGAGAAGGATCGGGATTTTTTCCAGGATCAAGCGGTGCGATTGTTTCCGTGCGGGAAATGAGGGATTGGTATGAGGCTAAGAGAATTGGTCTTTGAATTAGTCAAGAAAATCAAGCAAGGGACGACCATCGACACGCGACGCATTCAATCAGCGATCCGTGCGCAATTCCCAGATCAGTGCGACCGTCTCGGATTCACTGCAACCAAGCCAATAGAAGAAAAGTGGAAAAAAGATATCCGCTTTGCATTACGGGACGAACAGGACAAGGGACTTATCAAGCATATCGGTTCGCCAAAATCCTGCCTGTGGCGACGACTCTGACCTTTAAGCCAGGCCCGGCCAAGTTTTTTGAATTTGACGGAACTGTTCACAAAGTGAACATCCGTGTCACAACGTCAGATACGGCAAGTATATAGCTACCCAAAATAG
>CAVYVQ010000003.1:0-193753 GCA_963771895.1 uncultured Acidobacteriaceae bacterium | reverse complement strand
TAACTCGCTTTCCAGCGAAATCCTCCCTCCTTGCTGCTCAACCAGCCGTTTCGTGATGGCAAGCCCTAACCCAGTACCCTGGTGAGTGCTGTCGGCCGTCCCCTCGACTTGCCGGAATTCCTCAAAGACCACCTTCTGATCTTCAGGCCGGATGCCGATCCCCGTATCTGTCACCGACACGCAGACGAAGGCCCCGTCGTCGATGCACTCGATGCCGATCAGACCGCCCTTGGGAGTAAATTTGACCGCATTACTGAGCAGGTTGTACAGGACCTGCTTAAAACGGACGCGATCCGCCTTCACCAGAGATTTGCTTTCCACCTTCTGCTCAACGCGGATGCTCTTGGCCATCGCCAAGGGAGAGATGGTAGAGAGCACTTCCGGCAAAGCATCCTTCACAAGAAACTCTTCGCTATGCAGTTCCAGTTGTCCCGCCTCGATCTTGGAGAGGTCCAAAATGTCGTTGATCAACTGCAGCAGGTGGGTCGAACCTTGCTTTATGTGATCGACGAATCGCTTCTGCTTAGGGTTGAGTGCGCCCGGAGTTCCGTCGGCCAACAGATCTGAAAACCCCACAATCGCATTGAGCGGAGTCCGTAGTTCATGGCTCATGCTGGCGAGAAACTTGCTCTTCATCTGGGTTGCGCGTTCGACTTCGCGGTTGCGGAGATCCAGTTCCTTGTTGGAAGCAGCCAACCTATCCATGAATTTTCGCTTTTCTGCTTCGTCCCGCTTTCTCTGTGTAACGTCGACCGCGACAACCACCCGCGCGGCTCGGCCTAAGAAGGTTAGAGCGTAAGAGGTGTTCTCTGAGTCGATGATGGTTCCGTCCTTTAGTCGATGCCGCCAGGCGCCGCTGCTCTCATTTCCCTCTCCGAGGGTTCTCACAGTTTCGAGCAGGGCGGGAATGTCCTCGGGCGGACGAATATCTTTGAGGGTCATGGCCAGGAACTCGTCCCTGGAGTAGCCGTACTTGCGCACGGCGGCGGTGTTTACTGCCAGAAAGCGCAGCGTCTCCCGGTCAAAAACCCAGGTCGGATGTGGATTGTTGTCAAACAATTTGCGGTGCCGCTCGTCGCTCTCCCTCAGCAACTCTTCCGCGCGCCGCCGCTCGGTAATGTCGCGGGAAATCTTAGAGAATCCGCGCAGTTTGCCAGCCCCGTCTGACAGCGCAGTAATAATCACGTCGGCCCAATATCGTGATCCATCCTTTCGCGTCCGCCAGCCTTCCTCTTCATAGCGGCCTTCGGCAGCGGCTATCCCGAGTTCGCGCTCTGGCTTGCCACTCTGCACGTCTTCGGAAGGGTAGAAACACGAGAAATGGCGGCCTATGATTTCATCGGGTTTATAGCCCTTGATGCGTTCCGCCCCTTGATTCCAACTTGTCACCTGCCCGGAAGGATCGAGCATAAAAATGGCGTAATCCTTGACGCTATCTATCAGCAGGCGAAGCTGCTCTCTACTATCTCTCAATGCTTCTTCCGCCCGTTTGCGCTCGGTAATGTCGCGCGCCACTGCATAAATGGCTTCCTGCTCCGGCACGGAAACGGCATTCCACAATAGCCACTTGTACGAGCCGTCTTTGCACAAATAACGGTTTTCAAATGCAAAAGTGACTTTTCCTTCCTTCAGCCCATCCTTTTCTACGACTGTCGCCGGGCGATCGTCCGGATGTATGAACTCCAGGTAAGGCTTCGCCATAAGTTCTTTCGTGGTGAAACCTAATGTCTTCTCGAAGGAGGGGTTCAAATTCTTGAAGAATCCGTCGAACCCAGCAACACAAAACAGATCCACCGATAGATCCATGAAGCGATTGCCGGTTTCCAGCTTGGAGTAGAGTGAACCCATGAAACGGTTTATCGCAAGGCCGACAACCAGGGCGACCAGCAGAGAGACTAGCAATACCGCAACGACGATTAGAGCGTAGTTCCTCAGCCGATCATTCATCGCCCCCAGGTCGGAGCGGATGTACACGGTCCCTGTTGGTTTGCCCTGGAAGACGATGGAGCGTGCCATCCCTAGATGCCCATCTTTAAACCAATAGCTCTGGGTCTGGCCGGCAGGAACAATGGGCAGGGCCTTGGTCTCGCCGGGTCGATCACGCCAGTATCCTGCGAAAGGCTGGCCGTCACGCGTGTAAATCTGGGCGTACACAAGGTTGGGGTTGGCACGCAATGCCGATAGCGTCTTCTCCGCGGAGCGCGGATCGTTGAACACCAGCGCAGAAATGGTATTATCCCCAATGATCTGGGCTTGCATGGAGACATTGCGTACCAGGGCCAGGCGAAAGCTGTACAGGTCGTAGGCGCAAAAGCCACCACTTGCTAGAAGCAAGGCCACAGCACTCACCAGAACGTTCATCAAGGTGAGTTTCCTGGAGATCGAATAGTGCTGGGTTTTAGGCATGATGGAATCAGTCTCCCGGCTGAGGGTTTTTTCTGACAGCAGTCGCCACTTTGAGCAGCTCGGAGCTGAGCGTCAGGCCAGCGCGCTGGGTTGCCGCCAGGTTGACCTCAAAACGGATTCGATTCCCTTCCATCAGAAGCTGGATCATGCCCCGCCGCTGCGAGAACTGCGGGATATCGCTGACGGTTAGGACGGCGCTGTTGCCCAATGCCTCGATAATTTTGTTGAGACGCTTAGCCTCCGATGAGCTGATAAACAAGATCTGGCAGTCGACCGACTCCTGCAGACTAGAGATTCGCCGCGCGGCCACTTTCTGGTTTCCTATCATTTCACCCGCAAGCGTCGTATCCAGAGCTGGTCCAAATGGATCCTCACCCAGGACACAAATGGTAAAGGAGCCGGTGCTGGCGGTCGCGACTCTGGCGGGCCATTCGACGAATCGGCCAAAGTTGTAGAGGTAGGCGGCTTTCACCTGATACTCACCAGGCTTCTCTTGCCCGAATACGCTCGACGCGGCGAAGAGCAGCCACAATACGGCCGCAATTGTGCGCCGCAGCAGAAAGGGGCGATCACGCCACAATCCCCGATGCTCTTGGCGAGCAGCCGTGTGAGTTGCACGCCTCATGAGTATCGTTTCGGTACCTCGTCCACGTTTCGCCTTGTGGTTTGGAAGAAGTTCTGTCCGACAAAGGACATTTAAGTTGCCGGCTCACGTGCTATCTGAGCCTTACATCTCCAGTCGCCCGTGAAAAAGATCGAAGAGCTCTCATGGAACGCTGCGTTACTTTTCACCAACTCGCCAGACGAGCTTCGCGTATACGCTCCTCGTAACTTCAACCGGCCCGCCGGGATCGCCTCCGTACTGGGCGTAATGCGGCTGCAGCAGGTTTCGACCGCCGACCGATAATTCCAGCTCCGGCCTGATGTGCCAGCCGAATCTCGTGTCCATCGTTTGGTAGCTTCTAACGGTCTGGGCGGGCAAGGCGCTGACGTAGCGATATGTCTGGTCAAAATCCATCTTCTTTGGCAGATTCACGAAAGACTGAATCACTACTTGGTGGCGCGGGCTCGATCCCTCATAACCCGGGATACTCGTGGGATCATTGCTCCCCGGCTTGTTTTCCAGCTCCATCTCCAAGTAGGAATAGGAGGCTCGCAGTTCCCAACCTGTCACTGGCTTCCAATCCGGCGACAGCTCGATTCCTTTCGTAGTGCCTTTAATTCCGTTACTGGTAAGTATCGGAATGATGGCATGCACTGGCGAGGGTGACGTTTCGAGGAATGGCGCACCCACCTGAAAGCTGTAGAGGTCGTCGTAGTCGTTGTAAAACAGCGCCACATCTACATAGCAGTGTGGCGTCACCAGTCTTCGATAGCCGGTTTCGTAGGCGACTAATTCCTCCGACTGGAACTGGCGGTTTCCGCTTACGCGTAAATAGATGGGCAGTGGCGTTACGGTCGCGAAGTCCGTGAGTTGGACGTCGGTGTCGAGACGGGACGGAGTTCGAACCGCCCGTGTGACCGAGCCCCACAAGGACTCTCGTCGTGTGCGGTTCCACAGCACACGCCCGCTTGGCTGCACCTCGAAACCGGTGTAGTTGTTGTGCTCGAGTTTCGTTCCCACAGTCAGCGAGAGCCGACGATTAAAGAAAGCAATTTCATCTTGCGCGAAGCCGCTATAGATCAGATCCGTCAAATGGTTTGGCAGGAAATTGATGGTCGGGACACGCTGCACAACATTCCCCGGACTCACGCGCGCCCCTAGCCCCCAGAGAAAGTTCTGTTGGCCCGGCAGGGTCAGATGGTCGAGGAAGTCAACGTCGAAGGTGTCTCGAGTCTCCCCGAATTCAGGCTCGAAATGATTAGTGCGGTCAACGTAAGCCTGAAGCTGGAAGTCCGATCCCTGGTTCAGCACGCGCTTCCAGCGGCCCAGCAGATTCCCTCCCGTCAGGTACGCGGTGCCGTAAGCGTTGACTTGGGAGGGAGGCGCATACAATGAGTACGTGGTCGCTTCGCCGGCGCCCTCGCGGTAGATGTCACCCTGAAACGTGAAGGTATCGCGAACGCCCCCATCCCAGTCTGTCCGGAACCCGGCCTGTCCCATTCGCCACTCGTCGAAGTTTGTCCCGCCGGGATGAAACTGCGCACCGCGGTCGAAGCCCATGCCGTAGACGCGGTAGTTGAACCCGCGACTATTCGCATCCCCATAACGGAAGCTGCCGGTGCCCTGGTCAACGTTGCCGCCGCCCAGAGACGCTAGCGACCCGTGGGTACTTTTAGCGCTCTTGGTGATGATATTGATAATTCCATCGACGGCATTCGCACCCCAAATTGTGCCGCCGGGCCCCCGGATTACCTCAATGCGCTCGATGTCCTCGAGTGGAGTAGCTTGCGCTTGCCAATAGACGCCCGCGAACAGTGGTGTGTAAACACTCCGTCCGTCGATCAGTACGAGCAGTTTGCTGGCTAACACGGATCCAAATCCGCGAATGCCCACTGACCAGTGATCAGAGTCGACTTGGGCTACCTCAACCCCCGGCGCCAACCGCAAAACTTCCGGAATGCTCGTAGCACCGGACCGGCGAATATCCTCCTGGGTGATCACGAAGACCGCCGCTGGCGTCTTCCACACTTCCTCGGGTTCTTTGGACGCTGTCGTCACTTCAACGTTGCCGAGTTCCGCCAAGCTCAATTGTTTGAGGGGTTCACCATTTGCTGCGTCTTGCGGAAGGGCGAAACTACGGTTGGCCAGTCCCGTGACCACGAACAAGACAACGAGAACGGCGCCTTGCACAAATCTCATCAAGCACCGCGCGCTCGCTTCAGTTGCAGCGTCGTCTCTCTTGGCTCCGGTAACAAGGCTTAGCCGCATGTTCATGAGGTGTCTCATCCTTCGAAGATGTATGCCGCTTCTAATGGCTCTCACCAGCCGCCGCGCCGCGCGACAAAAAATCCGCCGTTCCGGTCCTCACCAGCCGCTCGAATTGATCGAAGATCTTTGGATCCCACCATCCCTTTGCCACTTCCTCCTTCATCGTTTGCAGCGCATCAGTAATCGAGAACGCCTTCTTATAAGGTCTGTCGGTGGTCAAAGCGTCATAAACATCGACAATCTGCAGAACGCGAGCGGCAACTGGGATCGCCTCTCCACGGAGCCCGTCGGGATAGCCCGATCCATCGAGCTTTTCGTGGTGATGCCGGATAATCGGAAGCACAAAACGGAATGACTTTAATGGCGCGCAAATGCGCTCACCGACTACTGAATGCTCGCGGATAACTGTCCATTCGTCGGGCGTTAGTCGGCCAGGCTTCAGCAGAATTGCATCGGGGACGGCGATCTTTCCAACGTCATGCACAATTCCAGCACGACGCAGCGCGGTAATTTGATCCTCCGGGAGCCCTAATTGTTCACCTAAGCGTGCCGAATACTCTGCCAGGCGTTCACAGTGACCATGAGTGTAGGGGTCCTTGCCTTCAATGCTTCGCGCGAGCGAGAACAGGACCGACTCCGCCCGCTCCAACTCGTCGGTGCGCTGCTTAAGCCTTAGAAGGGAGCGAACGCGAGCGAGCAGTTCGGTTCTATCGACTGGACGGGTCAGGAAATCATCGGCTCCCACCTTGATACCCTCAATTCGGTCCTGCCTGTCAGAAAGAGCCGTAATCAAAATCACAGGTATCAAATATGTATCTGGATTGTTTTTGATGTTCTCGCAGGCCTGAAAGCCGGTGAGGCGAGGCATCATCACATCCATTAACACCAGGTCGACTTGAGTTCTAGTTAACTCCTCAATGACGTCTGCGCCGTCGGAAACAGTGATGACTTTAAATCCCTGGGTTGTAAGGAGTTCCTCTAATAGCTCCCGGTTCGCGGCTTGGTCATCGGCGACCAGAATGGTGCCGGTCACAGATTGAGAGGACTTATACAACATACAGTTACTCCATTAATAATTCGTACTAAGAGTGGCACAGGAGGGTAAGCAACTTCTAATTACCGAAGTCATAAACCATGAGGCAGTTGTTCGGATTTCGTAAAAGGAGCGAGGGTGGCAACCGATCAATCCTGCCTTGCTGCCGGCGACACTTACCGCGGCGTGGGTGAACGAGTGTTGCTGCCCGATCAATCTTCCGGATCCGTGCTGCACCTGCTTGTGCAAATGGGCAAGAAAGGCGTCATTTACCTGATCAATCGCGATACCATGGGGCACCTCCAAACCAACAACTGTGGAGATACAGACAGTCAGATTGTGCAAATGTTTGTCGGTTCTCCTTCTGGCTTTTACGGCACGCCCGCATTCTGGCAGAATAGCCTGTATTTCGCCGGCAGCCTCGACAATACTGGTTCGGGTGACTACCTGAAGATGTTTTCTTTAAATACCTCAACCGGAACTTTCGATACGACGCCGGCCTCTCAATCGGCTCACTATTACAATTTCCCGGTCGCATCGCCTTCGGTTTCTTCGCAGGGGACATCGCGCTGCATCCTGTGGGGCATTGACGCAAGCGCCTACGGCTACGCCAATCCCAATGCAAACGGCGGCGCTATTGATTGCTTCCAGGTTCCTGTTCCTTCGCAATGTTCCGGCCCTGCCGTGCTGCACGCTTATGATGCAGCCAATAACCGCGATCAGGCCGGAAATGCCGTGAAGATTGTTCCGCCGACGGCCGCTAGCGGTAAGGTATACGTCAGCACACGCGCTGAAAGTCGATGTTTACGGACTTTTACCCTAATTCAATGATGCTGCATCCAGTGCTCCGCTTCCGGAGCTCGAATAGGTTTAAGGAAGCAACCATGAAAAATATTGCAACTGCGTCGATTCTCATACTTCTCCTCTGCGGATCGTTATCTGCCCAGACCACAGGGGGACGAAACGAAGCCGTGGTCAAGTCCGCGCTCAATGCCAATGTGAGCGGCGGGGGCGACAACCCGACGGCAGCTATCCCCGCTGATTCAAGTGCCGCGCCCGACCTGGCCAAGCAGCCTACGCTCTACGTGGTCGGCTACGCCCACCTCGATACGGAATGGCGATGGGAGTATCCGCAGGTCATCGACGAATACATTCGGAAAACGATGGACGATAACTTCACTCTCATCGACAAATACCCTCACTACATCTTCAACTTCAGCGGCGCCAACCGCTATCGCTTCATGAAGGAGTATTTTCCCGCCGATTTTGCCCGGCTGAAAAAATATGTGGATGAAGGAAGGTGGTTCCCGGCTGGGTCGTCCGTGGAAGAAGGCGACGTCAACGCGCCCAGCGCGGAAGGCATCATCCGCCAAGTGCTGTATGGCAACAACTGGTTTCGCAAGGAACTGGGCAAGGCCAGCGCGGAATATATGCTGCCCGATTGCTTCGGATTTCCCGCTTCATTGCCGACCATCCTCGCACACTCCGGAGTGAAGGGATTTTCGACACAGAAACTCGTATGGGGATCCTCCGCTCCAGCCGGTGGTCCAGAATCACTTGAGAAAACTCTAGAAGGCACGCCCTTTAACGTCGGCGTGTGGGTCGGCCCGGATGGCGAAAGCGTGCTGGCAAGTCTAAATCCGGGCCCTTACGACGGGGGTATTGAGACCGATCTCAGCAAACCGCTGCCCCCATTGCCGCCGGATGCCGCGCTCGAAGAACTTCAGAAAAAAATGCAGGCGCTGCGCGCGAAGCTGGACCGCCAACAACGCAGCGGGCAAGCGTCTGACCCGAACGACATCGAAGAATCGATTCATCTTCGCAACGAACAAGTGGCGCTCCTTCGAATAGATCAGGAACGGCTCCAGGAACGGCATCAGAACGATTGGGCCGCACGCGTTGAACTCAACGGAAAAGTAAGCAGCGTGTTCGCCGATTATCACTACTACGGCACGGGCGACATCGGTGGCGCTCCGCGCGAGGAATTCGTAAAGAACCTCGAAGCCATCGTCACCCAAGGCAAGGCCAGCGTTTCCCCAGAGAATAGGTTCTTCTCCCAGCGGCAACCTAACGACTGGCCCTTGGTAAGAGTCGGCGATGGACCCGTGCACGTGCTTTCCGCAAACGCGGAACAGATGTTTCAAGACATCACTTCGTCCCAGACCGCCGGACTTCCCCGCTATACCGGCGAGATGGAATTGACCAATCACTCCGCCGGTTCGTTGACATCGCAGGCTTACCAGAAGCGCTGGCTCCGCAAGGAAGAGTTGCTGGCGGATGCGGCGGAGAAGGCGTCGGTGACGGCAGAGTGGTTAGGCGCGCGCCCGTATCCGCTCGAGCGCCTCAACGATGCCTGGACTCTCGTGATGGGCGGCCATTTTCACGATATCGCCGCCGGCACCGCAACTCCCAAGTCATACGAGTTCGCCTGGAACGACGACGTGATCGCGATGAACCAGTTTGCCGGAGTGCTCAGCGACGCCACCGGAGCCGTTTCTGCCGCGCTGAATACGGAGGCAAAAGGGATTCCGCTGGTGGTCTTCAATCCTCTGAACATTGAACGTGAAGATGTGGTGGAAGCGAGCGTGAACTTCTCCAGAGCCACGCCGAAGGCCGTGCGCGTGACCGGCCCCGACGGCCAAGAAGTCCCGGCGCAGATTTCAAATGGCAAAGTGATCTTCGTCGCTAAAGAGCCCTCGGTGGGTTATGCAGTATATGACGTGCAGCCCGGAGACACGGCACCTTCCGGAACAGATCTGCGAGTCTCAGAGAATTCGCTGGAGAACCAGTATTATCGCGTCACCTTAAACGCTGACGGCGACGTGGCCGGCATTTTCGACAAATCACTCGGCAGAGAACTGCTATCCGGACCCGCTCGCCTGGCCATTTCATACGACAATCCCGAGCATTGGCCTGCCTGGAACATGGATTGGGACCAGGAACAAGCTGCGCCAAAAGCTTACGTAACCGGTCCGGCAAAGATTCGCGTGGTCGAAAATGGTCCCGCCCGCGTGGCGGTCGAGATTTCGCGGGAGACGGCCGGCTCCGGGTTCGTGCAGACCATCCGTCTCTCCGCGGGCGACGCGGGCAAGCGCGTCGAGTTCTCCAATGCCATCGATTGGAACACCAAAGAATCGAACCTCAAAGCCAGTTTCCCACTGGCCGCATCGAATGAGATGGCGACCTACAACTGGGACATCGGCACCATCGAGCGGCCCACTGCCAACCCCAAGAAGTTTGAAGTGCCATCGCACCAGTGGATTGATCTCACCGACATGAGCGGCGAGTTCGGAGCCACCATTCTTACCGATTGCAAGAACGGATCCGACAAACCCAACGATCACACGATCCGCCTGACGCTCATCCGCACGCCCGGCACCCGAGGCGGCTACGGCGACCAGGGCACGCAGGACATTGGACATCATGAATTCATTTACGGTATCGCCGGTCACGCCGCGGGCTGGCGGCAAGCCCAGACGGATTGGCAAGCGCAGCGCCTGAACGACCCTCTCATCGCCTTTGAAGCTTTGTCGCACGCGGGCGCGCTGGGCCGCGAGTTTTCTTTATTGAAGATCAGCAACCCGCGCATTCGATTGCTGGCGCTCAAGAAAGCTGAACAGGGAGATGAGATCATCGTTCGCCTCGTCGAACTCGAAGGCAAGCCGCAGCCTGACGTCCGAATTTCATTCGCGAAGCCGATCAGTGCGGCGCGCGAAGTGAATGGCCAGGAGCAGCCCGTCGGATCGGCAACTGCGAACGGTGGATCCTTGGTCACATCATTCTCCGCGTATCAGCCGCGTACCTTCGCCGTCAAACTCGCTTCGGCCTCGACCACCGTTACCGGAGTTAAGTCCGAACCTGTGGCGCTGCACTACGATCTCGCAGTTGCCAGCAATGACGGCACAAAATCGCAAGCCGGATTCGACGGCAAAGGTAATACGCTTCCGGCGGAGATGCTTCCAGAGCAAATCACATTCAACAATGTGCGATTCCAACTGGCGGCGGCAAAGACAGGCTCTCCTAACGCGGTCGTGGCAAAGGGCCAAACCATTCAACTGCCACCCGGCAACCACACTCGCGTCTACGTTCTCGCAGCCTCCACCGACGGCGACCAGAACGCCACGTTCAAGGCCGGCAACACAGCCGTCGCGCTGAACATTGAAAACTGGGGCGGATTCATCGGTCAATGGGATGACCGCCAGTGGAGTTCAAAAGACACTTCACACGACGATTACGGCCAGATGACCGGCCTCAAGCCCGCCTATATCAAGCGTGCCGACCTTGCCTGGTACTGCTCGCATCACCACAACGCCGCCGGCGAGAACGTCTCCTATAGTTACGCTTATTTGTTCGCCTATCCCATCGATTTGCCGCCGGGAGCGAAAACCCTCACCCTGCCCAAAAACCAGAAGATTCGCATTCTGGCCATCTCAGTCGCCGATGCGAGTGCAACGCTAAAGCCAGCGCAGCCACTCTACGACATTCTTCCTTCGCCCGCCTCAGGCGCGAGCGATTTTACGCTTTCGCCTTCAGCCTCGATCCTGTCGTTTATTCAAGGGCAGAGCGTCTCGACGGCGATCGCAGTATTTCCCCGCGGAGGCTTCAACGGCAAAGTCAGCATGACGGCATCGGGGCTTCCCGCCGGCCTAACCGCTTCATTCACTCCATCTGGTCCGGCAGGAGGAAGTACGGTGACGCTCACCTCTTCCGGTTCAACCGCCCCAACATCGTCAACCATGACGGTCACCGCCGTTTCGGGAAACCTTTCGCACTCAACCACGATCGCGGTCAGTGTCGCCGGGTTGAACAAAGACGCGGTGCCCTAGGCGAAATCACCTCCGTTCCGAACTTTGAGTCACCCCGGAACAAACAAGACTTCGACTCTCCTCTGGCTATCTCGTTCAGCCACGCCTGTCGCAGTGGTTGTTGCTGTATTTTCGACGCTGGCGTGTTGCCTGCGTTTCGGTTTTCTAGGAGCGTTGGGGTTGGCTGGAATAACCAGCGTCAATTCTTGCGCTGCAATCACCCTCGAGCATGGTTCCACGCTGGAGTATACTTTCACGTTCCGCCCGCATCGGATCGGTATTTCCAGGCATTTTAGAGTTGCCGGCTGCGGCACTATGCAACGTCATGAAATCGGCACAGGTGTTTTCACGACGGGCTGATGAATCGAGCGTCTAAGCATTGGCAATGGCAAATGGAAACGGAAGTTAGGAAGAGGAGGCAAGCGATGGCGCGCGGGAGAAGTTTTTTTCTCTTGGCTACACTGGTTTTTCTGGTCGCCGGGTTCGTTCCCTCGGGGGTGTGGAGTGGTTCTACGCCTCAAGTTCGCTACCCAGATCCCGATGTCGGAATCGATTCACTCGCCGCCCGCGCCAAGGCACAGGAGCAAACCGTTAACCAGTTTAGAGTGTTTCACCAGTTTCACTTCACCGACAAAGTTAAGGAGAGCGGCATCACTTTTGTCAATCACGTAGTGGACGACGCTGCCATCGACTATAAGCCGGTGCATTACGATCATGGCACCGGGATCGCGGTTGCGGACGTCGATAATGACGGACTCTACGATATTTACTTCGTGAACCAAGTGGGCGGCAATGAGCTTTGGAAAAATCTGGGCGGGGGCAAGTTCACAAATATCACCAAAGAGGCCGGGGTCGGCTTGCCGGGACGAATTAGTGTCGGCGCATCTTTCGCCGATATCGACAATGATGGAACACAGGATTTATTTGTCACCACCGTTCTTGGCGGAAACGCGTTGTTCAAGAATGACGGTCATGGACACTTCCAAGACATCACTAAAGCGGCGGGTCTCGATCTCGTCTCTCATTCCTCCGGCGCCGTCTTTTTCGACTACAACAACGACGGCCTGCTCGATCTCTTGGTCTGCAATGTCGGCAAATACACTGGCGATGAGAAAGGAGCACAGGGCCAATACGTCGGATTGCCGGACGCATTTGCCGGACACCTGCATCCAAAACGCTTTGAATATCCGGTCCTCTACGAGAATCAAGGTCACAACCGATTCAAAGACGTGACCGTGAAAGTTGGATTGCGCCCAACAGGTTGGTGTGGAGACGCGACCTTCGCCGACCTCAACGAAACTGGCTTTCCCGGCCTGTTTATCTTGAATATGCAGGGGCACGATCATTATTTTGAAAACGATGGGGGTAAGAAGTTCGCCGACAAAACTGAACAGTATTTTCCCAAAACTCCCTGGGGAGCCATGGGCGTAAAGTTTTTTGATTTCGACAATGATGGCCGAATGGATCTGATCGTTACCGATATGCACTCTGACATGAGCGAGGCAGTGGATCCAGACCGGGAGAAGTTAAAATCCACGATGCGCTGGCCTGATTCATTCTTGCAGGCATCGCACTCAGACTACATCTGGGGGAATGCGTTCTATCATAATCTCGGCAACGGCAAATTCGAGGAAGTCTCGGACCGCTTGGGAATTGAGAACTACTGGCCCTGGGGGGTGAGCGTTGGAGACATCAACGCCGATGGCTGGGATGACATTTTCGTATCTTCCGGAATGAGTTTTCCTTTCCGTTACGGAATCAACTCGATGCTCTTGAACAATCGCGGGGAAAGGTTTCTTGACTCCGAATTCCTGCTGGGAATTGAGCCGCGCAAGGATATCTATGTGCCGTGGTTCGACCTAGATTGCTCACAAAAGGGACTGAGTGAGTTGAATCAGAAAGTCTGCGCGGGACATTCCGGGAGGATTTCCGTGATGTCGTCGCGCTCCAGTCGTTCCTCTGTAATGTTCGACCTGGACAATGACGGTGACCTTGATATCGTGACCAATGATTTCAACTCGGCGCCTCAGGTGCTTATAAGCGACCTGGCGCAGAAGAAAAACATTCATTGGCTGAAGGTTGTGCTGATCGGTACCCACTCCAATCGCAACGGGCTTGGAGCGACCGTACGCGTACATTCTGCCGGCCAAACCTATACGAAATACAACGATGGGAAATCGGGTTACCTGTCGCAAAGCGTTCTTCCACTTTTCTTCGGACTGGGGGATGCCACGCATGTCGAGCGGGTCGAAGTTGATTGGCCTTCTGGGAAGAAACAAGTCGTAGCCAGCGGGCTCCAACAGAACACGGTACTCCGCATTATCGAGCCGAAATAGCTTGTAGCCGTCGCATGGTGCTGGGTTTTGTTTAAAGCGAGAAAACACTTGAAACAGGAAGGAAGGCGGGTCTACCATTTCCCTCCAGAATGCCTTCCGATGAAAGCGTGAGGTCTTGAATAACTAATTTATTTGGATTGAACTTGGCCCGTGAAAGAAATATTTGGAGCGCGCCGTGATATTGCCAGGTCTCTGAAATATTTGTGCGCCCTCGCCCTAATGCTCTGCGCGGCAGCTTCGTATGCGCAGCATCACGGCGGTTCGGGCGCGGTTACGCCTCCGCCTAAACCTCCTGCACCCCCACCGTCGGCAACGAATTTCGACCTGGAAAAGCTCGCTTTGGATGGCAACGCCAATGCAGGCTCCGCAAAGGACATGAAAGAGAGCAATTGCTTTCTTCCACCGCTGAACGGGCTGCATACCGTCACGGTTGGAATTGCAGATTTACAGATTCCTGCAAAAGCCAAGAACGAGTACGACCAAGGTTGTGCCGCTCTCAGAAGCAAGAATCTGGCCGCAGCCGTTAAACACCTGCGCAATGCAGTGAAGCAATATCAGAAATATGCAGCCGCGTGGGTGATGTTGGGTCAGTCGCTAGAGGCGGGACAGAAAACAGAAGAGGCTCGTGATGCGTGTGCTCAACCAATAGCCGGTGGTTCCGACTACCTGCCGGCTTTCCTGTGCCTGGCGGATATTTCTGCGCGCCTACAGAAGTGGGATGAGGTGTTGAAGCTCAGTTCCCGCGTTCTCGAACTCGATCCAACTGCTAACGCTGTCGGCTACGCTTATAATGCCGCCGCGAACTTCAATTTGCATAATTTATCCAAAGCCGAAACAAGTGCCTTGAAGGCGATTGAGATCGATCGAGGCAACAACGACCCCCGAATCCACTTCCTGCTTGCTCAAATCTATGAAGGTAAGGGCGACCGTTCCAATGAGGCAAGCCAATTGCGAGAGTATTTGAAATATGCCACTGATCCCAACGATGTGGCTATGATAAAGAGCTATCTATTGAACCTTGACCAACCTAAGAACAAGTGATCCTCAAATTACCGGTTGCCCACCAGCCAGGCGCTTGGGGATGCCTGCGCTCACTTCCATTTGCCCTCACCCTCGACGATCAAGATGTAACAATTGATGGGTAAATCGGTGAATCGTTCGGTTACGCCGCCAGGCTGAGGCCACTTTACTTCGATCCAGTCGACCTTCGTGCGTTTCCCGATACCGAGCACGACTCTTGGATCGTGAGAAGACAAAAAACTCCCACCCCCGACTTTCATGCTGCTTCTTTTTAAATCGCCAGCTTGATAGGTGATTCGGGCACCCACCGCGTCGATGTTAGACTTTTTCCCGATCAGACGAAGGCCCAACCAGTTGTTATGGGCTCCGACTTCATTGCGAAGCAAAACCGGCGGTTCGTCGTTGTTTGCAATCAGCACGTCAATCGCGCCGTCATTGTTGAAATCGCCCAACGCCAGTCCGCGGCTGGCCATCGGCTTTTCAAAAACTGGGCCGCTCTCCGGGCTTACGTTTTTCAATCCTGTTCCGGTGTTATGAAAAAGCAAGAGCGGCTCCCGGAAGGTCACCTGCGGCTTTATCTTTTCCACAAGATCATTGGGATGGCCGTTCGCAATAATCAGATCCAGATTTCCGTCATTGTCGAAGTCAAAGAATTTCACACCCCAGCCGCTCATGAGTTCCGTCGCTCGGCCGACGCCAGAAGCGATTGTTTTATCGTCAAATGCTTCGTTGCGGCCGTTTTGGTAGAGTGCATACATCTCATGGTCAAGGTTGGTAACGAAGAGATCCATCCATCCGTCCTGGTTGATGTCCCCAGAATCGACTCCCATGCCGGACCGAATTTTGCCTCCCTCGCCATACCCGACTCCGGCGGTGAAGCCGATCTCGTCGAAATGTTTTCCCTGCCGGTTGACAAAGAGGAAGTTCGCCACTGTATCGTTTGAAACGAATAAGTCCATCCATCCGTCGTTGTTGATGTCGGTGGCGACCACACCCCATGCCTTGCCGGAGTAATCAGCAATTCCGGTTTTCTGGCTAACATCGGTGAAAGTCCCGTCTCCGTTGTTGTGGAACAGCCAATTTGGCAGTGGATCGTAGACCTTTGGGTAGCAATATTCGTTCATGCCAGCAATGGAGTGGACGCTTGGATCGCCGCAGTGCTGGTTTCTGAGTTTGTCGTAATCGGCGAATTGACCTACAAACAAATCCAGGCGGCCATCATTGTCGTAATCGAACCACACCGCGCTGGTGGCCCATCCGGGGGCAGCCACGCCGGCGTGTTCGGTAACATCCGTAAATGTGCCGTCTTTGTTGTTTCGATACAGAATGCTGCGGCCATACTGGGTCACGTAAAGATCTGGGAAGCCATCGCCGTTGTAGTCGCCCACGGCGACGCCCATTCCATAACCACTCGCGCCGAGCCCGGCCTTTTCAGTGACGTCGGTGAAAGTCCCATCCCGATTGTTGCGGTAGAGCGCATTGTGCAATGGCGCGGGCGGGGTATAAAAGTCGGCTCGCCCACTATTCACCAAATAGATGTCCATCCAGCCATCGCCGTCATAATCAAGAAACGCGCACCCCGCGCCGCTGATCTCGGGCAGATATCTTTCCTTGGATCGACCCGCCGTATGCTTCCAGGTTATTCCGCTGCTGGAGGGGGAAACTTCCGAAAAAGGATATGGGGGACTATCTAGAGTGCGAGCACATCGCGGAAGGCTGCTAAAAGCCGCGGTCCCGGCAAGAATTCGCAAAAAGTGTCTGCGGCTGAGACTGCGCCACCAACGATGCGATAAGTCAAGTTTTGCCGGCATGAAAGGGTTAGATGTGGCACTCGTTCAGGGTACAGTTGCACTGGCCATGCCCGAAGGTACACCGACGAGATAATTATTTCGGTTCCGGCAAGGGCGCGTCTTTGCCCGAAGGCTGCTGCATTCCAATCGAGACTCTTCGTTTCGCTTGCTCGAGGACTTCCGCGCTTTGCCGCTGTAAGGCAGCTTCCCGGTTGGCGTCGTCTTTTCGACCAACCCCTGCGTATGCTTGTGCTAACTGGAAATGGCCCGTGGGGCTGTCCGGTGCCAGTCTTTCGTAGGTCTCCAGAGGTGGAAGCGCTTCTTGGAAGCGCTTTGCGGAGACGAACGCCATTCCCAGCGCCAGATAGGCGTCTGAAAAGCTGGTGTCCAGTTTGGTGGCGCGCGAAAGATGCCGAATCGCCATGGAAAGGTCGTTCGCATCCTGTGCAAGTTCTCCCAACACGTATTCGGCGCTGGCATTGTTGGGATCGATCTCCAGCTCAGCCTCGAAGTCTTTCTTAACCTCTTCGATGACTTCAGGCGTCGGCTTACCCTTTGCAAGCAGCGCCCGGCCCAGGCGGGCGTGGATACCAGGGAGCAACGGATTGATTTCGAGTATCTTGCGGTATTCGGCCGTTGCCTCGTCCCATTTTCCTTGGGCTTCCAGCGCCTCTCCGTTGAGCTCATGAACCTGGTAAGAGAATGGTGCTTCGCGCATCAACTCGTGGGAAGCGTGTACTGATAGGTCGGAGTAGGCGTGCGTAGCCGCATACAGCACCTCGGGATCATTGGGGAAGTCGCGGCAGAGGACCTGCAGAAAATCAAGCGCGGCGTAGGGAACGTCATGAGTCATGGCGCAATGCAAACCATCCAAGCCGATCCTTTTTTTGAGATCGCGGTCAGCAACCTGACGAATGGATTTGGCCAACAACGGCAATGCTTCGGAGCAATGGCCGCTCTCCGCGAGACTTTCACCCCGTTCGGCGGATCCTGCAGCCGAGGATGATCCAGGCTTGCCGGAAACTTGCGCACCCCCACTTGCCAAAAGGAAGGCAAGGAGAAAGGGAAGTATCCCTAGGCTGAAAACTCTGCGCATGATCCCGATTCTAAACCGAAAACCAGCATCTGTGCTGACTCAAAAAGGCAGGCGCCGAAGCGCCTGCCGTGATCAGAACGTTGATCGCTTAGAAATAGAACTTCAGAGCGAACTGGAGCTGCCGCGCGCCTTGCGCGTCCGCAATCCGGCCAAAGTTGGGGGATCCGGGATCAAACGAGCCATTGGCGGGTCCGCCGAAGAAAGTCCACACCGGGTGGTTAAAAGCATTCAACCCTTCGAATCTGAGTTCCAGCCTTTTGGTCTCCGTAAAAAGGAAGTCCTTATGGAGGCTCAAATCCACATTGGCATATGCCGGACCACGGATGTTGCCAACATGGCAGGTTCCGAAGGTGTTTGGCGCCGGATTGCTGATGTTGGTGGGATCAAACCATTGAATGAAAGCAGCTTGACCAGCCTGGAGAGTATTTGCACCGACTCTGTGGTTCAAAATCTTGATTGGACCATTACAGTCGGGCAACCCAGCTAACGTATAGGGGTCTACACCGTTGGTATTGTCGGCATTGCCGCCCAGTCCCCACCCACCGAACTCGTTCAGGGTCAGAGCGTTCCCACTGTGGAGCGTAATGATTGAGCCAATTTCCCAATTGCCAACGATGCCGTTGAGCACAGGGTTCATATCGTGCCCGAACTGCTTGCCGTGACCGATAGGAAGCGCATAGGTCACGTAGCTGGTCACGATGTTGGTCTGATCGTAGTAACACGGGCCCCAATCTAGGCGGGAGTTGTAGATATTTTCCCACCCAGGTTGACCACCTGAACTGGTCGCTTGGGTGCTGCCGAAGCCGGTGCCGAAATAGCCGGGGGAGTTGCTCATGCACTTTGACCAGGTGTAGGCAATCTGAGCCTGCAGCCCATTGCCCATGCGTTTTTGCAGCACGGCCTGCAGCGCGTTGTATTTCTGGTCCGAGTTGGACATGTTGGTTCCGGCCAGAGCCTCCTTGCCGCAGATCGGATTACCGGCGGTTCCGCAACCAGGCGCATTGAACTGGGGATTGTCGGCCAAATACAACGAGCCAGGTGTTCCGCCGCCCAGATAAGGCCCTGGAAGCAGTCTCACAATCGGATCGCCCGCTCCCGCAATCTTGCCTTGGGCATTCAACGGAACTGATTGCGCATTGTCCTGGAAGTTCAGCAGGTGCGCACCGCGTTGGCCAACATACCCAAGCTGAAACGTTAGTGAATTGGTGAGCTGGTGCTGCAGAGTAAGGTTCCATTGATCAATCATCGCGGGCTTGAAGTTCTGGTCAAATACCCGGACCCGAATTCCGTTGTAGCAGGTCTGATTGATGACAGGACACGGGTTCGCGGAGGTGGGCCCAAAGCCCTGCTCAAGGGTTCCGGCACCACCGGGAGCCTGCTGCTGAAGAATACCGAAGGGGATGTTCAGAGTAAGTTCTTCGTTACTTCCGCCGCCTTCGGTAAAGCTCGAAATCCCGAAGCTCGCACGGATTACATCCTTGCCGTGCAACGCCGCCGGCGACCAGGCAAAACCTACCCGAGGCAGCCAGTCTCCGATCCCCAGATAGTTGTTGTAGAGCGCCCGGTTTCCAAACTTTGTCGTGCCATCACGGCCGTCTGCAGTGTAAATAGCACCATTCAGAAGACCGAAGTTAACTGTACGGTTGTTGACTTCATACAGCGGCGTGTGGTCTTCGAAACGTATGCCAAGATTCAAGGTGAGGGTGTTGGTAACCCGCCAATCGTCCTGCACGTAGACGCCAAAGATATCCCCTCGAAGCTTGGCGGGCGAGCTTACCACTCCCCCGGTGTCTCTGAAGGAATTTGCGCTGGCAACGTCGCCTAGATAGAAATCAGCCAGCGCCGAGCCGGTCAAAGTGTCGATGTTCAGACTTCCCAAAGCGCCATTGTTTCCCTGGTAAATGTAGTCCTGGCGTTCCCGGGCAAACTGGAATC
Organism: uncultured Acidobacteriaceae bacterium; assembly: GCA_963771895.1. GTDB lineage: Bacteria > Acidobacteriota > Terriglobia > Terriglobales > Acidobacteriaceae > Sulfotelmatobacter. Next base: position 174,460 of record CAVYVQ010000003.1, on the reverse strand, counting down.
CAGTCTTGATCTGGTGCCCGCCACGGGTCCAGATCAGGTTGTCTTCAAACTGAGCCTGGGTGGAATGAAATACCTGAATGAGGTTCTGCAGTCCCAGACTGGCCGCAGCTCCGCCGCCGGCTCCCGTGATGTTAAGCTGAAGCAACCCTGGCCCCTGAAGATTCCCTCCCGCTATGCCAAGTTGCTCACTGATATTTCCAAGGGAAGAGGTTGGCGTTTCCCGCGAATCAAACCGGACGGCGTTGAAACCGACGCGAGCTTCGTTCAGCAGGTTCGGTCTGAGAGTGTGCGTCCAGTCAATGGCGGCGTTCTTAACCGGTTCATCACTGCCCTCGCTCGCGCCGGAATTGCAGGCAACGCAACCCGTGAAGGTGGGCTGATTCAGGTCCATCTGGGACCAGCGGCCGAAAATACGATCTTTCTGGGAGGGAACAAAATCAATTTTCAAGTCCCCTTGATTGTTGTTCAGGTCATTGCCGCTGTTGTAGAAGATGTTATTTCCGACCAGGCTATTAATCTGCGGAAGAGGATAGACCTTCGTTAGCGCAAACAAATTCGTGGCCACCGGATCCGCTGCGAGTCCCGCGGCGGCGAGGTTGTTGTTGGGGATGGGCAGGCCAGCATTTGCTCCGGACGGAAAGACCAGTTGGGTGGCTCCTGTTCCACCAGTACATACTCCCACGCCGTTAAAGGTGCCACCATAGTTCGTACAAAGTTGGCCGAAATCGCCGGCACGGGCTTGGGCAGTCAAAACCTGCGCACCGGTGTTCCCCGCGTTAACCAGGCGCTGGCCTTGATAGTCTGCAAAAAAGAACAGTTTGTCCTTAATGATGGGACCGCCAATGGTGCCCCCGAATTGGTTGTAACGGAACTCGGGTTTGTTTTGAATGCCTTGCGCATTGAATCCCGTCAGGCCATTGTCTACACCCTGGGTCCATCCTGCAGAGGCCTTGTTGGCATCCAGAGCGTCATTGCGGAAAAATTCAAAGAGATCTCCGTGGAAGTGGTTGGTGCCCGACTTAATCGTGGCGCTTATCACTCCGCCTTGATAGTTGCCGAATTCGGCGGAGGCGTTCTGCGTGATCAAGTTGAACTCCTGAATGGCATCGACACCAGGCGTGTAGCCCACCTCATTATTTTTGTCTTCGCTGTTGAGAATACCGTCCAGCAGATACTCGTTGGCCTGCTCGCGATTTCCGTTAATGTAGGGCCGGCCGGAATTGGTCATACTCTGTACCTGTCTCATGCCATCCGGATCGACGTTGGTCACGCCCGGCGCGAGCAACGTTAACTGGAGGTAGTTGCGCGAAGCCAGCGGCATCGAGGTCGCCGTGTTGGCATCAATAAGAGTGCTGACCTCGGTGGATTGAGTTTGAAGCACCGGAGCTGACCCACTGACTTCGACGGTTTCCGAAGCCTGGCCCATTTTCATCTGAAAATTCAGGCTGGCCGTCTGATTGAGCACCAGCGTAAAGGCAGGATAGGTCTCGCTCTGGAAACCAGGGGCAGTAACCCGCACCGTATAGGTTCCAACCGGCAGACGGGTCATATTGAATACCCCAGCGTCGTTGGTCGGCGCCGTCCAGACCGTTCCTCTTTCGGTGTCTGTGGCAGTTGCGGTTGCCCCTTTGACAGCCGCCCCGCTGGGATCGACGACGCTGCCGGTAATTCCGGCGGTGACTTCCTGCGCCGCGGCAAGGGTTAGAGACCCAATCAAGGTGACCGCTGCGATTAATACCGCAATGCCCCACGTCAATTTCTTCATCACACAGCCTCCTGAAGCTCAGAACCGGTCTCAGCAACGCAGTTCTCAATACGGAGTGATATAAACGTACTATGCTATATAGCAACTGAATCCTTGCGGTCAAGAAGAAAGTGCATTAATTTCGTAAAATCTTTTGTCTACCATATAGCACCGAGGGGCTGGCATGCGCCGACGCGCTTTGGCTCCAAAGAAGGGAATTACGGATTGACTGGGCTCATGGTGCATAATTGGCAGGAATTAGTTAATAATCCTTCATTTTTACATAGTCCTTTACAACTGAAGCGGATCGGATTAAGGTTTGGTTGCGATCTCAGTGCTATAGGGCTTTTGCCAGGATCGACGCTGTAGGCGGTTTTTCGCATGTTTTTATGCTGTTGCCCTAGCTCTATAGCAGCTATGGATGGCTGAAGTCTGCGTCAGTACACGGGGGCGCGCGATCTCCCCCAAGGTTTCTTCGGAGCTTTCATGAGACAGAACCATCGGAATGGGGTGGCAGCATATAAGAGGATTCAATCCGCGATCCTCGAACGAATCGAGGGCGGCCATCTGAAGCCGGGAGACGCGGTCCATTCCGAGCGGGAACTGGCGAAGATTCACAGCGTAAGCCTGATGACTGCTCGCCATGCACTGACCGAAATGGAGCGTGAGGGATTCGTGGTAAGGCGGCGAGGCGCCGGAACATTCGTCGCGCCTCCTAAGATTCACTTCAACAAGTTGGTGGGTTTCACCGAGCAGATGGCCAGCAGGGGCCTGCAGGCATCCTCCAAGACTCTGGTCGCGGAAGTGGTCAGCGGGGAACCCGAGATTGCTGCGCGCCTCAACCTGTCTCCTTCCGCCACGCTCGCCAAAGTGGAACGGCTACGACAGAGCGGCCTAGAGCCATTCTCCTTGGAAACCTGCTATTTCTCTGCTGAAAGATTTGCTCGTTTGACCAAGGCTCCCCTGGCACACAGTTCCCTGTTCGCCACACTGGAACGTGAATACAAACTGGAGATCGCTCACGCCGACGAAGAGATCGATGCCATTGCTGCCGATACCAGGATGGCAGACCTCTTTGGTGTGGCCAAAGGATCTCCTTTACTGCGGATCCGGCAGATCATCTTCTCCACTGCAGGCAGACCTGAAATCTATGTGTTGGGAATCTATCGCGCGGACCGGCACACCTTGTTGGTTCGCCGTTTCCGCTAAAGGCTCGCGCCACGATGAGTGCACGTCTAGGGGAACATTCGTAGCATAGAAATGAAACGAGGACGCGTCGCGTATGCGTTTTGTGGGGTGGCTCCGACTTAGGATTTCTGCTGCATTCCGCCTTCCTGCCGGCTAGAAGCGTACCAACTGGAATTCGCCACTGTTGTGTGGAACACTTCGGCAGTGACCGCTAATCTCTGGCCAATCCAAATCGACGGGATTGATGATGTGTGTCATTTGCCGGTGAGATAAAAATGTACGGCAGGGGTGATGATCAGCGACAAGACCATCGAGATCAAGACACCGCCGATCACCGCGATCGCGAGCGGTTGTAGCATCTGCGATCCCGCTCCCAGCGCGAAAGCCAGAGGCAGCATTCCCGCGACCGTGGCCAGTGCCGTCATCACGATGGGCCGCAAACGCCGGCGGCCGGCTTGCAGCATGGCGTCTTCGCTGCGGAGCCCGAGCCCACGCATCTTTTGGTCCGCGTCCAGCAGCAGGATGCCGTTCTTGGCGACGATTCCGATCACCATGATCATGCCCATGAACGACGAAATATTAAACGTGGTACGCGTTATGAGAAGAGCGATGAAGACACCTGAAGTGGAGAGAAGCGCAGACGAGAGAATCGCGACAGGCGCGGCAAATGTGCCAAATTCAAACAGCAGAACAATGAACAATAGCAGGACGGCAAGAATCAAAACCATCACCAGATCGTGGAACGAGCGTTGTTGTTCCTGATAAGTGCCGCCGTACTCCACGCGGATGTTCGAAGGAAGGTGCAGCCCGCTTACAACTTTTTGTACCGCGGCCATTCCGCTGCCCAGGTTGGTTCCCTCCAGGCGCGCGGTCACGGCAACCTGGCGCTGAAGATTCTCCCGCCGGATCTCATTCTGTCCCGGAGTCTCGACAACGGTAGAGAGAGCACCCAAGGTTGCCATATGCCCGCTGCTGCTGATGAGAAGCGTGTCGCGCATTGTCTCCAGTGAGGCTCGGTTCGCCGCCGGGAAGCGCACGCGCAAAGTGTAGGCGCGGCCATTCGTCACTACAGGCGTCGGCGCCGGTTCGCCCTCGAGGATGGCGGACGCGTCGACCGCGATTTCTTCCGCGGTGAAGCCCGCCCGGGCGGCCACGCTGGGATCCACCTGAAAAGTCACTGCGGGACCGCTGATGGTATTGTCGATTCCATTCAGGATATCGACCACACCCTCGATCTTCCCAATTGCGTCTGCGACTTTGGGTGCCCACGCCTCCAGTTGCTTGGGGTCTTGCGAAAACAATTTGATCTGGATTGGCTCCGGCGCTGACGTCAGGTCGCCAATCATGTCCTGGAGAACCTGGATGAAGTCCATGTCGAGAGCGGGCTCCTGCTGTTTAATCTTTCCGCGCACCTCGGCCATTATTTCTTCCACATCCCGGTCGCGCTTGGATTTCAGTTTCACCAGAACATCGCCGGTGTTGGCTTCAGTAACGGCGGCCAGGCCCAACTGCAAGCCGGTGCGGCGCGAAGTGCTCTCCACCTCGGGGGTCTCGCGCAGAATCTGCTCCACATGTCCGACCACGCGGTTGGTTTCCGCCAGTGAACTGCCGGCGGGCATGATGTAGTCGAGAACGAATCCGCCCTCGTCCATCGCGGGCAGCAGGTCGGAACCGGAGAAGTGATAGCACACGTAGGCAACCGCGATCAGCCCCAAACTGAACAGAACGAGCATACGAGGCCGCTCCAGCGCCCGGCGCAGCCAGCGTTCATGAAAGTTGACTACGCGCAAAAAAAATCCGCTGAGATGCGCATCTTCGGCGGCCAGCAAGCGTTGAGCGTCGACTTCGGATTGATTCTCCGAGGTCGCGGAGGCTGCTTCTTCGGAACCTGTCGCCTGCACTGTGCCAGCGGTTGAACCAGGCTCGCGGTTGCCCTCGTTATGCTGCCCGCGAATGAAATACTGGCTGAGGTTCGGAGTCCAGGTCACCGCGAGCGCAAGCGAAGTTAGAAGGGAGACGCTCATCGTAACGGCCAGCGCGCGGAAAAACACCCCGGTCACTCCTGTGATGGCGATCAAAGGAATGAAAACGACGACGGGTGTGATGGTCGAGCCAATTAACGGCACGGTGATTTCCCGCAATGCGCTCTCGATTGCCTCTAGACGGCCCTGGCCAGCGTCGCGATGCAGCACAATATTTTCCACCACGACAATCGCATCATCAATAACCAGGCCCACCGCCGCGGCCAAGCCGCCCAGCGTCATCAGGTCAAAGGTCTGCCCCATCACTTTGAGGGCGATGAAAGTGACCATCACTGTGACCGGGATTACGAGACCCGCCACAAGAGACGTACCCCAGTCCCGCAAGAAGACAACCAGAATGATCGAAGCGAGAATCAAGCCCAGCAGAATCGCGTCGCGCACGCTCTTGATGGATTCGCCCACGATGATGGACTGATCGTAGAACGGCTGAATGTCCACGCCGGGCGGCAGAGTCTGACGAATGCGCTCGATCTCGGTATGGACCTCATCCGCCACTTTCACGGTGTTGCCGTCGGGCTGGCGGTTGATGTTGAGCAGTACCGCCGGCTTTCCGTTGGCGGTCACGACGGTGTAGACCGGCTTCACGCCGGGCGCGACCGTGGCTACATCGCGGATGCGGACCGGGATTCCCGCGGGCGTGTTCTTGATGACGGTATTCGCGATTTCTTCGGGCGTCTGGACCTGGCCGTTGACCAGGCCGAGGAAAAGCTGGTGATTTCGTTCCAGCAACCCGGGTGAGTCCACCAGATTGGTGTGGCGGACGGCATCGAGAATGTCGGTCACCGTCACGCTCGCAGTCAGGAGCTTGGCGGGATCGGGAGTGATTTGAAACTCGGGTTCCTGCCCGCCCTGGATCACGACAGTGGCTACTCCGTCGAGGCGGTTCAGCCGCGGCTTCATCTCGTACGTGGCCATCTCCCACAATTGGGTTTGCGGCACAGTCGCCGACGTGACGCTATAACCAAGGATAGGAAAGCTGGCGAAGGTCATGCGGTGCGCCTCCACCTTGGCTGTGGCTGGAAGCTCGGGCTGAACGCGCGATAGAGCGGCGTTCACATACTGGAGCGTCTGAAACATATCGACGTCCCAGCGAAAGTAAAGATCAACTTCCGCCGAGCCACGGCTGGTGATCGAGCGCACCGTCAGAAGCCCGGGGACACTGTTGACCGCCTCTTCGATGGGTCGCGTCACCATCACCATCATCTGATCGATGGGCATGACGCCGTTGTCCACGGCAACCAGCACCCGCGGAAAATTTGTCGAGGGGAACACCGACACGGGGATGGTGAAGGCCAGATATCCGCCCAGCAGAGCCAGTGTAAGGATAAGAAAAATCATTGGCCGGGAGTGGCGCGCTATCCAGTGAGCAGGTTTCTTGCGATTCACGTAGTCGCTCCGCGGCGCTTATTTCTCACGGGAAGATTCCTTGGGCGTTTCCTTGGGAGTTTCGGTGGGCGCTTCTACTTTAATCTTGGTGTTGTCGGGTAAGCCGTAAGCTCCGGTCGTGACCACCTTGTCGCTTTCGCCGACGCCTTCCAGGATTTGCACCTCGTCGTCCTGACGAATGCCAAGCTTGACTGTTTTCTGGTGTGCTTTGCCATCGCTCCCCACAACCATCACCGCGGCACCGCCGTCCGGTGTACTGATCACGGCCACGACGGGAACCACCAGCGCATCTTTCACCGTCTTCGCGGTAAGAGAAAGCTGCACGCTGGTTCCAGGCTTCAACTGCTGTTTCGGATTCTTGGCCTCAAGCCAGACTTCCACGGTTGTGCTGTTGGGGTCGAGCGCCGGGCTGACCACTGTAACGGTGCCCTCTACGGGCTCATCCAGCCCCGGCACGGTCATCGTTCCTTTGTCGCCGACCTTCAGCAACGCCGCGTCTGCCTGTGGTATGTGTGCCTTGGCAATCACCGCGGAGATATCCATTACTGTGACGATTGCGGTTCCTGCCGCCGCCATTTCGCCGGGATAGAGCGGGCGGTCGGTGACCACGCCGTCAATCGGGCTGCGTATCTCGGAGTAGCTGAGCTGCGCTTCCGCCCCTAGATATTTGCCCTGGGCCGATGTCAGCTGTCCTTCGGCGGCTTTGAGTTCCTGCTTTTTGCCGATGGCCAACAGGGTATCGAGATGCCTCTTCGCAATCGAGTATTGATTGCGCGCCTGGACTGTAGCCACTTCGGACAGGTCAAGTTCCTTCCGGGGCAGCGCGCCTTGTTCGTAAAGTTGCTGGCGGCTTTGATAAACCCTCTCCTGTGCGTCCAGCGCTTGCTTGGATTGCTGCGCCTCCGCTTCCGCTTTCTGGATCTCTTCCGGCAGATTGGCCCCGGTGGTGGTCTCGTAGGTGGCTTGCGCCTGCTCCAGGCTGCCCTTATTTTCCTGCGCCGCAGCGGCGAGGTCGCGGTTTTCGAGGACGACCAACAGTTCTCCTTTATGCACTGGACTGCCGCGCTTCACCAGAAACTTCTGCACAGGAGCGCTGATCTTGGCAACAATCGCCGCCTGCTGCCGAGGAAATAGAATGGCTTGGGTTTTTACTACGTGCTGAATTGTGGTCTTTTCAACCGGCGCCACTTGCACGCTCACGATGGGCTCTTTGTCGGCTTTGTCTCCGCTGCAGGCGGCGGAAATCAGCAGACCTCCAAATGCGGCCAGCGTGAGCAGTGACTGGGATATGCGGGCGCTTCGCGGGTACCGTTGGCGGGAAATGTCAGCGAGTGGGTTGTGGGTCATCCGCTAAAAGCTCCCCGTCAGAGTTTGCAAAGTCGCGACCGCGACCCGGTACCGGACCTGACCATCGTCATAAGCATTGCGCGCTTGCATGAGCGTGTTTTGGGCATCCACAACTTCCAGCACTGTCGATTCGCCCGCCTTATAGCGGAGATTGGTCAGGCGGAGACTGTCGGCAGCCATTTCGGCGGAACTGGCCAGCGATTCCATCTCCGATCGCGCCACACTCGCCTCTTCATAGAACTGCCGCAAGTGCGCCAGAAGCTGGCGCTGCTCGTGGCTCAACTCTAACTTAGTCTGATCGCGGCGCATCTCAGCTTGCTTCATCTTGCTGCGATCCGCGCCCCAACTGAAGATGGGGATCTGCAAGGTCGCCACCGCGGAATAGCCCAGATTGCGCACGCCGTCTGTGCGGACGGCGAACTGGTTGGAGTCGATGCCATAGAAGTAGTCCATGCTCAAGCTGGGCAGCAATCCTCCCCAAGCCGCTGTCACCTGGTGGTTCGCGACCTCTAGAGCCGCCAGCGCTGCCCGTAACCGAGGATTGTTCTTCTTCGCCGTTACTTCCACTTCGGGGAACGCGGGCAGCAGCTCCGGAGTCTGAAGGTCGTCTACCACGGTGAAATTCTCGTTCCAATCGGGAAACAGCAGCACGGCCAGATCCAGGCGGCTATGCTGCATGTCGAGTTGGGCTTCCTGCAGATCGCGCTGCCGCTGCTGCGACTGAATGGTAGCCTTGACCACGTCCGCGCGCGCGACTTCGCCGCCATTCTGCAATTCCTGGCTGATCTTCAGAAATCCCTGGGCTTCCGTGGCCGCCCGTTGCGCGGTCGCATATTTTCGCTGCGCCGCGACCAACCCGTAATAGGCCTGGGTTACGGTAACGACCAGGCCGCGCGTCGCGATCTCCGCCTTCGCCCGGGCTTGCGCCAGGGCGGCCGAAGAGCGGCGGTAGTCCGCGAAATTCGTCAGGGAAACTGCCTGATGCGCATCCGCCTGGCTGATGTATTCGTGCACGCCGTTATTGGCGATGAAACGGCTGGACGGGCATGTGGCCGTAAGCGCACAGCCGGAGGGCTGGCCCGCGCCCTGCGTGTAAATGAAGGAAGTGTTGTAGTTGACGTTCGGAAGTAATCCGGCGCGCGCCTGCACGCGATCCTCTCGCGCCACTCCCAGATCAGTCAGCGCCGAATGATATTGCGGATCGGCGACCCGCGCGCGCTCCAGCGCATCTTGCAGCGTGATCGTCAAAGGCGCGGCGGGCAGGGACGTTTGCTGCCCAGACGCGCCGCCGGTCAGCAAAAGACTGACCGCCATGTAACCCCACACGCTCGCAGATAGTTTTGGATGTAAGCCCATGTCAGATCTCCAGAACCGGCTCAAGCAACACGGCTCCCAAAGACCAAAATTAGCGATTGGAAGATAAACGTGCGATTAACGGCTGAGTCACTGCTGGGGCAGATAGACCGTAAACGTACTGCCATCCTTGTCCGATCGAGTTAATTCGAGCTTGCCGCCATGCGCCTGCACAATCCATTGGCTAATGGATAGGCCCAGTCCGGCGCCGCCGCCGTCGCTCTCCGAACGCGACCGCACTTTGTCCGCCCGGAAAAAACGCTCGAAGATACGCGGTTGCATGTCCAACGGAATGCCCTGCCCAGTGTCACTGACGGTCATCACATATCGCGAATCCTCAGCGTCGCAGCCTACCGACACGGTGCCGCCGGGCGCCGTATATTTTATGGCGTTGTCCAGCAGATTCACGATCATGCGGCGAAGCAATGCCTCGTCCGCCTGGATGGGCAGCTCTTTCGATGTATTGCAGGTGAGCGTAATCTGTTTTGCGGCAGCCAGCGTCTTCATACTGCGTGAGCATTCTGTGATTAGTTCCTCGAGGTAAAAATTCGAGAGCGTCAGCGGATGCTGACCGGCGTCGGCACGCGCCAGCGTGAAGAGATCTTCGACAATGTGCTTAAGACGTCTGGCTTCCGCCCGAAGAATGTCGAGCGATGCCCGGTAGTCTTCGGGGGAGCGGCTGGGCTGCGATAGGGTGACATCGGCTTCTCCGCAAAGGATGGCTACTGGAGTTCGCAGTTCGTGAGACGCATCTGCCATAAATCGCCGCTGCTGCTCGAACGACTGATCCAGCCGATCGAGTAAATTGTTGAAAGAAGCGGCCAGGTGGCCGAGCTCATCCTCAGCGTTCCTTATAGGCAGACGCTGGTGCAGATTATCCGCTCCAATGCGTCCTGCCTGCATGCTCATCTCGACTACCGGTGACAGGCTTCGTCGCGCGAGAAAATACCCGCCCCCACTCGCCAGCAAGATCGCCAGCGGAATGGCAAGCCCGAAAGCGGTAATGAGGCTCTCCAGAAATTCGTGCTGGCGATGGAGTGACTGCAAAACCAGCAGCGTGTACTCTTCCTTCCCGATGGAAAATCGGCGTGCGTAACTCCGGTGCACTTCGTCTCGCAGCCGAACCGTTCGGAACGGACGAACTCCGAGCTCGGCTCGACCTATGGCTTCCTGCAGAATCTCCACGAGTGCGCTCGGCGGCTGTTTGAGCAATAGATTGCTGGAAGACGCGACAAGTTTGCCTTCCTGGTTGAGGACGACAAACACGGTATCCTGGTACTTGTGCTCCGCAATCGCCTCTTCGATGGCGGGTTTCAATCCGTCAGGCCCGGTTGCATCGCGTGACTCCGCCTTCACCGTGGTGAGAAAAGAATCGGCCATCTCGACGATGGCACTGTCCGTGCGGTGTGCTGAATCCTGCCGGAGCAGGAAGTACGTGGCGAATGCCATGGCGGCCAGCACACAAGTCAATACGGCCGTGTACGACAAGGTCAGGCGTACCCGCACCGAACTAAACATCGCCCCGATGCCGGGAGCCGCGGGTTTTCGCTTCGCTCGCTTCATACCCTGCCGAAAGCATATATCCCGCACCACGACGCGTGCTCAGTAGAGGTCTTGAAGACCCCGCATCGATCTTTCGGCGGATGCGGTTCACATACACCTCGATCAAATTTGAAAAAGGATCGAACTCTTCGTCCCATACGTGCTCGGCAATCTCTGCACGACCTACTACACGCCCCGCATTCCGCGCCAGGAATTCCAGCAACGCATACTCCTTCGTAGTCAGCGAAATGGCTCGCCCGCCGCGCGTGACGTTCTGCCCAACGGTGTTCACAACCAGATCGGCGACGATCAGTTCCGCAGGCAGCAACCCACCGGTCCGTCTCAATAACGCACGCAACCGGGCAAGCAACTCCCGGAATTCAAACGGCTTTATCAAGTAGTCGTCGGCCCCGTGATCGAGCCCGGTGATGCGGTCTTCCAGTCCGTCTCGTGCCGTCAACATGAGAATAGGCAGGCGGTGACCGGACTTTCGCAATTCCTTGCATACTGCGAAGCCATCCGGAGGCGGGATCATTACGTCCAGAATTGCCAGATCATAGGTGTTGATGGTGGCCTGATAAAGTGCATCCTCTCCAGAACCGGCCACGTCGACCGCATAAGACTGTTCCCGCAATCCCTTTGCGACGAAGCGCGCGATCCTCGGATCGTCTTCCACCAGCAGCACCCGCATAGCAGCATCATACCGCCGTTCCAAGCCCCCGCGGGCATTCCGGGCGTCTTCGACGATCATTTCATGGCCGGAATTTAGCTCCCGTGGCACGCCACCCCTGCATCGCTTTGTCGCCCTGAAATTCCTCCCGAGGATGTGTCCCCGACAATCCGCTCGGTATCATACGGCTAGATTGGCGGATGGCGGTCATGCGTCAACTTGACCCGCTGCCCGCATGGCATGGGTACATTAAAGCCGGTAGATGGTGAAGACGACCTTGCCGAATAGGTGGCCATCGACAAGGCTTATCCTCGAACTCGCACTCTCGCTTCCATCAACTCCGGGCATTTCCCGAGCGATGCCCACGGATGACTTGCTCGACCAATTCTTCGCCGAACCGTCTGGTAAACGGGCCCGAGCCCAATAAGAAGCGATAATAGATCGCGCCAAAGATCGCGTCGTTCAGCAGGTCAGGTTCTGTGTCTGACCGCAACTCGCCTGCATTCTTGCCCCGCTGCAGATCGGCGATGGTAGCTGTCCGCCGAGGACTAACCCATCGGGCGAAGAACGCCTGACGTATAGCTGGCTCGCTCTGGCCCTCGGCGATCAGCCCGGCCACGATCTTGCCAAACGGCCCGTTGAAGGCGTCGATCAAGCGCCGCACCCGAAGGCGCAGAGACTCTTCCGCGCTCAGGACCGTCGGCTTCTCGAGGTTGGGAGCCATCCGCTCGCAGAGCATGGCCAATACCAAGGCTGCCTTGGTCGGCCACCACTTATACAGGGTGGGTTTGCCGACCCTGGCCCGCTTGGCGACCTCTTCTATAGTCAAGTCTCGGACCGAGTTTTCCTGAAGCAGGGTATGGACCGCATCCATGATGGCGGCATGCGATGCCGCCATCTCGCTTGGTGGCCGGCCTTTGCGCGCAGTGGGGAGCACGTTCTTCTTCATGGAACTAAGTTTAACGGAACGTGGCGTAAAGTCTATTGACACCGGAATGGTTCTTAGTATAAAACGGAACGTTAAGTAAATATAATCTACAAGGATCGGTCGGACAACGGACTGAAACCCAGATCAACGCAAAAAGGAGAATGCAATGAATAATCAAGAGCGGCCCTACGAACCGCTGACTTCCCAAAATGCCGCGCTCGTTCTCGTCGATCATCAGGTCGGTCTCATGACAGGCGTCCGTGACTATTCCACGGGCGAACTCAAACACAACGTGGTGGCTCTGGCCAAAGCTGCGAAAGCACTGAAACTCCCAATCGTCGTTACCACGACTGCGCGTGACAGCATGTGGGGTCCGACATTCCCCGAACTCGTGGAAGCGCTGCCAGGCATTGAAATCATCGATCGATCATCGGTCAATGCCTTCGACGACGCGCGTGTGGCTCGCGCGATCGAGGCGACCAAACGCAAGAAGCTGATCTTCGCCGGCATCTCGCTTGAAGTCTGCGCGGCTTTTCCGGCCATCACTGCCGTGGGAAAGGGGCTCGATGCCTATGTGGCGGTTGACGCCTCCGGAACATTCAGCGAGACTAAGCGGCAAGCGGGCCTCCTGCGCATGCTACAGGCGGGCGTCATTGTCTCGGACTACACGACCTTGATGGTCGAAATCCTCAAAGACAACGCGCGACCGGAGGCCGGCGAGGTCTACGCGGCCATGGATATGGGCTGGGCCAAGCTCGTCGGCCAAATCGCCCAGGCCTTCGGAAAGTAAGTGGGACTGCTCTCCGAGTTGCGTGCTCCCGCTGACAGGCAGGCCGCAGCGGCCCGCTGCGACCGTTGCCGTCCTTCACGAGGAACGCGGCGGGCGCAGCAATTATTGGCCGCTGCTCTTGTAGTCGGTGCGGCCACACCAATTTGGGCGCAGTCCCATCCTGCTCCCGCGCAATCCTCGCAAGTCACCAATTGCCGAGGGCCCGCAGGTGACCGCGGGCAGCTCAGGCATGCCGGATTATCAACTGGATCGAAGTGAGGAGGACTGGAGCGGTTTGTGTCGCCATGCGAATCACGGTAACCCTCCAAACAGATCTATTTCACGGTTCTTCGCCTCGTTCTTCTCGTCGTTTCTTCTCGTTTTGCGTGGGAGCCAGCAGCAGAGCTGTCGCGAATTGTTTTGTCACTGTTTCAAGTAACGAAGTGCAACGCATCCTGATTTAAGAGTCTTTGTCTCAACAAGTTTTAACTGCAATTTCTCCGGCAGGCTGACGCCTTCTAACAACCGTCTTCCTTCTCCTGCAACGATTGGCTGAATGACAAAGCGATATTCATCCACCAGGCCAAGCTCTATCAGTTGTGAAGGAATGTCTACACCGCCGACCAAAATATTTTTGCCTTGGTCTTGTTTCAATTTAAGGATTTCGTCTTGAAGGTTCGTACGAACAATTTTCGTATTTTTATCTTCAGCGCTCTCTAATGATCGTGAAAAAACAATTTTGTTCTTGGAGACAAATGTTTTCGCAAATTCGATCGATGCTTTTGTCTCAGAAGAATCCTTTGCGACATCCGGCCAATAAGGAACCATCAATTGATAAGTTTTACGCCCATAGACGAGTAGGTCGGCACCTCGCAGGAGCGGCGTATAGTGTTCGAGTAGTTCTTCATCGGCAATCGTTTTGGTGTGGTCGCAGCAGCCATCCAGGGTAATGTTGATTGCGGAGATTACATTTCTCATTGGATTGTCCTGCCTCCCTTAGGTTCCAGTGCTTCTGAGTTAAAAAGTATGGCGACCATCGATTCACAGGATCCCCCTTACGTCGATCAGCCCCAGCCGGCGTAGCGGAGAACGACACCACCTCGCCGAGCATCGAGTCGATCAATGACGCATATTCATCTCCGGCGCCGGGTCCATCAATATCGGAAGCCCGAAGAGTGGGAAAGTATCCGGCACGAACGTTACGATCTCCATATCGTGCGAAAGATTCGGCAACATTCCGCCTGTCCCCAGGTTCCGCACATAGTTCGCGACCGCCGGCTGAGGTTGGCGTGACAACGGCTTATTGAACATCTCGTTCCGCACGGTGATCGATTCGAAAGCCCGAAAATCCGCCGATTTTGGCCATTGTTCATCCTAACCGCTCGTTCATCCCGACCGTTCATCCTATAGTCGTCGGGCGCAGAAAAAATCGACAGCAGAGGAGAATTATTTTATTTTAATTTTATATATTTCAACTACTCGTCTAAAATGAGCCCTGTGTCGGATTGGAGTCGTCTATGAACAGTGTCCAAGTCGAGCAGAAGAGCTATGAGATGCCCCCGCGGGAGGGGATCAGCATCGCGCATTTCCTCACCGTCGCCGACATCAAGCGATCGGCTCGCTACTACGAAAAGGTCTTCGGCGCTCGCATTCTGAGCCTGGGTGACGGCAACGCGCCCGCGTACCTTCAGCTTGCGAATATCTGGATGATTCTGAACGTTGGGGGCGGGCCGACTCCGGATAAGCCGACGGTAACGCTCAGCGTCCCCGACCCGAATCACATCAACAGCTTCATGAATTTCCGCGTTGCGGATATTCAAGCCTGCTATGAATTATGGAAAAGTCGAGGAGCAGAGTTCATCACGAAGCCGATCCCCAAGTACGGCGAGATACGCTGCTACATCCGCGATCCTGACGGATATATTATCGAAGTCGGACAGAGCACCGATCTCACCTACGGTTAGCGCTCTCGGCGCGGGTGGCATTGCGCCGGGTGCCCCATGTCTCGCGTACTTTGCGAGCAGTGAGGCACCTGGCGTCGCGAAATCGACAAAGCGCGGAGATTTTTTACTACTGGCGCATCTCAGCGGCGACGTCGTCGCCGAACTTCTTTTGAATCTCCTTCTGGGTCTCAGGATCGAAGTCGGTTAGATCAAACATCCGGCGAACTTCGACCATTTCGTTATCCTTTCCGGGGATGCGCGAGGCCCATTCCAGCGCCTCCTCGCGCGACTTCACCTGGATGATCCAGTAGCCGCCGACTACTTCTTTCGCTTCGGTAAACGGACCGTCGGTAACTTTCGATTTTCCGCCTTTGAAGGTGACGCGCGCGCTCATCGTCGCGGGCGGGGTCAGGCCGTCGAGCGCCAGCAGCACGCCGGCTTTCCCTAGTTCCTCGTTGAACTTGCCCATTGCCTCCATGCTTTTGAGGTCGGGCGCCCAGCCAGGTTTTGCGTTTTCGTAATCTTTCGGAAACATGATCATCATGAAACGCATAGTTTTCTCCTTGGGTATCGAGTATTGAGTGTTGAGCGGACGCCATATCAGGGCCGCTACTTTTATATAGGAGCTTGGACCGCACTGGGCACGGAATGTTGCGAGTGCCCAGTTGCGCGGTTGCCGCTCCACTTACTCGTCGAACGGGCTGCGGGAATCGACACGCGATTTACAGATTTTTCGCATAGCGAATCACCCGGGAAACACTTTCTGGCGGGTCGGTTGCCCGGCCTTCACCATATAGTCGAACGGCCGACCGAAATTCGACAAATCGTCGAGATTTTTATTTTAGCCGCCGAATCCGCTCTTGCAGGAATTGCCGCTCTGGTTCCTGTTGGGTCAGCGCCAGAGCTTTCTCATAAGAAGCCCGAGCCTCAGCCGTCCTTCCGAGCCTGCGGCACATATCGGCACGGGCGGAATGCGCCAGGTAATAGTTGGCCAATTCGCCCTGTTCCAGCACCGCGTCGATATGCGTCAGACGGGTAGGGCTTCGAATATGCTGGCGTCTACGATGTTGAAAGGCGGGTAATCGAACACAACCCTCCAGTACGCATGCGTTGCGCGGCCCGTCGCGCACGGCCCCGAGATCCTTGACGAGTGACGGGCTACCTGGAAGTTATCCCCCGGAAATAAACTTTCAACGACGCGGGCCAGAAGTCGGCTTCGAGGAAATCGCCATTGATCTCCCCGAGCCCGTTGCCTGGCTGCGTATCCACTCAGTGTCGGTAGCACATGATATGTCCGGTTGAGATAGCAAGTGATATGTCCGCTTTGCGGGCGGTGAGGATAGGAGACCATGCGGAGCATGGAAGCTTATCCGAGGGCCGCGATGGAGCGGGCGATGAAAGTACAAGATGTGATGTTGCAGGCGATGGCGAAAAAGATCACCTGGTGGCAGGCGGCGGAGATTCTGGGCATCAGCGACCGGCACATGCGGCGGTGGCGGGAGCGCTACGTCGAACAGGGCTACAACGGATTGCTGGACCGGCGGCGGGGCAAGCCCTCGCGTCGGCGGGTGCCGGTGGCGACGGTGGAAAAGGTGTTCGCCCTGTACCGGGACAAGTATTTTGATCTGAACGTGCAACACTTTCACGAGAAGTTGCAAGCCGAGCATGGGATCAAACTGAGTTACACCTGGGTCAAGCAGGCGCTGCAGGGAGCGGGCCTGGTGGCGCGCGGACGCAAGCGCGGGGCGCATCGCAAGCGGCGGGAGCGGCAGCCGTTGCCGGGGATGCTGTTGCATATCGACGGCAGCCGCCACCAGTGGTTTCAGGACGAACGCTGGTACGACCTGATCGTGATTCTGGACGACGCCACGAGCGAGATTTACTACGCGCAGCTGGTGGAGGAGGAATCGACGGTGACAGTGATGGCGGGATTGAAAGAAGTGATCGAGCGCAAAGGCTTGTTCTGCGCGCTGTACAGCGATCGGGGGAGCCATTTCTGGTTGACGCCGAAGGTGGGCGGCAAGGTGGACTCCCATCGCCGCACGCAAGTAGGGCGGGCGTTGCACGAGTTGGGAGTGCAGATGATCCCGG
The DNA here is from genome assembly GCA_963771895.1 of uncultured Acidobacteriaceae bacterium. Lineage (GTDB taxonomy): Bacteria > Acidobacteriota > Terriglobia > Terriglobales > Acidobacteriaceae > Sulfotelmatobacter. The sequence continues at coordinate 157,457 of CAVYVQ010000003.1, read as the reverse complement.
CCTATTCGCCGGAAGCGCGTGGGCGCAGTGAGCGCAACTTCTCGACCTGGCAGGGCCGCTTGCCGCAGGAGTTGCGGCTGCGCCAGCTTCGCACGCTGGAGGCGGCGAACCGGTTTCTGCGGCAAGACTATATCGCCGAGTTTAACCGCCGTTTTCAGGTCGCGCCCAGGCAGCAGGGCCATGCTTTTGTGCCCTGCCGGAGTCGTGACCTGGAACGGATTTTCTCGCTGCAGTTTGAACGCAGTGTGAACCGCGACAATACGGTGAGCTTTCAGAATCTGAGCTTGCAGATCGAACGGGTGCGCTGGCGGGCGACCTTGGCGGGTTGCCAGGTGGTGGTGCACCAACACCTGAATGGAACCTTGAGTCTCACCCACGGACCGCACTGCCTGGGTCGCTATGACAGCGGCGGAATGCCCCTGCCGGCCAAAGCTTCTACAGAGACGAGCAGGGGAAGGGGAACTGCCCCCTTCCCCTGCAACCCCATCCCCCAAATCAACCCAACCCAAACGGCGAGGGTACAACTTTGAAACCGGACATTTCACTTGCTACAAAAAGCGGACATTTTAACTTGCTACCGACAGCTGCGTATCCACTGCGTTGACATATTCCACCAGTGGTCCTATACTCCGTCCGCTTCTAACGAAGGGAAGACCTTTTGCGCGGAGCGCCCCATGCACACTATGCCTTTCCAAAACAGATTTGCACTCGTGTCGGTCAGCTTCAGCATCGCATTGGCGATTCTGCTCACCGCTTTTCCTCTGGCGGCTTGCGCCCAGGACGTGCCGAGGTATCAAGTTGACCCGCTGTGGCCTCTGGAGCTACCAAACAACTGGATCATCGGGCAAGTCGGCGGCTTAGCCGTTGATCGGCAGGACCACATCTGGGTTTTGCAACGACCCGCTTCGAACACGGTCGACGAGATCGGCGCTTCACTTACACCGCCGCGTTCTCTGTGCTGCATCGCAGCGCCTCCGGTCCTGGAATTCGACACGCAAGGGCATTTGCTCGGCTCCTGGGGCGGACCTGGCGAAGGATTTGATTGGCCCAAGATAGAGCACGGAATTTATGTGGACAAGGATGAAAACGTTTGGATCGGCGGGAACGGGCCGACCGACCGCCATGTCCTCAAGTTCAAGAATGATGGACATTTTCTGCTGCAGATCGGTCACCCTTCATCCGATCCACCGAACAGTCTGCGCACGGACATACTGGGGCGCCCAGCCGGCATCGAGGTGGATTCGGAAGCACACGAGGTGTACATCGCCGATGGATATATGAACAAGAGAGTGATTGTTTTCGACTCGGCCACCGGTGCGTTCAAGAGATTTTGGGGAGCCTATGGAAACCCTCCGAATGATGTCGACCCGGGGCCGTACGATCCTGCCGCACCACGGGATCAGCAGTTTCGCAATCCGGTACACTGCGTCCACATTTCGCGAGATGGGCTTGTCTATGTCTGCGATCGCGTTAACGACCGCATCCAAGTGTTCGGCAAGCAAGGGAAATTCGTTAAGGAGTTCACTCTGCGCCCGGAAACACTGGGGATGGGTTCTGCATGGCAGTTCGCGTTTTCGACCGACGAGCGCCAAACGTTTCTGTTGGTAGCCGACGGTGAAAACAACGTCATTTGGACCATCCGGCGAGACGATGGAGTCGTTCTGGGACAAACGGGGCACAACGGCCGCAATGCCGGACAGTTCCATTGGCTTCACCAGTTAGTTTCTGATTCTCGCGGCGATCTCTATACAGGGGAAGTTGACACTGGCAAAAGACTTCAGAAATTCGTTCTGGTGAACCGCGGGAAATCTCAGAAGTAAAATGCAAATTCATGCCGCTTTAGTTCATCAGCTCCTTGGCTGTCTCTGACGTACAAGCCTCTGTTGACTTTGTTGAGCCTTCTTGGTTGCGTGCGCTCTATCAAGGCTCTGCTGTTTTTAATTCAAAGTGCCTGGTAAACGCGCTACTCGGAGATATGAATCCGACCTGATGAGCTTGAAGTCGGCTTTGCGAAGATCGTCGTCGATCCCCAGGAAGCCCGTTTATGGATAGCTTCCAAATTCGAAATTCTTGACGTTCTCCGGTATGCTTCGAGGCGGAGCGTTGGCCCGGATAGGCAACCGCTATCAAAATACCTCCTGATCGAGATGAAGGCTCTTCTGCTCGGTCTTTATCGCCGCTGCATTTTGGGAATAGCCGTTCTGGGTTTCGCCATCTCATTGTCAATAGCCGTGGCGGATTCTCCGAACGGGCGACTCACGCCAGCGAATCTTCTTTCAGTCATGGAGCGCGTGGCGGAATAGCAGCTCGCGCATCCTTCCGCGCACTCCGCGACCGCCGGCGGATCATCCCATTAGTTACGTTTTCACGTTGTCAGGCGGACTCCGACGACGTTGTCCCGAAGTAGGCTGTGGGAAGTTGGGCGTGCCGACGATTGAAGTGGATGATGGCAACTCGAAAACAATCCGACTGGGACGAACACGGTCCACGCCCTCTCCTCTCTTTCCACAAATCATAGATATAGCAGAGCGGCCCGGCAGGGGTTGACAGGCGCGGTTCTGCCCTGCTCTCATCGTTGGCAAGTTGTGCCACGACTGTTGTTTCCTAATTAACGTAATCGTTTGTCTTTCCGAAAAGGCCAGGCCTTTCGTAAATTAGAGGTCTCATGAAGCTGAAATTGGTCCTGTTTTCGTCTTTTGCCTTGCTGTTTTCTTCCTTGCCGTCGAACGCGCAGCAGGAGCGGGAGGCGCGGCTGTGGCTGACCACGCCAGATCGGGCTGCCATAGTAGGACTGCAGGCGAGCTCGCTGCCATTTTCCTCGGAAGCGGGTCAGCTGCCGATGGTTTCCGTGGACGATACGCAACACTTCCAGACGATGGACGGGTTTGGTTTTGCGCTGACGGGAGGAAGTGCACAGCTGCTGATGCGGATGGGCGCTGCGCAACGCAAGGCCCTGCTGAAGGAGTTGTTTACGACCGGCGGCGACGGGATCGGAGTGAGCTACCTGCGGGTCAGCATCGGAGCCTCCGATATGAATGAGCGCGTGTACTCGTATGATGACCTGCCGGCAGGAGAGACCGATGCGGAGATGGCGAAGTTCAGCCTGGGTCCGGACCGCGCAGATGTGATTCCGGTGCTGAAGGAGATTCTGTCGATTCGGCCGGGGGTCAAGATCCTGGGATCGCCCTGGTCGGCTCCGGCGTGGATGAAGACGAACGATGATGTGAAGGGCGGCGAGCTCAAGCCGGAATATTATGCCGCGTTCGCGAAATATTTTGTGAAGTACATCGAGGGGATGCGCGCGGAGGGGATTGCGATTGACGCGATCACGGTCGAGAATGAGCCGCTGAATCCGAAGAACACGCCCAGCATGGTGATGTTTGCGCAGGAACAGGACACGTTCATTGCGAAGGACCTGGGGCCTGCCTTTGAGAAGGCGGGGATCCGGACGAAGATTCTGCTATACGATCACAACCCGGATGTGCCGTCATATCCGCTCTCGATTTTAGGCGATCCGGCGGCGAACAAATATGTGGATGGGACGGCCTTTCACCTGTACGGCGGCCAAGCGAGCGTGCTGACGCAGGTGCGTGATGCGTATCCGAAGAAGAACCTCTACCTGACGGAGCAGTCGGTAACGGCGCGGCACGGCGAAGGGCCGCTTGGGATTGCCGAGCCCGTAAGCCGGGTAATGATTGGCGCGACGCGGAACTGGAGCCGCAACGTACTGCTATGGAATTTGGCGGCCGATCCCCAGAACGGCCCGCACACCAACAACGGGGGATGCACCGGATGTTCAGGGGCGATCACTCTGAATGGCGATTCTGTAACTAAGAATGTTGCTTATTATGTAGTCGAGCATTTCTCGCAGTTCGTACCGCCCGGCTCGGTGCGGGTGGCTTCGAGCGAGATGGAGCAGTTGGCCAGCGTCGCCTTTCTGACTCCGGAAGGCAAGGTAGTGCTAGTGGTTTCAAATACGGGGAATTTTCCGAAGTCCTTCGCGGTGAAGTACCACGGAAAGATCTTCCAGACTGTGATGCCCGCGGAGTCGGTGGGGACCTATGTCTGGTAGGGGCACGCTTCGGCTTCTGAGACGGGTCGGCTTCGCGGCGGCGCTGCTGGCAGCGGCTCTGCCGGCGCTTGCAGCGAAGGGCGCGAAGCCGGAATTCGGACCCAATGTGCTGATCTTCGATCCGTCTATGCCATCGCAGGCGATCCAGAAGCAGATCGATGGGGTGTATGCGATACAGCAGCACAACGAGTTTGGCCCGCAGCGGAATGCGCTGCTGTTCCTGCCCGGAAGCTATTCGGTGGACGTACCGGTGGGTTTCTACACCGAGGTAATGGGGTTGGGCGCATCCCCCGATTCAACCCGGATCGCGGGCAACGTGCACGCGGATGCGAACCTGGAGCACAACAATGCGACGACGACTTTCTGGAGAGCTGCGGAAGGGCTCTCGATAGAGGAGCCGGGCGGCAAGGTGCAGTGGGCGGTCTCGCAGGCGGTGTCGCTGCGGCGCATGCATATCCGCGGCGACCTGGTGCTGCACGAGAATCACGGCTGGGCGAGCGGCGGCTGGATGTCGGATTCGGATGTGGACGGGAATGTCGACTCCGGCAGCCAGCAGCAGTGGATCTCGCGCAACTGCGATTGGAAGAGTTGGACGGGCGCGAACTGGAACATGGTGTTTGTCGGCGTGGTGCATCCGCCGGAAGGCGCATGGCCTTCGCCGCCGTACACGAAAGTAGCGCGGACTCCAATAGTGCGCGAGAAGCCGTTCCTGCAGGTGAACGCTGCGGGCGAGTTCAGCGTACGTGTTCCTGAGTTGTACCGCGACAGCGTCGGGATTACATGGCGCGGCGGAGAAACGGCGGGAGAAACGATTCCGATTGAGCGGTTTTACATTGCGCGCCCTGATGTCGATACCGCGGATACGATCAACGCGCAGCTTACCCTGGGCAAGGATCTGATTTTGACGCCGGGGATCTATGAACTAACAAATCCGATTCGCGTGACGCGGCGGCGTACAGTGGTGCTGGGGCTCGGCTTTGCGACGCTGCGTCCAGTGAAGGGCACGGCGGCGATGACGACAGCCGATGCGGACGGCATCGAGATTGCCGGACTGCTCTTCGATGCGGGGCCGAGCGAGTCTCCGGTGCTGCTGGAAGTGGGGGCGGAGGGAAGCCGGGCGCGCCATGCGAAGGCTCCGATCACGCTGCACGATGTTTTCTTTCGCGTGGGCGGCGCGGGCGTGGGCCGGGCCAAGGTGAATCTGAGGATCAACAGCAACGACACACTGGTGGACCATACCTGGATCTGGAGAGCGGACCATGGCGCCGGAGTTGGTTGGGAGCTGAATACCAGCGAGAACGGGCTGGTCGTGAATGGAAACGAGGTCACCATCTATGGCCTGTTTGTGGAGCATCACCGGCAATTCCAGGTTCTGTGGAAGGGCAATGGCGGGAGGACGTATTTCTATCAGTCCGAAATTCCTTACGATCCTCCGAACCAGGCGAGCTATACGAGTGCGCCAGGGGTGAACGGCTGGGCCTCGTACAAGGTGGCCGATGGAGTCACGAGCCATGAGGCGTGGGGGCTGGGCGTGTACAGCGTTTTCAAGCATCCGGACGTCGTGCTGACCCGGGCAATCGAGACGCCGGAACCGGGCGCTAAGCACCCGGAGATACGATTTCACGACATGATCACACTGGCGCTGGGCGATCACGGCGGGATCAGCCGCGTGATCGACGACACCGGCGAGGCGACCGCGATGCATCCTCGCGTGGCACCGAAGGTAACAAATTTTCCGTGAGTGACTGCGCCGCAAGGGATCAGTACTGAGGTGAGCAACAGACAACCTTGCGAGGTCATCTTGCAAGGTGAACTGTTCAGCTTAAAAACCGCAATGACCGGAATTTTTCAGAGAGGATATTCCGCCGATCGGTCCCGACAAGTCGGCTTCGAGGACATCTTTCGAAAACGGGTCAGGCGCAAAGGGAACCGTTGGAGCGATTCCCCGAAGCTGTTTCGGACCAGCCGCGAGACTAGAAGCCGGCAGCAGCAGCACATGGGAAAACGTCACGGTCATGCTGCAACAATCTGCAGAAGTCCACAGAAGGCGGACATTATAATTAAAGTTCGCCCAATGGTGACCGATCGCGCTCCAGTCTTAGTGCTCTTCATACACGTATTCGTGTTGCGCGTCCCGCATGGTCAGCGTTCGCTTCGCTCCCGAACCGACTACGAACTCGAATCCCATTTCGCCGGGCACCGTGGTGATGAATGAAATCGTGCCATCCGGATTTTTGCGGCTGGCGACTTCGCTTTTCCACTCGCCAAAATCGAAGATGGTTGCCGCGCCCGACGTGCTCACATCGATCTCTCCCAGCGAAGTGTTGGTGTAGTGCTTGGCTAGCTTGGCACTTTCGCCCGCGTCGGCCGGGATCGTCATCAATTTGCGCTCAGCTTGGAGACTGGAGTAGAAGCTCTTCGCGTCAGAGTTGAGCAGCGCCTCGGCTTCCGGGTGTCCGTCGAACAGAACTTCGAGCAATTTGCGGCGAAGGCGGTCGCGGAGAATCCATCCGGGGTCGCCGTTGGTCAGGACGACGGCCCCGACGTTGTGCTCCGGCAGCCATATCATGTCGCTGTGATATCCGACCAGGTCACCACCGTGATGAACGACGGGGATTCCATACGTGGTATCGACCATCAGGCCCATGCCGTAAGTCGTGTCTTTGCCGATGCTGACCTGCGGCGCGCGCCGCTCCAATAGTGGGCCCTTGGAGATGTAGGTCGTTCCATCGAGCAGCTTGCCGTCGGCGAGTTCCATGGAAACATATTTCAGCATGTCGCGCACGCTGCTCCACGCACCTCCGGCAGGGCGCGCAGGGATGACAGCGTCGTTAATGGCAGTCATCGCCTTGGCGGGTTTGCCGTCGACGCTGGGCGAATGCGAACCCGCATGGTTGCTGGAGAATGCTCGCTTGAAATCGAACGTTGTCTCCTTCATCTGTAGCGGATCGAACACATACGATTGCATCGAGCTGTCGTAGGCAGCTCCCAATTCCATATCCGGATGGATTACATAAGCTGCCGTATAACCCGCGGCAGCGGCCATGAGGTTGGAATACTGGAACAGTTCGCCGAATTTTGAGGTCGGTTGCATGGATCCGAGTAGAGCCAGCGTGCTCTTGGGAGTCATGCCGCCGTAATTGAAGATCCATTCCAGATCCTGTCGCGGCATGCCGGTGCAGGCGCAGATCAGGTGTTTCACCAGTACGCTGCGCGTGGTTTCGGCGTCGCCGAGTTTGAAAGTGGGAAGCAGCTTGGTGACCGGCGTGTCCCAAGCAATTCGGTGTTCATCAACCAGTTTCGCGAGCAGAAGTGTAGTCATTGCCTTGGTGTTCGATGCGATCATGAACAGCGTGTCGCCATCCGGCTTTGTAGTGCCGCCGAGCTCCTTCACTCCGAAACCGTCAGCAAACACGACCTTGCCGTCCTGCACCAGGCCAAGACCGACGCCCGGCACACCGAGCACTTTTTGTCCCTGCTCGACGAAGCGACGGAGCTCCGCAATGCGCGCCTGATCGAGCGTATTCGCTTTCTTCCCAGCGAAAGACTCGCGGCTGTAGCCTTTGGGCAGTAGACGACTAAAGATGAGGGCAACTTGCGAGCCGCGCTTTCCGGCGACTGCGTCCGCCAGGTCTTCGATGACAACGGTCCAACTTGATCCGGAGTAAAGAAGGACCGCGGCCACTCCACGCTTCTCGTTGGGTGAGGTTTGGTATTCGTAGGCGCGGCGCTTGCTCCAGCCATCGCGGTCGGAGAGATCGTTGCTGACTTTGACTGGCCACTTCGCGTCCGGCTTGTATGCCTGCCAGGCGGCAGCTAGGGCTTCATCCGAGCCTTTGGCTTGCACTTCGACGAGTGCGACCCAGGAGTCCCCCTCGGGGGCTTCGAGGATGGTGGCCGGCCCTTTGACACGAATGGACCAATCTTTCGGCGCGATAAAGGCATTACCGAGAACCGTGGTTTTCGGTGTGTCGACAGAAAGCTTCTCCAGCGCCTGCGCGCTTGCTGCCTTGATGGCTTGTTGGGCTGATGAGCTTTGGGCTGGTCCTGACAGAATTACAGAACTGATCACTAACAGAAAGCCGGCGATAAGTTTTTTCATGGCATCAGAATTTAACTCCACATTTGACTCGCAAGGCAAGAGGATCCCGCGGCGAGATTTGGTGAGGTGATTCGTGACTGGGAAGCGTATTCAAGACGGATCCCTGCAAGCTGACGCCTTGCTGCTTGGATGGGGCTTGTATTATCAGACTTGGGTGAACGAACAGACAGCCTATTGGTTCAATACGCCTAGGGAAGATCTCTGAGAGTGTGTGTGATTGGCAAGGAAAAAGCATAGCTCGTCCGAATCTCGTGTATCGAGGTTTTGATACGAAAATCAAACAGAATGCTTGCGAGGGCAATTCTCACTGAATATTGCCAAGAATATCAGCGATGCAGGCACCGTCTACAATTTCGGACACCATCGATGTAGACGGAAAACCAGAAGTGCAGTTTAAGTGCTTGAAAAGATTGGTCGGGGAGAGAGGATTTGAACCTCCGACCCTCTACCAGGTTTTTCTCGCGGAACCTGCGTAAGTCTCTGACCTCAAATGGCTCCCGAAATCTGGTGCGTCGGAGCCTTTTCATTCCCGGACACATCTGGACACAAAACCCGCCCGAAGATTTCCCCGAACATGGCTGCGACTCTGCGATCATCCTCGCTAACCATGTGGGTATATCCGCTCCGGTTCTTCATGCCCAATGTGATCCTCGGGTCGTCATGACCGAGTCGCGTTTGCCGGGTCTTCACCGGGACATTCTTGGCGTCTATCATCGTCGCGTTGAAATGCCTGAACGCCCTAAGTCCTTTCGGTGCGATCCCGAGCTTCTTGAGCAACGGGTTTAACCGTTTCTCAACAACTTTTGTCTCGCGCCAAGGGCGACCGTTCGGTGACATGAACAACAGCCCTTCGCGCTTGCCATTCAGAAATGACTGCAGGTGCCCGGTCAGTTCCGGGGAGATGGCGAAGTCCCTGTAGCCGGCTTGTGTCTTCGGAGTCGCGATGCGACCCATGCTCTCAGACTGGCGAACCGAGATGATGCGATCGACGAGATGGATATATCGAGCATCCAGACCGCAGACCTCAGCAGGTCGCATCCCACATTCACCCGCGATCCAAAGAAAAGTCCTGAATGGTTCGCGGGCGCTATCGGCTGCACTTCGGGGACAGCAGAGTGCTCTTACCGTCCCTATTAAAGTGGTACGGAAAAATTGATGTTTTCCTTCACGACAGCCTGCACACCTTGGGCACGCCATTTTTCGCCGCGCGCTGCGGTCCAGTCGGAAGCTGCGGGGTTCTCGTTCATGATTCCAATTCTACGATCGAGTGCTGGTGCCAGGAGAATTACCAAACACGTCGCTCAAGACGCGGTGGAAACGGCGAAACTCTGTCGTCGTCCGCAGGGGATCTCATGAGTTTCTCCGGAACCGCCAAGACACGTTGCGGGTATACACGCAAACCATGCCGGGACGGCGGAACTCCGGTGACGAAGCTCCACCCGGGCTTTCTCCACCTATCGAGGTGGACTGGTTTCTGAGAATTCTCGGTATTGCAATTGCTAACAACGTGATGCGCGATAGATTCTCATCCACTTGCCAACGTTCCCGCCAGACGACATCGTGAGTCATGGGAGGCCCAGGGCGACCGGCTGGTTCTTGCTTTGAACCGGGCGGCCACCTGGTCGCGGATTCGGACGCAGACCCCTCACCTCTTCGATGTAGACACGGAAAATCTCGGCTACGTTCCAGGCCTGAGCAATGCATCCGCAGGGGCGATGGGGCGAATCACCTTCGAAGATCTCCGAGATATGACCTAACCCGGCTTCCGCGAGGTGAGACTTTAGTGGAGACAACCAGGCTTCCGCTTGGCGCGTGGCCTCCTCGCTTCCTCCATTGACCTTTATATATGCGGTAATGAACGGTCCCAGCAGCCATGACCAAACAGTTCCCCGGTGGTAAGCTCCGTCGCGATCTGGAGCGGCGCCGGTGTAGCTTCCGCGGTATTGTGGGTCGCTTGGTGCAAGACTGCGAAGTCCGAAAGGGGTCAGTAGGTGTTCTTCAACTTTCTCCACCACGCTTCTGGCGCGGTCGCGGGACAACATGCTGTGAGGGAGGCTCACCGCGAAGATCTGGTTGGGGCGGATGGAGGAGTCCGGCGGCCCCCCGTTCACCACGTCGTACAAACAACCGAGATCATCGTTCCAAAAGAGCTGGTTGAAGCTCCACTGCGCGACCGCGGCCATGTGACGATAGCGCTTGCGCGCAGCCTCGTCCCCGAACCTGCTGGCCAGGTCTTCCATAATGCACAGCGCGTTGTACCAGAGAGCCTGGATTTCAACAGGCTTGCCCCGGCGCGGTGTTACCACCCAGTCACCGACCTTGGCGTCCATCCACGTGAGCTGGACTCCCAGTTCGCCGGAAGCCAGCAAGCCGCTGGGATCCACTTTGATTCCGTACCGCGTCCCGCGAGCGTGCCAAGAGATGATGTCAGCAAACCTGGGGTAGAGTTCATCGCGGACGAACTCCAGATCGCTCGTGTACGCAAGGTACGCGCGAGCCGCTTCGATAAACCACAGAGCGGCGTCAACCGTGTTGTATTCCGGTGTTTCGCCCGCGTCAGGAAAACGATTCGGCAACATGCCCTGACCCACGTGCTTTGCGAAGGTGCGTAGGATACTACGCGCGACATCATACTTGCCGGTCGCTAGCGTGAGGCCTGGCAGGGCAATCATGGTGTCGCGACCCCAGTCGCCGAACCAGTGGTAGCCGGCGATGACCGTTTTCTCATCGCCACGCGAAACCAGGTATTGGTCTGACGCAGCGGCGAGGCCTTGGGCAAAGCCATCCTCAACGGGGGATGCCACGAGCGCTTTTCGACGACGTGTGATTTCCGTCCGTCTATATTCGACCGCTTGGGTAACATCACGCTGCTCGGTGGACGCGATGATCGATGCCTGGCGGCACAAGCGCAGATCGAAACACAGCGCAAAGGGATTAAAGAGGTCTTCGGAAAAATCGAGCCCGCGTTCGCGCTCGGCGTCATATTCAAAGTTGCGATACCAATCGCCCGTCTTCCGTAGCTCGATGGCGTTGTGCGCCAGGTGCAGGCTAGGCAATCCGTGATAAGGAGTGACACTTGCCGATCCGGAGCGTTCTTGCACCCTTGGGTTAATGACGCCGTTTTCATGGGTCGTGCCGTGATAGTCGCGGAATGCGATCAACGGACGAATTTCCAGCCGCAAGTTCTTCGGTACCTCCGGACTATTGTTCTTCCTCACTTCATAATGAATCACCGCGCTGTTTTCGCCGTGAATCATGAACACGGACTTCTCGATCTCGATGCCTTCTACTTCATAGATAAACACTGGAAACGGGTCGAGGCGAAACTGTTTGAGATAGTGAAATCCTTGCGGGTGAATAACACCTGGATAGCGGTTGGCGGACAAATCGAAACGCCTCCCATTGATCCACAGCGTCTCTTCGAGCTTGGAGAGGAGGACCAATCGGCCGACAGGTGGTTTGGTGGCAGCCACCAGAAGCCCGTGGTAGCGGCGGGTGTTCAAACCAACGATTGTTGACGAGGCAAAACCGCCGAGCCCATTGGTTTCCAGCCACTCCCGGCGAAGAGCAGCTTCCAGATCACTCCATGTCTCCCGTTCGAACTGAATCATAATTGGTCCTTGACTTCACCGGTGGTAACTGCGGAAATGTGCCAGCGTGGGTGCGCATCTATGTAGGTACGGAGGCGTCGTCCCACAATTCAATTCCGCTCGCCGGGACAGTGGCAGCCGCTGGCTCAGTTTTCTTGCGTTCGCGGAATTCGCCGCTCTGTTGCATTAACTTGGTGACAACGCCCGTCCATCCGGTTTGATGACTCGCGCCCACTCCGGAACCGGAGTCGCCGTGGAAGTACTCGTGAAAGAGAACCAAATCGCGCCAATGGGGGTCCGTCTGAAACCTTTCCAAGTTGCCGAATACCGGTCGGTGGCCCTTTTCGTCACGAAGAAAGATGTTTGTCATCCGGCGCGACAGTTCTCCCGCCACGTCCCACAATGTCTTCATGTTTCCCGATCCAGTCGGGAACTCGACTTTGAAATCGTTACCGAGATAGTGGTGGAATTTCTGCAAGGACTCGACCAACAGAAAATTCACCGGAAACCAAATGGGGCCACGCCAGTTCGAATTGCCTCCGAATAGTCCGGTCAAAGATTCGCCCGGTTCATAGTCCACTCGGTGCTCGGTTCCGTTGACGTGGAGTACGTAAGGATGTTCCCGATGGAACTGGGACAGCGCGCGGATCCCGTACGGTGATAGAAACTCACGCTCGTCGAGCATATAGCCGAGAATGCGGCGAAGCTGATCCTCATTCGCGATGGACAACAACCGGCGTTCACCCATCCCTTCGCTTCGCATGCAGGCGAAATTCCCCGTGAGATCGGGACGATTGTCGATAAACCATTCCAGACGTCGCTTGAAGTCGGGCAGCCGATCAAGCACTTCCGGGTCCAGAGTCTCCACTGCAAATAGCGGGATCAATCCCACCAAGGAGCGGATCTTCATTGGAAACTGAGAGCCGTCTGGGAGCTTCAATACATCGTAGAAGAAACCATCTTCTTCGTTCCAGAGTCCTATGCAGTTGTGGCCACGATGGCTCATGGCATGCGCAATGTAGACAAAATGCTCCCAGAATTTGCTGGCCACGTCTTCATAGCAGGGCTCTACTTTGGCCAATTCCAGTGCGATAGCCAGCAAATTCAGGGTGTACATGGCCATCCAACTGGTTCCGTCGGACTGTTCGAGATAGCCGCCGGTAGGCAGCGGAGCGCTGCGATCGAACACGCCGATGTTGTCTAGTCCGAGAAACCCGCCCTGGAAGATATTCATCCCCTCGCCATCCTTGCGGTTTACCCACGAGGTGAAGTTCAACATCAACTTGTGGAAGATGCGCTTCAGAAATTCTCGGTCACCTCGGCCGGTGCGCTTCTTGTCGATCTTGTACACGCGCCATGCGGCCCATGCATGCACCGGCGGATTCACGTCGCCCAAAGCCCATTCATAAGCGGGAATCTGCCCGTTGGGATGCATGTACCACTCGCGGAGCATCAGCGTGAGCTGTTCTTTTGCGAAATCAGGGTCGACCAGGGCGAGCGGAATGCAGTGGAAGGCCAGGTCCCAAGCCGCATACCACGGGTACTCCCACTTGTCGGGCATAGAGATCACATCTGCGTTGTATAAGTGGGTCCATTGATGGTTGCGCCCCTTTCTTCGCCCCTCCGGTGGGCGTGGGTTGTCCGGGTCGCCTCGCAGCCAATCCTTGATGACGTAATGATAGAACTGCTTGGACCAGAGCATCCCCGCAAAACCCTGGCGCATGACGTTCTTCGCGTCTGCGGAAAGATCCTGAGGAATGACCGTCGCGTAAAATTCGTCCGCCTCACGCCGCCGGAGCGCGAATGTTTTGTCGAAGGCGTCAAACGCGTTCGTCCTTTTGAAGTCCGAGTCGGCAAGTCGCATCCTTATCACGACCGTCTCGCCCGAACCGAGTGACTGTTTGTAATGGGCGGCTGCTTTGGAGCCAACATGTTCGGGATTGACCGCTTCCTTGGCACCCTGCACGATATGGTCGTTGATCCCGTCTTTGACGAAGCGAGTGAGATTCTCAATTCCAAATAGCCTTCGAGCATTCGTCTCGTTCTCGGTAAAGAGAAGTTCCGGAGAACCCTCGCAATGGAGCCAGCGGGTATTGGACTGAGTTTGGTTCACTGGAGAATGGTTCAGTTCGATGACGGGATCGGGAGCGGGGCGCGCTTCGTGCAACTTCGGGCGTCGGGCACGATTTCCCCACGACCACGTATTGCGGAACCAAATTGTGGGCAGGACCCGAAGATTCGCCGCTTCTGGGCCGCGGTTAGTAACAGTGATCTTGATTAGCATGTCCTCGACATCGGCCTTGGCATATTCCACGAACACGTCGAAGTAGCGATCTTCGTCGAATACGCCAGTATCGAGTAACTCGAACTCCGGTTGGCTCTTGTCGCGCCGTCGGTTTTCCTCTATCAGCTTCGCGTAAGGAAACTCAGCTTGCGGGTATTTGTAGAGATACTTCATGTAGGAATGTGAAGGCGTGCTGTCGAGATAGAAATAGTATTCCTTTGCGTCCTCGCCGTGGTTCCCTTCGTTTCCAGTTAAACCGAAGATCCGTTCTTTTAGGATCGGATCACACTCGTTCCACAGCGCGAGGGAAAAGCAAATCATCTGTCGGCGATCGCTGATCCCGGCCAAGCCGTCTTCGTTCCAGCGATAGGCGCGCGAACGGGCATGGTCGTGTGGCAAGTATTCCCATGCATTGCCGTGCGGGCTGTAGTCTTCACGCACTGTGCCCCATGCACGTTCGCTGAGGTAGGGCCCCCAGCGCTTCCAATGCTTTTTGCGCGTGCGAGATTCGGCGAGTCGAATTTCCTCTTTTGTCATGAAGGCTTTCGTATTTCAAATCAGGCTAAGCTAGGCAGCAAACTCACCCGAAACTTGCAAATCGCCGCACCGCGGGCCGAGCCCCGTATCGTTCACGGGGTCGTCGATGCTTGGATCGCCCTGTGGGGATTGGAATGGCAAATCGTGGACAAGATCAAGGTGCCAGTCGTTTCTGGACAACGCGGTGTAGACGTTGCTACTCACATCTCCTCCTACTTCTTCTCGATTTCGATTGCGTGGCTCTCACCGGGTATAACCGGGTCCGTACTCGTTAGGCAGAAACTAGAAACTAGAAACTAAACTAGAATCTGGCCCCGTCGTCATATGCATGGCCAACGTCCCATCGTGCACGGATCCGAGAATCCACAAGTTGCCCGGTGATGGGGCAACTCCAGCCCACAGCAGATCACAGGGAAAGCCCCCCTTTGCTGGGCTGGGACTTGGCGCAATCGTCCAGTTGATCCCATCCCAGTGCAAAACCAGCGTCATCTGGTGCCCCGATCCGTCGGCTGGGAAGTAGGAGCCGAACGCCCAGATGTCATTTGCCGAATTCGCCGTCAATCCAAGCAAACGGTTCGACTGATTCGCGCTATTCGGCCCAATATTCGGACTCGGTACCACCGTCCAACTCGTGCCGTCAAAGTGCTCGATCAAGGTCAGCGTGGCAGCCTGTTTGGGAGGCGCCACCGGCGTGGAAAAGCCCACCGCCCACACATCGTTCGGCGCCAGCGCCAGAACGGCGTTCAACTTGTTTGTGCCCTCGCCTACGTTGGGAGTTGCCACACTCCTCCAGTTCGCGCCATCCCAGTGCATCGCTGAGGTTTCGATGTTATCTGAACCGTTGAATCCCACAGCCCAGGCATCATTCGTGGCGTCGGCGGACGCGCCAAACAAGAACTGATGGTTCGACTCCACAGTTGTCGCCGTCCATGCCGTGCCGTTCCAGTGCTCGAAAAGGGACGAGACCAAGCCAGTACCGAGGTTAACGAGGCTGCCGATTGCCCAAACGTCATTGGCTGAGCTAGAGGTCATAGCGAAGACATCCGCCCGGTCTTTCTTGCCGAACTTAGGGCCCGGAAACAGGCTCCACTTGGTTCCATTCCACTGCTCGATCACCTGCCCCGGATGTGGTCCCACAGTTACGTTTCCCGCCGCCCATGCCAACGTCGGCGAAATGGCGACCACCCCCTGCAGAAAGCTGTTGTTGTCGCCTTTGATCATCGGAGCGGGAAACGCTGTCCACGTGCTGCCATCAAAGTGGATCGTCGACTGCCCTACCGCCCAAATATCGTTGGGAGAAGATGCCGAGGCCGCAAGAAGTTCGCTGTTGGAGTTCTCGTTTGGGGTTGGGACCACCTGCAAAATCGAGCCTGTCGCCGTTTGTCCCTCTACAGGCGAGTCTTGAAACAAGGCAACCGTCAATCCGAAAAGCATTACCACGCCAAATGTAAGTTTCACAATTGCACCTGAGTAGTGCGGAATTAATATGTGTCGGTTTTGACCTTCACCAGTTAATAACTAAACACCAATCGTTCTTATTCCATACCTCGTTATCTTTTCGCACGATGCCTCAGGACGAACGCAGGTTGAGCCTCCAACAGTCGCCCATTGAAGGTTCTGTAGGACGTTGGGATTTTCCGGCGGAGAACCGGACTAGGCCGACAGGACAACCGTTCCTTCAGCCCGGCTCACACAGGGCAGCACATATCCAGCATCTTTTTGCTCAGCCGTCAGCCCGGTTTCGACGTCCATTTGAACGGTGCCGCTTAGAACTCGCGTAGCACACGTACCGCATTGGCCCTGGCGGCAGCCAAACGGAATCTGGACGCCGTTTCGCTCTGCCAGATCCAGAAGCGTGCTTCCGGAGGAAACCTGGCAAACCTTTTCCGAGTGAAGAAACACGACCGTCTCGACTGTACCGACTTCCAGTGGACGAGGCTCCGTGGACGGTTTGCTCTCCCCAAAACTTTCCTGAAGGATCCGGTCCTGAGTTACGCCGAGAGTCAAAAGAACGTGGCGCGCGTTGTCCATGAATCCATTGGGGCCACAGAGAAAGAAAGTCGGTGAATCCAGATCGGTCACGCTCTGGGAGACAAATTCCTCAGTCAGGCGCCCGCTGCGCCCCTTCCAGGTTGGATCCGGTCTCGACAGGCACAATTCATATTTGAAGTTGGGAAGAGACCTGCTAAGCCTCGACAGTTCGTTTTCGAAAATGATGTCCGCACCCGTGCGCACACAATATAGGAGCGTCACAGCAGTAGCGAGTTCGAGATCGTTGATATAGCGCAGCATCGACATCATGGGTGTGATCCCACTTCCGGCCGCAATGAAAACTATGCTCTTGTGGAGTGTCTCGTCAAAGTAAAACCGGCCATACGGTCCGCTTGCTTCCACCGTGAGGCCTGGCTTGGCCCGCTCATTAAGAAAAACCGATACACATCCATTTTCCATGCGCTTGGGCGTGATTTCCACATAGTTCTCGTGGACCGGCGAGGAGGAAATGGTGTAAGAACGCGTTACTCGTTGACCATCGATTGGCCACTGGAACGTCAGAAACTGCCCTGGCTTAACACAAAGCAGTCTTTCATCTAGAACCTGGAAGCGCAGCGTTTTGGTATCGTGTGTTTGCTGCTCGATCTGAGACAGCAGCAGATGCAGTGGGCGCTTCGCATTTTCGTGGTTGGTTCGTGGGGTCTGCCGGGCGGAAATCTCCGGAACGCCCGATGATTCCTCGGAAACAAGCGGCTGCCTTCTCTTCCTGAACACCAATGCGCACTGGACCAGACACACTGCAACGACCAAGCCGGTACCGAGCCTCAGCCCCAGAGTGCCGGGACTCGCCGAACGAAGAAGTTCCGAGAGAGTGGGAATGGAGACAAGCGCGAATGAAATCACGAAAATGGTTATTCCCAGTGCCTTCAGCGACGAATGGCTGTGCTTGTAGCGGCGTGCGATCAATATCTTCAGGAAAAGCAGAGGCACGAGGACGAGCACAAGCACAATATGCACAACCAAGTGCGTAGGCAGGTGACCGGTTATTCCCACACTTACAAGCCTCTGACTCATGCTGTAGGCCATGATGCAGAGCAGAATCACAAACGAGTACCCACCCGCCCGATGAACAGCGATCAAGCGGTTTCTCGTCGCAGCGCTGCGCGAGGGCTGGGAAGTCTCCAGCATCACCACCACGTTGGCGGCAGCCAGTGCGACGAAGGCAACGCCGGCCGCAATGGTGGAAATATTTAACATAGGCGTCCCTCCCTCCGCTGCGCCACTGAATTCGTTTGCTCAGGACACACGATCAATACGGATCCCGTTTGCGACGATGACCACGGAAATCTGCTCACGTCCGCGCCTAGAGCCGCGAAAGAATCTCATCCGAGCCGCTAATCGCAGTTCGGCTGGTCCGATAGCGCGTCCGACGAGTTGCACTCATGACCGCGTACCACTTGCTGGTGTGACACGATCCAGATTCCGTCTGCATTCGCGACGTAAAGCAGGTTACGGGCCGAGTCCTGCAAAATGCTAGTGACCCCGTCAAAGTTCCGAACGGTCCGCGGACCCGCAGGGTCGCTTACATCAAGCACGCGAACCGACTCCACGACACCGCTTCCGCGAGGACCTTCAGCGGTTCCATCTCCGAGGGGAGCACTCCCGGTCCCAGAGTTCTTGACCGTTTCAAAGATCGCAAGTCCGAAACTCACCATGGTTAAGTTCTCCAGCGACACTTGGTTGATCACCTTAGGCCGTTCTGGCTTGGTGATGTCAATCACCGTAACCCCTTGCTGGGGAGATTGCTGCACGAACAGAAATTGCCTATTGCCCACCTGCTGCGAGAACATTTGCCGTGCTCCGCCGGACAGTGGCAGGTGTGCAATCACTTTCGCCGGCAAGTAAGAGGGATAGGAATCACTCTCAGAAGCGACAGCCCCCGGTGTAGACAAAAGCGCTCCGACCGCCAGCACTACGAAAGTAATGGTTCGAATTCTTAAAATCGTTTTCATGGCATTCATCCTTTTTATGATTTTGTACACGTGGTCCGGACCTCATCCTGCTTTTGTTAATTTCGAGCTACCGTTCAGTCGACCCTGATCGGCATTCCCACTCGACTCTTTGCCGAGTACTTCTACTGACGGTTCTGGGACTTTGTGGAGGAACTTCAGGTCCAGAACAATTGTCGTTTGGTTACCCGTCGCCGGAATGTATGTGGCCCCGCTATAATCCTCTTCAACAGTAGATGGCATGTGACGCTCTTTGTTCTGCGCGAGAGGTGGCCAGTTAGTCTCCTTTATCGCACTTAGCAGCTCCGGAAACTCCTCATGGTCGACTCGCGCTGCCCCCGCAATTTCCATCACTCCTTTTGTGTGCAGTGTTGCTGGAGTCAAAGGTCCCGATAGATACGCAGCGCTCTCGCTCGGGAATAGAAATGTGATTTCTCGAATCTCGCTGTGAACCACAGGGTCGCTGTACACTGGCCCGGCATAGGCTTCAGCAGGCGGCGCAATGACGGTGCGCTCCACGTGAGTCAATGTAAGATTCCCGATGACTGCCAATCTGCCGCTCCCTGTCCCCAGAATGCTGGTGGACTTATATGTCAGCAGGCTCCGATCCGTCGTGCGAGGAACGTAGATGCTCGGCAAGGTAGCGTCAGAATTGAGTACATGCTCCCAGATCTCATTCGCAGGATAAATACTGAGATCGAAGAACGAGGAGTCAAGGTCGTTTGTATCGAGCTTTACTTTCCCGGTCACACATCCGACACCGGAGTTCACCAACTCTGAATTTGCGCTAGTGCCCTGAAACAATCGGGCATTGGATTTGCTGGAGTCGACAATCCAGGTATGCCTAGCAAGTGCTAGAGAAGTGACAAAGAAAGCCGCAGACGCAAATGTTCTAGTTCGATGTTGCATGTTGCATTCCTTCCATCCCACGTTCGACACATCTCAAGTAGAACAGCGCTTCAATCGTCCATCGACGTTCGGGGATACTTGCACTCTGTTAGTGTTAACGAGCATCGAGCAGGATTTATTCCAGAACTCGATTTCGAGGTTTACAAACCATTTTCGCGATATCGCCAACGCTAGCGGTTTCGTCCAGACCGGCGAAATAAATAGGCCGCCCATTAGGACGGCCTTTTTAGGTCTTTCTGAGTTCTCTTCTTGCAGACTCGGCAAAACACAGCGTGGTCTCCCAAAAACTCATAAACCGTAGTGATTGTCAGGATTTGTCATCACGATGACGCCCGTCTCGATCATCCGATCATCCAACAGAGTCACGTCAGCCCCGAAAGCGAGCATCTCCTTCACCTCCGCGCGCTCGCTGTCGCTTTCACGGCTGACCGCTCGCAGAGCCGCAAACATCGAGCCAAGGATACAAGCACCGACCAGTAAAATCAGAGCGCTCAAGAGAAGACCGAACAGCAACTCGACAATGCCTCCCAGCATTCGTATGTCCTTCCGTCTCCTGTGAAGTGCTTTCGCGAAGCTTGTGTATTCAACGAATAGACTCACAGATTGCCGTGGAGCCTGCGTTCTGAGAAACCCGAGTTCCCCGAACGCAGCTCCCTGGCTCCTCGCAATGAGGCCCAGCCGACCTAATTAGTGCCAGAGGAGGACATAGTACCTTGATCCTTGGCTTGCGCTAGTGCGACCATCGCCCGCGGTAACGCGAAGGTATAGATGCCTCCCGGTGTTTCAACCTCGCTTAGAAAGTACTTGCCCCCCACATGCTCGAAGTTAAGCTTTGGCTGCCCGGCAGGAGTTCCATCGACGACCATAGGAAGAGCCACCGCGCTATGCTCGTAGCTGCGGATTGCTATGCCTGAATGTGCGTCAACCGAGGCACGGCCGACCGTGTACGTGCCTGCAGGCAGAGTCGTGCCTCCAGCGACGAACTCGAACGGAACGTTTACGCGAACCCCCTCGGTGTCCTGAGCGCGGGCACTGATTCCTAACCCAAGCAGGCAAGTCAGAGTAAGTACGGCTGTGAAATACGATGTTTTCATGATTTATCCTTATTAAAATGTTTTGACTTTCACTATTGATAACTGTGCTCGCGCGGTTTTATTCCCGAGGTGTCTCTTGAACCATTGCAAGTGTGGAAGGGACAGCTGGCCGCGCATCATATTTATTTTGAATCGTGGAATCCCCACAGTCGGTGAGGTAAAACGTAAGTGAAGCCCGCAAACCCTTCCCACTGCGTCGAGGAAGAGGTGAGGCCATGATTGAATCCGGCATCCAATACAGAATTTTTCCTGACCGGATACGAGACGGCCCACAAATTCCCGACGGCATTTCTGTTGATGAGTGGCTGTGTGAAATGCCAGAGTTCGCCTGCGACTGTCAGTCGCCCCAGTGGGTGTGAAATCGAGAGAGTCTGGCCGAATTGTCCTCGGCGTATTATGCCTTTCGTCTGTTCGGAAAAAATGCTGTTGATGTCGAAGTGGAAACCTGCGAAGTCATCACTCACCAGGATCAAGGCACTATTCCTGAACGTGCCGATGTCGAGTTCCGGTGCGGGACTCGCATAGAGGCGGCGGATGTAGCTGAGGCTTACGGTAGGTTTGTGCTGCTCGCCGGACAATACGACTGCCTGAAATCCGGCAAAGACCTCGCCGGGGCGACTACCTGAGAGAGCATCCCCGGTAGCGCCACTTGCTTGAGCAAGTGGCTCCGATAGGGCCAGCAACTGAAAGCCGGATGCAACAGTGAGCTTGGTGACCTGGTTAATGCCAAATAGCGTTGTGAACTCGGGTGAGGTCTCGGAATAAGCTGGTGGCCCAGTTGCAACGGGCTCAAGCCATTCTGAATCTGCCTGCGGGATTGCCCCTCACATCATTCATCACGCCGGATGGCAAGCTGTACTTCGGCGCGGGCTACCTGCCCTCTAAGCACAAGGGAGACAAACAGTCTTTTCAGGAAGCTGCCGATGAAGCTCTTGCCCGCTACGCGCAGAAATCCAAGATCGACGAAGAACCATTTCAATTGGAGGTAGAGAAATAGCCATGAAAAAGACTTTGCTGCAATTGTCCTTGTTACTCACGCTGACGGTTACGACATCATTCGCAATCGACAATCTGAAACTCAACTCTCAACTCGACTATTCGAGTGACAGCCTCGATGGCCCGCTGATTACGGGAGACGATGCGCAGGCTGGCTTTGTGGCGGGGAAGACCAATTACGTCATCATGTATGGTGAAGGCTGTTTCAATTCAAAGCGCCAGGCGCGTCGGACGGTAGAGCTTTACAACAAATACCGCTCGCAGGTGCACTTTGTGGTCGTCGATCTGGACGTTCAGCGCTCACGCGAGCAGCAACAACTGGTCAAGCAGTACTACAAGGGCTATATTCCTCATGTCCTAGTGCTGGATGCACATGGTACGCCACTTTACAACCAATCGGGTGAGGTAGAGTCCCGAGTGATTGAGGACATCTTTCAAAAGTCTCTCAGCCAGTAAACGGTGAGAGTTTCAAGTAGGGGAAGCCGTGCAGCAAGAGATCGCTGGTGCAGTTTTCGTCCCGGCTTGGCGATAGAAAATCTGGAGCAATCGATCTTGGTCAGATGATAGGCGGTCATCCGCCACTGGGCCAGGTAGCTGATGGGGATACTGGGCGTCCCCGCGCATCGGAACGCTTAGATCCTCCTCGCAGCTTTTGTAAGCCTCTCTCCTAAGGATTCAACTGCACGTCGAAAAGCATCTCTATCGCCGCTAACTCGTGCCACCACAAGGCTGCCCTCCAGAGCGGCAACTGCATCTTCGGCAGCGAGTCGCGCAGTTGCAGGATCGAACCCGCTTTCCCTCGCAAGCTTTTCAAATTTAGTGACCCAGAACTCAAGCGTGAGCTTCGCGTGCTTCTGGATCGCGGGCGGGCTACCGCCAAGCGTAAGGGTGTCAAGCAAGCAGGCTCGCTTTCCATCGCCATAGAACTCACGGAGCCGTTTGGCGACTTCGGCGAGACGGGTGGCTACGGGGCCGTCTTCGTCGATAGACTTCAGGATGTGATGCGAAAACTGCTGATCTACAGAGCGGAGAGCTGCCTCGGCCATTTCCTCTTTTCCGGCTGGAAACCGCCAGTAAAGACTTGCCTTGATAAGCCCGGTCGCCTTTGAAATCGTCGACAAACTCGTACCTTCGAAGCCATAAGCCTGAAACGATTCTGTGATCTTTTCAATGAGTGCGTTGTTTGAAGCTTCTTCTTTGATGTCAACACCCCCGACTTCCGCTTTAATCATCTCAGCAGTTGCCTCGACTCCTCAGCTGGATCTGCACGACACGGAGTTGCAACCTGCCCAGCGATTCACGTACCGGCGGAACGAAATTAGAAAGATTTCTGAATCTAGACCGTTCGGTCTACATCCAACGCTAGTATAGACCGATCGGTCTATTAAATCAACGGAGGATATTCACATGAAAGCAGCAATCGTCGTTCTTTCGGATCCGAAGCCAGGTTCTGAAGAGTCCTTGGGTCGTGTCTTCAACGCACTCGCCGCCGCATATGATTTCAAACAGCAAGGGGATGAAGTCAGCATTCTGTTTCAAGCTGCAGGCTCCCGCTGGCCCGGAGTTTTGGATAAGGCCGACCACCCGGCCCACGGGCTCTACGAAGCCGTCAAGGACAAGGTCGCTGGTGTGTCGTGCGGATGCGCGGACGTCTTCGGCGCTCGCGCGGAACTGGAAAAGAGCGGCTACGACTTGCTCACTGAGAATGCGGTCCCAGGGACGAGCGGCCTTCCCAGCCTTCGCCGCCTGACCAGCGAAGGTTATTCCATTCTTACTTTCTAGTACAACGCGAGCGGGGGCGGTTGTTCAAACAATGTACGTTAGGTAACCAACGTTCCGCCTCGCGTCAGGCGGAACGGTTTCAATTTTCTGACGAAGGACGGAGAAGTGTCAGGATGAGCCCATTTCACGAGGGAGAACTTGAGGTGCAGTCGCTCGCCGGGGAGTCACGGATAGCCGAACGTAACGGAGTCGCCGTCTCCGACCGCATCATCGGCGGTGCGCGCCCCTTCCTGCAGCAGCAATCGATGGTCGTGTTTGCATCCCAGGATCGCGGCCATCATCTATGGAGTTCAATTGTCTTCGGTCGCCCTGGTTTTATGAAGTCCGAAGATGGCTACGCGGTGGATTTCGATCTTTCCCAGGTAGCTGTGCAGCGGAAAGATCCTCTCTGGACCAACATCGCCCTCAATCCTGCGGCAGGCTTGCTGGCCATCGATCTCGCCACCCGCCGTAGAATTCGGATCAACGGCTTATTGGGCCGTCCCCGCGAAAACTCGCTTCGCCTCGGCGTGCAGGAGGCCTATCCCAACTGCCCAAAATACATTACTCGTCGCCAGTTGAAGACCGTCACTACCGAATTGACTGAAAGCCTTCCCGTCACCACTGGAGCTACGCTGGGACCTGATCAGCAAGGCGCATTGACCCGAGCCGATGTACTCTTCGTCGCCACGGCTCACCCCACCCGCGGAGCCGACGCCTCCCATCGCGGTGGCGTGCCCGGTTTCATCGAGGTGTTGGATGACCGCACTCTGCGCATCCCCGATTACTCCGGCAACAGCATGTTCAATACGCTTGGCAACCTCCGCGTGAACGCTTGCGCGGGAATCATCGTCCCCGACTTTGAGCGCGGTCGCACCCTTCAGCTAACCGGCACAGCCGAGACTCTTTGGAACCAGGACGATCCGGCGGATAGAACCGGAGGCACTCATCGTTTTCTTGCCTTCCGTATCACGCAGTGGCTTGAGTTGCCCTTGCCTGCGGGAGTCAAAACTGAATTCCTCGACTACTCACCCTACAATCCAACCAGGACCAGCCGCACTGGAGAAAATCAATGACCGCGTCACAACCCGCCGCCTCACTCCCCCACATTGACATCGCTATAATTTTTTCGAAGAAACTCAAAGGGATATAACCGACGAGCGCAGGGTGATCGAGGTAGGTTTTATCATCTTCCTGTTTCATTCCAATCTCTTGATGGGAGAGTTTGAGCGCTCGGGCATGGGGCAGAGGAGAGGTTTAGCGTTTGCCGGACTCAGAGCGAGAGTATTTTCGTACAATAAACTTACAATGGATCGGGCAATGGGGCCTTTTTAGCCCTTGTGGCACTTCCTAGAATCAATAACTTACGGTGCTGTCAACATAGTGATTAGTTCGACTCCCGCCGCCTCCACCATGTCTTTTGTTATCAATAGCTTAAGGTCGCTTGGATTTTCCTACATGTATTCTCAATCCATTGCGATTTTTCGGACGTGGGTTCCTTCTGCGAGATACATATCGCTTGAAGTCTAAACTGTCATCACTTCCTAGGTATGATCGCGGCGGTTAGCCCTGTTCGCACTCTCATGTCTGTCATCCTCTACGTGCTCTCCCTTTCTCCGATACTGTGATTCGCGTCCACCAGCGTAAACAATAGTCCCGAGCCGATCGTGACCCACACGGCAACATCCAGCGCCGGCGCCCATCCTCGATGAACCGCAATCGAGGCAGTCACGGTGGAAGAGACAACTCCTCCGATGCTCC
The DNA here is from genome assembly GCA_963771895.1 of uncultured Acidobacteriaceae bacterium. Classification (GTDB taxonomy): domain Bacteria; phylum Acidobacteriota; class Terriglobia; order Terriglobales; family Acidobacteriaceae; genus Sulfotelmatobacter. The sequence continues at coordinate 132,350 of CAVYVQ010000003.1, read as the reverse complement.
CCACGGTGTTCATTAGCGCGGATAAGGAAGCGGAGTATCCGGGAGCCAAATCGATGCAGGATGCCCAGAAGTTTGCCGCTCCGAACATGGTGAAACCCGCAGCCAGAGCAATCATAGGCAGCGCCACCACTGTGAGCGTGAGATGGTTGCCGGTATACAACAACAAGCCAGCGATCCCCATGCCCGTGCATACCGCCACACGCCGCCCGGTGCGGCGATCTGAGACGCGCGCAACGCGGTCAGAGAACCATCCGCCAACGGGAGACAACACCGCCATCGCGAGAAAGGGCGCCGAAGTCCATGCCGCCGCGTGCATCAAGTCCAGTCCGCGCATTTTTACGGCATAAAAATAGAACCAGTTGTAATAAACGTAAAATGCATAACCTTGAAAGCCGTAGCCCAAAATCAAGGCCCATACAGACAAACTGGAAAACATTTTCAGCCAGGGGACCTTCGTCGCTGTTCGTTCGGGCCGGGCGTTGACTGTATCCCATCCTGGGTGAATGATTCGCAACTCCTGGTCGTTCACGCGTGGATTCTCTTCCGGCCAGTCGGTCGCATACCAGTGCCAAAGCGCAACCACCGCGAACGCCAATGCCGCAGAAATTGCGAACGATACCCGCCAGCCCCAGTGGACCATCGTCCAAGCGATAGCGATGGGAGTCATCGTTCCACCCAATCCCAGCCCACAAACCTGCAATCCGCTGGCAAAACCTCGTTCTCGCAGCGCCGTCCAGGAGGCGATGACGCGAGTCACGTTGGAAGAAACCGCCGCTTCCCCAACGCCGGTTAGAAAGCGCACGATTCGAAAGACGGCGAGTGCACTGATTCCCGTCCCTGCAGCAAATCGGGGCGCAAAAACCATTGCTCCGGATCCAACCGCAAAGCAGAAGATGGATGCGGTCAGGGTTCGACGCGGACCGATGCGATCGCAAACATATCCCCAGGGAATCTGAAACAACCCGTATCCCCACAGAAAAGCGCTGAACACCCGCCCCATGGAAATCGTGCTGAAGGAGAATTCTTCTTCAATGTACTTTCCCGCGATGCTCAGGTTCAGGCGATTGAGCGCCGTGACCGCCATGATGGCCATTACGATGCCCATTACTATCCAGCGGACATGCGTCGGCCTGGCGGCTTCGACTGCGCCGCTGGGTTCGCTGCGTTGCTCGTCCAAGCGGTTCTTCATATCCGAGGTCGACTTTCACTTTCCGCACGATTTCTTGGGGTTAAGACCTGCCTTCGCGAGTTGCCTGTCACCGGCCCTTCATCCATGAGTCGGCAATGTAGTCGAGAAAAGCCGCCATTGGAGTGGGAGGCCCAACCCCTTGGAGGCCTCCCATTGTTCGGCTGCTCAGAAGATTAGCTTCAAACCCAGTTGGATCTGTCGCGACGTGGTGGACGTCTGGTTCAGAGCTGTCTTGAGCGGAGTGCCGTCGAAGTCGTAGACCGAGTTGTTCTGGCCGAATGTGTTCAGGAAACCAGGCGAGAGGAAGTTGGTGTGATTCAGAAGGTTAAAGAATTCCGCGCGGAACTGGATATTGAAAGTCTCGGAAATGCTGGGGATCCGCGTGTTCTTGAAGACCGAGAAGTCCAGCGTGGTAAGCCGGGGCCCGTAGAATTGATTGCGATGAGTGTTGCCTAGAACGTTGGAACAGAACTGGGACCCCGAAGGCGGTGCTACAGGCGACGCCGGGAAAGAATTCGGCGCACAACCAAAAGGGTTGAGAGTGGTTGCGGGGGCCAACGACGACGGCGCCGTTGCGGGCGTGAAGCAATTTGTATTTAGGTAGTTGATGCCGCCGTGAATCGGATTGCAGCCCGGAAGCAGGCTGGCAAAATCCATGGAGAAATCGCCGTTGAAGCCTGTGCCCAGCGGATCGTTGCCGTCGCCAACGGTGGCGGTGAACGGTGCTCCGCTGTAGGCGGAAACGATGGTTCCCAGTTCCCAGCCGCCAGTCACGGTCGACAGCAGGCGGGAACCGCTCTTTATCGAAGGAAGGTTCCAAATAAGAGTGGCGGTAAGTACGTCCCGAATATCAAAGTCGCAAGCTCCCAGTCTCGCGGATTTGAACATCAACAAGGGTACGGCAATCGAATTGAGGAAGGTATCGCCAGTCACCGGGGCGGAACTCAAGTCCTTGCAGTTCCCCAAGGTGTAGGAAATCTGGCCCTGAACCCCGCGGCTGAGGCTCTTCTTCAGTTGCGCTTGCAGTGAATTATAGGAAGCTGCGCCGTCGTACAGCACCGGACGAATGCCGGCTCCGCCACCCCAATTGGAATCGATACGCGTGCCGGTTTTCTGATTCGCGCAAGTATTGCCTGCGCTCAGCAGCGTAGGATCGCACGGAAAAACCAATCCGACCCCACTGACTGCCATGGGCGTGACAAGATTGATATCGTCAGCAGCGGCTGAAGTGTGCAGGGACCGCGATCCCACATATCCGACCAGCAACAGGTAACCGGGCGCCAGTTGGCGTTGAACGTTCGCGTTCCAATTCATTACATACGGCCGTTTTGGATAGGCATCAATGAAACGGTTTCGAATTTTCTGTTCATTGAAGTTAACGTTGGGGTCGATGCCGCTGCCCAGAGTCGCGCCGGCGTCCGCGCCGATGATCTGAAAGGGCGCAGTGGCAGCCGTATTCAACCCGAACTCATAAGGAAGAGGCAGCACGTCGAACATTCCAAACCCGGCGCGCACCGATGTTTTCCCATCCTTAAATGGATCCCACTCCACGCCCAGGCGCGGCTCGAAATCCTTTGTAGTCGGGTTTTGGAGGAGAGGGCTGTTTACCCCGACGGGTCCGCAGGCCGTGGGACTCGATGCGCAGTTTGCCAGGCTGATGATTTCCTGGAACCCGGCCGAGTTCACCGTGTAGCCATTGACCGAATAGCCCGGAACGGTATTCTTGTCGGTCGGTTTAGTCGTCGCCTCGTAGCGCAATCCTACATTGAACGTAAGATTAGGCCTGGCCCGCCAGTCGTCTTGTATATATCCGGCGAACAGCTTCTCTCGCAGTCCCACTTCGTGCGATCCACCGGGCGCAAGAGCATTGAGCTGATCGGCGGTGTTGCTGAGAAAATCGGCAAGGCTGCCATAGGTGTTCATCCTGCCGTTTGGGCTCAACTGTTCGAGAACGTTGTACTGCATGTATTCAAAGGTGAAGCCGAACTTGATGGAGTGCGTTCCCCGGGTCAGGAAGGCGTCGTCGCTAGCCTGAAAAGAGTTCCAGGCATGGGTGAAGCGATTGAATCCGCCCAATCCGTAAGCCGTCGTCAACCCTGGCACCGGAATCTCGGGAGGCGCGCTGGCGCCGGGCGCGATTGCGAGTGCGGCGTCTTTTGCCACAGCATCGCCCGACACGGGATCGTTGATTTTGCCCAGGGCGCGGCTGAAGCCAAGACGGATAGTGTTGACCAATTGCGGGCTGAAAATGTGGGTCTCCTCGAAACTGCCCATCTGCCTGCGCGAATAAACTTGATGCACCGTGTTCCCCAGGGGGTCCGCTTGTGACTGTGGTCCAGAGTCGAAGAAGTAGCCGGCTGTGAGACTGTCGGAATTTGAGATGCGATGATCGAACTTGGCGATGAAATTGTTCTCGTTGGCGATGGTTGCCACATTCACGTTGAAGGTTTGAATGCCATTCACGTCCGGAGCATTCGCCGGCGCAACCGGCCACAACGCCAGATAAGGCTGAATCGCGGGGACGGCCAGGGCGCGTTCCGCGGCGTCCGGCACATTAATTGAGCCGGACGCTTCCTGGCTCTGACGGAATCCCTCATAGGACACGAAGAAGAAGGTTCGGTCTTTCACGATGGGGGCTCCGCCCGAGCCGCCAAACTGAATACGGCGGAATGGAGCAATCTTCGGTCCGTCAAAGTAGTTGCGCGCATCGAAAATGCTGTCGCGGTCGAAGAAGAATCCGGTTCCGTGCAATTGATTGGTGCCGGATTTGGTGATGGCATTGATAATGGCGCCGGATGTTCTGCCGTATTCCGCCGTGTAGCCCGTGGTAATTACGGAAAACTCCTGAACCGCATCCACCCCAAGATTCAATCCCGTGGCCCCGCCTGGCGACGCGTTGGTGTAGTCGTTAATCGAAACCCCATTGAGCCGATAGCTGTTTTCGTTGGGGCGGTGTCCGGAGTCGCTTAGCTGATTTCCGAAACCTCGATTCCCTTTGTTGGCATTGAACGAAGTCGTGGCCTGGTTCGGGACGCTAACCACGCCCGGCTCAAGGGTTGCCAGACTTGTCCAGTCGCGGCCGTTCAATGGCAGTTCGCGGACAGTTTTCGAATCCACAGTGGAACTGATCGCCGACGAAGACGTCTGCACGTCGGGCGGTGCACCCACCACCTGAACGGTTTCGGTCACCGCTCCAGGTTTCAGGGTAATGTTGAGAGTCTGCTGCGCTCCAACGTTAAGAACGATCCCCTTCTGCTCGGCTTTCGAAAATCCTGTACTCGATGTAGTCACCTCGTAGTCTCCCGGCAAAAGGTTGGGCGCTGAATAGAAACCCTCGCCATTGGAAGAGACCTCGCGAACCTCTCCTGTTGCGATGTTTTTGATAGAGACCGTGGCATTGGGGATCGACGCCCCCGACGGGTCAGTGACCGAACCGGAAAGAGTAGCGCCAGCCACCTGCGCCTGGGAGTAGACCGAGCAAAACAGGCTCAAGAGAGTGATGAAGAACAAGCACGTCTTGAAACCAACCGTTGACCGCAACCTCTCTTGGATCGTCATCGTGTCCTCGCTTCGTGGCTAGGAATGATTTGTGCAGTGCCCTGCAACGGGTTCTTGGAGTTTTTCCTGTCGGCTTTGCCCAGAGCCCACCGCTTCCGAAACATTTACAAGAAGGTCCTCGATCGAACCGCGTCACTTTGCACAAGGCGAGGGGTCTGGCGCAATCCTTGAACCGTCCGATGCAAGACATTTCCACATCTCTGGCCTTCTATATGAAAACAAAAAAGATATAGGTTCTCCTCTCCGGTTTTTGACGATTAGACTTGTACCGGGCTATACTCGCGCACGGCGTCTGGGGAATCATGGGTACTTCGGCAACCGTCTCGAGGGTTCTGCATTTCGGTGTTTTTGAGGTGGACCTCAAGGCTTGCGAAATCCGCAAGCACGGCGTTCGGCTCAAGCTTCCCGAACAACCTTTTCAAGTCCTCTCTGTCCTTCTGGAAAATCCAGGTGAGATTGTCACGCGAGACGAATTGCGCACCCGCCTGTGGCCTAGCGACACATTTGTCGACTTCGATCACGGACTGAACAACGCGGTCATGCGGCTACGGGAAGTCCTCGGCGACTCTTCCGAGAACCCGCGCTTCGTGGAAACAATACCTCGGCGCGGCTATCGCTTCATTGCGCCGGTTGCCGGCATCCCTTTACCGGCAACATCCACGATTCCGCCTCATGAGGATAGTGGGCACGTCCCCGTCGAGGTGGCCAAGCTGGAACCGGTTGAAACGCCGGCGGAAGTTCGGCCCGAACCTGCAGATCGCCCATGGCCATCGACAGGGCGCTTGGTCGTTGTCGGCGCTGGGATTCTACTCGCATGCCTTCTCGGTGCGGCTGCCTTCTACCGTTACCACCGCGCCGGCGCAATTGCGCCGGCGCAAAGCAAGTCGCTGATCGTGTTGCCTCTGGAAAATCTCTCCGGAGACAAGGACCAGGACTACTTCGCCGACGGCATGACCGACGACCTGATTGCTAACCTGGCAAAGATCCATTCTTTGCGGGTGATTTCCCGTTCTACGGCAATGAGCTACAAAGGTACTCACAAGCCTTTGTCGCAGATCGCGAGCGAACTGAACGTGGACGCGGTCGTCGAAGGCACAGTTCTCCGGGTCGGCGATCGCGTCCGCATCACGGCGGAGTTGGTTCAAGTATCGACTGATCGTCACCTTTGGGCCGATACCTACGAAAGTCAGATGGGCGACATTCTCGCGCTGCAAAACCGTGTTTCTTCCGCGATCGTGAATGAGATCCGGATTAACCTGACGCCTGCCGATGTAGAACGGCTGGCCAAGAACCCAGCGGTTGCACCCGAGGCATACGAAAACTATCTCAAGGGGCGTTACTACTGGAATAAGAGGTCGGATGAGAACCTGACCCGAGCCATCGGATACTTCGAAGAGGCTACGCATCAGGCCCCGAACTATTCGCTTGCCTATGCCGGGCTCGCCGATTGCTATGCAATCATAAGCGCCGAAATTTTCGGAACCATGTCCGCGTCACAAGCGGCGCCGAAAGCCAAAGCGGCCGCTCTGCACGCTCTCGAGCTTGATCCCACCCTGGCGGAGGCGGAAACCTCATTGGCTACCGTCAGGTTTAACTACGATTGGGATTGGAGTGGCGCAGCTGCCGGCTTCGATAAAGCAATCAAAGACAACCCCGCTTATGCGACTGCTTACCAGAGATACTCACTTTACCTGATGGCGATGGGTAGGACGGAGGATAGCGTCGAACAGATCAACAAAGCCCGAGAACTCGATCCGCTGTCCATCAGCATTAATTTTAGCCTGGGATGGCGGTTCTATATGGCACGACAGTATGATCGAGCCATTCAACAGCTTCGCAATACTCTGGAGATGGACCCGTCATACGAGCTGCCGCATCTGGTCCTCGGCTTGTCGTACGCCCAGAAGGGCGATTTCAGCCTCGCCCTTCCCGAATTGCGTAAGGCGGTTGAGCTGTCGCATGGAACGCCGTTGATGATATCGGCATTGGCAACTGCCTATGCGCGCTCCGGAAACAAGGACGAAGCTGAGAAGCTTCTCGCTGATTTAGTCTCGGAGTCGAAAAAGCAATACGTCTCTCCATACTACTTCGCGCTGGTGTATGTGGGTCTCGGGCAGCGTGATAGAGCAATCGACTTGCTGGAACAGGCTTTTGCCGACCGATCCAATGGTCTGGTTTTTCTGAAGGTGGAACCGGCCCTCGACGATCTGCGTTCAAACTCACGATTTGTGGCCTTGGAACAGAAACTCAACTTCCCCCGATGAGGCGAGATTTGCCACAAGCCTGCTCAGAACGTCGAGCCTCAACTCCCACGAGTCACGGGAACTAGCGCTGTGGTTCGTCAAAACTTCACGAACTGGTAAGGGCTTTCCTCCAACGTGGTGTCAGCCCGTTGATTCGTGATTCGTTGCTCTGGCCCGATGTTACTCCAATCCCGCTATGCGGCAGGAACTGTGCCGACTCATTCTTTGGATTGTGTCCCTACCTGTTTTCGCCAATATGGTTGGACGGATTGAACGAGGGTTTACCTTCCTCGGGTATTGGATCACGGAGAAGGGCGTGACCGGCGTTGCGCCTTCGGCTTGGGAAAGACTTCGCGAACGGGTAACCCGGCTTTATGAGACGCAAACAGCAGAACTAGCGAGGTTTTTAAAATATGCTCGCTAGTGATGTAGTCGTGTAGGCAGATGTATGAAAAGCCGCGAGTGGCTTGGCATTTGCTCGCATGCTGTCACTAGCGAAAACTAACGTCTACTAGCGACCGGCGATTGTTTCTTCAGTGGGGGTTCCGACAGCCCATGCAGGGTTAGTCCTTGTCGATGATGGCCTCCGACCCACAGGGTTAGTCCTTGTCGATGATGGCCTCCGACCCTGTGGCAGGCAGAGCACAGGCAGAGCAGCAACTGTCTGGAATAACCCAGGCCCTCGCGGCTCTCGGTAGCAAGACGCCCCCGAGTTCTATTACCCGACGAGTGCTCTCGGCCGATGCGCGCAAGCGCGTCAGCCTGGCGCAAACAGCCCGCTGGCGCAAACAGAAAAAAGCGGCCTAGCGTCCACCGCGGCGCCGGCGCGCTTCCATCATTTTAATGCGCCGGCGCGCGTTCCCTCCGTAATACGTGCTCGGGTTGTCCTCCTCGACTTCCTCGTGCATGATCTTGGTGTAGTTCAGCACCGCCATGGTTGCCGCCTGATCGTCGGTCACACCCCCCCGCCTCCCGCGCTCCCCCACCTCCTGCACCCGCTCGGCTACCCGCCGCTCCAGCGGTTTGCGGCTGGGCTCTGGCAGCGACATGATCAGGTACTTCATCGCATCGCACGCATGATTGTCCTTGTCGACGATGGCTTCCGACGTGTTCCGGCTGAGAAGCTGCTGGGCGGTCAGTTTCACGCGCCGCGCGACCATCAACTCCCACAGCAGGTTCGGACAGTCCCAGTGGTACAGCCCCGGCTGGGGCTTGTCCTGATAGAGCCCCTTGCGGCAGACGATCCGCACGGACGGCGTCCGCTTATCGAGGTCCGACCAATGGAGCATCAGGCGGGCGGCGAAGCTCACGTCGCTCTTGTCATCGCCGCCGAAGGAAATCAGATTCGTCACCCCGGCCTGGGCGTAGAGTTCAGCGAAGGACTTGGCGCGCTCCTGGGCGTGGCCCGGCCGCTGCTCCTGCTGGTTGGTGCCATGGAACATGCTGGGGTCAGCCTGCACGTTCTCCATCCGGTCGAAGTCACGCATGCGCCGCATCGCCGGTGCGTGCTGCGAGATTTCCTTGCCCGGCATGTAATACTCGCCGGCCAAAATGATGGTGCCGTCAAAGTCGATGTAGGTGCGTTCGAGCGCCGTTGGGTTAGTTTTGCCGTGGTCAAAGCCGCCGGTCACAACCCAATCCGGGTCTGGCTCCCATGCTGGGTCTTCAATGACGATCTTGTCCCAGTGGGTCAGCAACACGTCGGCGAACACGCGCTCGCCGCCGCCCGCCTCGTCCACGATCTCCATCTCGCGATCCCAATGCGCCTGGGAGGTGTATGTGGGGCGTTCGGCGCCCTTCCACGCGGGATTGATTTCCGGGTCGCGCTCGGGATCGGCTGAATAATGGAGACGGCCCACGGGGATGCGGCCCTTCGTAACCTTCATCATAAGGCCGCGTATCCCAGTGATGGGGGTCTGTGGGCTGTTGTCATCAAGCTGCCTCAAGACCTTCGCCGCCAGGTTTTCGGCCAGGTCTTGCCTATTTCTCGCCGCCAGCTCTTCGGCCACCTTTTTTTTACTCTTCTTCAATGCGAATGATGTCCCTTCGTGCATCGGCGTACCAGCCAGGCCCGGCAGACGAGTTGAAAATTATTTTGCCTTTGGCTGCGGCAAAGCCCCTCAAGCCCGTCTTTCTCCGGTCTACGTGTGATGGAAAACTTGCATCTGTGCTGCTTGTTTCTTTCAAAGATGCGATCTCGACTTCGCAGCGGTATGTGTTGGTTTCGAATCTTAGTGACAACGGGAAGATGGATGCGGTGTTCATCATTGAAATGGCCTGCGGAGAAAGCCACAATGCCGTGTCAGTTGGCAGCATCTATGGCATGGCCAAGTGTTTTGGCATCAACAATTGCCATGTATCGTTAGGCGGGCACACGCTGAATGTTCTGATGTGCGATCCGAATGGCGAGACTGTATGCGGCAAAGAGCTGTTCAAAGAGTTTGAATATGTATTAGCCACGACCGGGCTGGTAGGCGTCAAATTGGAGTGAAGTGGCCCGGCCACTGGCTTTGTTATCGGCGATTCACTTCTGAGTTTACCGAGGAGATTGCGCTCGGCGGATTTTCAACAAAGCGACGCGTACTTGTTCGAGCAGCTTCCGAATCGGTCGGCAAAAAATCGGCGGCGCTGTAAAAGGAAGTAGGTCTTGAAGCAGAACAAATCGCTTGATCCCCGATATCCGGCACGGTTTCAGACCCGCCACATGAAAACCAGAATCCAGTTCGCGCTAAAATTGTTTTCCTTGTCCGGTGAAAAAAGCGAAGTGAACTTCACGCCCCTTTTCGGTCCAGCAATTTTCGTATGCCCAAAAGCCATCAAAATGCCCTTGCCACCTCGTCTAGTGCCTTGGAAACCGTAATGTTGTTAAGCTCGCCCAGTCGGGGTGGTCCCAACGCCATCAACCCGATAGGGGGTGGGATCTGTTCTAGAATCGGGCTCAAAGCGTTTGCTTTCATAAAACCCCTGACTTCCTCGGCGCTTAAGATGGCCTGAATGTCGCGCTCCGGTGAACCGAGTTCCAGAACAAAGGAAATATGTTTTATCTCAACATTCAGAATGTCGTGCGGAACATCGCTTTCAACCATTCGAACTATTCCGCTTTCATCTTTTGTAATTTGCATTTGTGGATCGTCAGCGAACACTGCACGGAGGCTGCGCAGTGCCGGGCCGAGAGCTTTTTTAGGTGCGTGGACTGTTGGAAAATCTGGACTGTAGTTGCAGCGCCCCCAGTATTCAAGCGATCCGTTGAGGCCGTCGAGACTCAGAGCTCTGCCCACGATAGGAGCGGCAATCCTTGGATCCACGCCTCCTCGTTCTTGGGCAAGACACAACCCACATAAGAATAGAAGAGAAAAAATACGACTTTAGTGCGAGCCATCGGCAATCACCTCACTCTGTAACTCACGGCACCAAGTTAATTGAAAGAATAAAAACCACCTGCAATTATCAAATTCTTTGCGAATCCCCATCTATTCAAGGATGTAGAAGAGGCCAGAGCAGCGCTCTCCACTTTTCCCCTAAGGAGGCGCCCAACTGGGCCAGTGCCCTAGAGTGCACGCGCTTCCCATTCAGAATCGTGGACCAAGAGGACGACACCGTAACGAAAACGTCTACAACGCGCTGAAAGCGCTGTAGACGAAAAAACCAGAACTACGGTTTAAGTGATTGAAAAGATTGGTCGGGGAGAGAGGATTTGAACCTCCGACCCCCTGGTCCCGAACCAGGTGCTCTACCAGGCTGAGCCACTCCCCGACAACGCGGGCGGCAACAGGGAAGGCCATCCACCCGCACACTTCTTCTCGATAAGCACCACGATTATAACATCGCAACGCGCTCGGCTATTCGCCCGCGCTTGCCCGAACCATTTTTCGCGTTACACTGATGACGCATTGGGATCACGCTCCATAGTCTGACCAACCATGATCTAACCGACCATGATCTAACCGACCATGATCTAACCGACCATGATCTAACCGACCATGATCTAACCGACCATGATCTAACCGACCATGATCTAACCGACCATGATTGTCCTTTGCGCTAGTCGTCTCTACACGCCGCAGGAAGAGATTCAGGATCCGCTCCTGTTCGTCGAGGATGGCCTCATCTCCGCCGTTTCCTCGCGCACTCAAAAGGAACTCCCGAGCAACGCGAGAGCGGTCGATCTTACAAAAGACGTCGCCGGCGCCATCCTCGCGCCCGGTTTCGTCGACATTCATATGCACGGCGGCGCCGGCCTCGACGTCATGCGCGCCTCGTCCGCCGAACTGCCTCATTTGAACAAATTCCTGACGACCCATGGCGTTACCGGCTACTTCCCAACCACCGTCGCGGCGCCGCTCGATCAGACTTGCGCCGCTCTGGAACACCTGGCTAACGCCGTTGAAGCTGCTCCAGCCTCCAGCAACGGCGATGCCGTGCAGGCTCGCCCGCTCGGCATTCACCTGGAAGGTCCATTCCTCAGTCACAAGCGCCGCGGTGTGCATCCTCCGCAATACCTCATCGAGCCCACGCTCGCAATCTTTGAGCGTCTCTGGCAGGCCGCGCGCGGGCAAGTCCGCATGATGACCATTGCGCCAGAACTTCCCGGAGCCCTCGAGGTGATCGCGGAAGCGGCGGCGCGCAAGGTCTGCGTGAGCATCGGCCACTCCGACGCGGAACTGGATGCCGCCCGCGCCGGTGTTCGCGCCGGCGCCCGCCACGCCACTCACACGTTCAATGCAATGCGGCCGCTGGATCATCGCGATCCCGGCATCCTCGCCGAAGTGCTTACTGACAGCCGGCTCACCGCCGACATTATCGCGGACGGAATTCACGTTGCGCCCGAGGTCGTGCAGCTTTTCCTGCACGCTAAGGGCATCGAAGGCGCCGTGCTGATCACCGACGCCACCGCCGCCGCGGGCATGCCCGACGGAACCTACCAACTCGGCCCCATGCAGGTCGAAGTGAAAGACGGCCGCTGTACGATTGATGGAAAGCTGGCCGGCAGCGTGCTGACCATGGACTCCGCGGTTCGCAACGTGACGAAATTCGCCGGCTGGAGCCTGCAAGACGCCGTACGTGCTGCAACGCTGAATCCATCGCGGGCGGCGAGCTTGGCGCAAGCCGGGAAACTTGTCCCGGGTGCGGACGCAAATCTTGCAGTGCTGAGTCCTGATGGAAAAGTTTGCCAGACATTCATCCGAGGACGCAGTTCAGCGCTCTTCCTGTAGAGACGTTTGCAACGTCTCTGCTTGCGGCGTTCCGACCGGTGGCGCGTTTGCAATTGTGACGACAGAGCCGTAGCAAGCTATGTCTCTACGACGCGGAGGAGTGGCGGCGAGTTACGTGGATAGACAGATTGAGACTTGACTAATTCGGCTTGCGGTCTTTCGCGTCCGTCAGATAGCGCAACAGCACCGCTTCATCGCCCCGCGTGAGCTTATCGAGAAAAGAAGTATCCACCTTGCCGTCTTCGATGGTCTGCGACGCATTCGACTGGCGCAGCTTGTCGCCCAGTTCGGGATCGTTGCTCATTACCTGGGTGTAGAACCACAGGAAGTGGCGCATCTGGTCGAGCGATTTGCACAGCACCTGGATGGCTTCGGTCTCCGGCAGCGCGCTCAACGCCTCCATTAATTCCGGGTCACTGGGCGCCTGCATGGCGGCGCAATTCAGCTCGCGCTGAATCGCGCGCAGATCTTCGGTAACTCGCACCATCCGCGTGTGAAGGTCGTCCATCTGAGTCTCGTTCCCCATGGGCCGCAGTGATTGAAGACGCTAACGATCGCGTGTTTGAACATCTCATCGGCAGCGCCAAGCGGATAGATGTCCCACGATCATGCGCTTTGGTAATTCAAGCAATTACTTTGGTCTGAAGAGTAACACCCGGCTCGGGATGCCGTTGAAAGCCGCGACTGGCAAGGCTTTTCACGCCTTCGCCAAAGAGAGCGCCGGGCCGGTCACAACCCTGGATCCCGAACGCCGGATTTTTCACTGCGACCAACAGTGCAGTTACCATTCGTTCCAAAGTCACCACATCTCATGTAGAAACAGCCGCCTCAGCTGTCCAAACTAGCCCTGCCCTGAGCCAGCGAAGCGCGCCGATGGGGGCGAAGCGCGGCGCCCCCAAGGCGCGATTGCTGCCTGAGTATCGTTCGGTTGTGATACAAACGCACGGATGGAATCCGTCTCCTCAAGCCCGCCGCGCCAGCTACTCCGCGCCATTGGACGCTGGAGCCTGGTCGCGCTGGTAGTGAATTCCATCATCGGCAGCGGAGTGTTTGGCTTGCCCTCAACCGTGGCGGCTCTAATCGGCAGCTACAGTCCCTACGCCGTGCTTGCGGCTGGCGCAGGTATGAGCGTGATCATCGGATGCTTCGCCGAGGTTGCGTCACGCTTTCAGCAGGCTGGGGGCCCCTATCTCTACGCCCGCGTCGCCTTCGGACGCCTCATGGGCATTCAAACCGCCTGGATGCTCTGGCTCGGCCAGGTGGCCGCGCCCGCCGCCAACGCCAACCTGTTCGTGATTTATCTCGGCGAGTTCTTCCCGCATGCCAAAGACACCGCGCCCCGGGCCATTATCCTCACCGTGCTGGTCGGCCTTCTAACTTTCATTAACATTCGCGGCGTGCGCGCCGGAGCGCAGGTGAGCAACCTATTCACGGCAGCCAAGCTTGTCCCACTCTTCGCCGTAATCGTGTTGGGTCTGTTCTTACTTGAGCAACACCACTGGACTATCGCGACCGTGCCCATCGCGTCCCCCAATACCAGTCAGTGGCTGAAGGCCATGCTGCTTCTGGTCTTTGCCTATGGCGGATTCGAGACCGCGCTGGCGCCCATGAGCGAAGCGAGGGATCCCCGCCGCGACGCTCCCTTCGCGCTCTTCACCGCCCTCGCGGTCTGCACCGTGATCTATGCGCTAATTCAGTGGGTGGTCGTCGGAGTCCTGTCCAACGGCATACACAGCCAGCGCCCTCTAGCCGACGTGGCGCGGCTGGCGGTCGGCCCCATAGGGGCGGCGCTGGTTGCAGTCGGCGCGCTGATCTGTTTCTACGGATATCTCAGCGCAAAAATTCTCGCCATGCCCCGCGTCCCCTTCGCCCTCGCCGAGCAAGGAGATTTCCCCAAAGCCTTTGCCGCCGTGCATCCCCGCTTTCACACCCCCTACGTCTCAATCCCCGTCTTCGCGGCCATGGTCTGGGGATTAGCTCTGCTCGGCGACTTCAAATGGAACGTAACGCTCTCCGCCGTAGCCCGCCTTCTCTACTACGCCGTAGGCTGCGCAGCCCTGCCGATCCTGCGGCGCAAGCAACCGGAAGGGGCAGGCGCAATGTTTCACCTGCCTGCGGGGAATTTCTTCTCCGTTCTGGGCGTGATGCTATGCGTGATCCTAGTAACGCGCGTTGATTTCGGCCAATCGCTGATTCTGCTCGCGACCATCGCGCTGGCGTTCGTGAACTGGGCTGCGGTTGTGATGGGGCGAGCAACTAGCAAAAGTTCCATCTGATTGCTGTCGTTTAGACGTTCTCGCGACGTCTCGCCTTGCGGCGCTCGAGACGACGGCGGGCGTTCGGAAGGTGGCGAGAGAGACGTAGCAAGCTACGTCTCTACGACGGGGTGATTTGCTCCATCTCCAGCAGCGCCTTCTTGCGCTCCACGCCCCAACGATAGCCGCTGATGTTGCCATCTTCACGAACCACGCGATGGCAGGGAATCGCTATCGCCACCGGATTCGTTGCGCAAGCGCGCGCCACGGCCCGGCTGGCGCCGGGTTGGCCGATAGCCTTCGCCACATCACCGTAAGATCGCGTCGCGCCGAAGGGGATCGACTGGAGATAAGTCCACACGCGCCGCTGAAACGCGGTCGCGCGGATATCCAAAGGGAGAGAAACATTCAACTCGCGCCCTGTCATCTTCGAAAGCAAGGCCGCGACCCAGGTTTGCAATCCGCCTTCATCGGGCTTGCGCACGGCGAAGGGAAATTCGCGCTTCAAGCCTTCAATTAACTCGCCATCGGAACGCGCGAACTGAATCGAGCAAACGCCCCGGTCGGTGGCCGCAATCAGCATCCGTCCCAGCGGCGAGTCAGCAATCGCGTAGCGGATGGAAGCGGCGATCGCCCCGCGGCGGTATTTGTCGGGCGTCATGCCAAGCTGCGACGCTGTCTTCTCGTAGAGCCGGCTGCTGGAGCCGTACCCCGCGTCATACATGGCGCGAGTCACATCGTCCCCGGCCTGCAGGTTGCGCTTCAGTAGACGCAGGCGGCATGAATCGGCATAGGCTCGCGGCGTGATCCCGAGAGCCGCCTTGAAACGCCGCTGCAGATGAAACGGGCTTTGCCGAAAGACCTTGCCCAGGCGCTCTAGCGTGATGGTCTCATCGAGATGCTGCTCGATGTAACGGCAGATCTCTTTTGCCAAGTCCGATAGCGGATTGCCGCTGAACGACCGCGGCCGGCAACGCAGGCAGGCGCGAAATCCGGCTTTCTCCGCCTGCTCGGGACGCGAATAGAACGTCACATTCTCGCGCCGCGGACGACGTGCCGCGCACGACGGCCGGCAATAGACGCCCGTGCTGGCAACAGCGAAGACGAACTCTCCGTCGTGGGCAGAATCGCGCGCGACGACAGCGTTCCAGCGCAGGTCATCGCCTGGCTTGGTCGAGTTGGAGCACGCTACGCGCATGGGGTGGGTTGCGTCCTCAACGAGTATGGCATCGGAAGTCGCGTCAGGGAAGGTGATGTTAGTGAAAGTCATGATAGCGACAGCGTAAGGTGTAGACGCAGGAGCCGACTATCCGAATCTTGCGGGTAAAAAGAATCAGGGGAGCAGCTCTCGGTCTAAGTACTAAGTACTCGGTACCAGCCTCAATTGCCGAGCGGCTGGAACGGACCCAGCAGGCTGGAGACTCCGGAGCGCTTGCGCAATTCGCTGAGCAGCGCGCTGGCCGCGTTGGTGTAGGTCTTGCTGGGGTCGGATGGATCGGCCCAGACCGCGTCGTAGATAATCTGCGCGGCTTCTTTCAAGTCGATATGCAGGGCGGCTTCGCAGACATCCGCACGCTCCTGCAGGTGGTCGTAACAGGCCTTGCAGATGGTGGCCGGCTCGGCGCCCTGTGCGTGGTGTTCTCCCAGCGCGCATGCCACGGGTGAACTCGCGACTTCGGCGTGCGCCGCGAAAAGCTGGGATTTGAACTCTTTCAGGAAAGCCTCCCGCTCCTGCTCTACGGCGGCGCTGTCGGGCAAGGGCTCGGCTGCGGCCTGCGTCTTCGGAGTGGCCGGAACCACTCTAGGAGAAACCCGCTCTCTGCTGTTGCAGGCCGGACAGGTGTCGACGTTGGCGGGATAATACAGACGGCATTTGGCGCAAGGCATCCCGTAGCCTGAGGACTTGTGCTGGGTCTCGGTGTCGTGCCGGACGGCGTTCCGCAGATCGTTCTTCACATCATTCCGGACGTCGCTCTCCGGCAGGATGGATTTTGCCGGTTTGGCAGCGGCGGCCTGTGTGGATCGCGTCATGTCCATATAATCAATCTCTCCCCAAATGCCTTGTGTTTTAGTCTAAGCAGCCCCGCGTCCGGTCGAAAATATCGGGAGTACAATCCGCGTACTGTCCCGATGGCGCTGCGCTCGTGCCTTTTACTTGCTTTGCATTTCCAACTGCGTCTGCATCAGCTTCAGGAGTTCGTCGCGGCGGGCCTTATAGAGCTTGCGCGCGGGATCGAGGCGCGCGGCGGTCTCCAGTTCTGACAAAGCTTCGTCATAGCGGTCCATAGTCATCAGGCATGCCGCCAGAGCGTAGTGGTTGTCGGGGGAAGCATTCAGGCGAAGCGCATCGCGGAATTCCTTCTCCGCTGCCGGCAGTTGTTGTTGCCGGAACAGCGCCGCGCCGAGCGCGTGGTGAGCGGCCTCGGAATCAGGATTGAGGCTGACGGCGAGGCGCAACTCCTTTACGCCTTCGTCCAGCTTGTCCTCGAGCAACAGAGCTTCGCCGAGAGCGCGGTGTTCGGCGGAACCCGTGGGGTTTTCGAGAACCGCCAGTTCCAATTCGCCGACTGCGCTGCCGTAACTTTTCTTCGCCATGTAGGCGCGAGCCAGGCAACTGTGTCCCTGCTCCCACTCGGGATGCTGGCGGTAAAGCTCGCGCAATTCGACTATGGCGGCGTCGAAGTCGCCCTTGTCGCAGTAGGTGTTGCCCAGGTTGTTGCGAACCGACGCTTCTCCGGGCGCGAGACGCTTGGCCTCCCGATATTCAGCGATGGCTTCCACGAGCTTGTTTTGTTCGTGCAGAATCAGCGCCAGGTTGGAATGAGCCTGCCAGAAAGCCGGGTTCAGACGAAGCGCCTGGCGATAAGCGGCGATGGCGCCGGGCAGGTTCCCAGCCGCATGCTGGGTGATGCCCAGGTCGTAGTAGGTGTCCACGTTACTGGAATCGCGAGCCAGCGACTCGGCGAAAGCATGAATCGCAGCGGCGTATTGTCCATTGGAGTAAAGAGCGAGACCAAGGAACTCGTAGGCCTCGGCGTTCTGCGGATCCATGCTGAGCGCGGTCCGCGCTTCCGCAATCGCATTGGGGCCGTCATCGAGCCGATAGAAGATATAGGCCAGACTGCTGTGGTTCTCGGGAAAGTCGGGCATGAGTTGGGCCGACCGCGTGATCTCGTCGAAAGCATCGTCCCAACGGTCCTGTTGACGCAGCATCGTACCAAAAGCGAAGTGCAGCGCGGCATTTTGGGGATCGGAGCTTAAGGCCTGGCGTAAGGCGAGTTCAGCTTCGTGGAAGCGCTGATCACGGGCATCGACAGAGGCCTGCACCAGGGGTGCGGGGATGTCGAAGGGATTGGCAGTAGCGGACGGCTTTCGATTGGCCTTGCGCAGAGCGCGGAGCAGAGTAGCGTCGGCGCCCGCGGCTTTAAATTGCCGAATCTGTTGCTTGCCGGGAATGATCGTGATACCGCGCTCTTGAACGATGCGGACGAGGCGGCTGCTGGGCACGCCGGCCATGAGCCAGGCCATCAGCTGCGTCGAGTTCACCGGCTGGCTTTCGCTCGAGTAGGCAGCCATAGCCACACCGATAAGCAACAGAAAAACTGACACGCCTTTGCGCTTCACTCGACTCTCCGGCAACGGGTTCACTTGCTGGGCTGCGTTGATTGTTTGCTCTGACTTGTGGCGTGGTCTGCTCTGGTTCTGAACGCCAAATCCACATTAGCCCGACGGCAGAGCCGGGGGTAAGGTCACGGAAGTAACAGGCCGGGGATGGCCGATTGCGAGAGTCGGAATGGGGGAGCCCGACTCTACACGGAGACGCAGATGGGACTTTTTGTAAAGCTGGATTCCGGGGCACGGCGGTCGGCCTTGACGTAAGAGGCTGCCGTAAGAGGCCACCTCGCTTCGCTCGGCGGGACAGTCGAGGCCGGCTGTCCCTACATGAGCATCTCTGCTGGGAGGCGAGGTTTGACTTCCCAAAACCCCTCCAGTACCGTATAACCAGCTGGAAGTGTGGTTCCTGGAGGTTCCGATGCTGGAAGGTCTATTTCAACCGACGCACCTGATCATCATTTTCGCGATTGCCCTGCTGATTTTTGGTCCCAGGAAATTGCCTGAGCTCGGCAAGGGGCTGGGCGAGGGGATTCGTGCCTTGAAAGAAGGCATGAAGGACAATCCTCCGGCTCCGACCGATCAGGCCAAGAACACCGAATCTAAGGAATCCAAAGAAACCAAGAGCTAACTGGGTTTCCTTCGCGGGCGTAGTCTTTTTTGATTCCACCGAATCACAGCCTCTTTGTCGCCGTTCCCTGTTCCGTTCCAAGCAGTCCCGGGCTCCTTATATAGCATCTGAGCTTTGAAACTGACTCTAAACTCTGGAGGTAGGCAGCTTTGCGTAAAGTCGAGTTTGTTGCACTGATTGTGTTTCTAGGACTGGCGTCGGCGACCTTCGCCGATCAGATCACCCTGAAGAATGGCGACCACCTGACGGGTACGATCGTGAAATCCGACGGCAGGATTTTGGTGTTGCACACGGAGTTCGCGGGAGACGTTACCTTGCAGTTTGCGGCGATCACCCAGATCACCGCCGATAAGCCGCTGCACGTGGCCTTGAAGAACGGCCAGACCGTGGTGGGACCGATCGCGACCAGCGACGGAAAGCTGGAGGTTACTCCGAAGACCGGCGCTCCGGTGGAGACTCCGGCGGATAGCGTGGTGGCGATCCGCAACGATGCCGACCAACTGGCCTATGAGAAGGCGCTACACCCCGGTCTGCTCGAGGGCTGGAATGGTGGAGCAAATGTGGGCTTTTCGTTGACCCGGGGCAACAGTCAGACGGAGAACCTGGCGCTGGCGTTCACCGCGGCGCGCGCCACAAAGACTGACAAGCTCAGCCTGTATACGAACGCCGTCTATGGGACGAATCAACTGGCGACTCCCAGCACGACCGCCAATACTGAAGCAGGTGGAATTCGTTACGACCACAATGTCAATCCGAGGATGTTTGGCTTTGTCGGAGCCGATTTCACGAGCAACGCTCTGCAGGACTTGAATCTGCGCTCCGTGGGTAGTGTGGGCGTTGGATACCACGCCATCAAAAGCGACCGGACCACACTGGACTTACTGGCCGGCGGCAACTTCACGGATGAGAACTACACGCAGACCATCACGAACACCACCGTGACCCCGCCCACGACTTCTACTTCGAAGCTGATCCACAATTTCGGCGCTTTGACTTTGGGCGAGGAGTTGACGCACAAACTGGGCAAGAGCACGGTGATGATCCAAAAACTGTATTTCTATCCCAACCTGACACAGACTGGCGAGTACCGCGGAACGTTCGATTTGGGTATCGTCACGAAGATCGGTAAATGGCTGGGTTGGCAGAACCAGTTCGGCGATATCTACGTCTCGAACCCGCCCTCAGGCACAAGGCAGAATGACGTGGTTCTGACCACCGGGCTTAACTTCTCGTTCACTCACTGAGGCGAGTCCCAGGAGGAAAATGTGAAAGCCGCTTGCGAGAGCGGCTTCTTTCGTTTTGACGCGAACTGGTGCCGCTTGATGGCGAGGGTTATCGATATGTGCGGGCGATCCATACCTGGTAGGCGACGACGAACATCATGAACAGAAGATAAAGTCGAAGCGCCCAGATGATTAGGAGTTCGGGACCTTTGAGGCGCCGCCTCGGGATGAAATGTTTCTTGGCTCGCGCGAGTTGATCGTGTTCGAGCGAGGATAAGACCCAGCTTTGATCGGAGGCTGGGGCTTGCATGTCGTCCTTCTTCATCACTGTGACGTACCTCAGGGGCATATAGCCCAATTCAAATCTGCCCGTAACCAGGCCTGCAGGCCTGCTCCACCCTCTTCTTCCTATGTCCCGCCCAGGGCGGCGAAGATTTTGGGAGCGATTATGCTGATTCCGAAGAGCACGCCAGCGGCTGCCAGGACAAATACCACGGCGGTCGCCAGCATGTTTGCCCACCACGGGCTGACCAGGTCGCCCATGATTTCTTTGTCGTTCACGAGCATGAAGAGGAACACCAGGGCCGGCGGCATGGCTAGAACTGCGACCACATTTACGAGGAGAACCACGTAGACCAGCGGCAGGCCTGGGATTAGAACGATCGCCGCTGCAGCCACGGCGCATAGGCTCAGGACCGCGTAAAACGACTTGCCTTCTCCCATGGGCAGGTTGAGGCTGTGCGGTTTGTGCGTGACCTCTCCGAAGGCGTAGGCCGACGAAGCTGAAATGGTAATGGCGGCAACGATGCCGGCCTCGACCATACCGAGCGCAAACAGCGATGCGCCGAAGCGGCCGATGATTGGCTGAAGGGCCTGGGCGAACTCGGCAGCCTGGAAATTGTCGGCGGTCATCTGATGAGCGAAGAGCGGGGCGGTTGCGAGGATTGTGGCGATCGCCGCAGCCGTTGCTAATGCGGCGCCCAGCACAGTGTCGATGCGGCCGAAGCGAATGTCTTTGGTGGTCATTCCCTTATCGACGGTTGCGCTCTGCTGGAAGAAAAGCATCCAGGGAGTGACCGTGGCGCCGATGTCGGCCAGCAAGATTAATAAAGTGTCTTTGTTAAAGCCTGGGAGGGGTTGCCAGGTGAGGAAGGCATGGCCGACCGAGTGCCAACTGGGATGGGTCATGAGCGCGACTGGAATGAAGATTAAGTTGAATATGGCTGCAGCGAGCGTGATGCGTTCCCAAGTCCAATAGCGGTGACTCATGAGCGCCGCGTAAAGGATGACGAGCGCGATCAGGATTGCAATCCAGGGAGGCACTCCAAAGAAACCGAGGCCGGCGCGGATGGCGATGAACTCGGTGATGAGTGTGAGGAAGTTGCCTATGCCGAGATCGATCATCGAAAACCAGCCCCAGAAGGGGCCGAAGCGCTCGAAGATCAGCTCGGCGTGTCCGCGATGGGTGGCGGCGCCGAGGCGCACGGTCATTTCCTGAACGATGATCGCCATGCAAAACGTGAGGGCGACGAAAGGGATGAAGAATCCGATGCCAAACTTGGCGCCCGTAGCGGCATAGGAGAGCATGCTCGGGCCGTCGTTTTCTCCCAGCATGACCAGGACGCCGGGGCCGACCAGCAGCCACAGCAGGCGCGCTCTGGAGGAAAAGCCACGCTGGGCACGGGCCGCCGAGACTCGGACGCGATCGTGGGCACGGTCAACGTCTTCGTGGGTAATGACTACGGCTTCGTCTGCGTTCTGGGAGAGAACAGGATTCATCGGCTGAGGGTTTGAGTGCTTTGCAGTAACGAGATAATCCCGCCGATCTGTTTGGTTTTCCAGCTGGGATTAGCGTAAGTATACACGATGAAATAAACTATGGTTAACTAAACTGAAGGCCAGAATACAAGCTGCTTGCGAAGCCGCCGGAGCCGCGTTTGGGCCAGGGTTCCTTCGACTCCGGGTGGCTCGCTTCGCGATCTACCCGCTATATGCCGAGGATGACAGTTCGTGAAGAATAAGGTTGACGGGCGGTACACTGGTCAGACTGGGGAAACCCAGACGCGTTCGGCTGCGGCTCGGCCGAGGGAGATGTTGCCGGCTCTGGTGGATAAAGAGAGAGTCTGGTCGTAATTGCGTTCGAGAAGACGCAACCTGGCGCCGGGTCGAATGCCGCGGGCTTCGAGAAATTCGAGCAGGCGACGGTCGCGTTCGTAAATGCCGCTGACGGCGTAAACGGCTCCGGGTGCGGCGTCGGCGAGGAGCAGCAGGCCGCGATCGCGGCGGCTGGCGGGGCTTTCCATCTCGCTGAGGTTGCCGTGAGGGCAAGCGCCTCCTTTGCCTAACTTCGCCAGGAGTTTGGCTTCGAAGTCAGGCGACACCGCGTGCTCCAACCTTTCCGCTTCGTCGTGGACCTTCCACCATTCCATGCCGAAAAGTTCCGCCAACATGCGTTCGATGAGGTGGTGGCGGAGTGTGAGCTTGCGGGCGATCCTGCGGCCGGCGGCGGTGAGGCGCACGTGTCCGTCAGCCTGGACGCGAACCAGGCCGTCCTTCCTCAGCCGGCGCACCGCCATGGTTATGGCCGGCGCCGACACCTTCAACCAGTCCGCCAGCCGCGCCGAGATGACAGCTTCCCCTTCGCTTTCGGCCTCGAGGATGGCTTTGAGATAGTCTTCTTTGGAGACTGTGATCATCTGGGCTGATTATACCTCGGAGTTAAGTGTGGTTAACCCTGATTTCACCACGGAGACGCGGAGGCATGGAGAAAAGCAGGCTGAGGTCTCAAGTTTGTTGGGGGACTCGCAGCGAAAGGGGCGCATGTTCGAGAGATTTCGATTCTTCTGTTTTCTCAGTGTCTCCGTGCCTCCGTGGTGGAAGGATCTTGCGCGTTTGACAGCTTTCCTGCTCTACCCTAACCTTAATTTTCTCCAGTTATGAGAGTTCTGGTTCTCGGCAACGGTGGGCGCGAACACGCGCTGGTATGGAAGCTGCGGCAGTCCCCGCGTGTGTCGAAGCTTTACTGCGCACCCGGGAACGGCGGCATCGCGGACGAGGCGGAATGTCTGCCCGTGGACTTGAAGAGCCTGGCCTCGATCGTGGCTCTGGGCGAGCAGGTGCATCCGGACCTCACGGTGGTGGGGCCGGAGTTGCCGCTGACGTTGGGCGCGGTGGATGAATTCTCGCAGCGCGGATGGCCTGCGTTCGGTCCTACCAAGGCTGCGGCGCAACTGGAAGCGAGTAAGAGCTTTGCGAAGGAGTTTTTGCAGCGGCATCGGATTCCCACCGCTCCTTATGCCATCTGCGATTCTGTGGAGCAGGTTCGCTCGGCCTTGACGCACTTTCACCTACCGGTAGTGGTGAAGGCCGACGGACTGGCGGCGGGCAAGGGTGTGGTCATCACGGCGAGCAAGGATGAGGCTGCCCGCGTGGCGGCCGAAATGTTCAGCGGCAGGATGGTGGGCGAAGCGGGCGCGCGCGTGGTGCTGGAAGAATGTTTAAAGGGCGAGGAACTTTCGTTTCTGGTGCTCAGCGATGGGGAGCGCGTGGCCCCCCTGGTAGCGGCGCAGGATCACAAGCGCGTGGGCGATGGCGACACCGGACCCAACACTGGCGGAATGGGCGCTTACTCCACGCAAAGCATCATTGACGACAAGATGCGCGACTGGCTGGTGCATCACATCGCGCGCCCTGTGGTAGAGGGCATGAAAGCGGAGGGCTCGGAGTTCAAGGGCGTGCTTTACTGCGGGCTGATGATGACGGCTCGCGGTCCCATGGTGCTGGAATTCAATTGCCGCTTCGGCGATCCTGAAACGCAGCCGATTTTGATGCGGCTGGAGAGCGATCTAGTGGATGCTCTGGAAGCTTCGATTGCGGGCAGGGTCAGCGAAGGCGATTTCAAGTGGTCGCGCGATGCTTCCGTGTGCGTGGTGATGGCTTCGGGAGGTTATCCGGGAACGTATGACGTGGGGAAAAATATTGTAGGACTCGGACAGGCTGCAGCGATTGAGAGCGTGAAGGTTTTTCACGCCGGAACATCGAAGCGTGAGGGCGAGTTTTACACTGCCGGCGGGCGGGTGCTTGGGGTGTCAGCGCGTGCTGCGGAGCTGAAGACTGCGGTGGAACGGGCATATGAGGCTTGCGAGAAGATTCGGTTTGATGGCGCACACTACCGCAAGGATATTGCGGCGCGGGCGATGAAGAAGTAGGAGGGCGCACATGGAAAAGCATTGGACCTCTGAAAATCACTGGAGTCTTGATCCTTCGTTTCGTCGATATTTTTGCTTGCATCCTTAATTTCAGCGGCGATCCTCACGGTGGGCGCGTTGCCAGATTTTCTTTCGGTTTGATGAGGCAATGGTTCCTTTACCCGTGCGGATCGCCAGCGGGGTGATAGTGGGCCTCTGTGGGGCGGTTTCGGCACTGTTCTTATGGTACGGCATGTCATCGTACCGGTGGCAGGTGGATCGACGGAGACATGGAATGAACCTGTTTTGGCTGTTGGCACTTTCAGTCGGGAATTGGATAGGCGCGATCTTGTACTACTTTTTCGTGTTTCGGCGAATTCCGACGAGTGAGGATAGAAATTCCCTCTGAGGCCGGAGATTCCATCGGCGTGAAAGGGATCCTTCGCTGCGGAAGTGATTCACTTCCATGAATCACTTTCCTCGCTCAGAATGACATTCAAGAAAGATAATTTTGAGGAGAGAGATGAGCAAGATTCTTGTTTCAATCGTGATGGGCAGTGATTCCGACCTTGAGATTATGCGCGAAGCCGGAAAAGCTTTGGAAGAGTTTGGCATCGCCTACGAGATCGACGTGACCTCGGCGCATCGTTCGCCGGATCGCACGGCGGATTTCGCGCGCAAGGCCGCCGGGCGCGGCATTTGCGTGATCATTGCCGGAGCGGGAGGTGCGGCGCATCTGGCCGGAGTGATTGCGGCGCACACCACGCTGCCGGTGATCGGAGTGCCGATTCCATCGACGGCGCTACAAGGCATGGATTCTTTGCTTGCAACGGTGCAGATGCCGGCGGGGATTCCAGTGGCTACGGTGGCCATCGGCAAACCGGGCGCGACGAATGCCGGAATTCTTGCGGCGCAGATGATCGCGCTGGCGGATAAGTCTATCGCCAGGAAGCTTGAGGCACACAAGGAGAAGCTTGCGCGCGGCGTGGAAGAGAAGTCGAAGAAACTGAAGAACTCCTGAAGAACTTTACGCAGCGCTGTGGTAGCAGGACGCCTCGCTACACTTGGCTGGACGGCCGAGACGGCCATCCCCACACAAGCGCCCGACCCTAAAGCTTCAATCCCTTTAGGTATTCGCGGAATGGTTGTCCCAGGTCTTCACGCTTCAGGGCGAATTCTACTGTAGCTTTCAAGAATCCCAGTTTGTCTCCGGTGTCGTGGCGGCGGCCTTCGTAGACGTAGGCGTACATTTTTTCTTTCTGCAGCAGCAGGTGCATGCCGTCGGTGAGTTGCAGTTCGCCTCCGGCGCCGGTGGGCGTGTTGTCGAGGCAATCGAAGATGGCGGGCGTGAGGATGTAGCGGCCGATGATGGCCAGGTTTGACGGGGCGTCCTCGGGCTTGGGTTTCTCCACCATGTTCTTGATCTCGTAGAGACGCTCGCCGAAGCGGCTATCGACGGGCTTCACATCGAGAACGCCGTAGGAAGAGATCATCTGGCCTTCGACGATCTGCGTGGCTAGCACCGAGCACTGGGTCTGATCGAAGACCTCAACCATCTGCTTGAGGCATGGGACTTTGGCGTCGATCACGTCATCGGCGAGGAGAACGGCGAAGGGTTCGTTGCCTACGAGTTCGCGGGCCATCAGCACGGCGTGCCCGAGGCCGAGCGCTTCTTTTTGGCGGACATAGGCGACGTGCATCATGTCGGAGATGGAGCGGACGATCTTGAGCAGGTCGAGTTTCTTGCGGTCCTCGAGCATTCTTTCCAGTTCGTAGCTGACGTCGAAATGATCTTCGATGGCTTGCTTGCCGCGGCCGGTGATGATGAGAATCTGGTTGCAGCCCGAGGCCATGGCTTCTTCCACCCCGTACTGGATGATGGGCTTATCCACCAGAGGGAGCATTTCTTTGGGCTGGGCTTTGGTTGCGGGCAGGAAGCGGGTGCCGAGGCCGGCTGCGGGAAAGACGGCTTTGCGAATTTTCATAGGCATAGGCGGTCGTTCATAGGCGTTCGTTGGTTGCTGGTCGTTGGCGGTGTGAGTTCGGTTGCCGGACAATTGTACCCCGCTTGTGCGGCGGCTAGTGGGTCACGGTTGCTGAGGTATATTCTCGGCGATGCCCGGGCGAACTTCTGATGCTGTATCCGCGCTGGCGAGTTGTTCCAACACCGCGCGCAATGCGCGCAACACGTCTTCCGCCGCCGTGGCTTTCAAAACGAACTTCAGCATGCCATCTGGGGTGAACTGGGCGCCGCGCTGGGCGGAGACGAAGCGGGCCAGCTGCTCAGGATCCACCAGAGCGTCTTGGCGGAACTTCAAGGTGACGATGTCGCGTTTGCGCTCGATCGCGTTCACGCCGACCTTCATGCACAGAAGCTTGAGCGACGCATAGTCCAGCAAGTTGCGGACTGCGGCCGGAGGCGGGCCGTAGCGGTCGTGCAACTCGGCGGCTACGTCGCTGAGTTGCGATTCGGTTTCGACTCTGGCTACACGCTTATACATCTGCAAGCGCTGGTTTTCTTCGGGGACGTAATCCGCGGGAATGCGAATGTTGAGGCCGAGGTTGAGCTGGGTTTCGGCTTCGTCGGGCGCGGCTTCGCCTTTCATCTCGCGGACTGCACGCTCGAGCATTTGCGTGTAGAGCTCGAAGCCGATGGCTTCGATGTGTCCGCTCTGCTCGCCGCCCAGCATGTTGCCTGCGCCGCGGAGTTCGAGATCGAGGGCAGCGATTTTGAATCCCGCGCCGAGGTCGGAAAATTCTTTTAGCGCGGCCAGGCGGCGGCGGGCGATGGGCGTCAGTTCGATCTCCGGCGGAAGCATTAGATAGGCGTAGGCGCGGCGGCTGGAGCGGCCTACTCGGCCGCGCAGTTGGTAAAGCTCGGAGAGACCGAGGCGGTCGGCGCGGTTGATCAGAATCGTGTTGCACAGCGGGATGTCGAGACCGTTCTCGATGATCGTGGTCGAGACTAGAATGTCGGCCTCGTGATGCATGAACTTCAGCATCACTTTTTCGAGTTCGCCTTCCGACATTTGTCCGTGGCCGACGATGATTCGCGCCGGGGGAACCAGCGCCTGAATCTTGGCGGCGATTTCCCAGATGGTATCGACACGGTTGTGGACGAAATAGACCTGGCCGCCGCGTTCAAGTTCCTGCTCGATGGCGGACTGGATCAGTTTTTCGTCCCAACTGGCGACTACCGTCTGGATCGCCATGCGATCTTTGGGCGGCGTCTCGATCACGCTCATGTCGCGCAGGCCGACCAGCGACATGTGCAGGGTGCGCGGGATGGGCGTGGCCGACATGGTAAGCACGTCCACTTGCTTGCGCATTTGCTTGATGCGCTCTTTGTGGCGCACGCCAAAGCGCTGTTCTTCGTCAACGATGAGTAGGCCGAGATCGGAAAACTTGATGTCTTTGGAAAAAATGCGGTGAGTTCCGATCAGGATGTCGATCTTGCCGGCTTCCGTTTTCTGCAGGATTTCTTTTTGCTGCTTCGTGGTGCGGAACCGGCTGATCATCTCTATCGTGACTGGAAACGGAGCGAAGCGCTGCTTGAAGGTTTCGAAGTGCTGGAAGGCGAGAACCGTCGTCGGAGCCAGCACGGCTACTTGTTTGTTGTCGCTGATGGCCTTGAAGGCGGCGCGCATCGCGACTTCAGTCTTGCCGTAGCCGACATCGCCGCAGAGCAGGCGATCCATGGGCTGGGAAGATTCCATGTCGCGAATGACGTCTTTAATGGCTTGGCCCTGGTCTTCAGTTTCGTTGAATTCGAAGGCGTCTTCGAATTCGCGGAACCACTCATTGCCGAGCGGAAAGGCGTGTCCGACGGCGGTTTTGCGCTCGGCGTAGAGTTTCAGCAGTTCGTCAGCCATGTCTATCATGGCCTTGCGCACGCGGGATTTCGTCTTAGACCAGGCTGCCGTGCCGAGATGACTCAAGGCCGGCTTGGCGCCCTCGGAAGAGCGATATTTCTGCACCAGGTCGAGGCGCGTTAGAGGAACGTAGAGACGCGCGGCTTCGGCGAATTCGAGCAGCATGAATTCGGCGGGGCCGTCGCCGTGGTTGATTTCCTTCAAGCCCTGATATTGGCCAATGCCGTGCTCGACATGCACAACGTAGTCGCCGACCTGCAGATCGCGGAAGTCGGAGAGGAAGGCGGAGACTTTGGACTTCGAGCGCTGCGGACGCGAGGCGACCGATTCGGATTCGTCGAACAAGTCACGCGCGCCGAAGACGGCAAGATTGGCTTCGGGGAGCAGCACTCCGTCCGGAATGTAAGCCGTGGCCAGCGTGGTAGTGAGGACTTCGCCGGCGAAGTAACTGGTTTCATCCGCATAGCTCTCGCCGCCGCGGGTACGGCTTCCCAGCCGAAACGAAACGTTGTATTCGGTGAAAACGTCGGCCAAACGCTCAACCTCGCCAATGTTGGGCACTGCGAAGAGCACGCGTTTGCCATCGGCGTTAAGCTTCTGAACTTCCGCTAGCATCGCGGGAACTACGCCATGGAAGCGAAGCGAGGGTTGAGTGAGGAAAGTGACTGCGTCTTCTTCCAGGCTACGAGTGATGCCGAGATGCTCGATATCGGCGCCGGGAAGGGCCGTTGTCTTGTTCCACCAATCGTCCGGGGCCACGTAAAGATCTTCGGGACGAACCAGATTGCCGACGCCGCTAAGCTCATGCGCTTCCTCGACGCGGGTCCAGAAACGGTCGAACTCTTGTTTGAGCTGATCGGTCTCGTCGAGCAGAACCGCGGCTCGCGGGATTAAATCGAAGATGGTGCTGTCGGCTCCGGCAACCGGGGAGTAAAACTCCCAGCCGGGGAAAACATTGACCCCGCCGGCGCGGACGGCGGCTTCCACAATTTCTTCGTTACCGACAATGCGCTTGCCGCTTAATCGCGTATGAATTGCGCCGAGCAGATGCTCGCTGACCGGGGTCTCGCTGAGCGGAAGCAGCAGAGCTTCATCTACCGGTGTGGAGGAACGTTGGGAGGCGGGATCGAACTTGCGAATTGAATCGGCTTCGTCGCCAAAGAACTCGATGCGCAGCGGACGGTCGGCCTCGGGCGAGTAAACGTCGAGGATGCCGCCGCGCACCGCGTACTGGCCCGGCATCTCGACCACGTCCGTCGAGGTATATCCGACGGTATTGAGATGCGCGAGCAGGGACTCGAGATCGAACGATTCGCCGCGGCGAATGGTGCGGGCGAGATCGGCATAGTAATCGCTGGAGCGCAGGCGGATGGCCGTGGCCGCCACCGGCGAAACGACAATCGACGCCGCCCCGGTTGCGATCTTCCACAAGGCCGTGGCGCGTTCTTCCTGAAGCTCCGGGTGCGGCGAGAGATTCTGGAAGGGGAGCACATCGCGCGCGGGGAGAGAGATGACTGACTCCGGATCGCAGGCGGCGGTTAGTTCGCAGAAGCTGCGAAGAATCGGAACGAATTCCTCGACGGTGCGGTTGTCGTTGACAACAAAGATCAGAGGGCGTCCGGCGGCGCGTTGAAACAGCACGAGCAGCAAGGCTTTCGCGGTAGGCGTGAGACCGGAAACACGAATGCGCCCCGTGCCCTCCTTGAGGTGGGAGGCTACGCGCGTGAAAGCGGGAAGCTTTTCTACGTCCGTGAAGAGTTCGCGGACGAAGGGAAGAAGCATGCAGGATTATTTTAGCAGGATTGACGAGCCGTGGACGGCAACCGATTCCAGCGAGTTCGTGGTGGTAGCCGCCTGGCTGCGCTCAGCGGAACGGCGCGAAGGCGCCCCTTCCCACACGGTCCTTGCTCATCACGCCGTCTCTGCTCATCTCCGCAGCAGGGGGCGGGTTAAGCAGGTCGGGCCGCCGCTGCCGTTGATGCAGAGTTCGCTGCCGGGGAAAGTTCGGACGTCGAATCCGGCGCGGCGCAGGCAGGCATTCGTCTTGTAGTTTTCCTCGATTGCAAGCAGGCGCTTGTCGCCGAGCGCCAGAACGTTGCAGGCTAATGTGTCGCGCTCGGAGTGGTCGATTTCGACAAAGTTGAATCCCCGCGATTTGAGCAGTTCGACAGTCTCGACAGCGAGCCAGGGGAGGTCGACCAGAGCGGTGTGCTCGTCGAGTAGGCTGATCAGCGACATCAGATGCAGGCAGGACGATGGGCCCAGTCCGTAAGGCAGCGGCGCGGAGAGAACTTCGATGCCCTTGGGCGCGAGAAGATCCCGTATCTGCTGGATGCCTTCCGCGTTGGTGCGGTAGCCGCGGCCGATCAGCAGGGTGTTGGCGTCGAGCCAGATGATGTCTCCCGCCTCGGTGGTGCCGGGCGGAATGATTGTGCCGAGCGTTGGGATGTCGAAGGTCTCGCAGAACGAGCTGTGGTGCGGGCCTTCGGCCACTCGATTCGGCTTGCCGGGGCGCATGACGATTAAACCGTGGTCGGTAGGTAGAGACGGGTCGTGAGCGTAGACGGCATCGAGAGAGAGGTTCGGCGCGGGAGGCATCTCGGCAACTTCGGCGCCCGCAGCTTCCAACTCGCGGCAGAGATCTTCATGTTGCGATTGCGCTCCAGAGAAGTCCGGGGCATGTTGGAAGCCGAGTTCCTGCCATTGCGCGGTGCGCTCCAGCTGGTTCCAACCTGCCGTGCGCGGAGAACACACCATGACGCGCTCCAGCGTGCCGGACATGGAATGCCCGTTGAAGCGGGTTTTTGTTGCTGCCTCTGGCATCTTCTACCAAACATTGTGAAACTGGGGGGCCTGATAGGAATCTATATGGGCATTATGGCAAAAGCAACCTGGGAAGGCGCAGTGCTCGCCGAAAGCGATAAGACGGAGGAAGTGGAAGGCAACCAGTATTTCCCGCCGGATGCGATCCGCAAAGAATACTTCCAGCCGAGTGAGCACCACTCGGTGTGTCCGTGGAAGGGGACCGCGAGCTATTACGACATTGAAGTGAAAGGCCAGCGGAACGCCGGGGCGGCCTGGTACTATCCCGAGCCCAAGTCGGCAGCCAAGCAGATCAAGGGATACGTGGCGTTCTGGAAGGGCGTGAAGGTGGAGAAGTAAGCATCTCCCTCAGCGGCTTTAAAGCCGGACCCGTAGTAGGACTTTCATCGCAGCGCTGAAGCGCTGCGCCACCCAAAAGCGCTACTCAAAAAGGGCAACATCGGAATGAGAGTCGTCGTTCGTCCGCTAGAACTCCACGTGGGCGCGGAACGAGGGCACGAGTACGGGACCGCGGTCGCGGTTGTAGCCGGGGTCCACTATGTGTTGCAATCCGGGCGCGACGTAGATGCCGCGCCACGCGTGGATTGTGTAGTAGGTCTCCACAATATTTTCACGGCCATAGTTCAGCTTGCCGTCGCCGAGTAGGAAGCCGAGGCCGCCATCGGCGAGGTAAATCTGGTGATCCTTCTTGATTGCGTTCGACATCACAGCGACGCCGGCGCGGTCCTGCTTGCGATGCCACCACACGCCGCTCGCTCCCAGTCCTCCGGCGAAGGTTTGATCAACTTCCGTATAGGCGAAGGATTCGGTCTTGCCGTTGTCCCAACCGAAGCGGGTGAACGCGGTCAGGTAGTGCGTGAGGTTCTGTTCGATGTTCACTCCGAACCCGTACTTGCGCGTGATGTGCCAGGGATGGGCGGTGATTTCTGGAATAGGGGTGAGGCCTGCCTCAAAGTTGGCGATGGCGTGGCGATAGATGCCCATGTTGGCGTAATTGGTATAGGTCAACAGCCGGACTACGCCGGCTTTTTTCGGAACGATGCCGTGACGTAATTCGTATTCAAAATTTTCCGCGTGCGCCTGCCACGGCTTCCAGACCAGATCGATTCCGTTGGCAACCTTGGGCATGAGCGCTTCGGCGAAGCGGAATCCCCAGTTGCGGTCTTCGTAGTCGGCGGTGACGCCGACGGTGTAGCCGCGCGTGTCGGCGGCATAATCGTATGCGCCATTGTTGTCGGTGGTCCAGTTGATGAACTGAAGGTGTGTGTCGGAGCCGACGGAATTCAAATCGAAAAAATCCGGCATGCTGAACTTGCCGAAACGGATCTCCAGGCGGCGGCGCGGCAGTTCGTCGAAAAGAGAAAAAAAGCTGCGCTGGTTTTCGATCTTATCCTTGCTCAGGGCGAACACTTTATGAATCATGCCCCGGCCGAGGTAAGGCTCCTTGCTCAGAAGAGGATTGCGCACGATATCGAGATCCGTGTTGCCGGCGAGCCCGAGACCGGTGCTGAGCGCAGCTCCGCCGGCCTCTTCGATGTCGACCAGAAGCTCGATGGAATCATTGAACCGCACGCCGGTGTAGAGCGTCATCACGCGCGATGTGGCCTTCTCGTAATTGGGGCTGAGACTGTTCGGGCCACTGTAAGGGGCGTGGAATGGAGGATGAGTCTGGAAGACGAAATTCGCCTGGCCAGACAGCCAGAAGCGCGTGTCCTTGAAATGCGGGAGCATTGCTTCCGCCCCTTCTTCGGGCGGAGGATCCGCCACGCTGGCTGCGGCTGGTGCGTTCGCGGGCGGCGCGGTGGTGGAACTGGCCGAGGGAGCCGCGTCCGATTTCTGCGCGATCGAAGGGAGGCTCAGCCCAACAGCAGTAGCGGCCCAGAATATAAGCGCCAGCCAGCCTCCTTTGCGCTGCACGAGTTGGGTTTGGCTCGTCACTGTACTTAACGCAAATATATCATAGCAAGTTAACTATAGTTAATTACGATCTTCCCGTTCCCGTGTGGTTAGCAAATCCGGCTGGCCAGGTTGCGGATTCGCCAAGTACCGAGCCTATGCACGATTGGTTAAAGGAATGTTACAGGCCGAGATTTGTGCCCTCAGCGATTAACGGGGGTGGCTCGCCTGACTTAGTAGCTTCTCAAGTCGCGGGTCGGAACGCACTGAATCAAAGTTAGGGTTGGACTTGATGGCGGCAGAATCGCGGTAACCCAGGTCGACCGACTTCTGCAGCTCAAGCAGAGCTTTCTCTTTGTCTCCGCGACCCGCGTAAGCTAGGCTGAGCTGAAAGTGGTGGGTGGGAGTGCTCTGATCGGCCTTGGGCAAGCTCAGCAACGTGGTAATGGCCCGATCGTAGTCGCCCTGCGCGATATAAACCTGGCCCAAGCCAAAATCCGCCGTGTAGGAAGACGGGCTGATGCTCTTGGCTTGTTCGAACGCGGCGATCGCTTCGGGAAATCGTTTCTGCTGCAGTAAGGCTCGACCAAGATGGTAATGTGCCTGGAACATGCCCGGTTGCAGCCGGATCGCCTCGCGCGCGGCTTTCTCCGCGCCCACCGAGTCGGGTGGTTGTTGATAGCCGAGCGCCCAGGAGAGCTGATCCCAGGCGTGAGCGTTGTCCGGTTCGAGGCCGGTTGCTTCGCGCGATTTCTCGGCAGCGTGCACATAGTCGAACATGTTTCCGTAAACGTTGGCTATGGCCACATCCGCCTCGGCCAGTTGAGGATCAATGGCGAGCGCTCGCTCGGCAAGTTGCCGGGACTGACGCAGGTGCGCTTCGCTGGGATCAAGGTTTCGGTAGTAAAAACCCTCGACCATGGAAAGTCCTGCGAGAGCCGGTGCGTAGTTGGGATCCAATTGCAATGCCTTCTCATAATTGGTGCGCGCGGCTTCGAGGTTCTTGGGCAGGTCGATGAAATCCACTAGTGCGCGCCCTCGCAGATACGCTTCGTAGGCCTGCGGGTTTTGGGTATAGCGCCGTTCGATTGCGTTTTTCTCCTGCGCCGTAAGCTTCAGGTTGAGGGCCTGCGCAATCTTCAGCGCGGTCTGGTCTTGCAGAGAGAAGACGTCTTTCAAGTCACCAACAAAGTCGTCGGCCCAGGTTTGAAAACCCGTGGAAGCATCGATCAGCTGCACACTGATGCGTACCTGGTCCCCAGCCTTTCGCACACTGCCTTGCAGAAGATACTGCACTCCCAGCTCTTGTCCCATGTCCTTGGGATCTTTCTGTGTGCCCTTGAAGCGGAGGGCGGCAGCGGGAGGCACGATCCTGATTCCTTCAATCTTCGACAGCTTGGTGCCGATTTCTTCCGTCATGCCATCGCTGAAATATTCATTTGCGGGAGCGCCACTCAGATTCAGCAGGGGAAGAACGGCGAGAGAGGTCTTGGTTCCGCGTGTGACGGAGGCCGATTTTTGCGCTGTCTTGCGCAGCCACCATATGCCCGCAATTCCCAGCACCAACAGTACCCCCAGCAGGGCTAGAGTCGCGTTTCGAAGCGGGATCCGCTTGACCGGAGAGGCCGCGGTCGTCACCGGTGTTTTCCCAGACTCCGTATCGCGCCGCATCCGCCTGATATCGGCGCGCAGTTCCGCAGCCGACTGATAGCGGACCTCGGGGTCTTTCTCCAGCGACTTGTCGATGATTGCTTCCAGTTTGGCGGGGAGTTCCGGATTCAGACGGACCGGAGGCGTAGGCGTACGATTGAGAATCGACTCCGAAAGCACGCCAGAGGTTTCTCCCCGAAAAGGCATGACGCCGGTCACCATTTCGTAGAGCACGACTCCAAAAGAAAACAGATCGGTGCGGGCATCAAGTTTTTTGCCGCGAACCTGCTCGGGCGACATGTAGGCCACTGTCCCGAGCGCGGTGCCGGGACTGGTTAATTGCTGTTCCGCAGTAGCCGCCAGGAGCGCCGCAGAGCCGCCAGCGGCCTCTGCGGGAGTTTGCTTGGCCAGGCCAAAGTCGAGAATCTTGGCTTGTCCGCGAGCGGTAACGAAAATGTTTGCCGGTTTGATGTCGCGGTGCACAATGCCCTTGGAGTGCGCCGCGTCGAGCGCATCGGCGATCTGCATTCCCCAATCGATAACCGAGTCGGTTTCGAGCGGCTTGCCTGCAATCTTGTGCTTGAGCGTTTCGCCTTCGAGGCGCTCCATGGCGATAAACCAGATTCCGTCGGCCTGGTCGATGTCATAAATGGTGCAGATGTTCGGATGATTCAGCGCCGAAGCCGCCCGCGCTTCCCGCCGAAAGCGTTCCAGAGCCTGCGGATCCTTTGCCAGTTCCTGCGGAAGAAACTTGAGTGCGACGTTCCGGCCGAGCTTGAGATCTTCGGCCTCGTAGACCACACCCATTCCGCCTCCGCCGAGCATTTGCAGAATGCGATAGTGCGAGATGGTCTGACCGATCATGAATAGAATCGAAGTGCTGGAATGCACATGTTAGGGTGGGCGAGAGGGGAAGTCAAAGCCTGGCCGGGCTTTCGCGTCCGCAGCTTCGGCGAGAAATAAAATAAGGACAGCCCGGAGCCCCCCGAAGCCATCCTTGAACCCTCCCGGTTAGAAGGGCAACTTGATGACCCTACGTTACCTATGCGATGTTGCAAAATGATGGCGAAATCGTAAATATCTGATGAATTCGTTTGCGGCGGCACTGCTATAGTAGTCGCGCCGTCTTGTCTGTTGACATCTTCATTGTGGGGAGCCTCGATGCCGTCCACAACATCCCGAAAAGTCGAACAGTCGCGCCGTCTGCAGCAACGTGCCGAAAGCATGATTCCTGGCGGAGTGAACTCGCCGGTGCGCGCGTTCGGCTCCGTTGGCGGCGACCCCCCGTTTATCGTGCGCGGGAAAGGCTCGCATATCTGGGATGCCGACGAGAACGAGTACATCGACTACGTGGCATCGTGGGGACCGTTGATTCTCGGCCATGCCGCCTCCGACGTGCTCGACGCTATCGTGGGCGCCGCCTGCAACGGCACCAGCTTTGGCGCTTCCACGCCCGCCGAGGCTGACCTCGCAGAGTTGGTGCTGGCGGCGTTTCCTCCCATGCAGAAAATTCGCTTCGTAAGTTCCGGAACCGAAGCTACGATGTCGGCGATCCGCCTGGCGCGGGCTTACACCAAGCGCAAGTACATTGTGAAGTTCGAAGGCTGCTACCACGGGCACTCCGATTCCCTGCTGGTAAAGGCGGGTTCGGGCGTGGCGACGCTGGGCATCCCAGGATCGGCGGGCGTTCCCGACGAGTTCATTCAGTTCACGCTGGCGTTGCCTTTCAATAACGTCAACGCGGTGGAGTACGCCTTCCAGAAATTCAAGCATCAGATTGCCTGCGTGATCGTGGAGCCGGTGGTGGGCAACATGGGATGCGTTCCTGCCGCGGACGATTTTCTGGTGGCCCTGCGCTTGATTACCGAGCGCGAGAAGGCGGTGCTGATTTTTGATGAAGTGATGACCGGATTTCGCGTGGCTTTCGGCGGCGCGCAGGAACTCTACAGTATTCGTCCCGACCTCACGACCCTAGGCAAGATCATCGGCGGAGGCTTGCCGGTCGGCGCCTATGGTGGGTCGAGCGAGATTATGAATCTGGTGGCGCCCCTGGGGCCGATGTATCAGGCAGGCACGCTATCAGGTAATCCGCTGGCGATGGCGGCGGGGTGCGCGATGTTGAAACATCTGCGCGATCACAAGCAGGAAGTTTATTCGCGGCTCGACAAGTTGAGCGGCGAACTGGTCGAAGGAGTGGCCGCAGCCGCCAAAGATGCGGGTGCGCCGCTATGCTACAACCGCGTGGGATCGATGTTCACCTGGTTCTTCACGCCGGGGCCGGTGACGGATTGGGATTCAGCCTCGAAGTCGGACACGGAAGCATTCGGCAAATTCTTTCGCAGCATGCTCGACAGCGGAGTGTATCTGCCACCGTCGCAGTATGAAGCGGCGTTCCTGAGCGCAACCCACACGGAGCAAGATGTTCAGCAGACGATTGCAGCGGCGAAGCAGGCGTTTGCCAAGAAATAGGCTCTCATTTGTGGGACGGCAACACGGTCCAGATTTCAGGATCCTCGGTTCCCAACACCCACGAACAAAAGCCCTGCAGATTGCGGTCGCGGGCTAAGTTCAGACGCTCCTGGAATCCCCGCTTGTCGGTGTAGAAGACCCACTCGCGATTGTCATCCTTGTAGAAATAAAACCAGGCGGTGCGGTCGAACGAGTCCCACTCGGGATGCGGGTGATAGGCAGCTAGATATTGATCTACTTCCTGCTGCCCGATGGATTCGGCACTCGGGTTCGGTTTCTCATCCTTGCCCGGTTCCCCGGCGAACCAGTGATATCCGTAGATGGGAATGCCCAGCGACAACTTTTCCTTGGGAACCGATTGCAGCGCGTATTCCAATTGCCGCACCGTCCAGGGATAACCCGCGACCGGGCCGGGCGCCGTCCATCGCGTGTTCTGATCGTAGGTCATCAGGCAAATCAGGTCCGCGGTCTGAGCCAGCGCCTTCAGATCGTATGCGCCGCGCCAGTTGGCATAGAGCCAGTGCGAGTAGCCGCTTTGTCCCGGAGCGCCCGGAGCGTTGGGCACTGTGGCGATGGTAAGTTGCAGGCCTTCCTTATGCAGAGCGGCGGCAGTTTCGGCAACCACGCTTGTGAGCAGATCACGGTCGGTCCACAGCACATTTTCAAAGTCGATTTGAAAGCCGCTGTATCCGTTCTTCTTGCACTCGCCGAGAACTGAGTCAATGAAAGCTTTTCGCGCCGCGGGAGTCGTGAAAAGTTTGTGCAAGTCAGCCTGCACCATGCTGGCGACGATCGGCATGACCGGCACATGGTGCTGCGCCGCCGTTTGCAGCACGTGCGGATTCGGCCCGCCCCACATGAGTCCGTTGCCGTCGACCCCATACCAGGCAGGCACGAGAATGTCGATTTTGTCGGCGTGGTCGGTGAATGACTTAACCGAGTTGGGGCTCTCCGTCATGTAGAAAAGCGCCTTGGGCTGCGCAGCGGCCATGACTGTGCCTAAGACTAGGACAAGGACAAGGAGAAGGAGAAGAACGGCATGTTTCATGGTGTAACTCCTGGCTGACGTTTGATTTCGCATCTTAAGAACGAAAACGTGCATGGACAACTTATCCGCCCATCACTTGTCCGCCAATCATGCGCGGAATGGTTATGAATTCGTAGCCCTCGGACTTGTATCGCGCGATCAGATGATCTGTAGCGATCACCGTTTGGGATCGATCCGCGCCCATTTGCTTATGCCCTCCGTCGTGCAGCAGAATCACGTCGCCGCCCCGAATCTTCCTTCCCGACCTTGCGCTCGATAACGCTGGCAGGCGGCGCATTCCAGTCGTAGCCGGTTACGTTCCACATGACGGGCTTGAGGCCAAGTTCACGGGCCACGCGGAGCACCAAAGGCCGCCGTCCTCCAAACGGAGGGCGGAAGAGAGTTGAATGTTGGCCGATCGCCTCCTGCAACGCGGCGCGGCATTGAGAAACTTCCTTGCGGATTTCTGCTTCGCTCTTGAAGGTCAGCAGGGGATGATTGAAGGTGTGGTTGCCCACAACGTGGCCGGCCTTGGCAACTTCGCGGGCGATCTCCGGACATTGCTGCACATAGCGTCCGATCAGAAAAAAGGTTGCCTTCACGTCATGCTGGGCGAGAACCTCCAACAATCGCAGCGTATGCGGATCGTTGGGACCATCGTCGTAGGTCAACGCAATCTGCCGCGACCCGCGCGATAGACCCGTGAAGGTTTTTCCATACCACTGTCCGGTCGGCGCCATCGACTGATAAGCCGCGGCAACCGCGGCCGAGGCGGAGACGGTTAAGGCAAGCCCGAGCATGCAGGGATTGTAAACGGCCTAATTGAGTAATTGTGTAATTGATGGTTTGGAAATGGAACTTCACAGGACGCTCTTAAATTACCCAATTACAAAATTACCAAATTGCGAAATTGCCCCTGTTAACTCTTCCCTCAATTGCCACTCGGCTCCATCCGAGCTATCCTGCAAATTCCGAAACATTGCGAAGCCATGGCTAATCTTTTCGAACTGCCCCGTTACATTGCGGTGGAGGGTCCCATCCGAGTGGGCAAGAGCACGCTGGCCCGCATTTTGGCCGAGCGCCTGAATGCGCAGCGCGTGATGGAGCCAGAACTGAATCCCTTTCTCGGCGCTTTCTACGAGGGCGAGCGGGGCGCGGCATTTCAAGCGCAGTTCACATTTCTCGTGCATCGCTTCGAGCAGTTGCAGGCACTTGACCTGGGCCCGCGCTCGCAGAAGACCGTGGTCGCGGACTACATAATCGAAAAGGACAAGCTCTTCGCCTGCCTCAACCTCACCGACCAGGAACTCGACACGTACAACCGTTATTACAACCACTTCCGCGGGCAGTTGCCCACACCCGACCTTGTCATCTACCTGCAGGCCACGCCCGATGTGCTGAAGAAGCGCCTCAAGAAAAAGAATGCGCCGGGCGAGCGCGCCGTCAGCGACGAGTATCTGGAAGAAGTGGTCAAGGCCTACGAACACTTCTTTTTTCACTACACGTCGTCCGACCTGCTGATCGTCAACACGTCCGACATTGATTTCGTCGACCGCAACGAAGACTTGCAGGAACTGCTGCGCAAAGTAACCGAGCCGATCAAAGGTACGCAATACTTCTTGCCGCTGGGCGGGGCGGAGGCCGTGGGAGCATAGAGGCAGTTTGTTTGGAGGATCTCCTCCGCCTGTCCAGTTGAACGCTTTCTCCTTCCCCGACTGATGGTACAATTGCGCGCAATACGGAGGTGCCCATGCGCCCCTTGACCGCGGTTCTCGCCTCGGCCCTGTGTTTCGTTCCGCTTGCCCAAAGTCAGGAAGAGCATCATCACGCGATCAGTGAGGAGGAGGTTGGGTCGGTCCACTTCCTGACTTCATGCAATCCAAATCTCACCGAAACTTTCAACCGTGCGGTCGCGCTGCTGCATTCATTCCAGTATGAACAGGCGCGCCAAGCCTTTACGGAGATCTCTGACCGGGATACACAATGTGCCATGGCGAATTGGGGTGTGGCCATGTCCCATTATCACGGCATGTGGGACAACGGGGACATGGCCGCCGGCCGTCTGGCTCTCAATCAGGCGAAACAGATCGCTTCCGCCAACACAAAGACTTCACGTCGCGAGAATGAATACATCGAGGCACTGGCTGAAATTTACCGCGAAGACGGGAAGGACGCATACACGCACAGCCAGGCGTTTGCACAGAAAATGGGCGCGCTGCAGGCAGCTTATCCGCAGGACGATGAGGCTTCGGTCTTTTACGCGCTCACCTTGGCGATTACGGCGCCCAAGACCGACAAGACTTTTGCCAACCAGCGGAAGTGCGGCGAGATCCTGGAGCCAATCTTCGCCAAACTGCCGCACCATCCGGGCGTCGCGCACTACATCATCCACTGCTATGACAATCCGGTGCTGGCCGAGCAGGGGCTGGGGGCGGCTCGCATGTACGCCAAGATTGCTCCCGCTTCGGCGCATGCGAATCATATGCCGTCGCATCTGTTCACGCGGGTGGGGTCGTGGGACGAATCGATCAGCTCGAATCTGAAGTCGGCGGAGCTGGCGGCGGCCGCGGAGGTGAATTCGAAGAACGGCGAGGCGCGCGATCAGCGGCTGCACGCCATGGACTATCTGGAGTACGCGGATCTGCAGAGCGGACGGGTGAGCAAGGCCAAGGCTGTATTGGATGAGATGAAAGGGTTGCCGCCGGCTTCCGGGCTGACGCTCACCGGGAATTACGGAGCGGCGGCAATTCCCGCGAGGTACGCGATTGAACTGGGAAATTGGGAGCAGGCCGCCCAACTTCGCGTGGCGGAGTCCGGCGTGCCTTGGGCGCAGGCGATTACGTGGACGGCGATCGGAGTGGGAAGCGCTCGCTCGAACAATCTGGAAAAAGCAGCTCAAGCCGAACAGAAGCTTGGCGATCTTCGTGACTCGATTGCGAAGCAGAATAACTCCTACTGGTCGAATCAAGTGGAAGTCGAGCGTCGCGAAGTGGCCGCGTGGATCGCGCAACAGAATGGCGAGTCAGGCGATGCCTTGAAACTGGCGCGATCGGCGGCAGAACTGGAAGAGAGTATGGACAAAGCGGCTGTCACGCCCGGAGCCGTCACGCCTGCGCGGGAGATGTTGGCTGAGCTGCTGATGATCGGGCATCAACCGACGGAATCGCTGGCGGAATATCAGACCGTGCTGAAGATCGCCCCGAACCGCTTCAACGCTT
Source organism: uncultured Acidobacteriaceae bacterium (assembly GCA_963771895.1). Taxonomy (GTDB): domain Bacteria; phylum Acidobacteriota; class Terriglobia; order Terriglobales; family Acidobacteriaceae; genus Sulfotelmatobacter. Next base: position 91,284 of record CAVYVQ010000003.1, on the reverse strand, counting down.
TGTACGGTGCGGCGAAGGCAGCTGAGGCCTCCGGAGATGCTACGACAGCCAGCGGCTACTTCCGGAAGCTGACCGAAGTTGCCGTAGGTGACGAGCGCCCTGAACTGAAAACAGCACGACAGAAGCTCGTAGCGGAGAAAGCACAGAGGTAGGTCGTACGGCTGCGGGTAGTCTCTAATTCGTTGATACAAGCACGGGGGGTTCTTCGGGCGTAGGCTCTGCAAACTATTGAAGTTAAGACATTTAAGTGCTCTTTTGGTGGCTGTTACTAACCGCTAGTCTTCGCAAGCTATTAAGAGCTACAATGTTGTCGGCATCCCCGAAGATGCTGAACAGGCTCTATCCGGCCGAGCCGGAGGGGCACTGGAGGAACAATGAGCATCACCCCGATTGGCGGGCATCTCGGCTTTCCTAGTCATGATGCGACCCGCCAGAAGGTCACCACCGCTTCTCTGCGGGAACAGAAACTCCGTCACCAACCCATTACCTGCCTCACCGCCTACGATTACGCGACTGCGCGCCTGGTGGACGAGGCCGGCATCGAGATGATCCTGGTCGGCGATTCGCTGGCCCAAACCATTCTTGGCTACGACAACACGCTCTCGGTCACGATGGACGAGATGTTGCATCACGTGAAGGCCGTCAGACGAGGCGTGAAGCATGCGCTGCTGCTGGCCGACATGCCTTACGGGTCTTATCACGTTGACCCGGAAAGTGCCCTCAGCAACGCCACGCGTTTCGTGAAAGAAGGCGGCGCGGAGGTGGTGAAGATCGAGGGCGGAGAAAAGCGTGCCGACTTGATTCGCCGCATCATTGACGCTGAAATCCCTGTGGCCGGCCACATTGGGCTGACGCCGCAGTCGGTTAACGTCATGGGCGGCTACAAGGTGCAGGGGAAGAATCTCAGTGGCATTGAGCAACTGATGCGCGATGCGGTGGCGCTCGACCGCGCCGGAGTGGCCTGCCTTGTGCTGGAAGGCATTCCGCGCGAAGTGGCGGCGATGATTACGGCGGAGGTTGGCACGCCCACCATCGGCATTGGCGCTGGTCCGGAGTGCGATGGCCAGGTGCTGGTATTCCACGACCTTGTCAACCTGACGTTCGCGCCGCCGGCCAAATTTGTGCGCCGCTACGGCGACGCGTCGGCGCTGATTACGCAGGCGGTGCAGGCGTTTCGCGCCGATGTGAAGTCGCTGCAATATCCGTCGGATGAGGAGTCCTATCATCTGCCGAAGGAAACCAAGGCCGCGTTGGATACGGTGCTCGCGCGCAAGCAGGCGATGCGGCAGTAAGAAATACTTTGCCGCGGATTTGTACGGATCAAACGGATAGGCCAGCGGGATGCCGGGGGCTTCAACGCGACCGGCGATGGTGCTAGGCTATCTGGTTGAGGAGGTTGTTATGACGCACCTCTTGCCCGCGTTTTTCTTCCCGATCTTCGGCTTCGGCTTTGTCATGTATTTTCTGCCCTCGATCATTGCTCTCGCCCGCAGCAAGCGGGACATTGCCGCAATTGTGCTGCTGAACTTCTTTTTGGGATGGACGATGATCGGCTGGGTGGTCGCATTGGTGTGGGCGGTGAAGGCCGACGTGCCGATGGTAGTGCGTTGAGTTCGTCCGCCGCTCGAGGTTGTCCGCAGGGCAGCCTCGTATCCGTTCTCGTATTTGTTTTGACAATAACAATGACCTTCTCTCTTGCGGCCTGCTCGCGGCAGAACGCGCCACCGCCGCCGGACGCGGCCACTCTTCTGCAGGCCATCGCCGCCGCCGATCCAGCGAAGTATCCCTCCCCGAAAGAGTCCCGGCATTGGAGTAATCCGTACCTCGTCATTCGCCCGGACGCCGTCGGACTGCTTACCGGTATCGCCGCCCACGAAGAACAGATTCTGAAGCCGGAGGAAGTTTTGAACGCATTGGCGCGGCTGCCTGCATCCGCCTGGCCTTACGGTCGCGCAGTCGCGATCCTCGTGGAGGAAAAGCAAACGGCTTCCGAGCCGGAGAAGATCGCGCTTCGCCGAAACCGCGGCATTGTCGCGGGCGACCTGCAAGGCGCGCATGTCGCGATCAACTGGATCCCCACACCCTGAAGATTTCGCGAAGAAATGAGAATCTGCGACACCATCGAAGACATTCGGGCCGCGTGCCGCGCCGTGCGGCCCGGCGGGAAGCGGTTGGGATTCGTGCCCACCATGGGAGCCCTGCATGAGGGGCACCTATCGCTGGTGCAAGCGGCCAGAGCCTCGTGCGACGTAGTCGCAGCTTCCATCTTTGTGAATCCCCTGCAGTTCGGGCCGAACGAAGACCTGGCCAAATATCCGCGAACCTTCGAACGCGACCGGGAACTGCTCGAAAAAGAGGGCGTGGAATTACTCTTCGCTCCTTCGGTCGAGGAAATGTATCCGGCAGACGCCGTGACCTGGGTTACGGTGGAAGGCCTGAGCAGCAAACTGGACGGCCGTTCGCGCCCCGGGCATTTTCGCGGCGTCACCACGGTGGTGGCCAAGCTTTTCCACCTCGTCGAGCCCGACGCAGCCTTCTTCGGGCAAAAGGACGCAGCGCAGGTAGCGATCATTCGCCGCATGGTGCGCGACCTGAACTTTCCCGTGGAGATCGTTGCCTGTCCGATTGTGCGCGAGCCCGATGGACTGGCGATGAGTTCGCGCAACGCTTATCTCAACGGGCAACAGAGAAAACAGGCGCTGGTCCTGCACCGTTCCCTGCTGCGAGTGAAGAAATCCTGGGAAGCCGGCGAACGCGACGCGAAAAATCTGATGGCACTGGGCTGTGAAGAAATTGCCGCGGAAAAATCAGTCCGCCTCGACTATCTCGAAATCGTCGATCCCGACAGCCTGGACTCGCTTGCAATCGCGGCCCAGGGCGCGCTGGTCGCGGTCGCAGCGGTCGTCGGCACGACTCGGCTTATCGATAACATTCTGCTGCCCAAACCATCCGATTAGAAGTTGCCGGCCCCTTAGGAGTTGTCATCCCGAGCGAAGCGAAGGATCCAGGTTCGTGCCTGCCTCGTCATTCTCGCTGCCGCGAGCAAACACCGAGGTTCCTCGCTTTGCTCGGGATGACAAGTGTGGAAACGATCTAATATTGCTGCTGGACTGCGGCGGAAGCCGCCGCGGAAGTGTTCTGAGAAACGTCTGCGGGCGACAGTCGCTGCCGCACCAGATTCTCGATCTGCAACCAGACGTGGGGATCGCATTCGCTCTGCATGTGGCCGGGGGTTAAGACGCGCTCCCACCAGGAATATTCCTGGCACGCAACTGGATTCTTTTTGTAGTCCGTGCGGTAGTTTCCGAGGATCTCAGTCTTAGCGGGATCGGCGGCCGTGATCCGGGCCCGGCCGTGGATGATGCCATGCGGCTGATAAAAGTTCACGGCCTCGGCGACATTGTCGGGAATCACGGAATCGTCCTGCCATACTTTCGCGACGCTATCTACCTGCACCGTCAGCAAAACCGGCACGCCTTCGCGCCGCAAATCGCGCGCCAGCAAAACCGCCGCGGATGCTCCCCAACTGTGGCCGAAAAGAATAATGCGCGCCCGGGCTTTCTCTTCACGGGAAAGAACACCGTCGTGATTCGCGTCCAGCAGGCGAATCACAGCGTCGTAGGCTTGTTTCCTGCGCCGGTTTTCAAAAACCTGAATATAAGTGTCTTTGGGAATACTGCGCCGCATGCGCGCTGCGAGTTGAACCGGGCCGTGGTGCAGGTTGTCATGGCTGACGAAGCCGCCCACGAATCCGATCACAATGTTGGAAGGAACCGCAGTCGTCTCGGACGGGAGCGGCACGGCATTCGCCCCTCGCGAGAGCGCTGGGATAGCCGAACCCAGAATCGTCAGACTAACAAGCAACGTGACGCACGAAGTGCGAAATAGAACGAACCGGCCCACGCGGGCTCCTGTCGAATCAGATGATTTCTTCCGTCAGGGGTTGCGGAAAAAACGGATGATTCATTCACCGGGCGTTCCTGGGCGAGACCCGTTCGCCGATCGTTCGGAACATCGCCGGCAATCCGGTCAAATGCACTGAGCAGAGCGGCTTCTCACGCATTTTGACCCGACGAACAGTGTACACCCGTTTGTCAAATCCTATTTGTCAACCATGACGGACTTTAGTCTCTGGCTGGATTTTCCTGCCGGAGACGAACGAGTTTCCCGCAAGGATGTACCGCAACGCTCGGTCGGCCGCCTTGCTAATACCGATGCGCGGAGTGACTTGGGTTCTTCCCGCGCGAAAGCCATCGTCTCCAATCCACAAGCCGGAATCGGGCGACGTGAGGTCGCATCCGTTGTCGCGCACGCGTGTGATGCCGAAGGCTTCCGCCAGGCGTCCGGGGCCGCTCGTGAGCCGAACAAGATCGCGAGGGCCTTGCAGCGCCATTTTTCGAGCCCGCGCCATCTCTTCGATTCCCTCAATCGGTTCGAGCGCCCGGAAAAGAACTCCCCCGGCCTTCCCCTCAGGCTCGCAGGACACGTTAAGGCAATAATGATTGCCGTAGATGAAATAAACGTAAGCGTAGCCGGGCGGTCCGAACAGGACTGCAGTACGGGCGGTGTTGCCGGCGGCGGAGTGGGCGGCGGGGTCGTTCTCTCCGAGGTAAGCCTCGACTTCGACGACGCGCCCCGTCAGGCGCAGCTTTCCGGGTTCGCGCACCAGCACCTTGCCGAGAAGTTCGCGAGCCACGCGCCGCGGATTGCGGGCGAAGAACGCGCGATTGAGAGGTTGAAATTTTTCCCGGTCGACTTTACTTGGCGGTGTGCCCATGCCAGCGAAATCTTAAACGCAAGACGGGGGCTTTCGCGCAGCTAAATTGGCCGGGGTTCCGAATTCCTGGCGGCCGTGACGTTGGACGGCGAATCGTCGAACGATCTGCCCGGTTCATAAGCCAATTTTTCGTGCTTCGAGCCAACTTTCCTTATGACGTCATGCCAGCCGTCGTCCCAGCTGATACGAGCCTCTCCATCAACCAAAACCCACCTGCCGTGGCTCTCGCCATGCGTCTTCCGGGCTTCGCCGTCGGCTTCAAGCGTGATATAGAAATTGCCGCCGTCTCCACCCATGCCCACCTCCCACTTGCCCACGAAGTGGTTCCGGCTGGGTAAGGAAACACTGGCGGCGGGTTCGAAATCAATGCGAGCGATGGTGCTGGCAGGAAGGTTCTGCTGGTGTCCATCTTTGAAGACGATCACGACGGGAGACTTGAAGTCGATGCGCGCAATCTCCGCCATGTCAAGGGTTTGGCGGTGCCCGTCCTTGAAAACGATAGCGATCGACCCGGAGTTGTCGGCTGCGGCTGCAGTCCCGGCAAGGCTATAGGCGGCGGCAAGCACGAGTATGGCGAGAATCGAGACAGCTTTCACAGTTTTGCGCATGGTTGTTCTCCCATGGAGTCTGCGGGAGCACGAACAGGTGCTTCCTGGATGATGTTACGCGCTGAGGCGCAAGTTTGTTCCACGCGTGGTTTGGTCTATGCCGCGCCTTTGGCCGATTCTTTCAGGTAAGCCAGCACTTCTCCCGCATGGCCTTCTGCCTTCACCTTGGGAAAGATGTGCTGAATTTTGCCATCTGGCCCAATGATGAACGTGGTCCGGACGATGCCCATGACCTTCTTCCCGTACATGTTCTTCTCTTGCAGCACGCCAAATGCGTCGGCGACTTTCTTGTCGGCGTCAGCCAGCAGAGAGAAGGGCAGCTTGAATTTTTCCTGAAATTTCTTCTGCGCCTTGGGGGTATCGGGCGAGATGCCAAGTAACACGGCGCCGGTTTTCTGCATCTGTTTGTAGGTGTCGCGAAACTCGCAGGCCTCGATGGTGCATCCCGGAGTATCCGCGCGAGGATAGAAATACAGCACCACTACTTTGCCCCGCAGACTTTTCAGCGAGATGTCTTTTCCATTCTCGTCCTGCAAAGTAAACTCCGGGGCCTTATCATTGACGTTGATACTCATGAGCGCCTCATTTCCAGAGAAGTTCGGGTTGAAGACGCCGTCCGCCGGTTCAGCGTTGGCAGGGCCGGGGTGGGAGCGACTTTCAAAACCACTTATGTCCAGAAAGCTCTTATACCGCAGATCAGGGGCAGCCGTCATCATCGTCATTGCCATTCTGGCGCTGTTCGGCTTGATGGCGCCGAGCGCGTCCGCGCAGGACAAGCCGCAACTTAAACGCCCGCAGCAGACTCCCGAAGAGAAGCTTCCCGAAGAAAAGAAGCCGAAAAAAAAGATTAAAGGGCCGCGCGCCGTGGGTCTGTTGCAGCTCACGGCAAGCGGGAAGGGAACGCTAATTCCCATTGCGATTCTGGTCGAAGGCAAGTTTTACGATGCCAGCGCCTACAAAGCGGATCCGGTGCCGATGGCCCTGGACTCCGGCACCGTCTATGAGGCCGAGCAGGCGGGCGATTCGCTGGGACTGTTTACGGTTAGCGGGGCATTGCATAGCAAGAATCCAGGCAGCCCGCATCCGTGGGTGGGCGCGGGTTCTTTTTTGCCGCAGGGAGCGGAGGCTCCGTCGAGCAGGCGCAAAGCGGAAGACGTGCCGGTTGGGCTGGACAGCAGCGGCAGCGATGAACCGCCCCGGCTGAGTCGTGGGAAGACAACGAAACCTGCCGCGCCGTCGAACCAGAGTCCCGCATCGGGTTCCAGCACTCCCGCAGCGGCAGGCCCATCGGAGAAAGCCGGGGCGGCCGCGTCTCCAGCGCCCTCGCAGCCGGCGGGCGGTTCGTCTTCAGGTTCGTCTGCTGGCGCGTCCACCGGCCAGGACGCACCGAAGCCCACAACTCCGCCGGCCTCTGACAAACCCGCTGACCAGGGAGCCAAGCAGCCAACGCCAGCGGCGGCGCAAACGTCGCCGGGCCAAGCGTCGCCGGGTCAAGCTTCACAAGGCCAAGCTTCTCAAGGTCAAACCTCGGACAACTATTATCGTCCCACGCTGCGTCGCGGCAAGCCCACGCAGTCCGCGCCGCAAGAAGACGAAGCTTCCCCGGCTGATAAGTCGCCGGCCGACAAAACGAAGACTGGCAAACCTGATTCTCCAGGAGCAGCCGGCGCCAGCGCTGAACCGGTGAAGCTTGTGCCGGCAATTTCCGATGCGGGTGGACCCGATCCGCGGCCCTACAGGTTTTATTGGAAGACCGGCGAGGAGGAAGAGCGGCGCAATCAGATGCTCGCCCTCGCTGCCGATGAAGTCCGGGTATACGCGAATGCGCTGGCCAGGAACCAAATTCCGGCCATGCCGCCACCTGCCGCTAAGAAAGCCCCCACAGGCCGCAAGGCCCCGGCAAAGCCCGTGCAGCCGGCGTTCGAGAACATTCAGTTTCGGGCCTTCGATGTGTGGGCGAACAACCAGCCGGTGATGATCCTGAGTGCGGAGGCGCACCTTCCGCCCGCCCCGGGAGCGGCAGCCGCGCCCGAACAGTACTCGATCACGCTGGCGGCTCGAACCGACATCTACGGCAATCTGCGCAAGCTGTATTCAGGAGTGACCGACAAATTCCACCTCGACGTAACCCCGCGCCTGGAGTTGATTGACGTGGTAGATGCGGATGGAGACGGCCGGGGAGAGTTATTGTTTCGCGAAACCACTGATGCGGGCGGCGGATATGTAATTTACCGTGCCACGGCAGACAAGCTTGCGAAGATGTTCGACAGCCTGGGTGAGCAGTAGGAAGGCAGATCTCAGTTCCCAGGTTCTCCGTAAAATCGCGGGAGCGAACTCTGAGAACTGAGAACTGTCTTTAGGTTTCGATTCCGACGTGGCAGACGCGGCCGACCAGGTAATCGGAGGCGGATTTGCCATCTTCCATGGTCATGACGTCGATGGGATAGGCCTGATTGTGGGGCCGCAGAATCAGGTGACTGCCGGCCGTTTCCACGTATTTCACCGTGCAACTCTCGTTCTTGAGCACGGCATACATGTTGAATTCACCCTTACGATAGGGCTTGAGTGAGTTGTAGTGGCGGTCGATGAGGAGGGTGGCGCCGGGCAGAAGGCGCGGGTACATGCTCATGCCTTCGCGGGCGTCGACTTTGATGAGCACGAAGCGCTCCCACTGCTCACGATCGCCTTCGGTCTCGGCTTTCAGCTTCTTAAGAAAGCTTTTCTTGAATTTCAGGATTTCCTTGACGTTCATGCTGGTGATCAGCGGATGGGTGGCGGCGACGGTTCCGTCGGTGAGAAGGACGTTCTGGAACTCGTCATTGCTGGGAGGCACGATGGAGGCGCGCTTGTTAACCTCGGCGGGGTCGAGCAGATCGAGCACCGAAAGATGCTGGACGGCCAGGACCCGGTCCATGCCCTCGAGGCTCAGGCCGCGCTTGCGATTCAAGAAGTTAGAGATATGAGCCTGCTTGAATCCCGTCTGTTGTGCCAGACGGAGGCCGGTCAGATCGCCTTCGTCGATGCGCTCCCAAAGAGTTGCGCGGAGGTTGTCTTGCAGCACTCGGAATTTCATAGCTTGGAGTATAGCACGGTCCATATAGCAATGCGCTAATCAGACAGTCTTCCACGGCCCCCATTGGTATAAGGGCCTTGACCATGAAGAATACCGTAGAATGAAACGCGGGAGTCGCAGTGCGCAATAGATGGGCCGGGTACTTTTGGTTTCCCCACGGGCGCACCCGGGCAAAAGGGAAGCTGGTCTTGGCAGCAACGGATCGCGCTGTAGATTCCAAGTAGCTTCCGGAAGTTCGAAGCGGTCAGGTATGTTCGCGGCACGCGACGCAGGGTGGGAATGGAAATTACGTGGGTAACAGACCGGATCGCGGTCGGAGGCGGAATCTGGAACGCAAATAATATGGCGGCAGTATCGCGCGCCGGGGATTACGCACATCATCGACATGCAGATTGAGTTCGACGATACGGATGTACTGGTAGGTGAGCATGAACTGGAGGGAATCTAAGTCGGATCATTCCTTTTTCCTAAGCCTGCTAGGACTTCGCGTAGCTTTCTCACCGCTTTTGGTATTTCCTCCACCGGCGTGCTGCCATAACCGAGAACCAACCCTTGCCGTGAAGGCTTACTGGCACAAAAAGACGACAAGGGTAAAAGCCAAAGACCGCGGCCGGCGGCGCGTTGAGCAATCACTCGGTCAGAGATTCCGGTTAGGGTCAGGACCAGGTACGTGCCTGCATGGGCTCCCGACACTTCGCCTATCAAACCCAACTCTTGCCGCAAGCATTCAATTAACGTCATGCGACGCTCCGCGTAAAGCGATCGCATCCTGCGAATATGGCGGGAGAAGTGCCCTTCGCGAATGAAGTCTGCCAAAACCTCCTGATAAAAGGCTGGCGAAAACATATCCATGGCCATCCTCACCTCTTGAAAAGTCTCGATCAAGTCGGGGGGCAAGACCAGGTAACCCAGCCGCAAAGAAGGAAACAGGACTTTGCTAAAGGTTCCCGTGTAGAGCACTCGGGAATTGCGGTCGAGTCCCTGCAACGAGGCAATCGGCATGCCTTCATAGCGATACTCACTGTCATAGTCGTCTTCGATAATCCACGCGCCCGAGTCCTCTGCCCACTCCAGCAGTTGGAGGCGGCGCGCAGCGCTCATCGTGACGCCAAGAGGGCACTGGTGCGACGGAGTGACTAAAGCAGCCTGGGCCTCGCGACATTTCTTGATGCCGACGTTGACAACGAGGCCTTCCCCGTCTACCGGAACCGGTACGATCCGACAGCCATGCAAGGCAAGGGTATTTCTTGCGAAAGGATAGCCCGGTTCCTCCACCCAAACCCGGCTGCCAGGCTCAAGTAGAGAGCGCGCCGAAATTTCAATCGCATGCAGCGATCCGCAGACGATCATGATCTGATCGGAGTCGCAGCGCACTCCTCGCGCGGTCCGCAAGTAAACCGCAATCGCCTCTCGAAGGTTTCTTGAACCCATGGGATCCCCATAGTCCAGAGATGTCGCACATGTACTGCGACAGTGACGCATTATCAAGCGATTCCAGACTTGCAAGGGAATATGCTCGAAGGGCACTTGGCCGCAACAAAATGCGCCGTGTCCACGTTGACGGGGGCCGGTTTGAACCCTTCCCAGCTTGGGGGCGCGCAAAGCCCGCGGACGACGGCCTGACCGGAGGCTTGCACAGCGAGAACTTCTCGGTTCCAACCCTCTAATCTGAGCCGCGAGAGAACGGGAAACTACGGTTCCATCGCCGACCCGGCTCTCGAAGTAGCCTTCGGCCAATAACTGTGCATATGCATCCACGACGGGGGTGCGGGAGACTCCCAATTCGGATGCGAGCGTGCGAGTCGAAGGAACTCGTTGCCCAGGCCGCAAGCTGCAGTCCAGTATGGCAGCGCGATAGCGATCGTAGACTTGGCGGTGGAGCGGCAACTGCGCTTCGCGGTCAATCGTGATGACCGGGACGATGGCGGAGGAAACTTTCTTCATCGCGTCCTGCGCAAGATGGTCCCCTCAAATTCGATCAAAATGGCTATTGCGTTAGACCACTGATTGGCCCAAATATAGTAGTCGAAACTGGAGCTGTGCAGCAATCGAGTCGGAAGCCCGCAGCCTTCCCCCATCGCTTAGGGCCACTGTTGTCGATCGCTTTGCACTGAAGGAGGTGTGCATATCCAGGAGAGGACACCTGAGTCACTGGTCACGGTGAACAAGGCGGTTGATGTCGGCGATCTAACTCACGGGTGCTGACACTGCCGCATCGCGAGGGCAAACTGTTCACTGTGGGATCACCCGAGCGGCGCTTTGGCACGGCGTTGAGCGATGCGACTGGGAACTAGGCATCCCCTTCCAAGTTTACCTGAGCTCACACGTGTGCCCAGAAGGCGAAATTCTGTGCATGGCTAATAACACGTCAGACCCGAACTCCTTTGGTGTCGCAACCACATCGATTTGAGGGAAGTTCACGTGGTCGCAGTCTGCTTTCACCAGCTCTAGCAACTTAATCATTTCATTTGGAGGAGACTATGAATCGACCGTTACAGATATTGCGGACAGCGGGTGTAGTGCTTTTGAGTCTCGGCCTAGCCCGTGCGCAGAACATCATCACGTTTGATGCCCCGGGTGCTGGAACCGGCGCAGGCCAAGGCACCTTGGCGGAAGGTATTACCCCCGCCGGCGAGACTTTTGGATACTTCGTCGACTCATCCGGTGTGGCTCACGGATTCCTGCGCATCAGGAACGGTACCTTTACCACGTTCAGCGCTCCCGGCGCGGGCACGAGTTCCGGTCAGGGAACCTTCGCCTCCAGTCTTAATCCGGCACGTACTATCACCGGATATTACATAGACGGAAGCGGTGTCATGCACGGCTATGAGAGGGCAGCCATCGGCACCTTCACGACGTTTGATGCTCCAGGCGCCGGCACGAGCGCCGGCGTGGGTACACTTGGGGCCAACATCAATCCAGCCGGAGTGATTGCGGGATACTATTTTGACGCGAACAATTTGGCTCACGCCTACTTGCGAGCGGCTAACGGCACTTTCATGACTTTCGAGGCTCCTGGCGCAGGTACTGGGGCCGGCCAAGGCACGGGTACGGCGACCACAATTGGGCTTGATGCAGAAGGAGCGGTCACGGGCGCTTACATCGACGCGAATAATGCCCTCCATGGTTATGTGCGAACTCCAGACGGCACCATTACCAGCATCGACGCTCCCGGGGCAGGCACCGGACCAGGTCAGGGCACTGACACCGACGGCCTCAATTCCCAGGGGACAATCCCGGGACCCTACGCTGATTCCAGCTCTGTGCTTCACGGCTACGTGCGCGCCCCTGACGGAAACTTCACCACGTTCGACGTTCCAGGCGCGGGCACTGGACCTGGCCAAGGCACTTCTCCCCAGGGCATTAACTCCGAAGGGACGATCACTGGCAGTTATATTGATGACAATGGTGTGCGTCATGGGTTCGTTCGTCAAACCGATGGTGCCATAAGTACTTTCGACGCTCCTGGCGTAGGCACGGCGGCGGGCCAAGGTACCTTTCCGCTATTGGACAATGCATCAGGTGCGATAACCGGCTACGAGATCGACGGAAACGGCGTGTCTCACGGATTTATCCGGAACCCGTAGGACGACTTACACTTTGCGATCGTCCGAGGCCTTCCACAGCCGTTCATGCTTTTCTGGCGAGGATTCACGAGGTCCTCGCCAGAGCGGCTGGGCTCCGCGTTTGTTCAGGCCTGTACGATGAACAAGCGAGACTGGCGGCTTTCCTCGAACGAGGGGATCCAGCTGCGTAACTGTTCTCCTTGGGAATTGCTAACCAACGATGTATTTCGGCTACAAAGCTCTGCTCCAACGTGGCGGGCTCGGTCGCGATAATTTCTTCGACTTCCATTTCATTGGAAACGTTCAAACTCGCTGGCCGGCTCCGGCAACGACATCGTACTCCAGCGGCTGGGGCAAACCTCGCCCGCGTCTCAGAAACTTGTGCCTTTCTAGATCGCGCTGTTTTACCACTATTCGCCTACGACTTCTTCTTCATCGCCAACTCCTCCACCATTTGATGCTGCAGACATTTCCGTTCGCCACTGGTGGTTTTCTTATTGGGTACCGACATCCCCTTCACACCTAGCACTTGCCCAGTTTTCTCGTTCTCGCGCAAATAAAATCCCGCATCGGAAATGGGTTCCCGCGCCCAGGAACAAGTCCCCGGCTAATGTGCACGCTCCAACTTTGAGAAGGCTTCGACGCGATATGCCATTGACAATCATGGCGGATTCCTCCTTTCGGCTTCCGCGCCGTGAGGAGCGCCTGGAGAACCTGGTCCATCTGCGGAAAGCTTCCGGGGTCGTAGAGGATGGCGAGTAGCGACTCCAGATAAACCACTTGCCAGTAGCGCTGATATCGACGCGAACGGTCGCGCTACTGTTTCCTTTTAACCAGTGCCGGTTCGTAAGCCGCCCGAAGCTTCTGCATTGCAGAAATACGCGTAGACTTCGTCGGGCGCCGGGCCGTGTTTTTTTCGCTTGACGCCCGAAGATGTGTTTCGCGAAGTTCAGCCATAAATTCTGCCCATAGCTTAGGTCCTCCTTCTTCCAGGACCTGAGCTAGACCCGTCAGCGTGGAGTCCGGCAAATACTTGTGCCCCCATACAACCATCTCCATCAGAAGAGGAAGCAACCCGATGCCTTTTTCCGTAAGACTGTAAATGACTTTCTGTTTATGGCTGGCGTCATCAGACTTGACGATGATCCCTTGCTCGATAAGCCTATGAAGACGATCGGCCAGAATATTCGACGCAATCCCTTCCATAGACTTGGTCAGGAGCTCGCGAAAATGCCTTCGGTTCACGAAAATGATGTCGCGGATGACGAGCAGACTCCATTTGTCGCCAAACATTTCGACCGTTTGGTTGATAACGCACTCTGACCTGTGATCCGTCCGCACTCTACCTCCACTCCGACTTGGCATTCCTAGTACCTCAATCATTGTACAACTAGTTGCATATATTAACTAGTTGTGTTATAGATTTTTCTGGCAACTAGCGGGAAACCCCTATGTGCCCCGAATGCTGCATTCCGACCTTAGCCATGATAGCAACTAGCGTAACCCCAACCGGAGCCGTGAGCATCTTTTTTCGACGAAGTTCATTCGCAGGATATGCCGACAGGTATCACAATCAGACTCAAAGGAGAGAATTCACGATGACAAGCAATGCGGTGCAACACTTCCACAATCGTGGGCCGGAAGAACGGCTTCGCACTCGCAAGAATTACTGGCCTCAGGACAAACTTATGAACTGGAAGAGGTTCGCAGTGGGTGCCTTTCTGATCTTCGTTTTGGCTACTGCTCTGGGGTCGGCCCTGTGCGCATGTGCGCAGGATGCCAAGGCAAAGTATCCAAGCATGGCACCGCTCGACCAGTACCTCATGGATCGCGACGCGGAGATTGCGCTGGCGCGAAGCGCAGCCCCGGAATCCATATCCCGCGACGCAACGGTAATAGTTCTCGGGCCCCATGGCTACGAAACCGCCGTCGAAGGCAAGAACGGTTTCGTGTGTGACGTGGAAAGATCCTGGATGGGCCCATTCGATAACAACCCACAGTTTTGGAACCCCAAAGTGCGCGGTGCGGGTTGCTACAACCCACAAGCTGCGCGCTCGGCTCTACCTATTGCTTACCTGAGAGCGAAGATGGCATTGGCCGGGCTATCTCCAGCGCAAATGGCCGATGGCATGAAGGCCGCGTACGCCAAGAAAGAATTGCCTCCCGTGGAGCCAGGCGCGATGAGTTTCATGATGTCGAAGCAGACCTACCTGACTGACAAGAGCATCACTAGCGATGGGGCTCACAACATGGCCCACGTGATGTTTTTCACCTCACTCATGGACACCGCGAACTGGGGTGTGAATCTGGACAACTCCCCCATACTCCTCAATCCACAGTTCAACGGCCACCCGGAACCAGTCGAGGTGTACATGGTGCTTACGGGCGTGTGGTCGGATGGGACGCCGGCACCGCTTAATTAGAGACACACAACAACGTATGCGAACGCCACGATCACGGCAACTAAAGAGGAAGTGATGAACGGTCAAGAATTCAATGCAGTTGCTGCCCTAATTTTTGCGGTTATTTTTGCTCTCAGAATTGCCCTACCCACACGGGCGCAGGACGCCAAAACGCCCTATCCGATCATGGCCCCACTTGAGCAATACCTGATGGAGCGAAATGCCGAAATAGCCCTGGCGCGGACTGCCGCTCCCGAAGACATCTCTCGCGACGCGACCGTTCTGGTCATGGGACGGCACGGATACGAAACTGCCGTCGAAGGCAAGAGCGGTTTTGTCTGTCTTGTGGAACGCGGCTGGACGGCCCCTTTTCGAGAGCCCAGAATTTTGGAACCCCAAGAGCCGCAGTCCCGTCTGCTACAACCCGGCAAGCGCTGGGTCAGCTCTGCCTCTCACCAAAATGCGGACGGAGCTGGTTTTGGCTGGTGTCCCTAAGGAGCAAATCATCGAGAAACTAAAGGCCGCGGAAGCCAGGAAAAAACTCCCGCCGCTGGAGCCGGGCGGGATGGCCTACATGATGTCCAAACAGGCCTACCTAACCGACCGGGGCGACCATAATCTCGCCCACGTTATGTTCTTTGTCCCGCGCACGGACCCTGCCAGCTGGGGCGCGAACGTGTCCCGGTCCCCAATCATTCTTTTACAACAGGATCCTATAGCGCCAATTACCCTGTTCGCGATTCCCGTGGGCCGGTGGTCTGATGGAACTGCTGCTCCCTACATGTAGGGACACATGAATTACTAACGTCAGGAGCGCAATGATGATGTCTGCCCCTGGAAAGGTGAGAGCATCATGAAAACTCGGTTCGAGAGATCGGAAAAAACAGTCTCGCAGTGTGAGAGGCTTCTGCTGGCCGCGTTGCTTTTGTCCTCGTCAGTTGCGCTTGGGCAAGCGCAAGTGACGGCAAAGCCGGAGCCTGCCACAATTCTCCCGTTCAAAGCGCATGTTCCGGACCAGGTTCTCATTGGTCTTCGGCGCCGTTTGGCGGAAACCAAATGGCCCGATCAACTTTCGGGCACGACATGGGAATACGGTGCCGACATCAAGAAGGTCCGAGAACTCGCGGATTATTGGCAGAACAAGTACGATTGGCGCGCGCAAGAAGCCAAGATCAACCGCTTTGACCAGTTCACGACAGAAATTGATGGGCAGGAAATCCACTTCATCCACCAACGGTCCGAGCGAACGGATGCCATACCCCTGATGTTGATTCACGGTTGGCCCGGTTCGATTGTGGAGTTTCTGGGACTCATCGAGCCACTTACTCATCCCAGGGACAAAAATAGCCCGGCATTTGACGTCATCATTCCTTCGCTTCCTGGATTTGGATTCTCCGGACCCACCACAACTCGGGGTTGGGATCCACGGCGGATGGCGAAGGCTCTGGTCGTTCTGATGGATCGTTTGGGCTATTCCAAGTACGGTATCCAGGGCGGCGACTGGGGTTCGGAAATCGCGCGCGACATGGCTTACCAAGCACCCGCGCACGTGATCGGCCTTCATCTGAACCTTCTTCCCGCGGATCCGCCGAACCCGGAAGCAGTTGCGCAAATGAGCGATTCGGAGCGGAGACGGTTTTCGTACTTTGACCGCGAAGAAAGCAGCTTTTACAGAATTCAGGCCGCTGAACCGCAGACCGTTGCCTATGCCCTGGCGGACTCCCCGGTCGGGTGGTTGGCCTGGATGATCACTAGATTTCAACTGCTTACTGACAATAACGGCGATTTTCTTACAGCAGTGGACCGCGACACATTTCTGACCGATGTCACTCTCTATTGGGCGACCGATACGGTTGGCTCCGCGATGCGAATCTATCGTGAGCACCGGCTCACCGGCGGAGAAATGGCGCCACTGCCACGCCTGGAGACTCCCGTGGCGTACGCGGATTTTCCAAAGGAGGTATTTGCCTGTCCGTTTAGCTGGATTACTCAGACATACAACGTAGTACAAAGGACGGAGATGCCGAAGGGTGGTCACTTTGCGGCCCTTGAGCAGCCTGATCTTCTGGTCGAGGATATACGGATGTTTTTTGCGAAGGTTTCCGTCTTGCTTGTAACCCATCGCGGATACCGAAGGGTTTCACAATCAGATTCAAAGGAGAGAATTCGCGATGCCAAGCAACGCAGTGCAATATTCCAGAATCGTGAGGTCGGAAGAATGGCTGCGTGCCCGCAGAGAATTACTAGTCCAGGAGAACAAGTTGACACGGCTGCGCGACGATTTGAACCGCCAGCGCCGCGTGTTGCCCTGGTCAAAGTTGAGAAGGTATCTGTTCGCTGCCCCGCATGGGAAAGAAACGCTCGCGGATCTATTTGGCGGACGGTCCCAGCTCATAGTGGCTCATTTCAAACAACCTATCCCAGCATGGCTTCACTCGAGATAGGTAGATGAAGGTCGTGTCGGAGGGAGTTTCATGGAGTTCGAGTCTGCCAGCGGTGATGAAGACAGCTTTGGAAGTCTCGCGAATCGCGATGCCCTGGATGTTCAAGTGATCGTCAAGGTTGCGCACGATAAACTGCGGCGACTCATCCAACAGCGTGCCGAGATCACGAAGCGCATTGGCGCAATCAAGCAAACGATCGTGGGGCTATGCAATTTGTTCGGCGACGATGAACTAAGTGATGACTTACGCGAATTGGTGAATGGCAAGGCCTTGGTACGGCGACCGGGGATTACCCAGGCGTGCCGTAAGGTGTTAATGGACGCTGGCTGCCCCCTGACTGTACGAAATGTGTGCGAACAGATTCAACAGCGAGCAATGCTAGATCTGCCGTGTTCCAAGAATCTGGTTGCCGAGGTTACCACAGTGCTCAGCCGACTCGTGCAATACGGAGAAGCCCGCACAGTCCCTCGCGACAATGGCCCCCGTGCGTGGGTGTGGGTTTCAGGTGTTGAAGATGGAAGCTTCCATCCCGTGGATTCCGCAATGGACTCTCAGGTTTAGGGAGTGAGTAGCTTCCCGTGCCATGAGGCGCAGCATTGCTGGAAGAGGGAGAAGGAGTTGCAATCGTGATGGGAATGTCACCGCAACTACACATTGCTACGAAAGGGTCGGCTTCCCGGATCGCGATCAGGGCAGGAAAGAAGATTCTATTTATCGACTCTGCGGACATCGTCGCTGTGGAAGCCGAAGGTCACTATGTCTTGCTGCAACTCAAATCAAGCGGGTACCTGCTGCGCGAGTCGATTTCAACGATAGCAGAGAAGTTGAGTCTGTTTGGATTTGTCAGGATCCATCGATCGTCTCTGGTGAATGCTGCCTCAGTTGAAGAGATCCAGTCGTTGTCGACAGGGGAGTACGTGCTGCGCGTAAAGGGGGGCAAGAAATATACAGTCACTCGTACTTACAAAAAGAATCTACATCTTCTTGCCGAGTCGTGGATCGGCACCGACGATTTTCGTCGGTCTGATCATAGCGAGTGACATTCCGGGGCGAACTGATGGTCGAAGGCCTTCCCGGGCCATGGTTATCCTGCGCGCGCCCAGCATAACAGCTAGGTATAGCCATCCGGAAGTCTGCACACGCAATACTTAGACCAGCTACTAGCGGAAAAAGGTTGGACGCCTCCCGACGGTGCTACACGGGGGAGGTCGGTGTATCCGCGCGTTGTCTGTCACCCTCTTCAGGCCCAACTGCTTAGCCGTGCTCTCAAGCGCTCCCGAAAGCCGTTGCCAGAGCTTTGTTTGAAACACTCTGGTGTGAACCACGTGTGTGAACCATCGATGTAACCGCTCCGGTTGCCACGGACGAAAAGTGTTCCCGCAGCGTTCCTCCCGCCCAGCGCAAATCGACTGCCGGACGAGGACTCCGATGTACCAGTCGGTTTATTTACTCCACTGCCGCCTACTGAATCTCACACGATTCTCTGAACGTTTCTACAGATATCCATAAAGAATAGTCGTTCCTGGATTTCTGGTTCTGTTGAGACTTAGTAAGTTCAAGACCGCGAATTTCTCAGTCGTGCCTGAGTTCCGTAGTTTCAGGTATTTCCCTCCAAACTGGATCGCGGATTGCATTACTCAGATCGGATTCGCTCCTTAACCACAATCGTGCATTTACGGAGACAACACTATGAGTCGTGCTTCAACGAAGTTCGGGATGTTTGCCGTTTGTGTGTTCTCGTTGCTGCTGGTTGCCAATATGTTTGGGCAAGAAACCACCGGCGGACTGCAAGGAACAGTAAAAGACGCTAGCGGCGCTGTGGTTCCCAATGCCATAATTGAAGTGACCGGCAGTTCGCTGGTGGGGAAGAAGAACCTCACGACTGACAGCAGCGGCTACTATCGCTTCGCCAACCTGCCACCGGGCACTTACACGGTGATGGTGAAGGCCTTGGGGTTCTCTGAATTGAAGCGCGAAGGTATCGCGATCGAAGTGGGACACCTTCCCACGCTGGATCTGGTTCTAGCCGTAGGCGCAGCCGGCACGGTGGTGGAAGTGACCGGTGAAGCGCCGGTGATCGATGTCACCACCAATACGAACCAGACCAACCTCACCAGCGAAACGCTGAATGACACTCCTCACGGCTACAGCTTTCAGTCGGTGATTCAGTACGCGCCGATGGCGCGCAACGAACCTCTTATGGGTGGGTCGGCCGGCATGACCGGCAACGCCGGTGGTTCCCCGCCGGGCAGCGCTGGCAACGGCTTGTCCGTGGGTTTCTCTGTCGGCGGCGGCGCGGATTCGGAGAACATGTACCTTGTGGAAGGCCAGGACACGGAGAACATCTCTGGCGGCGCTTCCAACGCCAACGTGCCCTTCCAGTTCATTCAGGAAGTCCAAGTCAAGAGTTCGGGTATCGAAGCCGAACACGGTGGCGCCCTGGGCGGCGTAGTCAATGTGGTCATGAAGAAGGGTGGCAATGCCTACCACGGCTCTCTTTTCACCACCTTTGAAACCGACGGGCTGAACGGCACTCCGAATGGCACCTTGCGTTACGATCCGCTTGGAAGCACGTTTGGGGCTTCTGCAAGTGGGCCTGGCTTTGACGACGATGCGCAGATCTACCAACCGAAGCAAGACCACTACCGCATCCTTCAGTCCGGTTTCACCGTTGGCGGCCCGATCATGAAGGACCGCTTGTGGTTTTTCCTGGGTTTTGCGCCACAGTATAACTCCCTGGGTAGAGTCGTGGATTTCTCTAATACCACAAACCCGCTAAATCTGCCCCTTGGCCTTGGGCTTCAACACTTCACCCAAGACCAGCAGACGTACTTCAGTACTGGCCGCCTTGACGCCACACTGACCCAGAAGATCCGCGTCTTTGGTTCGTGGCTATACCAGTACCAGCGCGAGAGCGGGGACAGCTTGCCGGCAGCAGATCCGATTGCGTCCCAGGCGGCGAATCCGAGTTATCTAAATTCCTTCATCAATAGTCCGATCACTCAGTATTCGCACGGTCTCGGTTTTTCGAACCCGAACGCGACTTACAACATTGGCGCCGATATCACTCTGACCCCGAAAATCGTCGCCACCACTCGCTACGGCTACTTCTTCACCAACTATCACGACTTTGGCTGGCCGACCACGGGTGTAGACCTTGCTTGGCAAACCAATGGCACGGGCGGAACAGATAACGCGGGCAATCCCCTGCCAACCACTCTGGCGCTTCCTTTTGGCACCACCACTGATCCCTATAATTCAAACTTCACTGAGGTCAATGCGAGCAAGCACTACCAGTTCAACCAAGACGTGGCGTTCTTTAAGGGCGGCTGGTGGGGAACCCACAACATCAAGGCTGGCTACCAATTCAACAAACTATCCAACTTGATTAATCAGCACGGCAACGTTCCTCAAGCATTCATATACCCTGGTAATACCGCGGGGGCCCAGGGCTACAGACCGAGCACAACCACCGGTGCCGCCAACTGCGGTCTTCTGACGGCGGAATGGACCACCTGCGCGGGCCAATACGGCTACACTACTGTCGTTGACTTCGCCACCGTGCTGAAAAATCCCGCTGGCGTGCCAGTACCTGCCGTCGACCATAACCATGCCTTATTCGTGCAGGATGCCTGGACGATTGGACATGGCCTGACCCTCAACCTCGGCATCCGTATCGAAAAAGAAAACCTGCCCGCCCCTCCGGGAATAGGGATTAGCAGTATCAAGACCATCAACTTCTCATGGGGCGACAAGATTGCTCCTCGTGTGGGAGCGGCATGGGGATCGCGGGACGGCAAGATGAAAATCTTTGGCAGCTATGGTGTCACCAACGACGTCATGAAGCTGCTGCTCGCCCAGACATCGTGGGGCGCGCAGGGCTTTGAGAATTGCGTCTATCCGCTCGGTCCAGATTCGGGAGGCAAGTTCGCGAACCCTGATATCAGTCTTACCTTCGTCAACGACCGCGCTTGCCCGACGGGCATCTCCACCGTGGGAGCCAACTTTGTTGGCGGCGTAACCCCGGCGTCCCTGATCGACGCCAAAACCGGCGTTGGGCTGATTGAAAACATCAATTTTCGTCCGGAGGAGCCGATCGCGCCGGGGGTGTTGCCTTATCGCCAGCACGAGTACGTCGCGGGCTGGGACTACCAGATCAACAAGGACTGGGCGTTCGAGGCTCGCTATGACCGCCGCCGCCTTGACCACGTGATTGAGGACGCTTCGTTGTCCGACCCGAACGCCTTCGAAATCTATAACGTTGTCAATCCTGGCCAAGGTGTGAACAAGACCCTCAACGGTTACGCCAGCTACTTAACCTCGATTGGTGACGCCTACGGCCCGGGCACAGCCGCATTTAACCCCACGGGCGCGTTTGGTACCTGTACCGGGTGCCCAAACAACCCCCAGGCCATCCGCAACTACGATGGTCTGGAATTGCGGCTGACCAAGATGCAGAGCAGGGGCTGGTCCGGAATGTTCAGCTACACCTGGAGCCGGCTGTGGGGCAACTATGCCGGACTCACCACCACCGACCAAACCGACGGCGGCATCACCGGACGCAACTCGCCCGACACCACCCGTTCGTTCGATGAGCCGTTCTACTACTTCGGAGCCAATGGCAAGTCCAATGATGGGCCTCTGCCGACGGATCGTCCAAATGCGTTCAAGGGATACGCGTACTACTTGTTACCTTGGAAAGGAGGCCTCAGAAACAACACCACAACCTTCGGAATCTTCCAGGTTGCCTATTCCGGCAGCCCGATGAGTGCGTTTACAGACGTGGGTTACGCGGTCGCAGCTGGCCCAGCCACCCCAGCCGTTCTCGAGGCCACGTACATCTTTGGCCGCGGCAACTGGGTCAACGCAAACCAGGACGCGTTCGGAAACATCACGTTCGGTACTCCCTATGCGCGCCGCACGCCGTGGTATACCCAGACCGATTTCAACCTTCAACATTCCATCAAGGTGAACAAGAACAACGAGGCCCAGGTACTGAGCCTTAACGCAACCTTTACCAACCTGTTGAATCAGCACTCCGTTACCTCGTACTGGGAGGGATTCAACTCGAATGACCTCGGGTCGGTGATGTTACCAGGCGGACAGAGTATTTTCAACGGCGCCGCTTTTTACCAGGCAGCTGAGACCGGGTACAACGCGCAGGCGGACGCCAACGCAGCCGGGATGGTTAAGAACGGGATGTACGGGCTGCCGAACCTCTGGCAGATCTCACGCCACATCCGCCTGGGGGCGCAGTTCACCTTCTAACCTTGGGTCACGTGCATCATAGGGAGCCAGAATTCCGGCTCCCTTTTTTCTGCCCTAGTCCTGTGATACGTCAACGCTCGGCCTAACCCACGGGGACCGCAAGGACCCCAGGGTGCAACTGGGCCGGACGGCTACTGAACATGTCCGCGACGAGATTTGATTGGCTTGCAACGTTGGTTCACCAAGGCCGGTCCCAGGGTGCGATCACCTGAAAGTACACGGGTAAGCCGTCGTACGCAGCAACGGTTAACGTGGAGGGGGATGTCAAGTGAGAAAACTCCCCGTTGGAACGCCAGGAATATTCTCCTGACATCCAGCCCCCTCCAGGTGGCAGAGCTTCGATGCTTCGTTCTCCCTGTGGTTTCATGGTTCGCCTTCATGATGGCGCTCTTCGGTTTTCTGAAACTCACAAGCTAACCTGGCTGCAGCGCTGCCAACCATGGTCCTATCATTAGGCAAGAGTTCGGAAAATCCGTCGATTGGCTATTAACGGGAGAGTCCGCTCTGATCTGAAGAGGGAACTTGAGACGATCGCGGCGAAGCAGAGCGTCGCCCGAATTTGTGAAGCCTTTCTCTTGACTAGTTCAGACGCATATAAGTAAAGATGGAACGAGATTGCAGGAGCGGCTGAAAGGTTCGCTCAGCACAAAATCTTTGGATTAAAACGGGAGGCAATATCACCGGACAGTTTTTTTGCTCGTTTTCGAGCATTATTTTTTCTTTTCGATGTCAAGAGATATTAAAATAAAAGTTCAGAGAAAGTGTGTGCTCGACCCATGGGTCGAGAATTTTCTCTTTTTTCAATCCTGCCGCTCGCCGTGCAACTGAGCGCAATTTCCTTCGCTCGTCGTCTGGATGATCAGACCGTTATAACTCTGAAATTCCGGCAGCCATTCGTCCTCTGGATCGACCCTTCCATAGTGCGAAAACGCTCTGCAAACTGCATTCATGTGTTCCCACGTCCCCATGAACCTAACATCGTTTCCAGCGGAATGGACTCCGTCGCAGCACCAGCCGGGGATCGGCTGCGGGTCTCTCCATCTGGCTCTGGCCTTTTCGATTGATTCTGAGACTTCGGCACCTGTGACTGGATGGAGCACGTCTGCCACTGGGCTGTTGCCGCCAGCTAGCATCCAAGCCGCCTGACACAAAAAATTGTTATCGCTTGATAGGGCCGATCGAGCGCGCAAATGAACCTGAGTGAGCCGTTCCGCCAAATCATGTCTGTTCCTCTTTGCCAAAGCTGACACCAACTCTGCCTGTTTGCTTGCGCCCATTCGTATTTCCGAAAGTCCCATGACTCCGGCTAATGCTGTTGGCTTTGCTTTTTCCTCGATGCCTTGCTCGATCAGCTTAGGAAGGGATCCCGCCGTGATAGTCCGCGAGAGATAGGCGAGCTTTCGGTGCCCCAGCATTCCAGAATAGATGTAGTCGTGACCTCCAGTGCCCGGATTCCACCAATTCGGAACTCTGCAAATCCTCAGAACTTCAGCGGCGAGTTCTTCAAGGTCAGCTTGGGTTTTACTGATCCTCCTGAATGACTTGACAACCTGTTCCATCACAGAAATCGAATGACCGTCTTCTGCCGACCCGATCAAAATTCGTCGCGCAGTTCTAAACCGATGTGGGGTTCTTTGAAAGTGTCCAGATACACCAACCAATAGATGGCATCCTCAATCTTCCTCAGTCGAATCGACTTCACCATCCCGGAGAGTGCTTGTGAGAACGTGGGGTGACTTCTTGCAACGAATGGCCTCTGTCTGCTGTAGATGCCGAGGGAATTAAGATGCTTGCAAATTTCATGCGTCTCGATGAACTTGGCGCAGGTGCAGGTTCTATTGTCGAGATCGATTTTGTACCACTGATCTCCGGTAAAGGACCTCAGCCGGATAGTTTTGCCCGGAGGAACTTCCCAGAGCATGTCATAAAACGTCGTGTTTTTCATGTAAAAGAGTCCTATTTACTTAGACTCTGGAGGTTCTGAAGAGTTGCCCTTAAGGGCAAATAAAATGCGAAACAAAGAGCGCGAGCCTCATAGGCAAACTGACCCCGGAACAGCGGCGAGCGATTGCCCAGAAAGCGATTCGTGCCCGTTGGTCGAAGGCAAGAAAGAAGACCTGAAATTTGTTAAGTGTAGATTCTGTGTCTGCGGCAGCGAGAGTTGCCGCCCGCGGATAAAACCGAAAATCTCCTCCGCTGCGAAGCTCAGTTGGACAAGCGAAGGTATCTTCCCAGCTTCCAAACACTCTGTTCAAAGTGCCACGACGCGAGGTATTCCGAGGAAGGCGCCAAATTCTAATGCGCCAAAAGGGTTTGGTCAACAACTATTCTTTCTTCTATGCAGCTGATTGCAGCTAGCATCCAAGCTGCTTGGCACAAGAAGTTGTTATCGCTGGACAGATACCTCCTTTTCCTCACTCAATTCTTTCTAAACCTTACCTGGTGCTTCAGCACTTCTGAACTGAAATTCTTGAGGATTGTCACGATTTTTCAGGTTTTCGCCGCCCAGCAAGTTTCTACATACGGTAGCGTTACCGTGTAGTCGCTGCTATGGGTTCGCCGCTCAGCAGCTTTCTACAGATTGCAACTGCATCCAAGCCGGACCGCCATGTCACCCAGGGGCACCTCTCCAAGATTGAGCGGGGGAAAATTGCCCAAGTTCAGCTTTCGCCGGGCGAATTCCTTACCCGATTTCCTCGTTCCAGCCCTCAAGATTCTTCTTCACCAACGCCATGAACTGGTCGGCGACGGCGCCGTCGATGATGCGGTGGTCATAGCCGAGCGTGAGGTGTACCACAGAGCGGATGGCGATGGAATCGTTGCCTTCTTTGTCGGTGACCACCAGCGGTTGCTTGGTAATGCCGCCTACGCCCATGATCGCCGAGTTCGGCTGATTGATGATGGGGAGACCGAAAACGGCTCCGAACTGGCCGGGGTTGGTGACGGTGAAAGTGGAGCCCTCGACGTCTTCGGGCTTGAGCTTCTTGTTGCGGGCGCGTTCGCCGAGGTCGGTAATGCCGCGTTGCAGACCGAGGAAGTTGAGGTCACCGGCATTCTTGAGGACGGGGACGATGAGTCCCCAGTCGAGGGCGACGGCAATTCCGACGTTGATGTTCCGGTGGTAGCGGATGTTATCGCCCTCGATCGAGGCGTTGATGATGGGCCACTGCTGTATCGCGATGATGGCGGCTCGCACAAAGAACGGCATGAAGGTGAGGCGGACGCCGTGGCGCTGCTCGAAGGCGTTCTTGTGTTTGGCGCGCAGGGTGACGATGCGGGTGAAATCCACTTCGTACATGCAGTGGACGTGAGCGCTGGTGCGGCGCGACTCGATCATGCGCTGGGCGATGATCTTGCGCATGTTGGTCATGGGGACGAGATCGCCGGGATAGGCAGCGGGGGCGGCGGGGCGGGGAGCGGCAGATGCGGCTGCCGGTTGAGGAGCCGCGGCCGACGGAGCGGCGGGCGTCGAGGACTGGTGATCGATGAAGGCCAAGATGTCCTGCTTGGTGATGCGGCCGCCGAGTCCGCTGCCGGAAATTTGCGAGAGGCTGACGCCGTGCTCGCGAGCGATCTTGCGGACGAGCGGCGAGGAACGGGCTTCTTCATCCTCGGCGGGCTCCTGCGGGGGCGGAGCGCTGGCGGTTGGCGCGGGTGATGGTGCTGCGGCGGGTTTCTTCTCTTCCTTAATCTCTGGCTTTTTTTCTGGAGCTGGCTTCTCTTCTTTCGCTGGCGGCGCGGGAGTCGCTGGGGCGGCTTTGACGGGCGCGGCGGCTTCGCCATCCGCGGCAATGGTGCCGACTACCGTGTTTACGCCGACGGTTGTGCCCTCGGTGACTTTGATCTCCTGCAGAACTCCGGAAGCGGGCGCGGGGATTTCGGCATCGACCTTGTCGGTGGAGATTTCGAAAAGAGGTTCGTCGCGCTGGACCTTGTCGCCAGGCTTCTTCAGCCATTTGGTGATAGTGCCCTCGACGATGGATTCTCCCATCTGCGGCATGATGATGTCAGTCGGCATGATTTCCTTCCACGCGGCCCATGGTTCAGGACAGAGGGCCGGATGCAAACGCATATTATAGCGGGTGGATACATGTGGTGGAGATTCCCGTGGACCGAGTTTCGGTGTTGCTCTTTAGCCGGCAGGTATGCCCGCACGTTTGGTCCTAGGCGGAGGCGCAGGCAAGGGGGAAGGTCCGATCGTTCCACACAGAGCCGGTGACTGCCGCCAACATTGAGCCTATACTCAAAGCATACGTGGAAATCGGTGTCAGGCTTCAGATGGACTTTCGGCTCAACCTTCGCGAAATTAAGGATTCCGAGCGAACCAAACTTGCTATTCGCGCCACGGAGGGAAAGGGGTTAACTCTTGAGCAGCCAAGAGGTTGCGGTAATCCACAGGTGACCATGTGACGGATGAACTACATGACTGTGACCGTCGTTACTATGGATTTATGGTATTGCGAGTTACCGTATTCAGGTTAGCCTAGTTATGGGACCGCAACTTTTTTCTTGACAGGGAGTCTAACAAAGTAAAGACTTTCGGTCCAAGTGCCGATAACCGCTAAACGGAGGCAGTGCGGAAAAACAGCCGCACTGAGAAAGGCGGCAAGTCTATGAGCCATGAACACAGCCTAGTTGCCACGGAGGAAAGGATACTGAAGTCTGACGAAGTTGCTGCGGATTTTTTCCTCGTGCGCGTAAAAGCCTATGAGCAGCAGTATAATCTCGGGTGGGGAGACTTTCTCAGCCAGTACGCCAAGCGTGAGCTTGATCCCAACCGAACGAACCGCGATTTTGTGGAGTGGGCCTTTATGTGTCGGACCTTTTCTTCTGAGCTGATACAGATGGAAGCTGAGGCCCCGCCCGGTGAGGGCCCAAGCGTACTCTCTGAAAAGCCCGAGGCTTCCTCGGGCTTTTGCATTTCTCCGAGGGGCGGATATTGGATGCTGAAGCCTATTTCGAGCAGGTTGAGCGCGAACTGCATTCCTGTCGCGCCACTGTTGGTGCTAACGGGCCGCACTACTACCCGAACCGGAACAAATGGGAAGTCATTAAATTCGACGTTATCGTGCAATTCCCCAGCGGCGAGGTGCTAGACGTAGGAGATTATTGGCAGCGCCGAGGGCGCGAAGGTCTGACCCACACATTCCATTACCGCTTCGTGCGGGCAGACGGGACACGCATTTTCCAGCTAGATAGCCACGGTGAAGATATACCATACGAGGGGAAGTGCCACGTCCACGTAGGGTCAGAAGAAGGAAGAGAGACAATACTGGAAGACGATGACGCGAGGCTGCACGGATTTAGACTTTCTAAGATTAGCTTTGTGGACGCCTTTGCTTTGGCGCATTTGTACATCAAAGGCAAGAAGTTGCCCTGGGATAACGCAGAGTGACCAAAATTGTCTATTTCGAAAATGAGGGCAGAAAGGACAACTGGCCCCAAGTGCTGCGCCTTGTAAAAGGCGTATTCCAGCACAGACCCGAAGTGCATTCGTACAAGGTCATCATCTTCACGGCAATCGGAGAAGGCCCCGCCGCAGCTTACAATTTGCTTCAGGAGTGGGATGCCAAGATCATAGCTGTCACAATGCCGCCAGACTACACATTTGTGCGTGACAATCAGAAAATCACTCCTCGGATTCCTCCCAAGGCTAAAGCGTTCTTCGATGGAGTAGGAATCCCCGTGATTACGGCCCGCCTTCCGTTCCAAGCGATTGAAGGAGCGACGGCGCACAACGAACAGATGGGCCTTATCACGTCCGTCCTTTCGCTTTTCGGCGGCAGTTTCGCTCAAGGCGTGCAAGCAGTTCTTCAGACTTGTGACCACGGGCTGGTTGAAATCGGAGAGAAGGTATTCGCAGTGACCGGAGACTCCGCCGCGATAATGACGGCATCGACTACAGGTAAATTCCTTTCTCGCGCACAGGGTCTGTCCATCAATGAAATCATCTGCAAGCCTCGCAATCTGACGATTGCGAGAGGGTTACCTGCCACCGTGAAGGAGCAGATCGGGAGTCTTTTTGATGATGAAAAAGGCGCCTTGACCAAGGTAGTTCCTCCGACACGGCAGCAGTTAATTGAGGGTCAAGAGGTCACCCATGCCGGCGAAGAAAAGCAAGAGGCGCAGAAGTAATCGGTTTCTGGTTGTTTTGTGCTTCTATTTGCCCTCTTCGCCGGTGGGGGCCGCTACGCCGAAGGTGGTCTTCCAATACTCCTGAACGGCGGGAGGCAGTTTTTCCATGTGTGTGATGAAGCTGGTGATCTTCCACATATCCTGCTCGCTCAGAGTTTTTTCCCATGAGGGCATGCCGGTGTAACGGACGCCGGTGCGGATGGTGTAGAAGATGTGCCACTCGGGGTCGTCGGGCGTATCGGAAATAAGATTGGGAGCGGGCGGGTAGAAGGAGTTGGAGAGCGAGGCCGGCTTGCGATCGAGTCCGCCGTGGCAGAGAGCGCAGTTCATAGTGTAGAGCTTCATACCCTCTTCGAGGTTCTGATCGTTCGGCGGCAAGGGGTCGGTGACGCGGGGAGCGTGACGTTCCATGGAAGCGTCGACGGCTCCGTTGGCAATGCGTTTCTCGAGGTGAGGTGGGGTTACGTTTGCGTTTGTGGGAAAGAAGCCGAGCATAGCGAAGCCTAGTCCGCCGAGAATGAGTACGAGAAGAGTTACGATTGCGCCGAGAATGAACTTGCCCATGGGTCGCCTCCGGCAACTGACTATTGTGGCAGATGGAGCGGGTTGGGCGCTAGTTTGGGGTCCGAGCCAAGGCGCGCCTCGCGGCGCTCGGTTGAACGGGCGAGGTGCCCGTTTCCGCATGTTTCTGGGCGCTTCCCAAGATCAGTACGCTTTTAGCCGTCGCGCCTCACGGACTACGTCTGCCACCTTGGGCAGGTAATGCTCTTCCTGCGGGGGAGAGAACGGGACGGCGGAGTCGAGGCCTGCGATGCGGACGATGGGGCCGTCAAGATCGTCGAAGGCTTCTTCGTTGATGATGGCGGCGATTTCACCTGCGAGGCCTCCGGTGCGGGAGTGCTCGTGCAGGATGATGACCTTATTTGTCTTTTTCACGGTCTGCGCGATGGCTTCGCGGTCGAGCGGGGAGACGGTGCGCAGGTCGAGGATTTCGAGGTCGATCCCGTCTTTTTTTAGAACCTCGGAAGCCTCTAGCGCAGTGTGGACCATCGCCGCATAAGTAATGATGCTGAGGTCGCGGCCTTCGCGGACGATATTCGCTTTGCCGATGGGGACGACGTAATCTTCCGCAGGAACCTCGCCTTTGATGCGGCGGTAGAGATATTTGTGCTCGAAAAAGATGCAGGGATTGTTGTCGCGGATGGCGGCCTTGATCAGGCCTTTGGCGTCGTAGGGCGTAGCCGGGCAGATGACTTTGAGTCCGGCATTGTGGACGAACCACATCTCAGGATTCTGCGAGTGGAAGGGACCGCCGTGGACGTATCCGCCGCTGGGGCCGCGCAGCACTAGCGGGGCGGGTGCGCCCCAGAGGTAGTGCGTCTTCGCGACCATGTTGCTGATCTGGTTGAAGGCGCAGCCGATGAAGTCCATGAATTGGAACTCGGCGACGGGACGCATGCCGGTGAGCGACGCTCCGAAAGCCGCGCCCACAATGGCGGATTCGGCGATAGGCGTGTCGATGACGCGCTCGGGGCCGAAGCGGTCGATGAAACCGTCGGTGACTTTGAACGCTCCGCCGTAGATGCCGATGTCTTCGCCGAGGCAGAAGACGGAGGGGTCGCGGTCCATTTCTTCCCAGATTCCCTGACGGATGGCTTCGAGGTAGGTTAGCTGCATAAGATGTTTGGGACTACGCTCGACGTTCAAGGGCCAACCCTTAGCGGTATACCTCACGCCGATGAGCTACGCGCACAATTGTCACAACGATTCGCTGGCTCTCTATTCTATAGATAACCCGATAGTCTCCCACACGAATACGCCAGTGATCTGGCACACCCTGGAATTTCTTGACACCCGACGGTAAAGGATTTTCGGCAAGTGATTCAATCTTCATTTGAAGTCGCTGTTGGATCTGACGATCTAAAGATCGCAGTTCTCGCAGCGCGGAAGTTGCATACTCAATTGTGTACGGCACATTCGAACGGGCTACAATCCAAGTTGTCTCTTAACCTCTGCGAGGGGGATCGTGGGCTCATTGATTCTCTTGCGGACTTCTTCAAGGTCCATGTAATCCTCGATTTGCTCGATCAATTCCTCACGATCGTTGGGTGCTAATGCAGCGTACCGATCTGCCTGTAACCGAGCGGTGGGACCGGAAAACATAGTCACATAGATTTCGCCATCGAGTTCATGGTTTACCAACTCGACCCGCCATACGCCAGCTGAAATCCTATCTTGAACTATCTCCAGATCCATAAAAAACCTCAATTCAAAACGCCCCGTCTCTAGCCCAACAATGCAACGTCCACAAAATCAACGACCTTCTCATTCGGATCGACGCATGTTTGTGGCCTGGAGTAATCCGAAGCTGTATGCCACTCCCCCTTAGATCTCCTCGTCGAAACGTCGGACAACTCTTCGACGATCACGCAACGCCAGTTAGCGGGAGAACCGTCGGGCTCGAGCCCGCTGCTGCTGCCTCCGGCGAATTGATACATCAGCGACTGAAGCCGACCCCGCTTTGTACCGAGGACGTGAGGACACATCTCGCGGACATATCCGTGATACGTCGCGACGACTATATCTTTATCAATGATCGCTTGGCGAATCATTTGATAAATCTGATTGGCAGCGTGAGCGCCACTAGCCATAGAAACCTGGCTCTATTGTGCCATTTTCTTATCGAAGGTGCATTGTTGCTTCTGTTTGCTTGAAGCTGCCCGTTCCTTTCTTTACTTTCGGCATCCCATACTTCGGCTTGATGTCGTGGCAGCCGTCCTCGCAAAACACGCCGCCCTCAGCCGATTCCGGTGTCGGCATCGGGGAGTTCACCGCGATCTCGCGCTCGGCTTCAATCACCCGCTCGACTTCTGAAATCAACTCAGCATTTTCTTTCACCGTCAGCCACTTCTTTTCTTTCAGCAGATAATTCTCAAAGCGCGCAATCGGATCGCGTTTCTTCCAGAAGTCGAACATTGGTTTCGGCACATAGGCAGCGGCGTCGTGGATGGCGTGGCCTTTCATGCGCATCATTTTGGCTTCGATCATGGTGGGGCCTTCGCCGCGGTGGGCGCGGTCGACGGCTTCGTGGGCGGCGTCGTAGACCTGGCAGGAGTCGGTGCCGTCGACTATGACGCCGGGGATGCCGTATCCGATGGCGCGCTCGGCAAGGTCTTTGCAGCGGTATTGCATTTCTGACGGTGTGGAGTAGGCCCAGAGATTGCTTTCGACGACGAGCACGAGACCGAGGTTCTGCACGGCGGCGAAGTTGATGCCTTCGTAGGTGACGCCGGTGGACTGGCCTCCGTCGCCGATGTAGGTCATGACGGCGATGTTGCGTCCTTGCAGGCGCGCGCCCAGCGCGACGCCGGAGAGTACAGGAATTAAATCGCCGAGCATGGAGATAGGCGAGACCATGTTGCGCTTTTCGATGTCGCCGAAGTGCGAGGTGCCATCGCGGCCGCGCGTGGGCGAATCGGCCTTGGCCATGTACTGCATCATGGTGTCGCTGGCGGCGAAACCGCGCACCAGCAGCGCTCCCTGGTTGCGGATCATGGGCGCGAACCAGTCATCTTTATCGAGCGCGTAGGCGGAGGCGCAGGAGCAGGCTTCCTGGCCGAGTCCGAAATAGACCCCACCGACGACCTTGCCCTGCTTGTAGAGATTTTCGAGCGCGGTCTCCATTTTGCGGTTGAGCAGCATATAGCGGTAGATCTCGATGCATTGCTTCTTGTCGAGATACCTCGAATCGCGGATCGGCGGGACTGGAGCGTCGAGGTCACCAGTGACTTCGTAGCGGATATGCTCAGCGCCGTCTTTGTCTTTTTCTATGGCTTGGCGGACAGTGAGGTCGGGATGCTCCAGGCGTGTGTCGGGGATGGAGTAGGTGCGGAGGTGTTGGTTGGGGGAACCTGGCGAGCTTCGTTCGACCGAACGGCCGACGGCGGCCGTTCCCACACGAGCATTGTTGGCCCGCGATCCGTTGCCCCGACGATTGCCGTTGGAATTGTGCTTGGACTTTGTCTTCTTGTTCGCCATTGGATGCGACGCGGAAGGCGCGATGTACTGATGGTATCGCGAGAGGAGGGTACAGGGCTAGGGCGGCTCCAGGGAATCAGCTGAAAAGGCGCCAGGTTAAGGCTGCGGCTTGGAGCTTCCGATGGGTTCGATTGTAACTTCTGGGTATCGCTTCATCAGAGAGTCCAAAACCCCCGGTTTCTTCGAGCGAAGTTGAGAGTCGAAAGCAGCGAGAGTAAAAGCCCGGATGATCTGCTTGTTGTGTGTCCACTGTTCGGGAGTAGCATGCCACGCAGGCTCTTCGGTCTGAGCGTTGGGAGATCGTAGTAGCTAAAGTGGCTGAATCCGGGAGCATCAACTAGCACGAAGAAGCTGCCTGGGATGGCTTCGGCAAAGGCCGCTTTATCGCGATCCTTGAATGCCTGACCGCTGGCTCTTCGCTTGGCGAAGGCCTCGGCGTTTTCATCGGGACGCTGCAGGGGCTTGCGATAGCCAAACATCGCGACGGCCGGCTGTGTGAACCTACCGTAGGTCTTCCCTGGATCAAGCCTTCCATCGAGGTTCAGGCACAGTTTGAAGCGTTTGTCGTCGTGGCAGGCGGTGGCGGCGATCTTGCCTCCAAGCGAGTGCCCCAACGCGCCCGCGCGGGCCGTGTCCAGCCGGCTTACAAATTGCTTGGGCCCACCCGCGAGCGTCCCAGCCCCAAGCTTTTCGAGCTGGCTCAACACAAAACTGTCGTCTTCGGCGCCGACGGTATGGCGAGCGCCATGAAATGCCGCCTGCTCCTCGGGTGTACGTTTAGCATCCTGGTCCCACCCGCTTTGCGTGATGACCTGGCCATTGGGAAAGACGACGGTATCGCCATCGTAAGTGTGTTCGACGGCGGCCACGACATAGCCGTGGCTGACGAGATCTTCGATGATCGCCGTATAAAACAAAACAGGGACGCCGCCGCCATGGGAAAAGATAAGGACCGGGTACTTGCGTTGCGCAACGCTGATGGTTGCGTCTTCCATGGTATGAGTGCGCATGAGGGACAGCATCGGATAGGAGTCGCCGTATTCCTCCTTCAGAAACTTCGGGCCAAACTGTTCTTCGTAGGCCTCGATCTCTTTGAGATGGGGAAAATATACGGCTGGCGAGCGATCTGCTTTTTTGCTAGCCGGATAAAAAAGATAGACGAGCAGCTCACGATGCTCACCGACCTTCCCGGACATGGTCTCACTCCGCGACGTGTCGGTCCAATCGAATACGACTCGTCCTACACCTAGGTTGCCGGTTGGTGCTGGCAGTTCGGGGCGGGTCTGACCAGATGCATTGGCGCACAACCACAGCATCAAAGCCAATCGTGAAAGTGGCCCCAAGGACCGTTGCAAGTTCTGTTTAAGCATTGGCATAGCCTGCGCCGAGAGTTCGTTCAGCAGAATCAACACCAGAATATGTCTTCTTGTCGTAGGCGACGGAGTTCGGCCGGCGGCTTCATTGGCACGCCGACTGTGCGCCCGAGGAGCGCATCGAGAGTATCCACCCAGAGCATTTGGCTCTGGAAGACTGTTCCGAAGTTGCGGGAGATGGATTCCGCGACGGAGTTCAGGTCAAGGTCTCTACCGAGTTCTCGCTGCATCGACGTAACAGGTTTGGCTGCGATGCCGCAGGGAATGATCAAGTTGAAGAAACTCAGATCGGTATTCACGTTCAGCGCGAAGCCATGGGAAGTCACGAAGCGGGAGATGTGGACGCCGATGGCGGCGAGTTTGGCCTCGGACGGGGAGTTCGTAGTGGCGCCGGCAAACAGCAGGTTCCTCGACTCCAGAGAACGATTCTGCAAATCGTTCTCCTGCGCTCGGAATGACAAGGGATTAGGGTCAGTCCAGACTCCTGTCAGGCCTGACACTCGCTTCGTGGGAATCGCGAAGTCGGCGCAAGTGCGGATTAAGATTTCTTCCAGGCGGCGGACGAATTCGACTGCACCGAGAGTCTTACTCTTGCCGTCTGGGGTGGCGAATCCGCGGAGGTCGAAGATGGGGTAGCCGACGATCTGGCCGGGACCGTGGAAGGTGACGTCGCCGCCGCGATCGCATTCGAAGACCTCGACGCCGCGCTGGGCAAGCAGTTCGGGCGAAGCGACTATGTTTGCGGCTTTCGCATTGCGGCCGAGCGTGATTGCTGGAGCGTGTTCCAGCAGGAGCAGGGCGTCGCCGATCTTTTCAGCTTTGCGCAGGTCGACCAGCTGCTGCTGCAGGCGCAAGCCGGTGGCGTAATCGACGGTGCCGAGTTGGACGATAGAAATCATTGAGCAATCGGGCAATTTTGTAATTAGGTGATTGAACGGAGTACACACGCTGTTTTCCAAATTGCTCAATCGCCCGATCACGCAATCGCCAAGTTCTTCCTACGTGTTAATCGCGATCCCGTACACGCTATTAGCCGCGTCCAGCATGGCTTCGGCCAGCGTCGGATGGGCGTGAATGGTCCACATCAGATCTTCGACTGTGGCTTCAAGCTCCATCGCGGCGACGGCTTCGGCAATCAACTCTGTGGCCTGCGGGCCGATGATGTGCACGCCGAGAATCTCTCCGTAGTCGGCGTCGGAGACAATCTTGATGAAGCCTTCGTGCTGGCCGACGATGGACGCGCGCGAGTTTGCGGTGAAGGGGAACTTGCCGACTTTCACGTTGTATCCTGCCTCGCGCGCTCTGGTTTCAGTAAGGCCGACGCTGCCGATTTCAGGATGGCAATACGTGGCTCCGGGGATGTGCTCAGGATTAATCGGCTTGCCGGGCTTGCCCGCGATTTTCGCCACCGCGACAATCGCCTCCATGGCGCCGACATGCGCAAGTTGCGGCGAACCCAGCACGATGTCGCCAACCGCGTAAACGCCGGGTTCGGCCGTCTGCATCCAAGAATCGGTTTTGATGAATTCGCGGTCGGGCTTGATCTTGGTACGCTCCAGACCGATGTTCTGCGTGCGCGGCTTCCGGCCCACGGCGATCAGGATTTTTTCGGCGTCGATCTTCTGCTGCTTGCCCTCGACCGTGATAGTGACGGCAACTCCAGTCTTTGTCTTCTCAACCTTGTCGACCTTGGCGCTGGTGTGGAAATTAATGCCGCGCTTGCGGAAGGCTCGCGCCAGTTCCTTGGAGACTTCTTCGTCTTCAATCGGAACCAGCCGGGGCAGCATTTCGACGATGGTCACTTCGCAATCGAACGAGCGATAGATCGACGCGAATTCCACTCCAACCGCGCCCGCGCCCACAATGACAATCGACTTCGGGAGTTCCTTCAAGCTGAGAATCTCAATGTTAGTAAGAACGCGGTCATTGGCTTCGAGTCCCAGAAGCATGCGGGCTTCCGAGCCGGTGGCGAGAATCACATTCTTCGTCTTCAGATGAGTTGCTCGGTTGTCGGCCACAACTTCGACGGTTAACAAACCATTCTGCGCCGGGCCCGTCAGTTTACCGTAGCCCTTTACGGTTTCGACCTTATTCTTCTTCATCAGGAATTCGAGGCCCTTGGCGTGTTTGGCCACAATTTTCGCTTTGCGATCCTGGACCGCCGCCCAATTCAGCTTGCGCGAGTCCACGCCCTCGATCCCGAATTCTTTGGCGTCTTTGAGATGATCCCAAAGTTCGGCGTTAAACAGCAGAGCCTTGGTTGGAATGCAGCCCACGTGCAGGCAGGTACCACCGAGGAATCCGTCTTTTTCGATGAGTGCGGTTTTCAGGCCCCACTGCCCGGCGCGAATGGCGGCAGTGTATCCGGCGGGGCCGCTGCCGATGATGGCTACGTCGTAGGTGGTTTCGGGCAAAGTGGTACTCCGTTTCTCGGTTAGACACCTTCTACTGACACAGATGCCTATGGGGAAAGGTTTGATTCTAGAACAGGGCAAGGGCGGGGATAAAACGGGACAGGACGCTTATCTTATATCTGCCTTAGGACAGTGCCGGGAATCCGCACGCGAGATCCTTCGCCCCGGCGGCGGAAGGGCGGCTGCGCTCAGGATGACCCAGTTGGAATGGTTTGGACTTTCACTCCGTTCGGGACCCGCGGATTCGCGAGAACTTGTGATACCGTGCGGGGTGAGATTACGACTAATACTCGGGTGAATGGATGAGAAAGCTAGCACTGATTTTACTTTTTTCGTGCGTTTGTGTGGCACAGACAGCATCGGGTACGCCAGAGGGTTTGCTGGCGAGGAAGTACAAAGCAGGAGAGGCACTTGCCTATAACATGAAGGGTACGAACCGCGGCCAGAACAGCACGCTGCGCTATGAAGCGGACGCGACGGGAACGGTCAAGAAAAATGCGTCAGGATTCTTTGAAGAGTATCAGTGGACGAAGCTGAGTTTTAACGACCAACCAGTGCAGATTCCGGCAGGGGAGGCATCCCGGCAGCAGCTTTCGCTCGATCCCGCTGTTCCGCCGTCGCTGCCAGATTTCGCGCATGCCGATCGGCGGCTGACTGGGCCGATGGCGGATTTGCTGACATTCTATGCCGACTTGTGGATGGCGATTAAACAGGGCACGCTCACCCACGCTGGAGATCACGCTTACGTAAAGCATGGAGCGCCGAATTCGTGGGCCGACGGAGTGCACACGATTCTCGGGCAGGATTCGATCGACTTCGATCTCACGCTGGCGGAGGTCAACAAGGACGCCGCGAAGCTGGTCGTAAGGCATGTGCCGCCGGCGCAGCCGCAGATCAAAGTCCCAGTGAAATGGATGGCCGCTCCGGTCGCCGATGCGGCAAACAACTGGATGGAAGTCAGCAAGGCGGAGAACGGCAGTTACCACGCGGAGGTCGGGAAAGAAACGTTTGACGTAGAAATGACCGTGAACCTTGCCGACGGCAGAATTTTATCGGCGTCGATGGATAATCCGGTGGCGGTAATGGCGCGTGATTGCACAGATACGGCGCTCACGCAGTGCGGCGATGTAGTGCGGTACGAGATACGGCGGCAGATTTCGGTGCAGGCAGCCCCTGAAAGATGACAGTGCGACTCTAGTTGCCTTCGTTGCTGGCGCGCTTCCATGAGATCAGCTCGCCGATGGTCGAACTGGTGCTGGAGACTGGCTGCTTATAAGCCTCCACTTCAGATCGCGAAGCCTCTTCGCCGACGGCGCGGATGCTGAGTCCGACTTTCTTTTCTTCCGCGCTCATCTTGATGATCTTGAAGTCGTGCTCTGCGCCGGGTTCCAGATGCAGAGGCTGACCGTTTCCATCCACCGCTTCCGACTTGTGGCACAGACCTTCCACCCCTTCGGCGATCTCGACAAAAGCTCCAAAGGCGGCCACGCGCAGCACTTTGCCGTGAATCACATCGCCGACGTGATGCTGCGCGAAGAAAGTCTCCCAGACATCGGGTTGAAGCTGTTTTACCCCCAGCGACAAGCGGCGCTTGTCTGGTTCAATGGCCAGCACCACGGCTTTCACGCGATCGCCCTTCTTCAGCACTTCCGAAGGATGCTTCACGCGCTTGGTCCAGCTCAGATTGCTGACGTGTACCAGGCCGTCGATGCCATCTTCGATTTCGATAAAAGCGCCGAAATCGGTCAGGTTGCGCACGCGGCCCTCTACCGTCATGCCCACGGGATACTTATCGTGCAGCGCATCCCAGGGATTCTCTGCCAGTTGCCGCATTCCCAAAGAAATTCGGCGCTCGCCGGGATTCACATTCAGCACCACACACTCCACCTGATCGCCTATGTTGACCAGCTTGGAAGGATGTTTCATGCGCTTCGACCACGTCATTTCGCTGACGTGCACCAGGCCTTCGATGCCCTGCTCGAGCTCGACGAACGCGCCGTAATCAGTCACGCTGATCACGCGACCGGAAACATGCGCCCCCACGGGATAGCGGTGTTCGGCGTCGAGCCAAGGGTCAGGCGTCAGCTGCTTGAACCCCAGCGAAACCCGCTGCTTCTCTTTGTCGTACTTCAGCACCTTCACCTGAATCTGGTCGCCGACGTTTACCAGGTCTCGCGGGTGTGTCAGACGTCCCCAGGACATGTCGGTGATGTGCAACAGTCCGTCCAGCCCGCCCAGATCGACGAACGCGCCGTACTCGGTCAGGTTCTTCACCACTCCGGTCAGAATGGAGCCTTCTTCCAGGTGTTCGAGGGTCTTACTGCGTTTCTCGTTCTGCTCGCCTTCCAGTAATTCCTTGCGCGAGACCACGATGTTGCCGCGCTTCTTGTTGACCTTGATGACCGTGACTTCGAGGGTCTGGCCCTTCATGCCGTCAAGATTCCGGATGGGCCGCAGGTCTACTTGCGAGCCAGGAAGAAACGCCCGTGCGCCGAGGATATCGACTGTCAGGCCGCCCTTGGTGCGCTCAATGACCACGGCCTTAATCGGTCTCTTCTCGTGGTGAGCTTTCTCAATCTCGTCCCAGGCATGGATGCGCGCTGCCTTCTGGTGCGAGAGGTTGACGTAACCTTCCTCGGTTTGTCCCTTCTCGCGCATCACCTCAATTTCGTCACCCGGCATCACTTTCGGCTTGCCCTCGTGATCGAGCACCTCCGAAAGCGGCAACATACCTTCCGACTTCGTGCCGATATCGACCACCACATGCGTCGCCGTGAGCTTCAGCACCGTGCCTTTGATGACGCGGTCTTCTCCCACCGCTTCTTCGGTCTCGGTGGTGAAGTTCTCGAGTGCGGAAGCGAAGTCTTCGCTGGCGTGCTTGTCCTCCGCCGCAGGTGCTGGACGGAGCATTTCCTCAGCGGAAGCAGGCGCGGCACTTGGAGTGGCGGTTGCAACCGGAGCCGGCTCCTGCTCACTCAAGTTCTGGTGAGTCGAGCTTTGCTCGGTTGACGTGGGTCCGGCAGCCGTCGGTTCTGTTTCGGTTACGACGGCCGTGGCGGAATCGGAGTTGTGGGTGGTGGTGTCGTCGAACAAGGTTAAGCCTCTCGTCTGTGCCTCGCACTCGGTGCGGGGAGGATACGGGCCTGCTTGGCGGACTGCTGGAGTGAGTCGTTTGGTTGTGGTGGGCTCACCCTGGCGAGTGAGCTTGGACAATCCCAGCTGCCGGACGTTTTACAGAAACCCGCGTCCAAAGGGAACTCCTCGACTATAGCAATGCCTCGCAAACAGTGTCAAACGCAATTATCCGATCTCCTCCGCGCCCAGAAAAGGTCACCTGCCTTGGCTCCGGAGGTCCGTTCGAATGCATATTTTTGTAAGAATCCTGGTCTACTCTTTCTCGGAACTTGCATCCTAATGAGGCGCTGTTGTCGAAAACTAAGGCGCTCACGGGAGCACGGCATTGAACAAGACAACCCTCCCATTGACGCTGGCGGCTTTCGCGGTAACCGTGCTTGCTGTCGCTGCCAACTCTCAGGAATCCTCTTCAATAACCCTGGTTCTACCGGCGCCGCCAGCGATCCAGCAGAGAGCTCCAGTGCCCAACTTCCGTGTGGGCGACTTTCGATTGGAGACGCTGGATGAGGACAACCAGACACCCGATGGAACGCCCAATACTTCAGCAGGCACTGACAAACAGCAGGGGCTTGTGAAACGAAGTATCATACGGATTGGACAAGACCAGAAACTCCTCTTCCGGGGGCCGTTCGAAAAGCACAACCTCAAGTGGGACGCCGTAATTCTGGTAGGAACCGGCGCATTCCTCGCCGCCGATCGCCATATCGAAAACAATATTCCGCACTCACATTTCGGGGTGTATCAGGCCATTTCTGATACCTCCTTAGGAGGATTGGCCGGCTCACTGGCAGTGATATACCTGTACGGAGCCAAGACCGAGCATCGTCACGCCAGAGAGACTGGCGAACTCGAACTCGAGACCTTGATCAATACCTTTTTAATCTACACCCCGATGCAGCTGATTGCCGGCCGCCAGCGGCCCGATGAGGGCAACAATCACGGAGACTTCTTCAAACATCACGCTCTGAACACCTCATTCCCCGGCGGCCACGCCATGTTTACCTGGGCAATGGCGTCCGTTCTGGCCGACGAATATCCCAAGCCTTGGGCGCGCGCGCTGAGTTACGGCGCGGCATTCACAGTGACCTTCACTCGCTTCATGGCTCGTGATCACTGGTCCTCTGACATGTTCCTGGGCACTGGGTTAGGCCTCGCCATCGCCGAGAGAACCTTCCACGCCCGCTGCAATCCGGAGTTCGAATCGCAGTGCAAGCATCATCAGTGGTGGTGGAAGCCGATGAAGACACCAGTCCAATAGCAGATCGGCAAAATGCACCCGCGTTACACTCACAGGCCGCCATCTGCTACCCTGCCTTGCAATGGATTACCTTTGGACCCCTTGGCGTTACGCTTATGTTTCAACCGCCGAGAAGGCGGCGGGCTGCGTTTTCTGTGACGCGGTAAATGCCGGTGACGACGCCAAAGTGCGCATCGTGTATCGCGGCGAGCAATGTTTCATCATCTTGAATACGTTTCCCTACACGCCCGGCCACGTGATGATCGTCCCCTACGCGCACCTCGACGAACTGCAAAAGCTCCCGTCAGAAGCCGCGATCGAAATGATGGCGCTCTCGCAGCGTATGGAGACAGTCCTGCGCGAACTCTACCACCCCGACGGCATCAACCTGGGCATGAACATCGGCAAGGCCGCCGGTGCCGGCATCGCCGGACACATCCACATGCACGCGCTGCCGCGCTGGGTTGCGGATGCGAACTTCATATCGGTCGTCGGCGAGACGCGGGTTTTGCCTGAGACGCTGAAGGAGACGTGGAAGAGGATGACGAAGGCTTTGCGCGCGTAACCCTCTAGCCGCCGGCGATACTTTTCATTTCTCTCTCGTCGATCACCTTCACGCCCAGCTCCTTCGCCTTATCCAGCTTCGACCCCGCATCCGCCCCCGCCACAACATAATCCGTATTCTTGCTCACGGAGCCAGTGACCTTCCCTCCGGCGTCTTCAATCATCTTCTTGGCTTCGTCCCGCGTGAAATGCGCCAGCGTCCCCGTCAGCACAAATGTCTTCCCCGTGAGCTTCGTCCCCCGCTGGTTCTTCTTGCCCGTTAACGTAAGCCCAGCCTCGCGCAGACGCTCGACCAGCTTGCGATTGGCGGCGATGCTGAAAAACTCCAGAATGCTCTCGGCGATCCGCGGGCCGACTTCATTCACATCCTGCAGTTCCTCGACTCCAGCATTCTCCAGTGCTCCCATCGATCCAAAATGCTCTGCCAGAAACTGCGCCGTGCGCTCGCCCACCATTCGAATGCCAAGCCCGTAGATCACCCGCTCCAGCGGCAGCTTTTTCGAAGCCTCTATCTCATCAAGAATGTTCTGCGCTGATTTGTCGCCCATGCGCTCCAGACTGAGCAGGTCATCTTTCGTCAGTTTGTAGATGTCAGCAACATTTTTCACCAGCTCCCGCTCCGTGAGCTGGCCGACCAGCGCATCGCCCATGCCGTCGATGTTCATCACTCTGCGGGAAGCAAAATGCAGAATGGTCTCGCGCAGTTTCGCCGGACAATTCGCATTGACGCAGCGGTAGTCGACCTCGCCCTCCATTCGCACTACCTTCGTCCCGCACACGGGGCACTTCCCCGGTACTTCAATTTCCTCCTTGCCGCGGGGATGATCTTTATCGTCATCGTCAACGACCTTGGCGACTTTGGGGATCACATCACCGCCGCGCTCTACCTGCACCCAATCGCCGATCTTTACTCCCAGGCGCTGGATTTCGTCCATGTTGTGCAACGTCGCATTGCGAACGGTCGTGCCCCCAATAGAAACCGGGACCAACTCGGCCACGGGAGTAAGTTTGCCCGTACGACCAACCTGCCAACGCACCTTCTCCAGCTTCGTAATCCCCGCCCGCGCCGCATACTTGTAAGCAATCGCCCACCGCGGAGCCTTGCCGGTAAACCCCAATTCATCCTGCAAGGAAGTTCGGTCCACTTTGATGACGATGCCGTCAATCTCAAAAGGCAGGGAATCGCGCTTCCCCTCCCATTGCTGTATGAACGCCCAAGCCTCGTCGATGCTATGCACCAGCTTGCGGTTCTGGTTGACCTTGAATCCGGCCGAGTCAAGCGCATCCAGCGTCTTCCAGTGACGGTCGAAATACGTTCGCCCATTCTGCAAAAGCATGTAAGTGAAATAGTCAAGCCGCCGCTCGGCCGTCACTCTCGACTCAAGCTGCCGCACCGTGCCTGCCGTGGCATTTCGCGGATTGGCAAACACCGACAGTCCTTTACTCTCCCGCTCTTCGTTCATTTTCTTGAACGCCGCCAGCGGCATGAGTAGTTCGCCGCGCACTTCAAAATCCAGTGGAATGCCTGCCTTCTTCAGCTTTTCTTTCGGAATCGAAAGTGGCACCGACCGCACCGTGCGCACATTCAGAGTGACATCCTCACCGACATTTCCATCACCGCGAGTGATCCCGCGCACCAGCTTCCCGTCTTCATAAATCAGCGCCAGCGACATGCCATCGAGCTTCAGTTCGCAAACGTAATCCACATCCTTTCGCCCGCTCAGCTCATGCACGCGACGTTCCCAGGCCCGCAGTTCTTCTTCGCTGTAAGTATTGTCAAGCGACAACATGGGCGAAGAGTGCGCCACCTTGACGAATCCTTCGCGCGGCTTACCGCCAACGCGCTGCGTGGGAGAATCCGCCGTCACCAAGTCCGGATGTTCCGCTTCCAAGTCCTTCAATTGCTGCATTAGCTTGTCGAACTCCGCGTCGCTGATCTCAGGACGGTCGAGGACGTAATAAAGGTATTCGTGGTGGCGGAGCTTCTCGCGGAGGGATTCGATCTTTTTATCGACGTCTTTGGTTGGAGCAGGCATCGCCAAAGATTATAGGCGGGAACGAA
Organism: uncultured Acidobacteriaceae bacterium; assembly: GCA_963771895.1. Taxonomy (GTDB): domain Bacteria; phylum Acidobacteriota; class Terriglobia; order Terriglobales; family Acidobacteriaceae; genus Sulfotelmatobacter. Next base: position 48,188 of record CAVYVQ010000003.1, on the reverse strand, counting down.
CCACGTAGGGACCGCCGAGGCGGCGGCTGTCCCTACGCGAGTCGGAATAACTACTTACACCAGATCATCCAGCTTCAGCGCACGCGCACCACCCTTCCACGACGCCTCAAACTGCTTCTCGACGAATCCCGCGTCATACCCGCGTTTCTCCTGCAGCAAGGCCTGATGCAGCCCCCACAGCGACCGCGGATTCCGCAGATTCCGTTCCAGGTCTTCGCGGAACACTTTCTCCGCGCCGGCTGCGTCCCCACTCATCAGCAAAGTGGCTCCCAGCGCCTCGCGAACCGGGAAGAACCAGTCGGGCGGCTCTCCGTACTTAAGAGTGTCCTGAATGGCAACGGCCTCGCGCAGCATTACGACAGCGCCGTTGTTGTCTTTTTTCGCCACAGCGATCTTAGCCCCCAGAACATCCTTCGCAATCTTCATGATGTCTTTGGCCTTGTTGTTGATTGGCATCTGGAAGATGACATCGGGAGGCGTGGCCGCTTCGGCGTCAGAAACGATCTTGTACTCGGCCTCGGCATCCGCAACCTTGCCCGTGCCCGCCAGGGCCATCCCGCGTCCGAAGTGCCAGAACACAGTAGCGGTCTTCATGGCCGCATCAGGCTGCGGCATCTTCAGGATTTCATTCCAATGGTGGAAGCGAATCTCCACCGCCATCGGAATCGTCATGAAGCCTTCGAGCGGTGGCACTTCCTTTACGTGTGGCCCTACGTTGGCTGTCAGCAGATCCGCATTTTTCCTCGACTCCGTATAGTTGCCGTTCATCGCCGCACACATGGCGATGAAGTGCAGGTTGTGGCTGTAATACATCATCGGATAGATGCCCTGCACTCCGGTCGTTTTTATGTAGGCGCGGTCGACTTCCGCGGCTTTCTCGTTAGTCTTAACCGCGGCTTCATAATCGCCGGTGCGGACATAAACATGCGCGGGCATGTGGACGATGTGTCCAGCAGCCGGCGCCAGCGCAGCCAGCTTGTTTGCTCCGGCCAGCGCGCGCTCGGGAGTTGGCGAAGCCTCCACGGCATGAATGTAGTAGTGAATCGCGCCCAGATGATTGGGATCGCGTTTCATCACCGACTCCAGCGTGGAAACGATTTCCTCCGTACCGGCCTCGGGCCTGCCGTCGACATGCCACAGCCCCCAGGGATGCAAATTCATGCCCGCCTCGGCAAAGAGCGTTGCAGCGTCCAGGTCGTCGGGAAATTCGCCGACCACCTGCCGCATCGCGTCGCGGTAGTCCTCGGCAGCCTTCTTCAAGTCAGAGTTAGGATCAGCCGGAAACCGCTTGGCCAGCGCCTGAATGTAGGCTTGGTCACTGGGCGAAGCGTCCGCAGACAGATCGACGGCCTTCTGCACCGCATCGTGCGCCTGTTTGTAGCGGTCAGGATCGGCGGGATCGTTATAGTTCGGCCCCACCGCTTCGGCAACGCCCCAGAATGCCATCGCCAGCTTGGGATCGAGCTCCGCGGCGTGTTGAAACGACCGCGCCGCTTCATCGTGATTGAAAGCGAAAATAAATCGCAGGCCCTGATCGAAGAACTGTTGCGCCTGCGGGTTCTTCGTAGAAACCGGATGATGCAGGTCCCCGAGCCCAGTCACCAGCACGACAGCATGCGACTGAGCATGCGAGGCATGGTCCTGAGCGGCAGCGCTCAGGCACAAAAGCACTCCACAGAGAACGTGCGCCAGAGTTTTCATCCGGTCAATCCTCCTCTTATTCGAGTTTTCCGCGGGCGGTCAAAGAAGAGTCACAGGGAGACGCGCCCTTTTTCGAGTGGCAACAGCTTATTCCAAACCCAGACTGCTTGCCAAGTATGTTGTGACTCCGAACAAAACGACTCAGGTACAATCCATCTTCGGTCAGGCCCATGCGTAAGGCGGCTTTACTCTATAACCCCGATTCCGGCGGCAGCCGCACTCGGCGCGACACGGAGTTGGAATCCGTGCTCGCGTTGCTCCGCGGCGCGAATGTCGAGGCCCATCTCGTCCTCACTGACTCACGCGCGCACGCCGAGGAGAAGGCGCGGCAGGCCGTCCTCGCAGGTTGCGACACCATCTTCGCCTGCGGCGGCGACGGCACCATCCACAACGTGATCCAGGTGCTGGCGAACACGCAAGCTGCTCTTGCGATTTTGCCCATGGGTACGGCGAACGCATTGGCGCACGACCTCGGCATCCCCATGAACATTGCGGCAGCGGCGCGAACCGCCATCAATGCCGCGCCCAGCAGGGTGGCCCTGGGCTGCATACAGTATCTCGATCTCGAAGGTCGGCCCGGCTCGCGCTTCTTCATTGTCGCGGCCGGAGCCGGAGTGGACGCTCACCTCTTCTATAAGCTTCACGCCGGAACCAAACAGCGCATGGGCATGGCCGCCTACTACGCCAAAGCCTGGAAGCTTTGGTTTACTCATCCCATGACCCGCTTTCTGGTTGAGTTTTCCGAGACCGGATCAGGCGAATCGCGTCGAGTTGACGTCACGGAATTGATCGCCGTACGGATTCGCAACTTTGGCGGGGTGCTGCAGGAACTGGCTCCAGGAGCTTCTCTGGAGCGCAACGATCTGCGGCTGGTCTTGTGCCGCACCGCCAGTCGCCTCGCGTATCTTCTCTATGTAACACGAGGATTGTTACGGCGCAGTTGGAAAATTCCCGGCATCGATCTGGCGCATAGCGCACAAGTTTCATGCCACAACCTGCGAGAGTCGGCTTCCCCCGAAGGCTCGCAGAAGCCGCAGCCGAAAGTCTACGTCGAGGCGGACGGCGAACTGGTAGGCACGCTGCCCGCCGAAATCGCTATCGCGCCGGACGCCCTAACGCTGCTGGCGAAACCGCTCACGTAGAGACAACCGCCTCGGCTGTCAGCCAAGGTGCATGTTTGCTTCGAGTCCGTCGAGATAACTCCGCAGCAGTAGCAATTCCCAACTTCGCCAACTAGAATCCTTAGACCACGTGGAACCCATAACCCATCTCCTCACCGGCGCGTGCATGGGCCGCGCCGGACTCAACCGCAAGACTGCGCTGGCCACGCTCACCCTCACGCTCGCCGCGGAAGCCCCGGACCTCGACGTCCTCAGCCGTTTCGGCGGTCCGGCCTTCGCCTTCGCCCACCATCGCGGATTCACGCATTCTCTCCTCGGAGTTCCGCTCGACGCCGCCGTCGTAGTCGGCTTCGTCTATCTAGTCTGGCGTTTGCGTGGACGCAAGTTGAAAAATCCGAATCTTCCGTCGCGCTGGGGAGTGCTTTTTCTCTATGCCTGCCTGGCCGGCCTCAGTCACATCCTGCTCGACTTCACGAATAATTACGGCGTCCGCCCCTTCTGGCCGTTTTCCGAAAAGTGGTATTCGTGGGACATTGTCTTCATCTTCGAGCCAATTCTGTTCGCTTTCCTTCTGCTCGGATTAATCGTTCCGTCTTTTTTCTCACTGATCGATCGGGAAATCGGCGCGCGCCACAGCGGTCCGCGAGGCCGGCTCGCCGCCACTCTCGCGATGGCAGGCGTGATAATACTGTGGGGTCTGCGCGACTACGGGCATCGCCGCGCGGTCAGCGCGCTCGAGGCCCGCACCTACCAGGGCGCGGACCCGCTGCGTGTTTCCGCCTACCCCACAGTGATCGATCCATTCCGGTGGTACGGCGTGGTTGAGACTCCAGGCTTCTTCGCGCTCGCGCCCGTGTACTCTCTCGGACCGGAAGTCGATCCGGAGGACCATCTCGTCATCCGCTACAAGCCGGAGGAAACTCCAGTCACTTTAGCCGCGAAGAAGTCCTACCTCGGACGCGTCTACCTCGACTGGGCGAAGTACCCGATCACCGAGACAGAAACGCTCCAACCAGAGGGCGGCTATATCGTGGAGTTCCAGGATCTGCGTTTCGTGCAGCTACCCAGCCTGCTAAGCCCCAGGGGCGAACCAAGCAAAGCACTCAGTGCAGGCGTTGAACTCGACAAGAACCTCCTGGTAGTAGGCGACGTCTACGGCTCAGGCAAAAAGCGATTAATCGTCCCCGAACCGCGTTAGGTGAAACCGAGTCGTATGTGGGACCGAATGTGTTTATGTTGGGATAGCGCTTGTCCAGCAGAGCGCAGCGAAGCGCTTTTGGCGATGCCGCAACCCCACCGCCCCTTGACGTATTAACCTTCCCGCGCCCAGAATAATGATTCAGTCCCGAGGTGCTCATGCTGCCCTATCTATTTATCCTGCTCGCCATCGCCGTCCGCTTCCTGCCCTTCGCGGATCCATTGAACTTCCTGCCCCACGCCTGGCACTTCACCCCGGTGGCGGCCTCGCTTCTGTTTTTCGGGGCCCGTGGTTCGCGGCGTCAGCTGTGGATCTCTCTAGTGCTGCTGGCGGCCACCGATGTGGTTCTTACCAAGTTCGTCTACTCGTACGCTTTTTCCTGGGATCATCTGGTCACCTGGGCGTGGTACGCGGCAATTCTCTGGCTTGGGACCAACCTGCGCGAGAAATCCGGACCAGTCCGCGTGGTCGGCGCTGCGTTAGCCAGTTCAGTTTCGTTTTTCCTGATCAGTAATTTTGCGGTGTGGGCCGCCTGGCAAATGTATCCCAAGACCTTCAGCGGCCTGATGATGTCTTACGCTGCCGGACTCCCGTTCTTTCGTGGCACCGTCGAGAGCGATCTCTTCTTCTCCGTAGCAATGTTCGGCACCCCGGTGTTCCTTCAAGCGCTGGCCAACTGGAAGCACAAGTCATCCGGCGACCACATAGCAGCCGCATAAGAAATCATGTGGGGAAAGCCGCCTCGGGGCTGTCCACCGAGCGCAGCGAGAGCGCCCCTAGTCCGCGCCTCAAGCCCGTAGCAAGGGATTACCAACTCCTTACCTTGCGACGCTTACTCCGCCGCACTAGCAACCACACCAGCACACCGCCCGCGACCGCTCCCAACAACCATGAAAAATGTTGCCGCACCACCGTCACCATCCACCCCACAATCTGCGGCCCAAACCACAGCGTCAGCAAAGCAAGCACTAGGAAGCGCACAAACCTTCCTGCGAACATTGCCGCCACAAAATCGCGGAACCGCATCTCAAACACCGCTGCCCCCAACACAAAAATCTTGAACGGCATCGGCGGCGGCAGCATCGCCGGAAACATCAAGGCCCAGAATTCGTGCTCCTCGAACGAGCGGTGAATCCGCAGAAAGCGCTCTTCCGTAATTCGCTTGCGGAGCACTTTTTCGCCGCCCAGGTATCCGACGATGTAGAGCGGAATGCTGCCAATCACCGAACCGAGCGAAGCCATCAACACATAGAGGAGCAACCGCCGGTGATTCTGGTTCACATAAACCGCGACAATCGCATCCACGGGCATGCCCAGTAAAGCGGAATCCGCGAAAGCGATTGCGAACACGCCCCAAACCCCGAGCGGCGTCAGCACATGCAAAATCCACGCTGTATACTTCGCCAGAATGTGTCCGACGGTTTTCAAGGAAATTCAGTCTACGTGAAAGCTGTTCCGTATTCACACTCCCGAAACATTTCGTGGGCACGGGTCGATCCCCCTTTGTTTACTCACAGGTTAACCGGGTTACTTCCGTAGCTACATGCACCGATTTTGATGCACATTTCATCACCCCGTAACATTCCCTTGTTACAACCGAATTGTGGATCTGCATGGCTACAACACGCTGATCCTTTCCGACCTGCACCTCGGTGCAGAGACCAGTCACGCCCGCGAGGCCACCCGCGTGCTCAAGGAGAACCGTTTTCAGCGGCTGATCCTGTTGGGCGACATCTTCGCCGACCTCAATTTCGCCCGCCTCACCAAGGACCACTGGAAGTTCCTCGGCCATATTCGCAAGCTCTCCAATCCAAAGCGCGACATCGAAGTCGTGTGGGTGGAAGGCAATCACGACCACGGGCTCACGAATATCATGTCGCACCTGGTCGGCGTCCGCGTCTACCAGCGCTACGCGTGGCACTACGACGGACTGCGCCACATCGCGATTCACGGCCATCAGTTCGATGGCTTTCAGGTGAACAATGTGCGCTTCAGCCAGCTGGGCACTTCACTCTATCTCCAACTGCAGAAGCTCGACTTCAAGAGCAAGCCGATTGCGCGGATGATCGACCGGCTGAATACGCGCTGGCTCCGCATGTCATCGAAGGTATCGGCGGGAGCGCTGCACTACGCGCGCCAGCACGGTGCCGATCGTATTTTCTGCGGCCACACCCACGAGGCCGTCCACGTCGGGCAAGACGGAATTCACTACTACAACTCGGGCGGCTGGGTCGACTCCCGCCTGACGTATCTCACGATTGACCAACAGGGGGTTCAAATCCATGACTTCAACGAGCATGAGACTAACGAGCGCGAATACCACGAGCGAGCTGACGATCGTGATTCCAGCCAAGAACGAGGCGAAGCTGATTCCCCGTTTGCTGACCTCGCTGACGAATCAGGACTACTCGAAGATGTCGAATACGAAAGTGTTGGTCGCTGATGCCAACTCAACCGACGGCACTCCAGAGGTTGTCCTCAGCTTCCGCGACCGCCTGAACGTCAGCGTGATCCGTGGCGGAATGCCCTCCGTCGGCCGTAACCTGGGCGCCGCTCATGCTGACAGCACCTACGTTCTCTTTCTCGATGCCGACATCGAACTCGCTCATCCTTCCGTTGTTCGCCGCGCCGTCGAACTCGCCCAGCGTAAGCAGCTTCAGTGTGTCACTACCAACATCCTGTGCCAGGGAGGCAGTTCGATCGACAAGCTCTTCTATGCGGGCAATGATTTCTTCCAATATCTCTCGCGCCTCCATCGTCCCTTCGCGACAGGAATGTTCATGCTGTTCGATCTGAAAAAATTCCGCGAACTCCGCGGATTTCATGAGCAGGTTCTCTTTGCCGAGGACTACCTTCTCAGCCAGCAGGTCGAGCGCAAGCGTTTTGGCATCGTCCGCGGTGGCGTCTACACCACCAACCGCCGCTTCCAGAAGATGGGACATCTTCGCGTAGGCTGGCTGTTCCTGAAAACCGCAATGAATTACTGGAACGAGAACTACTTTCTGCGCGACCACAAATACTGGCAGACTTAAAGCGACGGCTCCTGCTAGCATGGCCGGGCAAGGTTCGTGTCGGGGCACGCCTTAAGGCGTGCCGAAAGCTCTAGTAAAGAATCCGCCTTTAGGCGCTGGATTTCTAACGAGTTCACTCGTTTTCCTGGTGGCCACAAAGAGCAGGATCCAGCTAACAAGCCGGATCCTGTTTTGCATTCCACCAATCTCCATCGGATTTGTTCAGAAGCGAAACACAATTCCTGTCGAGATCCGGACATTGTTCTGGGTCGCCCCAAAGAAACGCGTCTGCACGTAGTCTCCCTGGAACCTCCACGCAACCGGACGGATGATTTTGTAGTCAAGGCCGCCGCCCAGGGCGGTCGCAAACGACGTATCGGACCCGACGCCATTGTTCACGTCGACATGGGAGGCTCCGAACAGAGCCTCCGCAAAAGGACGAAATCTCCCAACCGAAAATGACACTCGCGGCCCGAAGAGAAAGTTGCGCTCGGTGACATCGGCATTGAATGCAACGGGGGAGCAGCTCAGCCCGCATACGGCGCCCGCAAAGTTCTGCGACCCGTAATGGCTGTCAAAATCAGCCACGAACCCAAGAAACGGGACAACCTTGCCTTCTAACGACGCCTCCCAGCCATTCGTATTAGCCCGGTCAATCGAAGAAAGATCAGTGTTGTAGTAGGAGTATCCAAAAAAGACGTTCCCACTCGTCGGCACCTGCGCACCTGCGGCAGAGGAGAAAATGAAACCAGCAACAGCGCAAGCGATCACTTGAATGAGGCGGGCAATTCTCCGTGACGGAAACCACATGAACGTTCCTCCAGCAATCGAGTTTCGAACGTCGACAACTCCTCCAACCCGGTCAATGCCGTAAGTTTCGGGAGAGAATTAGACGTTTGACGATGGAACGGGGTTGCCCTTCAGAAGCGCCACACCACTCCGGTCGTGCCCCGGAAGTCGTTCTGGTTGGCGCTTAACTCGTGGCTGTGCACATAATCGAACTGCAGCCGCCAGGAAAAATTCTTGAATGGAAGTTTGCGGTCCGCTCCGCCGCCGAAGTCTTCGATCACGGTATGGAAAGCCTCGCCTCCTGAGGTGGCTTCCTGCAACCCGCCCATCGCATGCGCGAACAAGCGCCACTTGCCATAGGTCTTCGAAATCCGTGGACCCAGAACCAGGTTGTATTGTCGAACCCCCGACCGGTAAAAGCCGCTGCCATCCAGCACGATTCCCAGATACCGGTACTTGTGAAATGGAAATCCTTCCCCTGAGCCTTCCCATCCGCGAAACGTGAGGCGGTTCACCACATCGACGTTATCCGCGTAACCAACTCCGGCATAAACGTTTCCACCTTCGAGCAGTTGGGCTTTCGATGGAGTGGGGAACAGCATCAAGCTCAGGAACGCCAGAACCACGGCAGCGGTTTTCGACACGAAAATAGATCCTCCCAGGCAATTGTGCCAGCAGCAAATTCTACCTGAATGCGCGAAATTCGTTAGATGCAGTGTATCGGAGACCCAGGATGCCCCACCTGCCAAAATTGTGCGTGCTATTCCGGCACTTTCGTGTCAAAGAATTACACTCTTTTCATGATTCCGAAACCACTTGGCGAGCGTCTATCTATTAGCGTGGAATCCGCGAACACAAATGGGCAAACTTGGCGGCAGCCTCAGCATTTGGCTGCCCTCGCATCACATTATAAGGAGTCGAAGTTGAAACTCAGCTTGGAAACTCGAAATCGCGGCGATGTAATGATCGTTCACTGCCAGGGCCGCATCGTCTATCGCGACGAGGCTGCAGCCCTTTCGCGCGTGGTCGGTGAAGTCCTCCAGAACGGCGGCAAAGTGGTCCTCGATCTGAGTGGCGTCAACTCCATCGACAGCGCCGGCATCGGCGAACTGGCTTCTCTTTATACGCAGGCTCGATCGCAAAATGCGGATCTGAAATGTGCCAGCCCCAGCCCGCTGGTGCGCGATCTGCTGGATCTCACGAATCTGGATTCAGTCCTCGAGATTCACCCCAGCGTCTCCGAAGCCCTGGCCGCCTTCCAGCCCTCGGAAGCCTGCGCCGACTGCTGATTCGTTTCTAGACAAGCGGGATGGAGCAGGCCTACGGGCCTGCGTTGACAGCAGGCGATGGAATCGGGCTTCAGCCCGTGGATTTCTGGGTTGTCATCCTGAGGCGGGCGCTTTTTGCCCGCCCGAAGGACCTGGGCGAGCTGCGCGAAGTGTCGCGTTTTTTGCGACACATCGCGCGTTTGGCTCGCTTCCCTAACTCTCCCGCTGAAAGCGATACCGCCCAGCCCGCTCCGACGCCACTGCCTCCGCCACTTTCAGAAAAGCCCGCGCTGCATGGGAAAGTCCCGCCTCTTTGCGGTAAATCAACCGCAGCTTGCGTTGCACGCGCAGTTCCCGCACCGGAATGCTGATCAACTCCCCCCGCGCCAGCTCCGCCTCCACGCTGATCTCCGGCATGAACGCCACACCATTCCCCATGGCGACGAACTGCTTGATGGCCTGCAACGTCGGCAGTTCAAGGCCCATGTGTAGCGGCGTCTTGTGCTTCTGAAATGTCTGCAGAACTTTCTCCCGATAGGGCGACGAAACAATGTGCGCCACAAACGACTCCGCCCCCAATTGCCGGATGCTCACCTCCCGCGCCGCCGCTAGCGGATGCTTTGGCGGCACCACCAGCACCAGTTCATCCAGATAAGTCACCACCGAGTGCAGCCGCGGTTCCTCCGGTTTGTAGGACAGCACTCCCAGTTCGGCGCTATGTTGCAGCACGTCGTCCGGAATCCGGCTGCCCAGTGCCCGCTGCACCGTGATCTTGATCATCGGGTGCAACCGCCGGAACTCCGCCAGCACCGGCAGAAGATATAGAGCGGTGAACTCATTGGCCGCGATCACCAGCTTGCCCTTCTGCAGTTCCCGCAGTTCCGCCAGCGATTCGTGAGCGTCCTGCCGCAGGTTCAGCAGCTTCTCGGCGTATTCGTAAAGCACTTGCCCGGCGTCAGTAAGAACGCCCTCCCGCGACGAACGGTCAAACAGCGCCTCGCCCAGTTCATCCTCCAGTTTGCGGATCGTCTGGCTCACCGCCGACTGGGTGCGATGAAGCTTTTCGGCCGCCCGGGAGAATCGGTGTTCGCGAGCCACTGCTAGGAAGACTTCCAGCTGTGAAAGTTCCATTTCTTATGCCCTTATATAAACTTAACTATCCATTAGCATATCTTATCATAGAAGATAATCTAACGATCACTGAAGAATTATAAGTTTTGCTTCAACCCTCCCACCCCTTACCATAAGAGCAACACGGCATTATTTCTTGAGGGAGACCCATGGCCCTAGAGCAGGTCCGCATTACGGTTTTCGATACCACGCTGCGCGACGGAGAACAGTCGCCCGGTTGCAGCATGAACCACCAGGAAAAGCTGCGTGTGGCCAATCAACTCGACCGTCTCGGCGTCGACGTGATCGAGGCCGGATTCCCCATCGCCTCCGATGGCGACTTTGAAGCCGTCAAGGCCATCGCCGCCGTCATCCGCCGCCCCATCATCGCGGCACTCGCCCGCGCCTGCTGCCCCGATATCGAGCGCGCCTGGGAAGCTTTGAAAGAGGCCTCGCGCCCGCGCATTCACGTCTTCCTCGCCACCTCCGACATTCACTTGAAGTACAAACTCCGCATCACGCGCGAGGAGTGTCTCGCCCACGCCCGCGAAGCCGTCGCCTTCGCCAAATCGCTCTGCGACGATGTTGAATTTTCTCCCGAAGACGCCACGCGCAGTGACCCTGAATTCCTTTGCCAGGTGCTCGAAGCCGTAGTCGAAGCCGGCGCAACCACGCTCAACATCCCTGACACCGTCGGCTACACTGTGCCTGCCGAGTTCGGCGAACTCATCGCAACCATCCGCCGCCGCGTGAAGGATATCGAGAACGTTACTATCTCCGCTCATTGCCACAACGATCTCGGCATGGCGGTAGCCAACACCATGGCCGCCATCGTCGCCGGAGCACGCCAGGTCGAGTGCACCATTAACGGAATCGGCGAGCGCGCCGGCAATGCGTCGCTCGAAGAGATCGTAATGGCCATGCGGGTCCGTCACGATCGCTATCCCTATGAGACGGCCATCGCCGCCGAGCATCTCTTCCCCGCCAGCCAGATGCTCAGCGAAATCACTGGCGTCCCCGTGCAGCCCAACAAGGCCATCATCGGACGTAACGCCTTCGCCCACGAAGCCGGCATCCACCAGGATGGCGTCCTCAAGAATCCGCTGACCTACGAAATCATGACGCCGCAGTCGGTCGGAGTGCCCGATTCCAAACTCGTGCTGGGCAAACACTCCGGCCGTCACGCGCTAGCCATTCGCTGCGAACAGCTCGGCTACCAGTTCGACCGCCGTGCCCTTGATGACATCTATCGCCGCTTCGTCCGCCTCGCCGACAAGATCAAGAAGGTCGAAGACCATCACTTGCTCGAATTGATTCGCGACACCCACAAGCCCGCGGCCTCCGCCACTCCGCTATTCGAGCCGCTCCTCATGGCGGCCGCCGCCGCTGCCAGCGCCTCAACCCCCGAACCACCACGGCCATTTCCAATGGCATCGCAAACCAACGCCTTCGGCATGCCCGTCCCCATCTCTACTGATCAACACCACGACCAGCAGCAGGAAGACTATCTCTGGGGCGTATAGCGGGCGATTGGGACTGAATTCCGGGGATGACAAGCGGGTGGAGAAGGTCTTCCAGGCCTGCCTTAAAGGCAGACCTTTGAAACTGGGCTTCAAGCCCCTGAGGTCGCAATGTCCACCGCCAAACCACTTTCCATTAAACTAATCCCCGCATGCTCCTGAACCTAACCATCCTCCCCGGCGACGGCATCGGCCCAGAAGTCACCGACCAAGCAGTCCTGGTCCTGCAGGCTGTTGCCAACACGTTCGGCCACGACCTCAAGCTCCAACACAAAAACATCGGCGGAGCAGCGCTAACCGCTTCCAACGATCCCCTCCCCACCGACACAATACAAGCCTGCCGAGCTTCCTCCGCGGTCCTGCTAGGCGCCGTGGGCAACCCGGCCTTCGACCATTATCCCAACCACCTTCGCCCCGAAGCCGGACTCCTCCGCCTGCGCCGCGAACTAGGCGTCTACGCCAACCTGCGTCCCGCCATTTGTTTTCCAGCGCTGGAAGATTGTTCGCCGCTGCGCGCAGAGCTGGTCCGCGGTACCGACATTATGATCGTCCGCGAATTGCTCGGAGGACTCTACTTCGGCGACCCGCGTTCCATCACAGGCGAGCCCGGCTCCCGCATCGCCACTAACACCATGACCTACGGCGAGCCAGCCATCGAACGCATAGCCCGCGTAGCCTTCGACCTCGCAATGAAACGCCGCCAGAAAGTTCTCTCCGTCGACAAAGCCAATGTTCTAGAGTGTTCCCGCCTATGGCGCGAGGTCGTTACGCGCCGCGCGAAAGATTATCCGGGAGTGCAACTCTCCCACATGTACGTAGATTCCGCGGCCATGTCGCTGGTGCAGCGTCCCAAGGATTTCGACGTGGTCCTCACCGAGAACATGTTCGGCGACATTCTCTCCGACCAGGCCGGAGGAGTAGTAGGCTCGCTGGGCCTGCTCGCCTCAGCCAGCATCGGCGGCACAGTTGGCGTGTACGAACCGGTCCACGGTTCCGCCCCGGATATCGCCGGCAAGGGAATTGCGAATCCCCTCGGAGCAATCCTTTCCGCCGCCCTGCTGTTGCGCCACTCTTTTGAATTGGAACAAGAGGCGGCGTGCATCGAAAACGCTGTCAGCGCAACGCTGAATCAAGCTCATCGCACCGCCGACCTGGTCAGAACCGGGGAAAAGCCAACGCCAACTTATGAAATGGGAAATCATGTGGTAGAAGAGATGAAGGAATTGGCTGCGGCTGCAAAACCCAAGTCGGCTTGATTCGGATTCTCACACCCTCGGCGCAGGCCCTCCGGGCATCTCCTTAGCAGGCTGCACCCCCGCCACAGAACCTCCGTCATACTTTCCCGTCCAGTCATACCAGCGAATCCGCACCATCTCCTGAAACATGCGCGCCCCATCCAGCAGCGGATGAATCCGCGTGTCCCCGCTATGCCCCCACAGCACCGCAACTTCCTCAACGCGAAACCCAAACTTGCGCGCCAGGAAAAGAATCTCCGGATCGAATCCCCAGCGCTCGATGCGCTGCAGCGGCAGAATCGTCTGCGCCGCCCGCCGCGTGAAAGCTTTAAATCCGCATTGCGTGTCTTTGAATCTCAGCCCCAAAATAATCCGGTTCAACGCATTGAATATCCTTCCAGCCAATTGCCGAAGCAGCGACTGCCGCTGCGTCTGCAACTCCGCCCGCAACCACCGTGAGCCAATTGCAATATCCGCTCCCGCTTCCAAAGCCGCCAACAACTTCGGCATCTCTTCAATCGGCGAAGACAAGTCCGCATCGCTGAATACGATAATCTCACCCCGCGCATTCAGCATTCCATTGCGCACCGCGTAACCTTTACCGCGGTTGCCCGGATTCTCCACCAGCCGCAATACCGGATCTCTCGCCGCAAATCCGCGCACCAGATCTGCCGTATTGTCGCGCGACCCGTCGTTCACAACAATCACTTCCACTTCCGCATTCCATCCCCGCTCGCGCACGTAAGCCAGCACCTTCTCCAGAGTTGCCCCCAGGCGCGTGCCCTCGTTGTAAGCCGGAATAACGATGCTGTAAGTAATGTCCTTCAATCAGAATTCTCGCTGCGCGCGGCCGCGCCTTCCAGAAGCCATCTTAACGAACGCTTGAGACATCCCAAGCCCGAAACTAGTTGCGGCAACAATGACTGCGCAATTGTACGTCCGAAAGAGTCCCTTAAGGAAACCGAGAACAGGAACCAAGCATCCAATACTGAGAACTGAGAACTGCTTTCCTCACGCCACGCTGCGTTTTTCCGCCAGCATGCTGAAAAACTCATTCACCAGTTCCGCGTCCCACAAGCCCTGGCGGGCTTCTTCGCGCATGGTAAGCGCGGCCTCTTCATGCCCCAGCGCCGGCTTGTAAGGCCGTGCCGTGCGCAGCGCATCATACACATCCACCACCTGCAAAACCCGCGGCAGCAGCGGGATCTCCCCCGCCCGCAATCCATCAGGATATCCCGACCCATCCGCGTGCTCATGATGATGCCGGATAATCGGTAGCACCAGCCGCAACGACTTCAGCGGCTTGCAGATATTTTCCCCGGTCACCGGATGCCGCTTCATGATCTCCCACTCCGGCAGCGTCAAGTCCGATCCCTTTTTCAGAATCGCATCCGGCACCGCGATCTTCCCCAGGTCGTGCAAATACCCGCCGCGCCGCAAAGCCACTATCGAATCTTCATCCAGTCCCAGACGCCGGCCCAAATCCGCCCCGTACAACGCCAGCCGCTCACAATGCCCCTCCGTATACGGATCGCGCCCTTCCACGATCAGCCCCAGCGTGCACAGCACCGAATCCGCCGTCTCCAACTCATCGGTGAATTCCTTCACCCGCAGCAGCGACTTCACCCGCGCCGTCAGTTCCTCCGCCAGAACCGGCTTGTTCAGAAAATCGTCGGCTCCCGCTTCAATCCCCCGCACCTTGTCCGAGCTGTCGCTCAAACCCGTGATCAGCACAAAAGGAATCAGTCGCGTCGCCGGATCAGCTTTCAGCTCACGGCACAATTCATAGCCCGACTTCCCCGGCATTCGCACATCCGAAAGAATCAAGTCAGGCGCCTGCCGCCGCACCTCCACCTCGGCCTCCTGCGCATTCGCCGCCGTCGCCACGTCGTAACCGCGCTGCGTGAGCAACTGGCTCATCAGCCCGGCAATGGTGGGATGATCATCGACCACCAGAATCCGCGCGGCTTGGCGGCGCATCGCCAACAAGGTCATATACTGATCAGAACCCGCTTCTCGCTGGAAGGTTGTCTTGTCTTCGTTGCTCGGAGCCGGGCGGAAATCGGGAGGAACACTCATCGCGCAGGACTAATCTTTATAATTCTACTGCAATTTCAAAGCCGCGGTATCCTCGCAAGGCAATGTGGGATAGGCAAATTGTACCCTTCACCATCGTCCGGTCCTGTCCCACTTCGGTACCCTCTTCGGAATCAACACCGCGATTTGTGACATCTAGCCTTGTTCTCCAACCGGTTTCCTGCTTAACCTCTGGGCATGCTCTGCATCTTGCGCCCTCGTCTCCGAATAGCGCTGCTGCTCCTTATTATTCTCATTATTATTCTCATTCAGGCAAGCGCCATCGCCGCGACCAAGCCCCACATCGTTACGTTCGGAAAATCAGTCACAGTCCAATGGCTCTCCAGCACCGGTTCATCCGACGACAAGCCGCTCACCCTGCCGCTTACCTTAAAAGTTCGACCTCTCCTGGTCGATGCCCGCGTTAAGGAATTCACCCTAGGCCCCGCTCACGATGTCACCGACCGCCTCTTCGTAGTCCGCCGCGCCTTCCGCATCAACGACAGCCTTCCCCAGGAATCCACTTCCCCACCGCAATGGCAATGGCAGCGCGGCGGATGGCTTCTTGTCGATCGCGTCACCGGCCACATCTCCACCATCAACCTTCCCGAGTTCGACGCCCTATACTCCGCCGCGACTTGGTACCGCGACTACGCTGCCTACTGCGGCGTCTCCGAAGACGGCAAGAAACTCTACGCCGTGGTAGCCCAAATCAGCCGCCGCAAGCCAGTTCTGAAGAAGCCTTTGGATGGTCAAACCATTCCTGAAAATGCCGCCGCCGATTCCGCCTGCCCCACGCCAGCCTGGCAACGATCCCCGTCCCGAGTAACCTTCGAACCACCAGGCGCCCCCAAACAAACCTTCGCCATCCGAGGCCACATCGTAGATCTGATAAATGAAAGCGAAGAAAAAGAGGACGAAGAAACCTCAAAATAACCGGCTATTTTTCGCCCCTCGAAAACATCGCGTACATAACCACTGACAAGCACTGACCACTAACCACTGACCACTGACCACTAACCACTAACTACTAACCACTGACCACTAACCACTGACCCCTAATCACTAACCCCTGACCACTGCTACATCGCCTCCACCGCCGGCAACTCTTTCTCTTTGACCTTAGCGCTGGTAACCAGAATCACCGCCAATACCACAATCACGCTCCCCATCACAATGAATCGGTCCACGCGTTCGTGCAGAATCAGCCATCCCAGAAACACTGCCACCACCGGATTCACATAAGCATAAGTCGACACCTTCGACGTAGGCACATGCTCCAGCAACCAGATATAAGCCGTGTATCCAATCCACGATCCGCACACCACCAGATAAAGCACCGCACCCACCCCGCGCCCGGTCCAGGTAACCCGCGATAAATCTCCCACTGCGAACGCTAACAAAAAGTTCGCCGCGCCCGCCGCCGTCACCTGCCATCCCGTAGCGCTGAACACGTCCATGCCCGACTGCCAGCGCTTCGACAACACCGACCCCAATGCCCAGGAAAAAGATCCGCCCAGCAACGACACCGAAGCCCATAATTCGCGCCGTCCCAACGCCGATCTCGAGTGCAACTCCGGCCAGAACAAAACAAACAGGCCCACAATTCCCAGCGCCAGCCCGGCCTTGCCTCGCCACGAAATTCGGTGATGCCCCAGCAGCATCGAATCCAACACCAGAAACCACAACGGCGTGATTGCGATAATCAATGCCGCCAGTCCCGAAGGCACTGAAAGCTCCGCCCACGACAAAGTCAGGTTCCCGCCCATCAGCAGCAAAATTCCCACCACGGCCGCCAGCGCAATCTGCGATGCCGAATACCATATCCTCCGCCCGGTAGCCGCGCACACCACCAGCATCACCACGCCGGCAATCGAGAACCGAACCCCGCACATCAAAGCCGGAGGTATCGTCTGCACCGCAATATCAATCGCCAGGTAGGTAGATCCCCAAAACAAATACACCAGCCCAAAGGCAAGAATCACCGCAAACCGGCTTGGGCTATGAGCCTTTGACATGTAAGTGAGAAAACAGGGAAAGTTAAACCATATCAGACGAGTGCGGGAACAAAGCGGACTCTAAATGTTTTGTCATCCTGAGCGGAGAAGCGTGCCCGCGAAGCGGACACGCTTTCGGAGTCGAAGAGCCCGCCCCCGACCGAGCGAAGCCGAGGGGCCCCCTTGCATCTCGCCGTCGTCCGCAGCTCCGCAAGGAGTTTCCACCACGGAAGCCCGGAGCCGAAAACCGGAAGCCGGAACCCGAAGCCCGCTACTTAAACTTCTCGTACTCCGCCTTAGCTTCTTTCAAGATAGGAACATCGGGATCGGCATCCTTCCACAACGAAAAGAAGTCCTGATAAGCGGTTCGCGCCTTGCCCGCATTTCCTTGCAGAACGTAAGCTCGCGCCAGATTTAGACGGGCCAACGCATATTCAGGATCCCAGACGGCGACTCCGCGATGATCCAGAATGCGCTGAAACTCAGCCGCTGCCTTGGTCCCATCAAGGAGCTTCAAGTAAGCCAGTCCGCGGAAGTAATTTGGGTTGAAGGCGGTTCCGTTCGGCCCAGATCCAAGCTCGTACGGTCGTACGGCTTCTAGAGCCGCTACCGCATCCTCCGGCTTGTTTCTTTGCAGAGCGGAGGCTGCCTCTACAAGCGGCATATCCACAAGACGCAAATGATGGTTTTCCGGAAATCTGCGGCTCAACTCATTCATGATCGCCGTCGACCTCGCAATGTCCCCATTCATCGCTAACACCGCCGCTGCAAATGTGCCCACATCGCGAGCGTCCGACAATTTGAGCGCCTCTCCGGCTCTTTCGCGCGCCTCGGCCTCGTAACCTGTCAACCCATCCTCATTAGCCTCGAAAGCCATCAAAAGCGCCGCGAAATCTTTTACTCCAGCACCCAGCATTTCGGTTCGTGCCTGCCCTAGAACCTCGCGCGACGCTTTGATTTTCCCCCTCCCGGCCAGCCCCGCACCTTTCCAGAAAAGCATAAATGGCTCGTCGGGCGTGCCCTTGCCGCGGTCGATCTCATGGTCGTACGCCGCCCAGTCACCGCGCATGTAGGCCAGATCGGCCAGTGTCCAATGAATTACGAGACTGTCCGCCTTCCGCGAAACCGCCTGCTCCGCCACGCTTCTGGCCTCGTCGAAGCGGTTCAGCGCCAAATAGGCTGCAGCCAGATTGGCATATGCATACCGATCGTTTGCATTCAACTGCATCGCCCGGCTGGCGAACTCCAAAGCTTTTTCGTGCTGTCCCATGCCGGAATAGATAAGCGCTGTGTTGTCGAGTGGAGTCGTGTCCCGCGGGTACACCCGCTGCCATTCGAAATACACTTCCAGGGTTTTTGCCGGATCGCTCAGAACGCTGCCATCGTAGTGCGACTCGATGTAGAATCTCTCCCGCTCACTGGCCCGGTCCCGCAGCTCGTACGCTTTCTTGAGCGCCTCGCTTCCTTCCGTCGGCCGGCCCAGGTTGCTGTAGACAACACCCAGGGTCGCATATGCCATGGCGAAATTTGGATCTAACTCGACGGCGCGTTTCAGATGCGGAAGTGCGCCATCGTCATTCGTCTTCTGATGTTCGGCTTGCCCCAACGTGAAAGCTTGCAGCGCCTCGAGTGACGAAGTGGTTGCCGATTCCAGCGGAGTGGCAAACTTCTGCACCGAGCCAATCGATTCACCCAGCTTCCCCCGCAGTCTGGATGCCGCTTGGTCCAGCGCCTTCAACACCTGCTCTTTGCTCTCCGCTTCCACCTGCTCATGATCAAGCGCGTCTCCGCTCTGCGCGTTTACCGCTTCTAGCGTGACTACATAGTGACTGCCCAGACTGGCAATTGATCCGGTCAGCATGGCCTTCACGTTCTCTCGGAGGCACACCTCGCGCGCCACATCCCGGGTCAACCGCTCGTCCCCAGGGCGTCCCATGAACTTCAAAGCCGCCCGAATTCGCGACTCGGGCAGAAGATTCAGATACGGCGACTGCTCCAGTTGCACCGCCAGCGCCTGCTTTAGCGTCCCGTCAAACACCGAATCGCCCGTGGTGTTCACGAAGTCGGCCAGCAATACGCTGTCTTTCTCCGTTAGCTTTGAAGACGTACGTGAGCGAAGATATAATCCACCAGCTATAAGAATGGCCAACACCACCAGGGCCGCGGGAACCAGAATCTTCCATGGCTTCTTCGCTGGAGTGACGCCGATTGGCGCGCCGGCGGCCGGGCCGGCGGCGATCACGGCGCTAACTGCGCCCGAGGATGCGGGAGCGGCCACTCTCGACGAACCAGATGCCTGCGCAGGTCCCGCCGCCACAACCGCATGCGCACCCGTATCCTGTGCCGCCGCCACGGAACCGGAACTCGCCGCAACCGCGCGCCCGCTTCCCGTGTCGCGCTTCAACCGCTGCAAGTCCGCGCGAATGTCCGCCGCATGCTGGTACCGCAGGTTGCGATCCTTCTCGATTGCTTTGTTGATGACGTCTTCCAGCTTAGCCGGCAAGTCAGGATTCAATCGGACTGGTGAGACCGGGTCACGATCCAGAATTGCCTGAAAAATCAGCGCGGAAGTTTCTCCCCGGAACGGCAACATCCCCGTCGACATCTCATACAGCACTACCCCAAAGGAAAAAAGATCCGTCCGCGAATCCAGATCCTTCCCCTTCGCCTGCTCCGGAGACATATACGCGACCGTGCCCAGGGTAGACCCAGGGCTGGTCAGATGCTCTTCGATCGCCACGTCGGTAGGCGCCGTAACTTCCGGCGGACGCGCCGCCGCCGCCGCATTCGCCGTCACCTTGGCCAGGCCAAAGTCCAGAATCTTGGCGTGCCCGCGCTTGGTAACGAAAATATTCGCCGGCTTGATGTCGCGATGAACAATGCCTTCAGAGTGCGCCGCGTCCAGCGCATCGGCGATCTCGGTCCCGAGATCGAGAATCGTTTCCAACTCCATCGGCCGCGCGCCGATCATGTGCTTGAGCGTGACCCCGTCAAGAAACTCCATGACCAGATAAGCGCGCCCATCCTCCTCGCCGATGTCATAAATCGTGCAGATGTTGGGATGGTTGAGCGCCGATGCCGCTTTCGCCTCCCGCCGGAATCGCTCCAGCGCCATGCGATCCTGCGCCAGCTCTTCGGGAAGAAACTTCAGCGCGACAAAGCGTCCAAGGCGTGTGTCTTCAGCCTTGTAAACCACACCCATGCCGCCGCCGCCAAGCTTTTCGATGATCCGGTAATGGGAAAAAGTCTGCTCGAGCAAGGGAACCCCGCCTAAGGTGCAGCCATGCTAAAGCCCATCCCCCTAGAAGTCAAAATCGAACATCGAGGGACGGGCGCCTCGCCTGTCAGCCGATGCGAAGCAAGGCAGCCGGCAGCAAGCCAGTTACCATAGGGGGTTACGCGACGCGCCACCGCAAGCTATAATGTATTAGTGATGTTGACCGTTGGCGATGCTGCACAACAAATCCAATTCGCATCTTCCCGATTCAAATCAGGCCGAGTGCCGGCTGCACTGCCTGGTTTGTCCAAGCATGTTATGTCCGCGGCGCTATTGGGCTGTTCTGCCGTCACGCCTGCGTCCCAGCCTCTTCGGTAGCGACTAACAAAATCCTCCGCCTGAATGTCTTGGTTCTATGTGCGCTTGAACCAGAGCCGCATGTCCCGAGGTTGCACTTACTGACCACTGGCCACTAACCACCGGCCACTGCCTTATGGAGGATTCCAATGACCACGAAGACAATGATGACGACCGCAACTCTCGGTCCCAAAATCAAGACAGCTCTGCCCGGACCCAACGCCTTGCGCGTACTCGCGGGCGACCAGCAATATATTTCGCCGTCCTACACCCGCTCCTATCCGCTCGTCGCCAAGAGCGGACGTGGCATCGTCGTCACCGACGTCGACGGCAACGAGTTCTATGACTTCTCTGCCGGCATCGCCGTCACCTCGACCGGCCACTGCCATCCCGATGTGGTCGCTGCCATTCAGAAGCAGGCGGGCGAACTGATCCACATGTCGGGCACGGACTTTTATTACGAGAGCCTGGTCACGCTCGCCGAGCGCCTCTCGAAGATCGCTCCCATGCCTGGCCCGCACAAGTTTTACTACGGCAACTCTGGCGCGGAGGCGATCGAGTGCGCGCTCAAGCTGGCGCGCTATCACACGAGGCGCCAGAACATCGTCGCGTTCTTCGGCGCATTTCATGGACGCACCATGGGCGCGATGTCGCTGACCGCCTCGAAACCGCAGCAGCGGCGCCGTTTTTCGCCGCTCATGCCGGGCGTGACGCACGTGCCCTATCCCGACCTGTATCGCGGACGCAAAGACGCCGCACAAGATCCGGACGCGTTCGCGCTGAGTTGCGCGCGCTTCATCGAAGAGAAGCTGTTCAAGACCACCCTGCCTCCCGAGGAAGTGGCCGCGATTTTCGTCGAACCAGTGCAGGGCGAGGGCGGCTACGTGATCGCCCCGACAGTCTTCATGCAAGAACTGCGCCGCATCTGCGATCGTCATGGCATCATGCTGGTGGTCGACGAAGTGCAGAGCGGCATCGGACGCACCGGCAAGTGGTGGGCGGTCGAGCACACCGGCGTTGAGCCCGATATGGTTTGCATGGCGAAGGGCCTCGCGTCGGGCATGCCGCTCGGCATCACGATGACGCGCTCCGAAATCATGGACTGGGTGCCCGGTTCGCACGCCTCAACCTTTGGAGGCAATCCCGTGTGCATCGCGGCGGCGCTGGCTACGCTCGATGTGATTGAGAAAGAACATCTGCTGAAACACACGACTGAAGTGGGCGCGCACATGCTGAAGCGCATGTCCACATGGCCGGCGAAGCTGAAGCTGGTGGGCGACGTGCGCGGCCGCGGCCTGATGATTGGCTGCGACATCGTGAAAGACAAAGCCACCAAGGAGTACGGCAGCGCCGAGCGCGACCTGATCATCGAGCGCGCCTTCGAACACGGCGTGCTCTTCTTGGGCTGCGGGCCAAGCACCATCCGCATGTGCCCGCCGCTAGTGGTGACCAAGGAAGAAGCTGACGTTGCTTTGGACGTGCTGGAAGAGTGCATCGTTCAGGTTGGCAAGTAGGCTCCGGTTCCGGAGTTATGTTCCGGTTGGAACATTCGCTCGAATGTTCCAACTGGAACATTTCACTTTGCAGAAAATCTGTGGCCTAAGTTGCTGATTCTTCTGGGGGACTTTTCGGCGAGTCCATGGAATCAAAGTGTTAGGCTGTGGGAGGAATGTCTACTTTCGAGGACGTCGGATGTCTACTAAAGTAGACTTGGCACCCTGCTGACGTACTTTATACGGTACATGGGTTGGGATGGTTCGGTTGAGACTGGCACTCGTCGCCACCGCGTGCTAATTGGCGGCCTCTCGTCCGAGCCGATCCTAGGTTGGGCTTTCGTGCACCGCGGTTTTTTCCAACAGAAATGTGATGAGGGAAAGGGTGAGGCCGTATTCGCCTTGCATTCGCCAGCATCACTGTGCCAAACTCATCGCACCGAGGGCGCAACCGATTCACAGATGGCACCTGTTTTGCACACGATTCACAGTTGCCACTATGAACAGCCGGAGTGTACAAGGGGTATTCCCCACCATGGCCACAGTTCTCCAGCCGTTACCCCGACCTGCCAAAGGGAACGCGGGAACGGAGAAGGTATCCGTTTACGCACCGCTGGCATCAGTCTGGCATGGCGAAGACGCCGAATTGCTCGAACGCCTGCTCGACTTTTATCCGCGCAAGCGGCCACGCAAGATTCTCGATACTACAGTAAACGGGGGCAGGTTCTGGCGTGGCAGCAAGCGGCCAGTCGTAGGCATGGACATCGACCCGCGCCATCATCCAAACCTGGCAGCAGACAACTCCGCGATGCCGTTTCGGGACAAGTCCTTTGAAGTACTCGTATACGATCCGCCGCACATTCCGAATCAGGGGAAAGACAATAAGAAAGACTTCGGTACGCGCTTTGGGCTCGTGTTGCGCTCATCGAAGGAGAACCATTACACGTTTACTCACACGTTTCCGCCCTTCGTACGTGAAGCCTATCGCGTGTTGAAGGAAGAAGGCGTACTGCTTTGCAAGATCACCGATTATGTACACCATCACCGTTACCAGTGGGCCCACATCGAATTGATAAACGCTGCGCGCGAAGCGGGCTTTATGCCCTGCGACTGCATCGTAAAGATCCGCAAAGGCCCAATCATCGACCCGAAGTGGAAGACGGCTCACCATACCCGACGGCAGCACTGCTACTGGATCGTCTTCCGGAAATCGAAGAAGTGCGAGTAACACCGAGCGACCCGTGACGTCAAAGGCGAAGAAAAAAAGCGCAACGACAACGACCGAAATCGCGAGACTACTCTTTAACCCTCCCAGCTCGGCTCGTCAAGTACGCTTCTACCAACTGCTCGTCGCTGCTCGCAAACAGTGGTTCATGGATGCGCTCTCCGACGCCTTGGGCCAGCTAGACCAAGACATCGTCAAGGAGCAGATTTCGCGAGTTCGTGCCGGACGACGCGCAAAAGATCCTCGCAGCTGCAGGTCTTCGCGACGAACACGTGTTTCCAGTCCCTGCCGTCCTCGAGGCAAAGCCCTCACTAGTAGGATATTACCGCCTGCTCTTGGGTGCGCCGCAGAAGAGCTTCTACAAAGGCTCGACGGGCATGAGCCGCTTCAAAGCGATGGAGGAACTGGGTACGATCTCGAAGGGCGCACGCCCCTGGGTGTCTGAATTCTGTCGGGCAATGGCAAAACCGCTGGCGGAGTTCGTGCGCGGGATACCGAAGATCACGGAACGGGACCTGCGAGAACTGCCGCTACTCACCTTCGGCTCTCAACTGCAAGGCTCTAACAACACTCAGATCGGGAAGACCGCAATGAGGGACGTTTTTGTCGCCGTCAAAGAGATTGTTGCCAGATATATCGTCACCACAACTGAAAAGAAGCTGACCTTGAAGAACTCGGCAGGGAGAACCGTACTGATCAGCTTGGCGCACGACCCCGACGTTCGCATTCAGGAGCAGGTCAGTGACCAGATTCATCACAAGGTCGCTATCGAGGTAAAAGGCGGCACCGATGTCAGCAATGTTCACAACCGGGCCGGCGAAGCTGAGAAATCCCACCAGAAAGCGAAGAAATCCGGCTTCCCAGAATTCTGGACGATCATATCGAAGCAGGGCTTGGACCTTTCCAAGTTGCGATCAGAATCCCCTACAACAAACCGATGGTTCGACGTTGCCGACGTGCTCGCTCGAAACGGCGGCGACTGGGATGATTTTCGGCAGCGGTTGGCAGGTGCCTGCGGCATTCCAGTGGCAGATTCGCGCTGAAGCGCCGCTCTTCGACCTTGACGCACGGCCTCTCTTGCTTTATCCGTGATGGGATTTTGAGCCTGAATGGCCGCGGGAAGCGTGGCCTCCTCCTCCGCCGTGCGACTTCGGGGCCTTGGGGGCCTTGAATTTTGGCGCCTTAAATTTTGGGGCGGAGAAGTGCTCTTGTTTGGGCGCGCGCTGGGAGAAGCCGTGCTGCGATGAATCGCTATGAGAAGACATGTGGGCTTTCGAGAAGTGCGGCAGGTGTAGCTTGGAGCTTGACTTGGCCGCGCGCGTGGGTTCTGGGCTTCGTAAGCTGCTGGGTGTGCTGCCGGGATTCGCGAATCTGTCACGGCTCGACGCAGACGATCTCGGGCTGGTGAAAGATCTCTCGTCTGGGAATGAGCGGGCTCGGATGTCTGCTGAATTCGCCAGGTAAGAGTCTCTGCCGGTACTGCGATTCGGCGGAAGGCCTCTGTCGTTCGTCCAGGACGGTTGCGAGAATGTCCGGGCGGATTGTCCAGGTGATGGCATTCGCGGGTTGCTGCTGAATGTCCGCTGGTTGCCAGGTCTTTCGGTCCGATAGTCCGGGCGATTGCCGCGTTGGAAACCCTGGCTGGTGGTAGATGGGCGTGGAGTAAACGGCTGTCGAGGCTCTTCGAGCCGAGATCCCTCGGGTGCCGCTGCCAAAAGATCGCCATCCATTGCCGGTCTGCCGCGCTCCTCCGCCATACCGGTTGGCCACCGCGCTGCTGCCATAGGGGACGCCGAGGCGGTGGTGGGCGTTGTGTACCCAGATACTCGATCCGGCGTAGCCGCCGTTGGAGTAGCCACCCCCGGAATTGTGGAATCCGAAATCATTAAAGAAGGAGTTGTTGACGAACAAGGCTTGGGCTAGCCAGCTCAGCGCCCATCCCCAGCTTTTCAGTCCTAGCAATCCCTGAAATCCGGGCAGGAACCCGGCGAGATTTGCGATGGCCGAGAACACCGATCCGAAGCCGCTTCCGGCGTAAGGAAGCGCCGGATAGGAGCCCTCGTCCGGAGCGCCCCAGACAACGGACGGATTGTAGGACGGCACGTAGATGATCTGAGGATTGGCCGGCTGAATTTCGATGGCACTGCGATCACCTTGCACTTCCGTGTTGACGGTCAGTTGAGGGGTGGTCGCGAGTTGGCCACTCTCCCGCGCCTGGGCCCGCAAAGTCTGGACGGCGCTCATTACGTCCGACTGCTGGGCGAGAAACGCGTTGCCGAGGTCGGTGGTCCAGCGAACATTGCGGTTGAGGAGCGCGAGTACGCCGGGAAACGCCACCAGAACCTGCACACTGGGATCCCAAGGCTGTTGCTGAGCCTCCTCGAGCAGTTCCCGGTTCGGCAAAGCTGCGTTTCTCTGAAGCCATTGTTGCGCCTCGACCACCTCCAGGGGATATGTGCAGGCGACTAATACCTGGGCGAGGAGTGCGTCGGGATAAAGCGCAATGGGGGCTACCAGGTTGGCCAGGTCATGTGCCGAAATCGCGGATGGCGACCCCTGAATGGCCGTGTCTGATGGACTGTCTGGGGTGCTGTCCGGGGACGTTTGAGCCAGGCTGCGAGAACCTGCGCCCAAAGCGAGGACGGTCAATGTTGTTGCTATCGCTATCGCTTTTTGGAACCTCGGACGAGAGAGGAATCTTGTCATCTGCCACCTCCAGCTAGCGTAGTGCGACGTGCCGAACGCCAATTCTGTCGGCGTGTCTTGCAGTGCTGCAAACGCGGAAAACAAACATGTCAGTGGCCAGCCGAGTCCCAGGACATCCTGAGCGCTCAGTTAGGAATTCGCTCATTGGACCCATCTTATGATTCGCATTCTATATCAATTGAAGGGTTCAGATGAGCTAAAAGGTGGGAAGGGATGCCATGGGCCTTGGCCGAACTTAGCCGGGCGACAGGATTCGGCCGGGGTGGCTTCCCGGTTTGGGAGGGGCAGAAGTTTTCGTTCCGATAACTGTCAGAGGTCACATCCTGTCAGGGTTGCGGCAGGTACAGTTAGCTTGAGGAATCTCTTTATGCATTCTGGACTGACGTTTTCGCGACGTGTGTTTTCTGGGCGAGCTACTCGGGTAGTGCTTTGGTTCTTGGATTGGCTGGCAGAGCTTACTTTGCCGGTGTCGAAACTAGCCGCACATTACCGGACTGGGCGGCGGGGTGAGGAGGCGGCTTACTTTTATCTTCGTGAGCTGGGTTACGTGATGGTGGCGCGGAATTTTCGGTCGCCGCGGTGCAAGGGAGAGATTGATCTGATTGGATGGGACGATGATGTGCTTTGCTTCGTTGAGGTTAAGACGCGGACTACGCTTGACGTCAAACCTGGGGAGGCGGCTGTGGACGGGCACAAGCGGCGGCTGATTGCGGCGGTGGCACGAGAGTACCTGCGGCGGTTTCCACCTTCGTGCCAGTGGCGATTCGACGTGGTAAGCGTATACTATCCGGAGTCCAAAGCCAGCCAGCCGCAGATTGAAGTGTTTCGGAATTCCTCCCTGACGGCTTAGAATAACGATATTTGTCTATCCTAATGAAGAGGTCTTCTGCGTGCCTGAATTAAGAAAAGATCCCATTGTTGGGCGCTGGGTGATTATTTCGACGGACCGCGCGAAGCGTCCTACGGATTTCGCGCGGGAAAACACGAAGCTGAAGGGCGGGTTTTGCCCCTTTTGCTATGGGAACGAGGGCAAGACGCCGCCGGAGATTCAGGCTTACCGTCCAGGGTCGAATGGCGGACCGGCTTCGCAGCGCGATACGCCGGGGTGGACGGTGCGGGTGGTCCCGAACAAGTTTCCGGCTCTGGGAATCGAAGGCACGCTGAACCGGCAGGCCGAGGGTATGTTTGACCGCATGAACGGCATCGGGGCGCACGAGGTGATTGTGGAGACTCCGGACCACAATGCCAGCCTGGCGACGCTGCCTCCGAAGCGGATTGAAGACGTGCTGTGGACTTTTCGGGACCGCATTCTCGATCTGAAGAAAGACCGGCGGTTTAAGTACATCCTGCTGTTTAAGAATCATGGCGAGGCGGCAGGAGCGTCGCTGGAACATGCGCACTCGCAATTGATCGCGCTGCCGATTCTGCCGATCAACGTGGTGCAGGAACTGGAAGGCGCTAAGCAGTACTTCCTATATAAGGAGCGCTGCGTGTTCTGCGACATCATTGCGCAGGAACTTGAAAACGGAAGCCGCGTGGTGGCTGAGAACGAAAACTTCCTGACCATCGCGCCTTACGCGCCGCGATTTCCTTTCGAGACCTGGATTCTGCCGAAGCAGCATGAGTCGGCGTTTGAGAATTCGTCGTCACATATGTTTGAGAACCTGGCCAAGGCTTTGAAGACCTTGCTGATCAAGGCTGACCGGGTGCTGGATAATCCTCCGTACAATCTGGTGGTGCACACTTCGCCCGCGCAGGATCCGACCAACGACCACTATCACTGGCACATCGAGTTCATGCCGAAGCTGACCAAAACGGCGGGATTCGAGTGGGGGACTGGTTTCTACATCAATCCCACGCCGCCGGAGGAAGCGGCGAAATTTCTGCGCGAGGCCAGCGTGGAAGAACCGGTTGCGGTCACGGCCGGCTAGTTCGTGTAGAGCCGATTAATTTTGACCAGAATAAAAGAGGGCACGGGATTGGGACCGTGCCCTTTGCAGTTGGAGAGAGAAAGTTGATAGCCGAGGATGAAACTTGGGGGAGAGCCCTCGCCAACAACAGCTTGAGAACCAGCTTAGGCCAGGCCCCGGCGCCAAATGTCATGAAAATGTAAAAAGATTGAGCGACGTGGGCAGCCTGTCTTGACTGCTGCCTGTGAGCGCAATGGTCTTTAGCTTAAGCTTATGAGCTTATGTGCCCGGTGGCGGCGTGCCGGTGAAGACCTGCTGGACGATTTGCCAACTGCCGTCTGGCTGACGCTTGAAAATGATAATGTAGCTGCCTTTGGAAGCAATTTTGGCGCCGGTCGCGATGGCCGTCAGGCTTTCCTCGAAGTCGCCACTGTCGTAGGCAAGATCGCCCGATGTTTCGAGGTTCTGGCTGTGGAGGGTCAGATCGCTGTCGAAGGTGGACGTTATGTTTTGGAAGAGAGCGCGTAAGGCGGCCGAGCCGGCAATGCGTTCGCCGTTGGGTTGGAGGAACACGGCGCCGGGGGCGTAGAGCTTCAGGATGGGTTCGAGCTGCTTTGTGTGAAGGTCCCGGACCCAGTTTTCGCGGATTTTGACAAGCGTTTCGATAGTTGAAGATGGCTGCGCGGCGGCCGGAAAAATCAGCGCGAGGATAGCCGCGAAGACTGTGAATACCACGGCGGTGGGGCGCGAGGAACGAATGTTCATGTCAACTCCTGATAACTCAATTTTCCCCTGTCGTTATCCCACCGTGCGGTCCTGAAATTCTTCGTGCCACGCCATCTGGATGGCTTCGAGCTTGCCTTCATTGGAAGCTCCGGGGTCGCCCTTGAAATCGGGCAGTTCGGTGACGTAGCGGTGCAGGTCGGTGAAGCGGACGGCGAGCGGATCGAGTTCGGGATGAACTTCGGAGAGCAGGATGCCGATGTCGTCGGCGTCGTCCCAGGTTAGAGATTTAGGCATGGGGATTTCCTCAATGCGGGCTTCGGCTTTCGGGCCTCGGGCTTCGGCAAGAAACTGCGCAGGCCGAAGCCCGATGGCCGGAGCCCGACGCCCGGTTCTAATGATGTTCTTCCGAAATGTAATTGCGGTTCCAGGCCGGAATTTCGACCACGACCTTGCCGGGCTTCGTGATCTGCACCTGGCAGCCGAGACGCGAGTTTAGCTGCAAGTCGGCGGCCATGTCCAGGCGGTCGGCTTCGTCGTCGTCCATGGGCGAGAGATTTTCGGCGCCCTCTTTAATCCAAATGTGGCAGGTGGTGCAGGCGCAATTGCCGCCGCAGGCATGGTCGAGCGGGACGCCATAATTCAGGGCGATGTCGAGAATCGACTCTTCCTTGCCGTGATCTTCGTAGGGCAACTTGCCGTGCTCGAACTGGACTGTCTTGCCTTCGGGCAGGAATGTTACTTGAACCGCGTTTTCGCCGGTCGTTTTCTCGTCGATCGTGTTTTCGGCGGGAGCTTCTTCGGTGGCTGTGCCGGCGGATTGTGTTTTTGTTTCTGACATGTCTACCTCAATCTTTATTTTGGGAACTATAAAAACATAACTCCTTTGCGCGGGCTAGCCGCGAACAATTTGTTTCAGCTGTTGCGCAAATTCGGGGCCGCCCCCGCGCGCGGGATGGCGCACATGCGCTACGCGAACGTCCATCAATTTGAGCGAATTGAGCGATCTTTCCGCCTTTCTGCCGACGGCAATAACTGTCGCTGAAGGGAATTTCCTGATGAGCATCTCTAGGGCACGCTTGCCCTTCCTAATCTCTTTAGACCTTGGTGTTCGATTTGAATGTGGCTTCTTCTTCTCATGAGGATGCATTGGAAGTGCGTTCCACAGAATCGTGCTCTCCTTAATCCCCAACTTACGTAATTCATCCCAGACTACCGTGGCAGAGCGTTCGGAGTAGGGCTTATCCCGAATGGTGAGTCGGCCGTTCATCTTAGATATGCGAGGAATCTCTCCAGCCAACAGTTGACATTCGCTAGTAAACGCGATCCCGCTGTGTCTGCACCCGCGATGACTCGGCGCTTCTCCGCAAAGAATAAACTTCGGTTTGCAGTTGAGATGGGCTGCAAGCCGGGCCAGCCTTGCGTCTGGACCATCGCATGGCATGTCGTCGTCGCAACGGTCGTGCCATGGGTTGAAGAGGTTCGGCCCGGGAGTGAGTGTATCAGTCAGAAGTTTGGCCAGCTTGTTATTGGGCATCAATACCCCCAGGGATCCTTCGACTCTGTAAGACTTCGCCTTCGCGAAGCCTTACTCCGCTCAGGATGACAACATGAAAAAGTCATTCGAACTCTGCTTTCGCCATGGGATGCGGGGCCGTGGGGCCTTCGCCCATGTCGGCTTCGTCCATGGTTTTGCCTTTTAGCGCGACCGAGACGGCGCTATCCATCATCAGTTCAGCCAGACGCGTTGTGCCATGGTTAAGCGTGTCGATGGCTTTGCGGATGGCCTGGTAATCGTCTTCGGCCTTTACCGCGGTCAAGGCTTTCTCCATCTTCGCAATCTTTTTCTTTTCGTCCGTCGTAAGGTGAGCCCATGCCGGGCTCTTCTTGCCTTTGTCGAGCGCGGTGAGGATGGTCGCTGCCTCGTTGCGCGCTTCGATGACCTGGCGCTGGCGGAAATCTTCTTCGGCGCTATCGAAGGAGTCGAGAATCATGCCTTCGACTTGTTCGTCAGTGAGGCCATAGCTGGGTTGGACCTGAATTTCGGCTTCTTTGCCGCTGCGCTGCTCGCGCGCAGAAACATGGAGGATGCCGTTGGCGTCAATGAGGAATTTGACTTCGATACGCGCCATTCCCGAGGCCATTGGCGGGATGCCTTTGAGATCGAAGCGCGCCAGCGAGCGGCAATCTTTTGCGAGTTCGCGTTCGCCTTGCAGAACATGAATGGCGACGTTGGCCTGGCCGTCGACCTGCGTGGTATAGAACTGCGTGGCCGACGCCGGGATGGTTGAGTTACGCAAAATGATTTTGTCCGTTACTCCGCCCGCGACCTCGATGCCAAGCGACAGTGGCGTGACATCAAGCAGCAGCATATTTTCCGTGGCTTCAGAGCCTCCGCCGAGAATGTTGGCTTGCACGCCCGCACCGAGGGCAACGACTTCATCGGGATTCAGATCGGTGTGCGGCTCGCGGTGAAATAGTTCTTTCACCAGGGCGCGAACTTTGGGAATGCGCGTCGATCCGCCGACGAGGACTACCTCGTCAATCTGCTCCGGCTTGAGGCCGGCGTCTTTCAGAGCTTGCTTGCAAGGACCGACGGTGCGGTCGATGATCGGCTGGATGAGTTGCTCGAACTGCTTGCGGGTGATCTCGCGGAGATAGCGCTTGCCGCCGGGGAGTTCAACATCGAGCTTTACCGAGGGCTGCGAGGAGAGCGCGATCTTGGCTTCGATGACCGCGTTGCGAATGGCTTGCACGGCCTCGGCATTGCGGCGAAGGTCTTTATTGCGAAGATCGAGACCGAGGTCGCCGAGAGTGTCGTCGAGAGCGATGGTGATGAGCAGATTGTCGATGTCATCCCCGCCGAGATGCGTGTCGCCGTTTGTGGCGATGACTTCGAAGATTCCATCGTGCAGTTTGAGAATGGAGATGTCGAACGTGCCGCCGCCGAGGTCGTAGACGGCGACGATTCCGTTCTGCTTCTTGTCTAGACCGTAGGCGAGCGACGCGGCGGTGGGTTCGTTGACCAGGCGCAGAACTTCGAGTCCGGCAATGCGTCCTGCGTCTTTTGTTGCCTGGCGCTGCACGTCGTTGAAATACGCGGGCACGGTGATGACGGCCTTGGTGACTGGGGCTCCGAAGAAGCGCTCGGCATTGCGCTTGAGCTGGCGCAGAATGAGTGCCGAAATTTCTGGCGGCGTGAAAGTTTTGTCGCCCAGCTTGATACGCAGGACTTCGCCGGCCTGCAAGTCGTCGGCGAGACGGAACGGAAAGAATTTCAATTCTTCCTGAACGTCGTCAACGCCGCGTCCCATGAGGCGTTTGATCGAGTAGACAGCGCGCTCCGGCGTCTCGGCAAGATATTTGCGCGCGGCATTGCCGATTACTGGCTGATTGTTCTCATCGAGCGCGACGACTGAAGGGACAAGGCTCGACCCATCGTCGCCGGGGATCACGACAGGACTCTCCCCTTGCATGAAGGCCACGAGAGAATTCGTGGTGCCCAGGTCGATGCCGACGATGCGATCAGTAGCCATAGACGTTAATTTCAAAATCGAATTGCAGCAATTAGCAGTTGGCAGTTAGCGAATTACCAATTGCTAACTGCTTTCCAGTACCTCATTCACATCCCGAACCAGGTTCCTGATGTAGTTGCGGCGGTTCAGCAAATCCACCATTTTGTCGCGCAAGTACTCGCGCTCTTCTTCCGAGACGGGCTGACCGTTCTGTTGTCGCTGGATCATTCCATCCCACATCTTCCAGTGCCCCTGAAGGTCGCGGAGAAGCGCTTCGTGCTTCTCTTCAAGTTCTAGTTTCTGGCGGCCAATTTCTTCGATCAGGGCGGGATCGTCCTCGCCCATCTTCTTCTGCATGCGGAGTTCTTCGAGCTGCACGTTCAGCTCGAAAACTTCTTCCAGCAAATCGGGTGGGACGATCTGCTTCTTAACTGCTCCAGTGGAGCGCGCCTGCTCGGTCGCCGTCTTCGACTGCTCTTCGAGTTCCACGCCTTCCAGCTTCAGGAGATACTGAGTGCGCTTGATCGGGTCTTTCAAAGTGCGGTGAGCATCGTTGAGCAAGGAACTCTGTTGCAGACTCCACTCCTGCTCCTGGCTGCCGGCGCGGGCATTGAGGTCCGGATGCAGCTTGCGGCTCAGCTCGTAAAAGTCTTTCTCCAGGGCGGCAACATCGAGATTCAGCTTTCGAGGCAAGCCGAAGAAAGTGAAATAGTCCACCGGCGCCGGAGGCTGGACTTTGCCGCAGGCTTCGCAGAAGTGCATAGCGCGCATGGTGCCGCATGACCAGCAGGATTGAGTTCCCTCGGGCGCGGGCGTCGCGGTAATGGTGGTTAAGGAGGAGTTGGTCATTGCTGCCTACTTTGCTGCCTACTTTCCAATTCCGCCCAGCATGGCCCGATTCAAGCCAGGGCGCTGATGTGCTGGGTCGAGGACGGTCGCGCCGCAAACATTCGCGGGCGTGGGCGCCCGCGCCACACAAACCCACAATCAGGCGGAGAACGAAGTGCCGCAGCCGCATGACTTCGTGGCCTGGGGGTTAACGAAGACGAATCCCTGCTGCATCAGCGTTTCCTGATAGTCCAGAATCATGCCGTGCAGGTAGATAAACGACTTCGGATCGACGAACACGCGCACATCTCCATACTGGAAAATGCGGTCGCGTTCGCGCGCCTGCGTGTCGAAGCGGATGTTATAGCTAAGACCGGAACAGCCGCCGCCCTGCACGCCGAGCCGCAGTCCGCCCTGCTCGGGCGAAATGCCTTCCTTGGCCATCGCGCTCCGCACTTTGACCAGGGCTTTCTCCGTGACTTGAATACCCTTGGCCGGCGCGGTTGCCGACGTTTGCGCGGATTGTTCGGTTGCTGTTGTCATTGTGATGCAATTTCCTGACGCGGTTCCTCAGCGGCTAAAGCCATTTTCAGACGCGTGGCGTGTACGGCCCGGCTGAAGACGCGCCCTTCCAAGCCTCGGTCCCGAGCGAAAGCTTACTGCGTCACCGCGGACGCAACCGGCTTCGCCGCTTCCTGCTTTTTCTTCCAGTCGCCGATGGCGGCGCGGATCGCGTCCTCGGCCAGCACGGAACAGTGGATCTTCACCGGAGGAAGCGACAGCTCCTTCACGATGTCCATGTTCTTGATGGCGAGGGCTTCATCCACCGTCTTGCCTTTGACCCATTCGGTGGCCAGTGAAGAAGAGGCGATCGCGGAGCCGCAACCGAAGGTCTTGAACTTGGCTTCTTCAATGACATTCGTTTCGCGGTTGACCTTGATCTGCAACTTCATGACGTCGCCGCACTCAGGTGCGCCGACCAGGCCGGTGCCAACGTCGGCGCTGCCCTTGTCCATGGAGCCGACGTTGCGGGGATTGTTGTAATGATCGATTACTTTATCGCTGTATGACATTTGTGTAAGCTCCTGAAAATTAAAGTGTCAACGTTTCGAAGAACCTGAAACTTTCAAACCTTGCTTCTAATGTGCTTCCCCCGCCCACTTCACGTCCTTCAGATTGATGCCTTCCTTCGCCATTTCGTAGAGCGGAGAAAGTTCGCGCAGGCGCTCGACGGTTTCAATGACGCGGTCGGCCACGTAATCGACTTCGGCCGCGGTGTTGAAGCGGCCGATACCGAAACGGATAGAACTGTGCGCCAAGTCGTCGCCGGTGCCGAGAGCCTTCAATACATAAGATGGTTCCAGAGTCGCAGAGGTGCAGGCCGAGCCGCTGGAAACTGCGATGTCATTGATGCCCATCAGCAGCGACTCGCCTTCCACGTAGGCAAAACTGATGTTCAGATTGCCGGGCAGGCGGTGCTCCACGGAGCCGTTGATGTAAGTTTCATCAAGGCGGCTCATGATGCGGTCGCGCAGGCGATCGCGCAAGCTGGCCAGCTGGACTGCCTCGCGAGACATTTCTTCCGAAGCGATGGCGCAGGCTTTGCCTAAACCAACGATGCCCGCGACATTGAGCGTGCCCGAGCGCATGCCGCGCTCGTGGCCGCCGCCGTCGATGATAGCGGAAATCTGCACCCGCGGATTCTTGCGGCGGACGTACAAAGCTCCGACGCCTTTGGGACCATACATCTTGTGGGCAGAAATCGACATCAGGTCGATATTCTGCTTGTTCACATCCACGGGAATCTTACCGATCGCCTGCGTCGCATCGGTGTGGAAGATGATGCCGCGCTCGTGGCAGAGTTTGCCAATTTCGGCAATGGGCTGCAGCACGCCGATTTCGTTGTTCGCCGCCATGATGCTTACCAGGATCGTCTTGTCATCCATGGCGCGTTTCAGGTCTTCGAGATCGACCAGGCCATCTTTCTGCACCGGCATGTAGGTGACCCGGTAGCCGTACTTCTCCAGGCGTTTGCAGGTATCGAGCACCGCCTTGTGCTCAGTAACCGCTGTGATGATGTGATTGCCTTTCTCGCGGTACATCTCGGCCACGCCCTTGATGGCGAGGTTGTCGCTCTCGGTGGCGCCTGAGGTAAAGATGATTTCCTTGGTGGTGGCGCCGATCAGCTTGGCGATGCGTTCGCGAGCCGTCTCCACGCCTTCTTCGCCCGCCCATCCGAAGGAGTGATTACGGCTGGCGGCGTTGCCGAACTTTTCCATGAAATAGGGCAGCATCTCGTCCAGCACCCGCGGATCCATGGGCGTGGTGGCGTGGTTATCCATATAAATGGGCAGCTTCACTCCCTGGGGAGCGGCGTGTTGCGTGACCGGAAGTTGCTGGGGGACCTTTACATCCGTGCTCATAATTTCTCCTACCTGTTAGATGCTTACTCTTTAATTTCCGCTCACTAAACGATCGTCACCAGCAAGGCTGGTTTGACATCGGTATTTGCAGGCGTTTCTGGTTCTTCCCGCATGTGTGAAATCTTGATGCGCTTGAGTACAGCCTCGATGCTCTCATTAACCTTGCGCAGCGGTTCGCGGATGTTGCAACGGTTGCTCTGGCCGCACTCCCCGCGAACGGTGACGCAAGAAGTGATGAACAGCGGGCCGTCGATAGCCTGAATCACTTCGAAGGCAGAAATCGTGTGCGCCGCCCGCGCCAGCCTATAACC
This sequence comes from uncultured Acidobacteriaceae bacterium, assembly GCA_963771895.1. Lineage (GTDB taxonomy): Bacteria > Acidobacteriota > Terriglobia > Terriglobales > Acidobacteriaceae > Sulfotelmatobacter. The sequence continues at coordinate 12,454 of CAVYVQ010000003.1, read as the reverse complement.
TCCGTTGGTGCCGTGCTGCGAATGCAACAGACCAGCTTTGGCCAGCCGCTGCAGAATCTTCGCTAGAGCCTCGGGCGGAATGCCGAAAGAATCCGCAACGTCCTTCGCGCTGGCGCTGCGTTTTCCCTCATCAGCGTGGTCGGCCAGGTGCTTCATCGCCATCAAGGCATAGTCCGCTTTTTTGGTTAACTTGAGCATCCTGACTCCAAAGCAGATTCCAGACTACCTGAGTCGAAGTACGACTAAGAAAGTCGGGATTAATTCCGACCTTTTTCATCGTAATTCATTCTACGTCCTAAACCTGGCATTACGCAAGCCCTCACAGCCAGGCGCAGGAAGTGACATTGAATGGTAACTATCGGGGATTGAATGGTTTAGGCGTTGGCGATTGTTTTAGTCGGAATTCCCAGCTTGGGAAGAGCCTAAGCTGCAGATTTCGACTGGATTGGCAAGAAATTTACTGCAATGTAACGCCGGGGGACTTGACAAGTCGCGAAGCCGGGCTAAAATACCGGGAAATTCCCGCGAATCGGTTCCTCCGCGTAATTCGATGAGGGCGACGCTGCCGGATTTATGACCTCAAAGCCGTTCTCGCATCCTCAAAACGCCGGCAAGCAACCTTGCAAGCACCCGCGCGTGCAAATCGTGAGCCGCGATGAAGACGCGGAGTTCGTCGAATGTCTTGAGTGCCGTGAGATTTTCGAGTCCAGCGAACTCAAGGATATGAGCATCGAGGAAAGCACCGAAGGCGAAGCTCAGGAATCGTAGCCCGAAGCCCGGTCCAATCACCATAGTAACCACACGCATAGTCGATTCGCCTTGTTCCGGCGGGAAAGCCCTGCTAGTCTGCGGGCGGGGGCGTGCATTCCGCACGTTGCAAACTCATGCCTGCCATAGGGCTGGTGGTCGATGATTCCATGTTGATCCGCTACACCGTCTGCCGCTTTCTGGAAGAGCGCGGCTTCGCGGTGGAGTCGGCCACAAACGGACTGGAAGCCTTGCAGATTCTTGAGCGCGTGCGGCCTGACCTCATCGTTACCGACATGCAGATGCCAAAGATGTCGGGCGGCGAACTGATTACAGCCCTGAAGAAGAACCCGGAAACCGCCGGCATTCCCATCATTATTGTTGCAGGCCGCGCCAGCGGCTTCGACGAAAAAGAAACCCGCGCCAACTTTGCCATCTACAAAGATATCGACATCCAGGGCCAGCTCGAAAAGGCGCTGGATGCGGTGATGGGGAAAAGCTTCGGGCAACGGGCGGGGAAGTAGGCGGCTTGTTCCCAGCTGGCAGTTGGCAACTAGCCTGAACCTTAAGCGCGGACTATCGCAAAAGAAGACCTGCCTCGGCGGAAAAATCCATCGCAGCAAAATCCTTCGCCAGGAATTTGGGATAGGCCGCGGCTGCAATCATGGCGGCGTTGTCGGTGGAGAGCGGCCGCGACGGAAAATATACGGGTAGACCCTCCTGAGCGGAGTCCCGCTCGAACGTGCGCCGCAATTCACTGTTTGCCGCCACTCCGCCCGTGACGAAAAGCGTGGCCACATCCCAGGCGCGCGCTGCCGCCAAAGTCTTGCCCACCAGATCTTCGACGATCGCACGCTGAAACGAAGCGATTAGGTCGAGAGTGCGCTTGTCGCAATTGCCCAGATAGTCTTCGAGCTTCGGTTTGGAGATCTTCGCCAAAGCCTTGCGGCGGATCTCAATGGCGCGATGCATGTCGTGAATCTCGACGTAACGCAGCACGGCAGTCTTGATGCCACTGTAAGAGAAGTCGAAGCGGGGCCGATCGTTCTCTTCTTCTTTTTCTTCCTGTTCGCGGCCTTCTCTGCGATGTTCCCGGCGATCGCGGTGCTTAATCTGAGCGGGCGGGAACTTCACGGCGTTGGGGTCGCCATACGGAGCCAGCCGGTCGATGATCGGGCCTCCGGGATATCCCAGGCCAACCAGTTTCGCGACTTTGTCGAACGCTTCGCCGGCCGCGTCGTCGCGAGTGTGGCCGATGTTTTCGTACGTCCACCCCTGGCTCTTCTGCGCCGCCAAATACAGGTGCGTGTGTCCTCCGGACACGACGAGGGCGAGTACGGGAAATTGCACTTCGTAATTGCCCTTTTGCCGCTCTTCCAACAGAACCGCATGGATGTGGCCTTCGAGATGGTTCACCGCAATCAGCGGCTTGTCGAGCGCAAAAGCCAAAGCCTTGGCATAGCTGATGCCGACCAGCAGCGCTCCAGCAAGGCCGGGGCCCTGGGTCACCGCGATCGCATCGACCGAGTTGTAATTCTGATTGGCCTCAGCCAGCGCTTGCCGCACGACCGGAATAATCGCCCGCAAGTGCTCGCGGGAGGCCAGCTCGGGCACGACACCGCCGTAGGGTTGATGGGTCGCGATCTGCGAAGCGACTACATTCGAAATGACTTGCTCGCCCGATCGCACCACGGCCGCCGCGGTTTCGTCGCACGAACTTTCGATGCCGAGGATGTAGGCGTCTGGCATCATTTCTAGAGAGCCTTTCTAAGTATACTTTTGGCGGACACGGTATATTTAGCGAACTCGTAAGCGTAGACAAGTATAGTTACGTGCACTGAGCTGAACCGTCCTGTGCCTAAGGACTTCGCCATCTCGATCATCCAAACTCTGCGCCAGCAAGGCTTTCAAGCCTACCTGGCGGGGGGATGCGTGCGCGATCTTCTGCTGAAGCTCGAGCCCGCGGACTACGACATAGCGACCAGCGCAACCCCTGCACAAGTAATGGAGATCCTTCCTGAGACCTACGACGTGGGCGCGCAATTCGGCGTGGTGCTGGTGCCGCTGCCCCGAAGTGAAGAGTATCGTGCTGACCGCGACGATAAGGCGTTGGCGAAGGCGCACGCCATCGAGATCGCCACCTTCCGCAGCGATCACGGCTACTCTGACGGACGCCGTCCCGACGAAGTGCGCTTCAGCCAGGATCCACGCGAAGACGTTGCCCGCCGCGATTTTACGATCAATGGCATGATGCTCGATCCAGTGAGCGGCGCAGTGCTCGACTTTGTGGGCGGACGAGACGACCTTGAAGCAGGCATCATCCGCGCCATCGGCGACCCGGCCCGGCGCTTCGCGGAAGACAAACTTCGCATGCTGCGGGCCGTGCGCTTTGCGGCGCGCTTTGAATACGAAATCGAGACCGAGACGCTGGCCGCGATTCGACACCTTGCCCACGAAATCCAGGTGGTCTCGCGCGAGCGCGTTCGCGATGAACTCACGAAGATGCTCACCGACCGGCATGCCCGGCGCGCATTTCTTCTGCTGGACGAGAGTAGTTTGCTGAAGGAAGTCTTGCCGGAAATCTCGATCATGAAAGGGGTCCAGCAGCCGCCTGAATTTCATCCCGAAGGTGACGTCTTTGCGCACACGCTGCTGCTACTGGAAAATTTGCCGCACCCTTGCCCGCCCACGCTGGCTTGGGGAGCGCTGCTGCACGACGTGGGCAAGCCTGCAACGTTCCGCGTGGCTCCTGACCGCATCCGCTTCGATAATCACGTGGACGTAGGGGTAAAGATTGCGGAGGAAATCTGTGAGCGCCTGCGCTTCTCCAATCACGACGCAGCCCGGATTCTTGCTCTCGTCGACAATCACATGCGCTTCGGCCACGCCACGCGCATGAACCAGTCGACGCTGACGAAATTTCTGCGCATGCCCGGCTTCGATGAGCATCTCGCATTGCATCGCGCCGACAGCCTCGCCAGCCATCGCAATCTGAGCACGTATGAGTTTGTCCGGCAGAAGCTCGCCGAAATTCCTCCGGAGAAAATTCGCCCGGCAGCGCTGGTCACCGGCGACGACCTGATCGCTGCCGGATACGCGCCTGGTCCAAAGTTTCGCGAGATTCTTGAAGCCGTCGAAGATGCTCAGCTGGAAGGACGATTAAGCTCACGTGAAGCGGCACTCGAGTTTGTGAAAAGCGCATTTCCACTCTCCGGCAGAACTGGCATGCCAGGGCCAGGATTAAAGATAAAGATAAAGATAAAAAGGACAAAAAATTAAATTCCCACAAGGTGTCTGTGTGACATCTGACCTTGCGGCTCACCCAAAATAAGTGCACCATCGCAAAGCCGGGCGAACTCGGAGTTTGGAAGATTCGCGCCGTAAGTCTTTTGTTGTGAAGATTTTGCCTGCAAATTATTGCAGCCCTTGGATTACTTCTCAATTTCGCGCTATTCCGATAATTCCAATAGACCGAGGGGGGAGGGGGGGTACCAGAGAGTTAGCAGATTTCGTCGGTCCGTCGTCTTCGTGACGTGACAATATTTTGGGCCGAAATTCACAGCCGCATTTTGTGGCAGCCCGGCGGAATCTCCATGCATGGGAACCTGCTAGAATTCAGAATCCCAACCTCTCATATAGCGAGGCTTTATTGGAGCACGCAGCCGAGGCACTGGAAAAGATTGTGACGAACTCGTTGCGGCGCGTGCTGCCGGGCGAAGCCCCTGTGCTCGCTTGGCCCCTGGTCTGCGGGTCGGTCGTGGCCGAGCGCACGCGGGCTCTGGAGTTTGTCAATTCCGTGCTGCGCGTCGAGGTTCCCGATGCCGGATGGAAGCGTGAGATTCAAGGCCTGGCTCCGCGGTATCTCGCCGCGCTCAATCGTTACGCCGGCCAAACAGTGGAGCGAATTGAGTTTGTAATCCGGCGGGGCTGAGCGGGTCGACTTGCTCAAACACTTTTGCCGAGACATGGCTCACAGAACATGAAGGTCACAGAAAAAGATGTTGCCTATGTGGCCGATCTTGCGAACTTGGAGCTTTCCGGCGAGGAGCGCGCCGGCATGGTGCGCGATTTGAATTCGATTCTCGGCTACATCGAGAGGCTCAACGAACTCGACACGTCGCATATCGAACCGATGGTGCAAGTGTCGGACCGCTACGGCGTCGATGAATCCAAGCAGGGCAGCGAAAGATTCGCGTATGCGAGTCGCGAAGATGTGGTGGAAGGACTACGCAGGTCTTTGACTCAAGAAGTCGCGCTGGAGAACGCGCCAGATGCGGATGGTACGTTTTTTCGAGTTCCGAAGGTGATTGAGAGATAGGCAGGAGGATCTGTGGACAATCAATTGCCGGTTCCTCCGAGTGCTCGTTCGGACAGGAATGCTCGGGAGGTGCTCCGAGCATGGGCGGCGCATGGGGGTTTGCACTGCAGCCTTAACGTGGATAGCTGGGCAGACGAGGAGCGAACCGTCTGGGGAATCATTCTCACAGACGTGGTTCGCCACGTTGCAAACGCCTTGAGAGAAGCCAAAGGATGGGACCAGGCCGAGACCGTTCAGGAAATCAGGCGAGTGTTTAACGCGGAACTTGACAAGCCAACATCTGACCCTTCGGGCAAGTTCCACACTCATTGATGAATTCTCCGTCGCTCACTATTGAGTCCGCCCGCTCCTCGGTGCAGGAGCGCAAGACGACTGCGCTCGCGCTGGCCGAGGCGCACTACGCGCGCATTCAGAAAGAAGATGGGCAGATCGGCGCATTCCTTACGCTCTGCAAAGAGCGCGCGCTGGAGCAGGCCGACCGCATCGACCGCATGGCCGCTGAGGGCAAGCCGTTACCGCCGCTGGCCGGGGTTCCGGTCGCGATCAAAGATGTGTTGTCAACGCGCGGAGTGCGCACGACGGCGGGATCGAAGATTCTCAGCAAATATATTCCACCCTTCGACTGCACTGCTGTGGCGCGGATGGAGGCGGCCGGAGCGGTGGTCCTCGGCAAGACGAACTGCGACGAGTTTGCCATGGGATCTTCGAATGAGAACTCGGCATTTGGTCCCGTGCACAATCCGCGTGACTTGAACCGCGTGCCGGGAGGATCTTCGGGTGGCTCGGCGGCGGCGGTTGCCGCAGATATGGCTCTGGTCGCCCTCGGCTCGGACACGGGTGGATCGATCCGCCAGCCAGCATCGTTCTGCGGTGTCGTGGGATTAACGCCAACCTACGGCCGAGTTTCGCGGTACGGACTGATCGCGTTTGCGTCTTCGCTCGATCACATCGGCCCACTGACGAAAACGGTTAAGGACGCCGCCATCGTGCTGCGCACGATTGCCCGCCGCGACCCGATGGATTCGACTTCGGCGGATGTGCCGGTGCCCGATTACGTCGCCGAACTGGAAAGGCCCGTGCGTGGCCTGAAGCTGGGCGTCGCAAAAGAATATTTCGGCGACGGACTCGATGATGAAGTCCGCCAAGCGGTTGAGTCGGCGATCGACAAACTGAAAAGTGTGGGCTGCGAGGTGGTGCCGGTTTCACTGCCGCACACGCCGTATGCGATCCCAACTTATTACTTGATCGCCACAGCGGAAGCGTCTTCGAACCTTGCCCGCTATGACGGCGTGCGCTACAGCTATCGTGCGCCGGGAGTCAAGTCGCTCTCCGAGATGTATCGCCGCAGCCGCGATGAAGGTTTCGGCGCCGAAGTGAAGCGCCGCATCATGCTCGGCACCTACGCACTGAGCGCGGGCTATTACGATGCGTATTATCTGAAAGCGCAGAAAGTGCGCACGCTGTTGACGCGTGATTTCGAGGAAGCTTTCCGCAAAGTGGATGCAATCGTTACGCCGACCAGCCCGACGGCGGCATTCCGGCTGGGCGAGAAATCGAACGATCCACTGGCCATGTATCTGGCTGACATCTACACTGTGACAGCAGATTTGGCGGGGATTCCGGGCATTTCCTTGCCCTGCGGCGAGACGCGCGAGAAGCTGCCAATTGGATTGCAAATTCTCGGGAGGCATTTTGATGAAGCCACGATACTGCGCGTGGCGCACGCGTACGAGCAGTCCGCTTAGATTGGTTTGTAATAGCATTCTCCAGCGCAGGCACGGCAAAGTACCTTCTCTCCGGCTCGCACTTCTCTGCGGAAGTTAATCCCCTCGCCGCACGCTTCACAAACTACACGCTCCCCCTTGTATCCCGGAAATTCTTCGGGCAGTAAGTCCACCTTCACCCATTGAAACGTGAACAGGTCGTCATCAGTGATCTCGCGATAAGCCAGCATCTGCTGCTGGTTCTTGTCAGCGATTTCGGGATGCATCTGGCGGGCCAGAGCCTTGGAAGATTCCTTGGCCGCGATGCGGATTGCTTTGCCGGAGCTGACGTCCACAAACGTTGCCGCAACTTTTCCCCAGTCGCGGAACTTCAGCGCGCGCTTGCCCAGGCGGCAGCCGGTGACCACGGCCACGGCATCGGTGGCGCAGCGATCGATCTCGACGAAGGTCACGAGCCGCTTGCGGTCTTTGCCGCTCGGATCGTCGATGCCGAGCTTAACCAGCCCCAGCATCGCCAGCCGCACGCCCAGAACCTGCCCTGCGCAGAGATGTCCATGGGCCTGCTCGGCGTCGCAAAGGTATTCATCGAGGGATTTCATAGGAGCCGTCAGCTCTCAGCCGTCAGCTTTCAAGCTTAACACCGACCGAACTACTTTCTTCTCCAGCGCACGCCGTCCTTCGTGTTCTCGATCACAACGCCCGCTGCGGTGAGTTCCGTTCGCAGCGCGTCGGATACCTTGAAATTTCGGCCACGGCGGGCGGCTTCCATTTCTGCGATTTTCTTCTCGATGTCGGAGTCAGAGAGTTCGCCGGATTGCACCGCCTCCCGCAATTGCGCACTGATGTCGTGGTCTCGGCCCTCTGCGGGCGCCCAATCGAAAACCTGCTTCATCTTGGGACCGTCGTCATCTTTCAGCACAGCGAAAATATCGTCGAACTTTTCCAGCGCGGCCAGCAGCGGCGGGGCGTCGTCGTTCTTGATTCCGCCCCCGTCGAAAGCGGCGTTGGCGCCGCGCACCATCTCGAAGATGGCGGCCTGCGCCTGGGCTGTGTTGAGATCGTCATCGAGCGACACTCGCATGCGATCGATCGTCTCACTGGCAAGCATTTGCATCTCCGGATTGGAGCCGGGCGGAAAATCCCCCGCGGTCAAACGCTGGCGGAAATTGCGCAGCCGTTCCACCGAGACCGCGGCTTGCTTGAGTCCATCGAAAGTGAAATTGAGCTGATGGCGGTACGGAACCGACGCGAGCAGATACCGGATCGAAGACGGCTTATGTCCCTTCAGCACCAGATCGCGCAGAGTATAGAAGTTCCCCAGGCTTTTTGACATCTTCTCGCCCTCGACGAGCAAAAAACGTACGTGGAACCAGAAGCGCGCAAACATCTTCCCCGTGAGAGACTCCGATTGTGCGATCTCGTTCTCGTGATGCGGAAAGATAAGGTCTTCTCCGCCGGCGTGTAGATCGAAGTTCTCGCCCAGTTCCTGCATCGACATCACCGAACACTCCAGGTGCCAGCCCGGGCGTCCGCGCCCAATCGAGGTATCCCAGAAAGCTTCGCCCGGCTTGGGCGCCTTCCACACCGCAAAGTCGCGCGCGCTGTCTTTGTCGTATTCGTCAACGTCCACGCGGGCGCCGTCGAGCATTCCGCCGAAATCTTTCTTCGAGAGTTTCCCGTACCGTGGAAACTTTGCGATGCGGAAGTAATACGATCCGTCGTCGACGCGGTAAGCGATGCCCTTTTCCACCAGCTTGGCCACGAAATCTGCCATCTCCGCAATATGTTCAGTGGCGCGCACCAGCTTCGGTTGCTCGATTCCGATCAGCGCACAGTCTTCGATAAAAGCTTTCTCGTACTTTGCGGTGTACTGCTGGACGCTGACTCCATCGCGCGCTGCGTTGCGGATGATCTTATCGTCCACATCCGTGATGTTCATGACGTAGCGCACTGTGTAGCCCGACTGCCGCAGGAATCGCTGCAGCATGTCGACGGCAATAAAGGTTCGGAAGTTGCCGATGTGTCCGTAATCGTAGACGGTGGGTCCGCAGGCGTACATGCGGACTTCTTTGTCGCGCAGCGTGCGGAACTCCTCGACCTGCGAAGACATGGTGTTGTAAAGGTGTAAGGCCATAGGTCGATTGCGCGCTTGGAGACGAACCAGCAATTCTAGGGGTACGAGAGAAAGAGGGTCAACTGGCGCGGCCGGCGGCGGAAGTACGCTGAGGCAGCGTGTGAGTGTGCGCCCGCAGCCGGTGTTGCACAAGAAAAACATAGTGCAGCGCGGAGACGATCGTAAAGGCGAATGTAGCGCGCAGGAAGACGGTACGCGTAATCCAGATCCAGCGCGCCGGCCGTATGGAAGACAGCATCACGAAGAAGACGGCGGCAATTTGCGAAAACGTATTCGCCTTTCCGAAGATGCTGGGCCGGAAGTCGCGCAGCCCTGCGATGGCAAACAACACCGCACTGGCAGCCAGGATGGAAATGTCGCGGCTGAAGACCAGCACCGTAAACTTCCACGGAATTTTATGCAGGATGGAGAGCACCGGAAACATCGTGCTGAGAAGCAGCTTGTCCGCGATGGGATCGAGATATTGACCGAGCAGAGTCTGCTGGTGCAGCTTCCGGGCCAGCAGTCCGTCGAGCCCGTCGCTGAATCCGGCAATCACGAAGAGCACAAGCGCCCAGAAATAGCGGCCCTCCACTAATTCGATCACGATGAACGGGACGAAGACCATCCGCAGCAGCGTGAGCTGGTTGGGCGCGGTGAATACTTGCGACAGTTTCATGCCGAATCACCGGCCGGGCTCGCGGTCAAATGACCTGCGGAACGCGCCGCGGCGTGGCGATCGATTTTTCGGTCAGCCACGGCAGACCCCAGCAGGACGGCGGGATCAAGTCCGGTCTTGGCCGAGAAGCGCTGCGAAAGCGAAGGCAGACTGCCGTCGGGAAGGTCCAGTTCGATGCGTTCGATCCGGTGCATCGGGAAGAAGACGACTGCGGGACTAAACGAGTCGCCATCTTTCACCATCAAAACCAGATCTTCAAAAGACGCCAGCTCGATGCCGCTCATGCCGAGTCCTTCCGGCGCCAGCGCCAGAATCGCCCCCCAGAATTTGTCCCGGGGATTGCCCAACGTGACAATCACCATGGCCCCCTGCGAGAAAGGACCGCATGCCGGCGCTTTTGCGGCGGAACTGTCGTCATCTCGCTGCGAGTCTTTCGGCATACAACGATTGTCGCCGCCGAAGGTATGACTTTGCAACTGGCAATCGCGGTTCCTCACGGCGGCCTGCCTCGCCCCGCGCGTTGAGCGTTGCGTTCGGGCCCAGGTTGGTCATTGCCGCTCGGTCAGAAAGTTATCAGCACGACGCCGGTTCCTCCACGATTGCCTGGGAACGGCCCCGGTCCCCCGCCAGCGCCCCCTCCGCCGAACGTTTGGCCGTTTGGAACAAGCGCGAGACCACTCCCGCCCGGAGGCCCGCTCCCGTCACCACTGCCGACTTGTCCCGGCATTGGGGAGGGAGCCGGTTCCCATTTGCGCCCCCTTGGCCGAAAGTCCCGTCTGCAGCCGTGGTTCGGACGGAGTGAACTGAGCAGCCGATGACCAGGTCCGAACCAGAACGGCAACGAGTCCCCTGAAGACCTGGAGCACTTCTGCCGGGGCACTTCTGGGTCAATGAGTGTAAATGGCCTGATTGCAGCAGCTACCTTAGCGGACTTCGCCGTCGGATGTTCTTTCGTGCTGGTAACAAAGTTTCCCCGTTTAGTTCGGCTTCTCCTTTTCCTTTGGCGTTTCCTTCTTGGCCGGGGGTGGCGTTCTTGGCTTAGCCGGTGCCGGATGTTGCACCTGCTTTGCAGCCGGAGGCGGGGCAGTGGGCTTGGTTTCAGGTTTCGGGGTTGGCTTGGGGGCCGGGCGGTTCGGAGTCGGTGGCGGTGTCGCCGGTTTTGCTGGTTGCGGATGAGCAGCCGGTTGAGTGCGCCGCTCGGGAGCGGCCGGAGCGGGCTTGTTCGGAGCCGGCGGCGTAGCAGGCTTGCCAGCGGGTTGCGCAGGCTTGGCTGTAGGCTGTGCGGGTTTAGCTGGGGCTGTGCGGGCTTGGCTGCTTTCCTGGGTTCAGCGGGCTTTGCCGGCGCAGGAGCGGCCGCACGTCCAGGAGCGGGAGCCGGTGGTTGGGGACGATTGGGCTGCGCGTCCGGCGACGCCGGTCGCGCGGGTGCTGCAGCGCGCGCAGGAATCACTGGGGCGATGGGTTTGCCTGCGGCGATGGGCTTCGCCGCTGCAACAACGGCTGGTTTGCCGTGATTGACAGAGGCAAATTGCTGGTGGTTCTGTGCTGCTGCCTGCTGCTGCTGCAACTGCGTGCTCATCGGAGGAATACGCTGCTCACGCGTTGCGGCAATTTCAGTCGGCAAAGGCTTGCGAGTGACGCCTCCAGGGCCGTTGAAGCTGGAACGGTTATTCGTGACATTGACGGTAGTATTGTTGATGATGACCGTATTCGTTACGGTGCGGTTATATACTTGTACGTTGCTGATGTTCACATTGTTGACGGAACGGTTGTAGTCGAAGCGATCTCCGTTCCAGTACCCGCCTTGATAGCCAGCACCCACGTAGCCGAATCCATAGTTAATGCCGCCGTAGTAACCGATATGCCGGCCCCAGAATCCATAGTGGTAGCGGTATCTGCCACTGGAAAATCCCCAGTAGCCCGGCGTCCACAGATAACCCGCCTCGGGCGGCCGCGCCCATGCGCCCGGTACCCAGTAATAGCCTTGAGAAGAATAGCTCCAATATCCGGGCGTCCACAAATAACCATCGCCGGGACATTCAGGCTGGGAATATTCGGGCAGCTCTGGTGGAGGGTCGGACGCTTCAAGCGCCGGCTGCCCGTAGCTTGAGTCCTCATCGTCGTAATCATTATTAGCATTAGCATCGTTCTGGTACGGCTGAGCGTTGGTTCCAGTCGTCTGAGTCTCGCTCGCAGGGGCCAGGTTGGCTGCCGCTGTTGGGTCTTGCGACTGGTCGGGCTGCGCCGGTTGATTTGGAGCTGCGGTGTCCGGGGTTTGGTTCTTGTTGCATGCTACAACTCCAAACGTCAGTGCGATGGATGCGGCTGCCAGAAGAATAGAAAAAGTACTTTGCTGGTCTTGCTCATAAACGTTTCCTTTCCTAGGAAGCTGGATGGAGGATTTCGCTACTTTTCACAATCCCAACGATCGATGTGAAGACCTCTGATCGAACCTGGGCCCACAGGGTATGCCTTGCGACGCCGGTTCGGTTCGCGCCGTATCCAACCGTGATCGGTAGAAGACCGGGTAGCCGTAAGGATCCAAACGTCACTCCCGGCCGACACTAACCCATGACCGCCCCAAGGGTACTTTCTCGGTTGGAATAGTAGGTCTCAAGAAAACAGAGGGACTGTTCAAAATTGCTCACTTGTCGAAATCGTCTACAGGGACAGCGGCAGTGACGGTGAGCACACAGACGGTGACGGCGGGCATGCTGCCTTTGGGAGGCACGACAGTTTGCACGATAACACGGGTTAGCCGGCGCCATTTTGTGAAACCGTTCAGACGCGGTAAACTGAGTTTTACGGGTGATTTCCGTCGTCAACCGTTAGCAAAAGTTTGGTAAACTATTGAAACGGCTCGCTGTAGGCGC
>CAVYVQ010000002.1:0-153580 GCA_963771895.1 uncultured Acidobacteriaceae bacterium | reverse complement strand
CCCGCCCAAAATATCGGTGAACCGGGGCGGGATTGATATGCGCGAGGTAGAGGTTCTGTGAACACTGGTTCGGGAACCCGTCCGCGGTGTCGCATTTTCCTACCCCTTGCGGTGCAGTAGGCCAGCCAAACTTAGAAGCAATAATGGCCGCCGCCACGGGGTCCATCCGGCTGGGCGCGCCGCCGCAGTTGGTCCCGTTCGGAATCATGTTGAGGCCGCCGCATTCGGCGGAAAAAGGGGTGCGATTAAGGGGACCTGCGGCTGCACATGTCGGTGGACCGGCAGGACACGTTGTGGTGAGCGGGTCATAAATGGGTTGCATGCCGGTGAAATCGCCCTGCAGCATGGCGGCCGTAGGAACGGTAACGTAGCCGTTCGCCGCGCTGTTATTGACGATCCTGTCTATGTCGAAGTAGAAAAAGAGCTTGTTCTTGATGATCGGCCCGCCGACGGAGCCACCAAATTGGTGATACCGCAAATACGGGACTTGCGCCGCAATGTTAGGAATTTCCGGGCCCGTGGGGTTCAGGGGGTTTGGGATCAACTTGGGCGCCTGCTCGTTGAAATAGTTGTTGGCGTTTAGAAAGTTCTGCGAGAAAAACTCATAACCGGACCCATGCCAACCGTTGGTTCCACTTTTGCTGATCTGGTTGAACATGACGCCGCCCATGCCGTATTGCGCCGAGAAGGAAGAGGTGTTGACCTGAACCTCCTGAATGGTTTCGTAGATCTCGTCGTCGTTGTTGTAGCTCGCCGGCAGTAAGGTGCTGGCCCCGTCCTGAAGGAAGTTGCCGAAGTTTGGCAGGTTGCCGTTGATGGAAACCGCGTCCCCGGCATTCCAAGCTCCCCCTCCCAGCGAGTTCCGCCCCTGTGTAGCGCCTGAAGCGCCCGCCAGATAGATGTTGAAAGCAGCCCAGTCGGCGCCGGTGATCCCGCCCCCCGCCTGGGGCAGCTCTGACATGGTTTTGGCATCCAAAATGGCACCCTGCTGGCCGGTTTCGGTCTCCAGAAGCGGCGCGCCTACGCCTTCCACCGTCACCGTTTCTGTTACCGCTCCCAGTTGCAGGGCGGCGTTCTCGGTGATCACTTCTACTTGCAGCGGGATGGGGCCAACCACCACTTTCTTGAAACCCTTGGCCGTGAACGTGATCCTGTAGTTTCCCGCGGGTGTCGAGACGGTGTCATAGATACCGTCCTGGTTGGTGACGAAGTCTTTCGTCTCGCCGGTGTCGATATTCGTAAGAGTGACGGTTGCCCCCGGCACAACGGCTCCAGCCGCCGACACCGTGCCCCGAATCTCACCGGTATTTCTACTCTGGGAAAATGCCGGTCCGGCCATGCACAGCAGAACGCAAAACGCGAGTGCCCAGCGAATGAAGCTCGTCATGGAGTCTCTCCCAAGCTAGAAGTTGATCCCATCAACGGAAATGGGTTTTTTCGAATTCGGCGCTTCAGATTCCCCCTGCCGCGCGGCATTTCAATTTCTGCCAACATCGCCCCGGGTCCAGAGGCGTTAAGAATATCGTTTTTTCTTGGCTTTCCAGCTAGTACTTCTGTACTATTCCATCCTGCGCAAGGTTGTAGTCCCAATCGCCTTTCATTGTCAAGAGAAAAATATCGATATTCTTAAGGGAAAATCGCCCCAAAAAAGGATTTTATGGTTTGGTCGCGGCTTGCGCTAAGATACACTCCCGAATCGAGGTCCGGGAAACATCACGCGCCGCGAACGGCCGGAAGGACCCTACGAGGACATCCGCCGAATGAAATCTGAAAAAACAACAGCTGATCGGAACAGGAATCCGGCCGCTACTCTGAAATCAGTGGCGGAACGCGTCGGACTCACTCCCAGCACCGTTTCGGCGGTTCTCAACAATTCTTCAGCCTCGCATTCCGTTCCTGAGCGCACCAAGAAAAGAATCTTGGCGGCGGTTCGAGAGCTGAACTATCGGCCGAATTTCTTCGCACGCTCCCTGCGCGTCAACCGCACCTACACGATTGGAGTGATTCTGGAGGAAGTCGGCGACGCCTACGGTTCTCTCGTGATCAGCGGTATCGAACGTTACCTGCGAGAGCGAAACTTTTTCTTTCTTACCGTTGCTCACCGTCACGACAAGAAGCTGCTCGCAACCTATTCGGCGATGCTCCAGGACCGAGGGGTCGAAGGCTTCATCACAGTGGATACTTTCTTGACTGACGAACCCCCTCTACCGACCGTGGCAGTTGCCGGCCATCGCAGGATCAAGCGCGTAACTAATATTGTGCTGGATCACCATCATGCCGCCTCGCTGGCACTGAAGCATCTAGCCGACTTGGGCCATCAAAAAATCGCCTTCATGAGAGGTTCAACGGTAAGTGTCGATTCTGATGACCGATGGAACGCGATCTGCGAAGTCGCTGCGAAATTGGGTATTCGCATATGCCCGGAATTAATCGTGCAACTGGAAGGCGACGATCCTACGCCGAATCTCGGCTACCCGTTTGCCAAGCAATTGCTGGCGCGCAAACACCCTTTTACGGCACTGTTTGCCTACAACGATATTTCCGCGATTGGTTCGATCTCGGCTTTTCAGGAAGCCGGCCTGCGCGTGCCCGACGATGTGTCGGTGGTGGGCTTCGATGATATTCAGAGTGCGTCCTACATCAATCCGCCCCTCACCACGGTAAAACAACCGCTGCAAAAAATGGGCGAGATCGCGGCGTGTACTCTGCTGGATCGAATCGAGGGCCGCGCGAAATATGTTCCCGAAATTGCTATCGAACCGGAGCTGGTAGTGCGCCGTTCCACGGCGCCTCCGAGCCTGTGACAAAGACATATAGCCTGGGCTGCCCGGTTTGAGTACCGAGTGAGATGAAAGTTCTGCTGAGGTCTGCCATGACACGCAATTTGAATTTCCTCGCCATCCTACTTCTGATTTCCTGGTTTCCGGCTGCCTCGCAAGCGCCATCCACCTCCACTCCCTCGGTTGAAGCCCGCATAGACGCGCTCCTCAAACAACTCTCGCTGGAAGAGAAAGTCGACCTCATCGGGGGCATCAACGCATTCTATATTCGCGAAATCAAGCACATTGGCCTCCCATCGCTAAAGATGGCCGACGGACCATTTGGCGTCCGCAACTATGGACCTTCGACCACCTTCGGCGGCTTGGGTCTTGCCGCCGCCTGGGACCCGGAACTTGGCAGCCGCGTAGGCAAAGTCATCGGTCAGGATGCGCGCGCCCGTGGCGTCCATTTCATGCTGGGACCAGGCGTCAATATTTCGCGCTCTCCTCTGTGCGGACGAAACTTCGAGTACTTTGGCGAGGATCCCTTTCTCGCATCGCGCACCGCGGTTGCTTACATTACTGGTTTGCAGAGTCAAGGCGTGACCGCGACCATCAAGCACTTCATGGGCAACAACCAGGAATTTCTGCGTCATGACGGTGATTCCGTGATCGACGAACGCACCATGCGTGAGATCTACCTGCCCACCTTCGAAGCGGCCGTAAAGGAGGCGCACGTCGGCGCCATCATGGACTCCTACAATTTGGTCAACGGCCAGCATGCTACTCAGAACAGCTTTCTGAACAATGTCATCGCCAAGAAAGAATGGGGATTCGATGGCATCGTTATGTCCGATTGGGATGCGACTTACGACGGCGTCGCCGCCGCCAATGGCGGACTCGACCTCGAAATGCCGTCGGGAAAATTTATGAATCGCGCGACGCTGTTGCCTGCGGTGAAGGCAGGTAAGGTCAGTGAGGCCACAATTGACGACAAGGTTCGTCGCATTTTGCGCACTGCCATCCTGTTCGGCTGGCTCGATCGCGACCAGACGGATTTATCCGTGCCGCTATATAACGAGAAAGGCGGAGGCCTCGCCCTCGAAGTCGCCCGCTCCAGCATGGTTCTACTCAAGAACGATGGCAACCTTCTTCCGCTCGACAAAACGAGAATCAAGTCGATCGCTGTAATCGGACCGGATGCTTATCCGGCTCCGGTGGTAGGCGGAGGCAGCGCGGGCGTGCGTCCGTTCGGTGCGGTGAGCTACCTGGAAGGTCTCGCCGGTTACCTCGGCAGCAGCGCGACCGTCTATTACGATCGCGGAGTTCCGTCTCTAAAGGAGTTGGCGGATGCCACATCCTTTTCGGTAGATACAGCGGGCAAGGAGCCGGGTATCAGTCTGGAGGCGTTCAACAATCCCAATCTCAGCGGCGCACCCGCGATCCATCGCGTTGATCAACACATTAATGCCGATCGCTCGCTGGGTGATGGGGTCAATCAGAAACACGTATCGGCTCGCTGGTCGGGTTATTTTACTCCCAGCACTCCAGGCGAGCACGTTCTCTTTGTGCAAGGGACTGGCGAAAACAGCGGCCATCGCGTTTACGTGGACGATAAACTGCTGATCGACAATTGGGAACTTGCGCGCGCACGGGTTAGTCAGATGCGCTTGCCGTTAGACACCGGTGCGCACAAGATTCGATTCGAATACTTCAGCTCGGACGGCCCGAACGTGAAGCTCGGCATTATCCGCCCAGAAGCGGTTGTGAACGCGGCCGCCAAAGCCCTGGCGTCAAGGGTGGACGCAGTGGTTTTGGCGGTGGGTTTTGATCCTGAAAGCGAGAGCGAAGGATCCGACCGCACGTTTCAACTCCCGCCGGCACAGGACGAACTCATCAATCAGGTTGTCGCGGCGAATAAGAACGCGATTATCATCGTGACCTCCGGTGGCTCCGTCGACATGAATCGATGGCTCGGTCATGTTCCCGCGATTTTCGAGTCCTGGTATGCGGGGCAGGCCCAAGGCATCGCGCTGGCACAGTTGCTATTCGGCGACTACAGCCCGTCGGGCAAGCTGCCTGTCTCGTTTGAGCGAAGTTGGGAAGACAATCCCGCCTATGACAACTACTATCCCAAGTCAGACGATAAGAAGATCGAATACAAAGAAGCTCTACTCTTCGGATACCGCTACTTCGACCGAGCGCCTGTGAAACCGCAATTTCCGTTCGGCTACGGACTTTCGTACACGACGTTTGCCTACAAGAATCTTTCCATCACTCCCGCGCCTGCAGCAGGCGAACAGTTGATCAACGTCGAATTCGACGTGACCAACACCGGCCATCGTGCCGGCGCCGAAGTCGCTGAAGTTTACGTCGGAGAGCCGCACGCCAGCGTCGCCCGGCCAGTGAAGGAACTGAAGGGATTCAGCAAAGTTTCTCTGAATGCGGGTGAGACCCGGCACGTTTCAGTCACGCTCAACCGCAGAGCTTTCGCTTACTACGACATCAAGAATCACGACTGGACGGTGGATGCCGGAGACTTCAATGTTTATGTAGGGGGTTCTTCGGCGCAGATCGATCTCACCGGCAAAATAAAGCGGCCAACTCCCGAAAGTTTTGCGCCTTAGCGCCGGGTTCGTGATTGCTCGGCTCGTTTTGACTCGCCCGCACCCCCCCAAAAATAAATTTCCTGGCTGAGGCAGCCAGAACCGGACGACCCTGCAAACTGTCAGATCTCAGATCGAAATTTGTTCTTCCGATGCCTCTGAAACCATTGCCCAGCGCGGGTTTCGCAAAAACGGACTTTGTAAAATCTGGTTTTCAAAGAACTTAGATACCAAAATCTTGATAACAAACCGCTTAGGAGGAGACGATTCGGGTTCACCCGACCCTCACGTCCTCGGCCATGATCGCGCGATTCGGATTGCGGGCGCAAGGTCAGATGTCACATGGAGGCTGTGGAAAACAATCGCTGGCCGGACTGCGTGCAGAGGGCCGCGATGAAGCGTCTGCGTCAATTCTTCGCCGGTATCGCCGTCTCCTTCTGGTAGGGGGCCGACAGTGTGCCCTTGCTTTTCGCGATCGGAAACAGAGTCGGATAGAACTGCACAAACGTAGTATCCACAGCGGCATGTGCGGTATGACAGGTATAGCAGTCGGCGGAGGTTGGTATCATCTTTGCAGTTTTATCACGGTCGCCATCAAAGCCAAAGAAGGCCCATTTCCCCGGAAAGCGCGCTTCATCCTTCACGTGCGCCTCAACCGCCATGACTTCGCCGCCCTGATAGTTGCCCGCCTGATTGATCGATCCCTTGTCCTCGGCCTTGCGCGCTTCAATCAGGAGCACGGTTTTGTCGGGCCATGTGCCCGTCTCCACAAATGCCTTGTACGCCTCGGGATTCACAAACACATTGTCGAACATGTGGTGTCCCATCCGCAGCGCAGGGTTATAACTCATATCGAACCCTGTCGTCAGGTACACCCAGTCTCGATAATGCTCGGGGAACTTGAGCTGGGAGTCGCTGGTATATTCCGGGCCCGAGCTGGGCGACAGTGTGTTCCGACTGAAGGCTGCTGCAGACAATAGAACCATACCAATGAGCAGTGCGGTTGCGGTTTTGGTCATCATGCTGAGTAGTATTGCGCCCCCTGGCGTGAAGCGCCAGACCACTGGCTGCATCCACCTGGGGATTGGCTGCATTTGTTGGCCTCTCTGGAAGATCGTAGAATACGATTCTCGGTATGGACGCGCCCCGCACACACTCCGAACCGTCACCTTGGTTGCCGACCCGATGGCTCTGGATTGCAGCTATCTGGTCCGGCGTTGGGCTGTTCGATGCGACACGAACAGTCTTCGTCATGCGGGCGGAGGGCATGCACCACGATTGGGCTCGCCTTTTTGTGACACAATTGCTGGTCTGGATGCCCTGGGCTTTGGCCACTCCACTCGTGCTGAGCCTGGGCCGGCGCTACTCTCCGGCACAATGGAGACGCGTTCTCACCTGGGGCGTGCACCTCGGCGCCTGCGCCACCATCGGTCTGGTGTTCGCCGCCTGGTCCGCGACACTCGAAGAGTTGCTTAATCCCTGGGCCAAGGTTTCGGGTCCCGGACCGTTTGTGACTCTCTGGCTGGAGAAGTTTTACAACGGCCTTCTCTCCTTCACGGTCCTGTACGGCTTCATCCTCGCAGTCGGCTACGTGCTGGAGTCCCGTGACCGGCTGGCCTTTCAACAAACCGAGAGCGCACGTCTCAACGAGCAACTCTCGAAGGCGCAGCTCAATGCCCTGCGGCGGCAAATCGAGCCGCACTTTCTATTCAATACGCTTAACGCCATCTCTGGCCTGGTGCGCGAAAAAAGAAACGACGCTGCCGTGAGTATGATTGCTGGGCTCAGCGACTGCCTTCGGCACGTCATGGAAGATTCCCAGAGGCACTTAGTAGAGCTCGGAGAAGAATTGGAGTTTGTGCGAAAGTATCTGGACATTCAGCAGGTGCGATTTGCCGAGCGCCTTCAGTTAAGCGTGGATGTTCCCAGAGAACTCCTTCCCGCTCAAGTTCCGACGCTGATTCTGCAGCCGATGGTGGAAAATGCGGTCAAACATGGAATCGCGAAACGGGTGCAGGGAGGCGCGATTCGGATCGCCGGCTTCCGCTCCAACGGTGTGCTCACGCTTTCCGTCTACAACGACGGTCCCAGCTTGCCTGCGGACTGGGAGAAAGCTCCTCCCGGCATTGGCATCTCCAACGTGCGCGCGCGCCTACAGGGCCTCTACGGAAACAAGTTTGAATTCAGCATGAGAAATCAGGGCCCGGGCGGCGTGGAAGTGTCGGTATCGATGCCTTTCGTTTGCCTGCCAGTCGTCCCCGAAGCCTGGGAGGGATGATTCGTGCTCACGAAAGAACATCCTGCGAAACAGGCAAAGAAAATCCGCACGCTCATTGTCGACGACGAGCCCCTGGCGCGCAGTAATCTCGCTGTGCTCTTGCGGCTTGATTCGGAAATTGAAATCGTTGGCGAGTGCAGCTCTGGGGCGGAAGCTCTGATACAGATTCGCGATGCGAAACCAGATCTGCTTTTCCTGGATGTTCAAATGCCGGAATGCGATGGGTTTGACGTGCTTGAGTCGCTCGGCGCAGACCTGCCGCCTGCCGTCGTATTTGTCACTGCCTACGATCAGTATGCGTTGCGCGCGTTTGAGGCTGGAGCGCTCGATTACCTGCTAAAGCCGTTCGACAACGACCGCTTCGAACGCACCCTGCGTCGGGCAAAAGAAAAGATGGCGCACGGCGGGAACCTCCCTAGAAAACTCGATTGCTTCGTCATCAAAAGCGCTGGACGGATCGCATTCGTAAAGACTTCCGAGATCGATTGGATTGAAGCAGCTGACTACTACGCCTGCCTGCACGTAGGATCGAAAACGCACCTGTTGCGCCGCAGCATGTCCGAACTCGATCACGAATTAGTTCCTGCCGTCTTTTGCCGCATCCATCGTTCGGCCATCGTGAATCTTGATCGCGTCCGCGGGCTAAAGGTTGGTGAGGACGGCGAATACGAGGTGCTGCTGGAAAATGGAATCGGGTTGCCTTTGAGCCGGCGGTACCGCAAGCAACTGCAATCGCGGATGGGCGTTCGCGGTTCGCGCGTTTCCTGACCGGCCACTGCGTACATTTTTAACGGCTTCTCGTCCAAGTGACCCGGCTTCCGTTTGGGCGGTCCTGGCGTCAGATGTGTGTGCCAAGCGGACAGGCTGAACCCTCAATCACAAACTTCCTCGATGTCTCGTTTTCTCTGCATTTAGGAGCTCTTATCGTTCGCAAGTCCCTCTCCAACACTAAGGTGATTGCCTGATGTTCCTGTGATCCTTTAATCGCTATGCTTGATCGGATGTCCGCAGGAACAGGACCTTTATGCGCCTACTGAGTGTCCGGCTCATTGTCTCGCTGATTGTCGGCATTACGCTGGTATCTCTAGGCTTTTCCTACTATGAAGTCGTGGGGGAAAAGCGCGCACTGCGCAGCGAACTGGAGCGGCGCGCCGAGGTGCTCGGCGAGAGCGTCGCGGGTAATGTTGAGAAGTCGTGGGGAGCCGGATCGGAACGCGGATTGCAGCGGCTGGTACAGCGCTTCGGCAATCGCGAACACCTGCTGGGGGTGGCCGTGTACGATCGCCGCGGCCAGGTAATCGCGATCACTTCCGAGTTGGGAGAGATTCTTAAGGCGACGCCTCCGGAAGTGACCAAAGCCATGGCAGAGGGTCACGGTGAGAGTTCGTTCGTCCGCCTGGGAAAAAGTCCGGTGCAGATTTTTGCGTTGCCCCTGCATCGGCAGGATGAAATTGTTGGCGGGCTGGCAGTAGTGCACGATGTCGCTTATATCCGCGCCCAAAGCCTTCGCGTCTGGCGAGCGAACTTTCTGAGAGTCCTCGCCCAGGTCTTTCTGATTGTTCTTATCACACTGCTGATCGTGCGTTGGAGCATCGCCGGCCCTATCGCTCGAGCCGCGCACTGGATGCGCGCCCTGCGCACGGGCAGAATTTCCTCACGCCAGCAAATGCCCGACCTGGATCTGTTCAGACCGCTCGCGTGGGAGGTAGTCACGCTGGCAGAAAGTCTCAGCCAGGCGCGTAACGCCGCGGAAAATGAAGCCCGCTTGCGGGAGGCCTCGGAATCCATGTGGACGGCGGACCGGCTGGCGGTGCAACTTCGGAGTCGCCTGGACGGCAGTCGCCTGTTCGTCGTGTCGAATCGCGAACCCTACATGCACCAGCGGAACGGCAAGTCGCTCGAAGTGATTGTGCCCCCAAGCGGTCTGGTGACTGCTCTGGAACCGGTGCTCGACGCCTGCGATGGAACCTGGATCGCACACGGGAGCGGAGACGCCGATGCCGAAGTCGTTGACGCGCACGATCGCCTGCGCGTTCCTCCCGACGATCCTCGCTACACCCTGCGCCGGCTGTGGCTCAGCAAAGAGGAGGAAGAGGGTTACTACTACGGCTTTGCCAACGAAGGTCTTTGGCCGCTTTGTCACATCGCGCACACCCGCCCCATTTTTAGGGCGCAGGATTGGCAGCACTATCAGGACGTCAATCGCAAGTTCACCGCTGCCGTGCTTGAGGAGATCAAGGACATACCCAAACCCGTGGTGCTGGTCCAGGACTACCACTTTGCGTTACTGCCACGGATGATCAAGGAGAAAAGGCCGGACGCACGTGTGGCCATCTTCTGGCACATTCCGTGGCCCAACCCGGAAGCCTTCGCCATCTGCCCGTGGCAGCGCCAACTGATAGACGGACTGTTGGGAGCGGATCTGGTCGGCTTTCACATTCAATCGCACTGCAACAACTTTCTGCAGACGGTGGACCGGATCGTGGAATCGCGTGTGGACTTGGAACATTTTTCTGTATTGCGCCAGGGCCATCGGACCATGGTCCGGCCTTTCCCCATCAGCGTGGATCTTACTGATGATGAATCCATCGAGAGCGACCGCCACAGAGTCAACTATCTCGAGCGCTCAGCCTTGATGCGCAACCTGGGCGTGGAGGCAGCGTTCATGGGGATCGGCGTGGATCGCGTGGACTACACCAAGGGAATCCCCGAGCGTTTTAGGGCGATCGAGCGGTTTCTCGAAAAGTATCCCAAGTACCAGGGCCAATTTACTTTCGTGCAGATTGGCGCTCCCAGCCGCACTCACATTAAGCGCTACCACGACCTGCTAGCGGAGGTGGAAGCCGAAGCGGAACGAATCAATTGGCGCTTTCAAACCGGCAAGTGGAAGCCCATCATATCTTTGAAGCGGCAGCATAATCACGAGGAGATCGAACGTTATTACTGCGCCGCCGACTTGTGCCTGGTGACGTCGCTGCACGACGGCATGAACCTGGTGGCAAAGGAATTTATCGCCGCGCGCCGCGACGAACGCGGCGTATTGATTTTGAGCCAGTTCACCGGCGCCGCCCGCGAACTCCGGGACGCTTTGCTGGTAAACCCCTACGACATAGATCAGACTGCCGAAGCGATCCGGGCTGCCTTGGAAATGGAACCGGAAGAGAAGCAGTTGCGCATGCATCGCATGCGCCGAAACGTTAAAGAACGCAATATCTACCACTGGGCGGGAAGTTTGATCACGGAACTCTGTGAGCTAAGGCTCGACGCGGATCACGCCCAAGAGAAGTTTCGTGGGAGTGTGGCGGCGGTATGACCCGAGCGGCTACGGACAGGGTAAGGAGAAAGTGTTGAAACCCGTCTCGAAGCCGCAGGTCGAATCGCTTCTAAGAGCGGTAGCCCGAGCTCCTCAATCGCTGCTGATGCTCGATTACGACGGCACCCTCGCGCCGTTCCGCCGGGATCCGGAGCAGGCTTTTCCGTATGCCGGTGTGTCGCCGCTGTTGCAGCAGATCGTTCGTACCGGCAAGACACGGCTTGTCATCATCTCGGGAAGAGACGCCAGTGAAGTGCTTCCCTTGCTGGACATTGAACCCCACCCCGAGATTTGGGGGCTTCACGGGCTGCAACGTCTGAAACCGAACGGGAACGTCGAAGTTTCTCCGCTGGATCAAGCCACGCTGGCGGCGCTCGTGGCGGCAGAGAATTGGCTGCTCGATCAGCATCTCCTGCACACTGCCGAATTAAAAACCGGAAGTATCGCCGTGCACTGGCGAGGTCTGAGTCGGTGCGAAGTCGAGGCGATTCAGGAGCGAGTACTGCCGGGCTGGACGGTGATAGCAAAAGAGACTGGACTGCATCTGCTGGAGTTCAACGGCGGCATCGAGATCAAAGCGCACGAAGCGGACAAAGGCGACGCGGTCCGCACCATCCTAAGCGAAATGAATTCGGATACACCTGCCGCTTATCTCGGAGACGACACTACCGACGAGCACGCATTCCAGGCCGTGAATGGGCGGGGCCTGAGTGTCTTGGTGCGGCCACGGCGGCGGAGAACCGCCGCGCAGTTGTGGCTCACGCCGCCTGACGAAGTCCTCGACCTGTTGAACCGATGGCTCCGGGCCTGCCAGGAGCGAGATAGCTTGACTGACGACACATCGGTGGAGGTGAACGCGTGACGACCGCAGTCGCACCCAACCTGCCACGCACTCCTGTGAAGCCTTTTTACTTCAACACTTCGGCACATCTTGTGCGCATTACGCGGCAGAAAGCGAACACCCTTGCCGAGTTTCTGGACGCTCTGCGCGAATGTCCCGAAGGTTCCATCTTCCAGCACAGTTTTCAAACCCTTGAGGAGCATCACTTTATTCGAGAAGGCTTCTCCAACGACTTCGCGCACTGGGTACTGTCAGCCTGCAATGAACCCAGCCTTGCTGAGGGATTAGCCAGTGTGGACGTGCGTGAGTTCACGTCAGTCGCGGCGTTACGCGAACGGTTTATCCAGATCGTGCAGAACTTCCTGCAACGGACTCCTGGCGCTGGCACTCGGATGGCCAGAGAAACTTTCTATTTCTGCGCCTCCGACAACGTCGTGATTCCGACCAGCTTCGTGGCCGGGACTCTGCGCGAGTTCGCGGAGGGCCTGCGGGGTGTAAGCGTGCACAGCATTCATCATCATTTTATCGAGGCACGCCTGAGGCTCAAGCTGATGTCGAATGATTTCTCGCAATGGTTGTACGAGGACCTTGGCCTGACCGAAGCGGCTCGCCAGTTGAATCGGATCGATATTTACACCGTGACCCTCGAGGACGTTCGCAACCAAATTGTTCGGATCGTGGAGAGGGCGCTCATCCACGGGGGCCACTGGAGGAGACGCGGCGTCACTGGCGTCACTATCCGGCTGGCTCTCTCTTGCACGCACTTCGCTTTCGGTTTGCGGTGCCACTGGTTCCATATAATTGCGCGCGAACTGTCTTGCCCTTTAGGGCCTGTGCGAGAAACTTCAATTCGTCGATGTCCGCTGCGCCGACGATATTCTTGTAGTCGTCCAGACGTGGCGGAGGCTGGGGGTCGTGAATTACGACAACATCTTCGGAAAACTGCATACGCTGGCGGTTTTGCGCGTTGTGCATCAGAAAAATGTCGCGAGCCTGTTGCGTAAGTTTGTAATCGCTGCCCTGAAGCGCATTGTGGAAGGCTTTGGTCACTTCGAAAAAGTCGTTGCCTCCCGTGATTACCTCCCAACGAGTCTTTACTTCTACTTCATTAAGCAGCGGAACCAGGTGGTTGAGCATCTCGGCGACTCCTCCGCCCCGTCGCGCTCGTTGAGGATCGCGAGAAGTCGCACCGGCGCTGGGTATGGCGCTGCCACATCGATTTGTCCACTCCCAACCCGGAAATGTGGGATTTCCTCCGGCCGTTTATCGAACAATACGATGCTGCGATCTTTTCTTCGCAATCCTTTACCCGTCAGCTGCAGATTCCTCAGTACTTGTTCTACCCATGCATCGACCCGCTGTCCGAGAAGAACAAGGATCTCGACGACAGCTTTGTACAGCAGGTGTGCGACGAATTCGGCATCGACCGCTCGCGGCCCATCGTGACGCAGGTTTCGCGTTTTGATCGAGCCAAAGATCCGGTCGGCGTCATCCAGGCCTTCAGGCAGGCCCGCAAATTCGTGGATTGCCAGCTGGTAATGGCCGGCGGAGGCGCCACCGATGACCCCGAGGGTGCCGCGGTTCTCAAGGAAGTCAGGGAAGCTGCCGGCGAGGATCCAGACATTATTATTCTTGACCTGCCTCCCTGGTGCGCACTGGAAATTAATGCCTTGCAGCGCGCTTCGACGCTCATCGTGCAGAAGTCGATTAAAGAAGGCTTTGGGTTGACCGTGACTGAAGCCCTCTGGAAAGGGAAGCCAACCATCGCGGGAGCAGTCGGAGGCATCCCGAATCAGATCATCCACAAATTAACGGGAGCCTTGGTGCATTCCGTGGATGGTTGCGCATATCAGATGCGCTATCTCTTGACCCACCCGGATTTCGCCAAACAACTCGGCCAGAACGGACACGAGCACGTGAAGGAAAACTTTCTGATGACAACCAACGTCCGGCGATGGCTGCTGCTGATTAGAATCTTGCTCGCCGGCGGGATTAGCTAATCCCTCGGCTTAGCTATTCGATGGGCAAGTCAGCCGTCGCGAGCGTTCCGCGGCCGTTCGAGTGAACACTCAACGCTCTACCTAATTGCCGCAACCTCTCGGGCATTCCGTTGATCCCCACGCTCGGAGACGGAGACTTGATGATCTTTTCGACAGTAGCGGACAGAGTGGTGCTTGGTAAGTCGGTCACAGATCGCTCCTCATCTCGGTAATTCAACAAGAAATCAATGTCAGGGCTTTCGCGTGACTACCCTTTCGCCTATTCGCGCTTCGATCGTGTGTCGCCATTCCTCACAATTTTCTCATGCTCGCCTTTATGACCGAAGTCCAGACCGATGTGCGGTTCCGATTGCGTGCCGGTGATTCGAATAGGAACTTCCGTACCGGCTCCGTTCTTGCTGAAGAACGGATCGACTGGCTTCAACAGAATTGACTTCCATCCAGTGGTCATTTGCGAGACCTTGGCGTCAAGCCGGGCTTTCCCGTGAAAGTCAAACTCTTTTCCATCCAACCCGTAGTTGCCTGTCATATCGACGTGGGTTCCGGGGATAAGAAAATGGAGCAAAGAAAAGGACAGCAATCCATTCTTTAAGGTGAACGCGCCCTGCAAATCGACACGCACATTTTCGTCGCTGTGCTCCTGCGCCTGCTTGGGTTTTCCCTGGCTGCGCAGACTGAGCGAGTCGAGCTTTCCCTGCACTTTGTCGTTTGTGAAATGCGCATCGGGCATGTGAAAGGTGCCGGCCAATTGCAGCCTGTCGGCCACACTCGCATCGCCCGGAGTAAGGCTCAACCGCGTCTTCATTTGCACTGGACCAGTGGCCACCGGCGTGTCGGTGCGCACGCCAAGCTTGAGCAAGTCTTCAATCCGCGCCCCCTCTAACACGACGTCGAGTTCTATGTCGTGGCCTTTCGGAGTAGTTACGCGGACCACGGAACCGTTTGCGGTAAACGAGGAATGCAGGAACGTCGCGTTCACCGGCCGCAGATATGTGTCACCGCTGGTGCCGTCAACAATGGCATGGAACTCCGTGTGCAGCGGCACAGCATGTCCGCTGGTCGCAACTCGAAAGTCTGGCGTATCGGTTGTTCCATGCACCGCGATATTGCTTAGAGTTCCCGAGTAGTGGCCGGTGGATGAGAGCGTACCCCCAATACCCTTGATCGTGCTCAGATCGGCGTTGCTAAAGGAGTAGTCGCCTTGCACTGGCGTATCCCGCGGACTGTCTTGCTGCCACGGTCCAAACAGCCCACTCGACTCGATGTCTCCCACCGGTTTCGGATTGACCAGGGTGGCATTAAACTGCAGGGGCTGGCCGGGTCCAATATCCTTCATCTTCAAGTTTGCGATGGCAAATTCCAGCGGCGGCTTGTCCGCATTGGAGGTGTTAATCAGCAGCTTTGTATCCCTGCAAACAAACTGGTCGACGAAGATTGTCATCTGCGGCGCCTTTGAACCCATCTTCGTCATTTCCTGCCGATTTCCTCTCGGCGGGACGTTCAGTTCCAGGCCATTTACATAGACCGTCTCCACGTGCATCGGGGAACGGAAGAGGCTGCGCAATGAAGTTTGAAAGCGGAATTCCTTAATGCTGATCAGGGGCTGAATTCCAGCTTGGTACGGATTCGGATCTTCCTTTCCGTAGAGCTCGAGGCCGCCCCCGAAAACTTCAATGCCGTTGACCACGGCAACCTGAAAACTCGCCAGTTCCACTCTGCCGTTGAAGCGATTCGATAAAGTACTAATCACCCGAGCTCGAAGAATTGGCTGAGCGTGATTGATTGCGAATCGCACCCCCACCCCCGCAGCGGCTAGAAAAATGACAGCGACTATGGCTATCCATTTCCAGACCTTCGCTGGTCCAGGTTCCTCCGGGCTCTGTTTTTGGACCCCTTGCATAGTTGCCCTGAGAATGAAGTTGCGGCAGGGCGACTGGCACCCGGCCGCAGACAACCTTAACGGATCATGCTTCACCTAAGACGACCCCGCTATTTTCGAGGCTTCGCCGCGGGAGTCTGGCGCGCCTGTAAACTCTGCATTTGGGTTGTGTGTTTTTGCTGCAATTGCTGCGTCTGTTGCTGGTGCTTCTGCTCCACTTGCTGTGTCCTGGTGTCGTCAGCTTTCTGTTTGGACAGTTGCTGATGTTCTTTATCTTGCTGCTGCTGAAGTTTCTGACGATCTTTTTCCTGCTGCGCGGCCAGCTTGGCCTGCTGCTGCTGGTATTTCTGGTCCAGCTTCGGATTCCCCGTGTTGGGCGCGGCAGGACGCTCCGCCGGCGGAAGGTCCTTCGGATGGACGATCGGTCGCTGCATCCCCGATTCTGTGCGGGGCGCACCACCGCCGCGGTTCTCCGGTGCTCGGTAAGGAGCGCCTGCCTCCTTCGCCTCAACCACCCCGCGGCCGCTGAATTCTCCCGGCCTGGCAGTGGCGGCGATCAGCGGCTTGCCATGGTTTAGTGACGCCCTCAGTTGCGGGTTGCCGCGTGCCGCTTGCAGATGCTTAGTTTGATCCGCCACCGGCGGAACATGCCGCTCCCGCGCCGCCGCTTCTTCTTGTGGCGTCGGCCGGGCCTCTATCCCTCCGTGGCCGTTGTAACTCACCCGAACCGTGTTATTGACCACAACGTTCTCGTTGTAGACGTTGCGAATCTCGCTGACGTTCACGTTCAACACCGCGCGGTTATAGAAGAAGTGTCCCCCATCCCAACGTCCGCCCGCGAAGCCCACGCCGAAGTAACCGAATCCATAGTCGATCCCGCCATAAAAACCAACCGACGGCCCCCAAAAACCTTCATGCCAGAGAAATGCCTCGCCGCCCCAGCCCCACCAGCCCGGTGTCCACAGGAAACCAACCTCAGGGGCTAGCACCCAGGTGCCCGGCACCCAATAGTAGTCGTCGATATCGTCGTCCCAATACCAGTAACCGGGCGTCCAGAGATAACCGTCGCCGGGGCAAACGGGTTGCTCATACACCGGCAGTGCAGGTGGGCCGATCGTGATCGCCACTCTGAATTGCCCCAATGACGCTGCTGACGTGGCTAGCATCACCAGGGCGAGCGACAGTGAACGAAGCGTCAGTGAACGGATGCTTGAACTGATGCGCATTTTGTTCTTTCTTGCCAACTCACCCTTCGCTTTCCCGGTACCACTGTGCTGCTGCGGGTTGCGCGGATCGAGAGGCTCGACACAAATCAACGCAATCATAAGCCTTAGCACCGATCCACGCATTTGCCTATCCAGTGGAAACTTTAGTCGGCCCGCCCTGTGGCTGTAGATTCTTCCTGCACTGGGCTAGGCAAGATTCGGGGGATAGCCTGCCGGATTCCTCGATGACCTCACAGCGAGGAAGTGCTGGCCGATCTCCAGCAGCTTTAATCCGCAAAGTGAGCGCAACTACCCCGGCGGCAGCAGCATCCCCTTCTCCAGATGCCGGGTGACGTGCGCATACGAAGCCGCGTGCGGATCGTGCGTAACCATCACGATCGTCTTGTGGAAATCCTCGTTCAGGCGCTTCAGGATCTCCAAAACTTCGGTTGCCGAGTGACTATCCAAATCGCCCGTGGGCTCATCCGCCAGTAACAGCGTAGGGTCGCTCACGATCGCCCGGGCGATCGCCACGCGTTGCTCCTGCCCGCCTGAAAGCTGTTTCGGAAGATGGTTGACGCGCTCCTCCAACCCGACGAGCTTCAGCGCGGTCATGACGTGGTCGCGCCTTTGCTGTTGGTTGAGCTTGGTCAGCAGCAGCGGCAGTTCCACATTTTCAAATGCGGTCAGCACCGGAATCAGATTAAACGTCTGGAAGACATACCCGATGTGCTCGTTGCGCCAATGCGCCGCCTGCGAATCGCTGAACTGGAAGACATTCTGATTCTGCACCAGCAACTCGCCGGAAGTCGGCCGGTCGATGGCTGCGATCATATTAAGCAGCGTGGTCTTGCCCGAGCCCGAAGGCCCCATCAGCGCCATGAATTCGCCGGCCGCAATGTCGATCGAGACATCGTCAAGAGCCGTCACTTCAAAGGCCTCGCGCTTGAAAATCTTGCTGACATTGCGCGCCTGCACAACTTTGGTTCCCGTAGCGACTTTGTTTTCCATAACTGTGCTCATGATTATGACTGCCCCTTGATTTTAATTGTGTCTCCGTCCTTCAGCTCTTGCGGCCCTTTGCTGATCACGCTCTCGCCGCCCACCAATCCATCCACGAGAAGGCCGTCGCTACGCTGACTTAGCACGTGAACCTCGCGCATGCGCGCCTTCCCGCCGAAGGCGAGAAACACGACCTTCTTGCCGTCGTGATCCCGCACCGCGCCCGCCGGTACAAACACTCCTGCGGCTTGCGTGCCCGTGGATTTCTGTTCATCCGCCAGGAATTTCACCGTGGCATTCATCTCCGGCCGCAGATACTCATCCGGATTCAGCACCTGCACTTTCACCTGCACGGTGGCCTTTTGCCGGTTGGCCTCCGGCGAGATCTGCGCGATCTCACCTTTGTATTTGCGATCGGGATAGGCATCCACGGTCACAATGCCTTTCTGTTTGGGACCAAGGCGGGCGAAGTCAGACTGCGCGATATCCAGCTCGACCTGAATATCGTTCAAATCCGCCAGCGACACCACCGAGCCTTGAGGCCCGCCAGCCGCTGCGCTGGCAAACTGCGCCGTGATCAATTCACCTTTTTCGGCCGTGCGGTCGAGGATCGTGCCCGTAACCGGCGCCCGGATCACCGTAGCGTCGAGCTGCGATTTCGTATAATCGAACTGTCCCTGCGCTTGCGCCACGGACCCGCGGGCGCGTGCGATTTCTTCCTGCCGTGGCCCGATCTTCATCAACTGAAAAGCTTTTTCCAGGGAATTCACTCGCTGCTGGTCCGAGTCGAACTTGGCGGTAGCATCGTCCAGCGCCTGACGCGAAACCACGCCCCCGGCTGAAAGCTCTTTGGTGCGGTCCAAAGTCAGCTTGTCATTGACCAGCGTGGCGCGGGCCTCATCAAGATTGTCCTGCGCTTGTTGAATCTCTTCCGGTCGCGACCCATGCTCGAGTTCCTCGAGATATGCGCTAGCATTATCCAGCGCGCCCTTTGACTGTTCGTAAGAAGCGCGAAACTCCTGATCTTCCAACCGCACCAGAACCTGGCCCTCTTTTACCTTGTCGCCTTTTTCCACGCCGATCCAGGCCAGGCGCCCAGTGACTTTGGAGTTCACGTTGATGGT
The DNA here is from genome assembly GCA_963771895.1 of uncultured Acidobacteriaceae bacterium. Lineage (GTDB taxonomy): Bacteria > Acidobacteriota > Terriglobia > Terriglobales > Acidobacteriaceae > Sulfotelmatobacter. Next base: position 134,573 of record CAVYVQ010000002.1, on the reverse strand, counting down.
GTGATGAGCCACGATATAGCCCGTTGCCGAAAGCACAGTGCCGCCGACATCGCTGCTTTCGACCGATGCGCGAGTCACCTCGACCTCCGGCACGTCGCGCGAAAGCAAACGGTAGGCCAGAGCGGACACGCTAAGCAAGGCCACGATCGCAATTCCAACCACAATGTAGCGCCGCGCCCAGGCCGGCGGTTCTCCGCCGCCGCCCCGTTCCGTGCGGTCAATGCGCAAGCTCTGCAAGTCTTCGTGTTTTGCGTCAATCGGCATAAGAAATCAATGTCAACCCCGCAACGCCGTAAGAATATTCTGCCGCGCCGCGTGCCAGGCCGGAGCAAATCCGCCAACCAATCCCATGATCAGCGCGAACGCAATCGCATAGGCCGCAACCCCCACCGTAATCTGCAGAGTGAACACCACCTCGCTGAACGTCACAGCATTCGACGTTCCCGTCTGATGTCCGTTGAAGGGCAGCATCAGCAGAATTCCCACCGCGGCTCCCAACAAAGCCAGCATTAAGGATTCCAGAACGAACGATGTCAGAATCGCCGGACGCGAGAATCCCAACACCCGTAAGGTCGCGATTTCGCGCCCCCGGTATGCCACGGCGGCGTACATAGTATTCATCGCCGCGAAACTCGATCCAATGGCCATGATGATCGCGACCACGATGCCGATGTATTTGATCGGACCGCCCGACCTCGTCTGCTTCGCGTAATAGTCCGTTTCCAGCACCCCTTCGAGCTTCAGGCGCTGGTCGTCGCCGACACGCTTCGTGAGAGCGTCGGCGGCAATGGGATCGGTAGCGCGCAGGTAAGCGGAAGAAAATCCGCCCTGGCGGTCGAAATCCGTGGCCATCTGATTCACATCGCCCCAAATTTCCGATTCATACGCCGAACCCCCGGCATCAAATACGCCAACAACTCTCCAAGTACCCTTGCCGAACTCCATGGTGTCGCCGATGTTGGCATGAGAAAAGCGCGAGCGAATTGATTTGCTTACCACCACCTCTCGCTGCCCCGTCTGGAACCAGCGTCCATCGATCAACTTCGTGCTGGGCCGAAGTTCGAGGCCATCGGGCATCATGCCCCGCACCGTGACGTTCACTTCGCCCGTCCCGTCTTTACGCGGGAGCACGATCACTACCACCAATTCGCCGGACGCCATCGGCTCGCCGTGGCTGTCTTTCTCGATTCCGGGAAGAACTTTGAGCGTGGGAAACAACGCGGCATCGAAGCCGCCCGACAATTCCGCTTCCGATCCCTTGCGCAAAACCAGAACATTCTTCGCGTCGCCGCTGGTAACAAAAGCACGCTGCAGACCCGCCAGCAGCGCCATCAGGAAAATCGCGGTGGTCACCGTCAGCGCAATCCCCAGCGCGGTCATGATGGTGAGCCCTTTGCGAAGCCTCAAATTGCGGATGTTGTACTTGATTGGTATCGTCATCACCGCTCTGACGATTCGACCTAGATAGTAAGAGAGAAGATTAGTCATAAGGATCTGCCTTCAACATCACCCGATGTGGCGCAACCCCTCCACAATATTTATGCGCGAAGCGCCGTATGCAGGAATATATCCGCTCAGAAATCCCACGATGGTCGCCACCAGCAAGGACAACCCAATACCGGGCAACGTGACCCGCATGTCAGTCGGAACGCCGATTGCAATCGATGAGTGTGTCAACCATCGGATCAGCGCCGCTGCCGCCGCGATCCCCACCACTCCGCCCGACACCGCCAGAGCCACGGCCTCGAACACAAACAGCGACAGCACTCGTTGCCGGGTGAAGCCCAGAGTTTTCAGCAAAGCAACCTCGCGCGTGCGGCTGCGTACAGACATCGCCATGGTATTCGCCGAAACCAGCAGTATCGCAAACACCACCGCGCCACAGATGCCAAGAATAAAGGCCTTCACATTTCCCAGCATGGCCACAATCGAAAGCTGAAAAGCTTTTTCGCTCTCCGTTTTCGTCCGCTGCGGCGAGTTGCGGAACATTTCATCGATTTCACTCGAGACCCGCGCCACGTCTCTGGGCTCGGCAACCTGCGTGGCATACCAGCCTGCTTTTCCTTTGAACCAATCCATGGACTCTTCCAGATACTTGGCGTTGAAATACAGCGCATTCTGCGGAGGATCGCGGTGATAGATACCGCGAATCGTCAACTCGGGATTCACCGGAAATATCGTCCCCAGCAGGGTGATCTTATCGCCGATTTTCCATCCATATTTGTCCGCCAGCGTCACATCCACCAGCGCTCCGGCGCGATCCTGCTGCCAAGCCACTACCTGATCCGGCGGAACAATCTTGTCGGAAGCAACTTTCAGATACTCCTCCGGGTCGGTCGCCAGCTGCGCGAAGGCATTGCTCGAACGGTCATCCCTATAATGATTCCCAAAATAAGTCATCGGCGCCACAGCCACCACTCCCGGAACGCTTCGTATCTTGTCCCGATAATACGCGGGCAATAAAAACGACAACGAGACGCGGTCGCGCGTAATCAGCCGCTTTGCCGTAAGCGGCGCTCCCATGTCCACGTAAAACGTGCGCCAGATGGAAACCATCAGCGTCAGCAACAGCAGCGAGAAGCTGATGCTCAGCATCGTCAGCAGGCTGCGCCGCTTGTTGCGAAACGTATTGCGCATCACAAAGCTGCTCAGTGTCATGAATTCAACCGATATGCCGGAGCCCTTCCACAATTTCCACTCGCGACGCATGGTAAGACGGCAACAGCGAACTGAAGAATCCAACCAGCGCCGCCGCCACCAGCGCCACTCCCAGCGTTGGGAGCGTAACCTGCATCTGGGCCAGGAAAAAGCCCATGGGCGAATGTTTCATCAGGGTCAGCAGCAGCCACGCAAACCCGCAGCCAAAAAGTCCGCCCGCAATCGAAAGCGACATGGCCTCGCCCACAAAAAGACCGAGGATAGTCTGCCGCTCGAAGCCCAGAGTTTTGAGCAAGGCCACCTCGCGCGTCCTTTCGCGAATCGACATCGCCATCGTGTTGGCGGAGACCAGAAGCGTGGTGAAAACCACAGCCATGCAGATGCTGAGAATAAACGCTTTGACGTTGCCCAGCATGTTGACGAAGGTAAGCCCGAAAGCTTTCTCGCTTTCGGTCTTGGTGGGCTGCGGCGAATTGCGAAACATATCGTCAACTGTGCCGGCGATTTTGGCTACATCGTCAGGCGACGCCGACATAATGCTGAAGGTTCCGGCCTGGCCTTTGAACCAGCTCACCGCCTCTTCCACATACTTAGCGTTGAAGTAGACCGTTTTGTTCGCCGCCGGCCAATGGTAGATGCCGCGAATCGTGAGTTCCAGGTTGACCGGATAAATCGTGCCCATCAGCACAATGCGATCCCCCAGCTTCCAACCAAATTGCTGAGCCAGTTCGTCATTCACGATCACGCCGGCCCGGTCGCGCTGCCAGGCCGCAAGCTGCTCAGGCGGTATCTGCATCTCCGGGTAGACTTTCGGGAACTCGTCGGGGTCCGTGCCGAACTGCGCGAAAAAGTTTTCCGGCTTGTTATCCTTATATAAGCCGCCAAACCACGAATTGGGCACGATCCCAACCACTCCGGGCACGGCGCGGATCTTCTCGCGATAAAAGCCCGGCAAGTTGAACGTAAGCGACACGCGGTGTCGCGTCACTAGCCGACGGGTCGATTCCGCGCTGCCCTTATCGATGTAGAAGCCATGCCACATCGTGATCATGAAGGTCAGCAAAAGCAGGGAAACTCCGATGCTCAACACCGTCAGGATGCTGCGGCGCTTGTTGCGGAGGGCATTCTTGGTGACAAATCGGGTCAAAGTCATATTTTGAAACCCAGTTGAAACCCGGGAAAGACGCGGCGTGCCGCAGAGCACACCAACTCAGTCCGTGCAGACCTCAAGCATAAACGAACAACTCTGCTCCCCACAACTTGCGTCCGGCCCCGCAAAACGGCGCCTCGCGCAACAAACCCGCCCGCATCCATACTCAATCCCAGCCCGCTGCGACGCCAGTGGAGATCGTCATCCGGCCCGCATGACAATTGTCACACGTCTTCCCGTCCCCTGAGTTAACCGTCGCTCCCGGCGAAACGTCACGCTGGAACTCAGTTATTTTCCCGTGGGACGGCCGCTTGCAGGTTGCAGAAAGCTTGGTGTGCGGCGCCTTTTTTGAAAGGGCGCGGCTTCCAGCCGCTCCGAAAAGCCCACAAAATTAACAGCGGCTTTAGCCGCCGAGCTTATCGCCAATCTGCAGTTTTTCCGCAACCTGCAAGTACAAATCAACTAACCGCGACCCCCGTTTCGTCCCGATTTCACAGTACTTTGGTAACTCGAATCGTGATCTCTTGGGCGATATCCTACCCTTAACCTGCCCCCGGGTTTAACCCACGCAGTTCGCACCTGGAACTGCGCGGCTTTTTTCTGGGATGAGGCACGGAACCATGTCTACTAAGATCGGCCACTTCGAGATCCTGAGTGAACTGTCAAAGTCCGCGACCGGCGCCGTTTACAAGGCGAACGATCCGCAAACCAGCCACACTGTCGCTTTGAAAGCGATCCAGTTATCTGCCTTCGGCGATCATGCCGCCGAACTGCAAGAGTGTCTGCTCGCAGAGGCCGAGACCACCAAGGCCCTGAGCCACCCCAATGTCTCGCCCGTTTTCGGCGCGGGAGAAATCGACGGCCAGTTCTGCGCAGCCATGGAATACATCCAGGGCAACAGCATCGCCACCATGCTCGCCCGCAAAGAAGGGTTCTCCATCTGGGATCTGCTCGATATCGGAAGGCAGGTCTGCAGCGGCCTCGATCATGCTCACTCCAACAAAGTATTTCACTATAGTTTGGAACCCGCCAAGATCATGTGCGGCTGGGATGGCACCGTCAGAATTTTGAGCTATGGCATTTCCAGCGTGGGCAAGTTTACGGCGCAGATGCCAGGCGTTCCATCCATCTTGCACTACATGTCTCCGGAGCAGGTACGCGGCGAAAGCATCGACGCCCGCTCCAACCTCTTCAGTCTCGGCGCCATATTTTACGAGATGGTCACAGATCGCAAGGCGTTCGATCGGCAAGATGCCGAATCGCTGCGTCAGAGCATCCTCGAGAGCACAGCCGTGCCTCCCATGCACGCAAATCCCAAACTCCACCCGGTGCTGAGCGATCTCATCATGAAAGCGCTTGCCAAGGATCCGGCGGAGCGCTACCAGAACGGCAGGGAACTGCTCGACGATCTGGAGAAATGCAAGGAATCCAAGCCGCAAGCGGCGAAGCCGGCAGCAGCGCCCGCAAAAAGCCCAGCAATTCCAGAGGCCGTCAAAGCCGCAACCCAGGCGAAATTCGTCGGCACGTCCGCTTCACCCGCGCCCAAGACGGCAAGCCCGCCTCCCGCCGAGGCGAAGCCTCGTGCTGCCCAGCCGGTCCAGAAAAGCCCAGCGGAGAATCAGCCCGTCGAAAAGAAATTCGCAACCCCGGACTCCGGCAAGGCTGCCGCGGCCGCAGTGGGATCCGCAGGTGGCCGCGCTGTATCCTCCACACCTATCAAATCTCCCGGCAACGCGACGCCGCCGTCCGCTTCCATGTCTTCGTCGGTCCTCGATGAGCCGGCGGTAGAAGCTCCCCGTGCCCAGGCGCCAAAGATCGCCGTAGATCCCATGATGGCCGAGGACGACGCTCCCTCTCGCGGCGGCAGCGTGAGTTTCTCGGAGATGACCGAACTTCCTCCGCTCCAGGAAGTTTACATAGCGCCTCCTCCTCCGCCACCACGACCGGCCTTCCAACAGAAGAATGCCGTCGCCCCCAACTCCACGGTCTATGAATATGAAGAGGAGAAGCCGAAAGTTCAGCCTCGCGAAGTCGCCGGGAAAGCAATCAAGGAAATCAAAGGCGTCCCGCCTCGGCTGATGGTTTATTCCATCGCCGGCGCGGCAGTGGTGATTCTGATCATCGCCGTTGCTCTCGTCTTACATGTGAACACTTTGAATAGTGACGGCGATTCATCTCGCCCCGCCGCCGAATCGAAGGCCTTTGAATCAACGCCTCAGCTTGCGGCCAGCCAGCCTGCCGCGCGCACTCAGCCCGCGCCTGCACAACCGGAGCAGCCTGCCGAAATAACTCAAGCCCAGCCCGCCTCTCCCGTGGCGGAAGCGGAGCCGGCGCCAACTCACGCCCCTGCCAAAGGCAAGAATGCCAAAAAGAAAACCGCCGCACCCGCTCCCCTGATCGTGCGGGGACAGATGGCTGTCGATTCCGTTCCCCAGGGTGCGCAGGTACAAATCGATGGAAAAACCGATCCCTCCTGGATTACGCCTTTCACCTTGCCGGGATTAGACCCCGGTCATCACTCCGTTACCGCCAGCAAGCCCGGATACTCCTCCGATACGCGAACCGTCGAAGTGACCCCCGGTGGCAAGTCATTTGTCATAACTCATCTCACCCAACTCATGGCGACGCTGGCAGTGTCTAGCACGCCCGCCGGCGCTAACATCTATGTGGACGGCAAAGACACGGGCAAGCTCACTCCTGCCCAAGTCTCGGTCGACAAGGGACAGCACGTCATCCTAGTGCGCAAGTCCGGTTACCTTGACGAAACTACCAACGCCCCGTTCACCCTGGGCCAGACCGTGAGCTTCTCGCCCACACTGCGGCTGCTCGGCAACGTCGATGACATCAAGACCGTGGGAAAAATGAAGAAGGTCTTCGGCGGCAAGGAAGCGCAGTCCATGGGCACGGTCAGCGTCAAGACTCAGCCCAAGGGAGCCCAGGTCGCCGTCAACCAGCACATGCTGGATAAAGGCTCGCCCGTCGACTTCACTCTCGACCCCGGCAACTACATCGTCGACATCACCATGAGCGGTTACGTCTCCGTTCACAGAGTCATCGAAGTAGACAAAGGCGGCAAAGTGGTAATCGATGAGGTCCTGAAGCACGAGTAGGGAAGCAGGCTCATGTGGGGACAGGCCGCCTCGGCTGTCCGTCGAGCGCAGCGAGGCGTCACCTCCGACGCAGCACTGCCATGATTCTCAAAGGACAAGTAGGTGGAAGGCCTTCAGGCCTGCATCAACAGCCCCGGACAATCAGCGAAGCTTCAGCCCTGAGGTACCTCAGCGTCCCGTTTCAAAGGCCATTCACAACCCGGAAAGAACCGATTACCAAAGTGACGTTTACACAAAATGAGTAGTTCACTAATATCCATTTCGTGGTTTGGCAGTTCTGGGGGAGGGCTGCCGAGGCGTCTTGAACTGAAAAGTTCAGGGCGCTTTTTTATTTGTCTGCCCGCCGCGGCATGCCGGTGTGGTCCAAGCTCCCGGAGCCCCAGCGCTGGCAGCTTGTAAGCTATCTAAAGTCGCTGAATCCCGCCCCAAAATCGCCGTAATAAACCACGGCTCCTTCCTGCGACCTTCGTCCCCGCCGGCGCATCAAACGGCAAGTGGTACGATAGAAGTTGCCCCCAGGTTGGGGGAGCATTTCATACGTATTCATTAAGGTTGTATTCTTATAAGATCGTCCGGGCCCCGGCAAAGACACTCGATGAGCGTCCGCCGACATCGCGACGTTACAACGAGGAGAAACGAACATGGCAGGCAATGGAATCGTCGAAGTTACCGACGCGAACTTCGACGCGGATGTTTTGAAGTCAGACAAGCCCGTGCTGGTGGATTTCTGGGCGACATGGTGCGGCCCCTGCCGCGCTATCGCTCCCATCGTCGAGGAGCTGGCCAAAGACTATCAGGGCAAAATCACAATCGGCAAGATGGACGTCGACGCCAACAGCTCAACCCCCATGCGTTACAAAGTCACCGGCATCCCCACGCTGCTGGTCTTCAAGGGCGGACAGGTCGTCGAGCAAATCGTAGGCTACAAGCCCAAGGAAACCATTGCGGAAGCCCTCGACCGGCACGTTGGCTAAGGCAGCTATCAGCTTTCAGACGAGACATCGCCCGGGAGTGATCCCGGGCGTTTGTATCTTTCGCTGCGGAGTGGGCAGCTAATACTTCCTCAACACCCCAATCACCCGCCCCTGCACTTCCACCGAAGCGGCCGGCACGATGATCGGCGCCATGGTCACGTTCGAGGGCTGCAGGCGGATGTTGTCGCCTTCGCGGTAGAAGCGCTTCAGCGTGGCGTCGTCCCGGTCGACAATCGCGACCACGATGTCCCCGTTGTGCGCCGTCTTCAGCTTCTCGACCAGCACGTAGTCGCCGTCGAGGATGGCCTCATCCTGCATGGAATCGCCGCGGACCTCTAATACGAAAACCTCTTTCGAGCGGACAAAGTCGGCGAGCGAGATGGTCTCATTGCTCTGCACGGCCTCGATGGGCTGGCCGGCGGCAATGCGCCCCAGCAGCGGCAGCACCAGGCCGGTGTTGACGCTCATGGCCTGCTTGAGGCGGCCCTTGGGCGGCAGCAGGTCGATGGACCGGCTGCGGTTGTAGTCGCGCGTGAGCAGTCCCTTCTTCTCGAGGTTGGTGATGTGCTTGTGCACGGTGGCCAGCGAGTTCAGGTCAAGCCCGTTGCCAATCTCTTCAAATGACGGAGAGTAGCCATGCTCCGCTACAAAGCGGGAGATGAAGTCATAGACTTCGCGCTGCCTGCGTGTGATCGCCATGGGGACATTGTTGGCGAATGGAAGGCGAATGTCAAGAGGAATCGCCTTCCAGCTTCTAGCTGCTAGCCACGGCTTGTGTGGAGCGGACACTCCCTTCGACTTCGCTCAGGGCAGGCTTGTCTGCTACTTTTGACTTTCGCTGTCGGCGTTTCTTCACTCGCGTTTGTGGCGGGCGTTTACCGCCTGGGCTTTCTCGGCCGGGGCCGAGGTTACGCTGGCCGGCGGCTTGCGCGGGGCCTCGGGCTGTGCTGCGTGGTGTGCCGTTCTCTTCGGCGTCGCTGGGGGTAGGCTCTGCTCTGCGCCTGTGGGTCTGGCCTCTGCGACTTCTGACTTGGCAGACGCCGCGGGTGCCGGATATTCCGGGATGGCACGAACCATGTCGTTCTCGAAGCAATCGAATCGGACGCGGCGGGCGTTGTGCGCGGCGATGCTCAGGGCGCGGAGGATGAGCGCGGCCCGCTTCAAGTCGATGGTGTTGCGGACGATGGCGTTGATAGTTTCGATGAGCGCGGCCTGGATGCCTTCCGCGTTCTCGATTAGGGCCATGGGATGGATGCGCTGTTTGGGCGGGGTAGGGACGCCGCGGATCATGCGCTGGTGAAAATAGCAGAATCTCTCGTCGCGGAGGGCGGGAGAGCCGCATTTAATTCCGGTGACTTTGACATGGGTGCAGGTTCTAACGCTTGGGTTGACTGGCATCGGATGCAGACCTCAAAAAATAATTTGATACCTTTTAGTTAAATTCTTTGCTTTCTCGTAGTTAGCGAGTTGGGGTATGAGGGCGGCGGCGTAAAATCTTTGTAGCCAAGGAGTTGCGGGTAAAATATTTAGGATAAAGGAGTTAGCGGTGGAGGTGGGATTGGCCTTGGGGCTCGTGGGGGAATGTTTCTTATTGCTAATCACGACAATAACCATTATATCAGTCGCGTGGGGAGGGGCCTGTGGATGATTAGCTGTATCAGGCTCAGGGGGAAGGGGTTAGAAATTATTGCTTGACAGAGTTTTCCTACTTTGGGAATGGGTTGGATGTCACAGACAAGAGTGGGGTGGGGAGGGGTGGGTGGCATTTTCGCCTTAACCTGCGGCTGGAAGCCGCGCCCCTCCAAGACCTATTGCCGTTTGCGGCACGGGTGGAATTTGGCGTAGGCTTATGCCGCCTACTAAGGAGGCCCTTATGGCACAGAACACTCCGATTGAGATGGTTCGGAAAGCATCGACGGCTTCGGCGATTTGGGGAATTTTGCTGATTGTGTTTGGCATGGTGGCGATTGGCTTGCCGCTGCTTGCCGCGGTAGCGGTTAGCGCGCTGGTGGCTTGGCTGATTGTTTTGGCGGGCGTCGTCCACCTGATGCTGGCCTTTCGCGCGCATGGCGCGGGGAGCAGGATCTGGAAGCTGCTGGTCGGGATCGCTTATGTGTGCTTTGGCGGATATTTGATCGTGCATCCTTTGTTGGGTGTAGCTTCGCTTACGTTGCTGCTGGCTTCGCTGTTTCTGATTGAGGGCATCCTCGACATCGTTTTGTATGTGAAGATGCGTCCGGTGAAGGGCTCTGCCTGGGTGCTGATTGATGGGATCGTTACGTTGCTTTTGGGACTGATGATCTATATGCAGTGGCCGTCCAGTTCGGCTTGGGCTATTGGGACTCTGGTGGGGATTAGCATGATCATCAGCGGTGCAGCGCGGGTGGCGATGTCGCTGGCGGTGCACAAGGGTGTGGAGGATGTGTCGCGGATGGCGGCTTAGCTTTCCGCACAGCAGGTTCTTCACCGGGCTTGGCGCCCGGTTCGGAATGACAAGAAGGAAATGGGACTGCCGGGCTGCGCCGGGGGACAGCCGACGGCAGCTGTCCCTTCATGCTGCCTATATGGAGTGAGACTAAATGGGTGGACTGATTCCTTTACGTGATGTTTCGCGGCGGCCTGCGCGCGTCCCCGTGGTTACGATCCTTATCATCCTGGTGAATGCCTTCGTCTTTTTCCAGGAGTTGATGGGTGGCCAGGCATTTGTGATGCGGTGGTCGGCGATCCCTGCACAGATTGTTTCCGGGCATGGCTGGATCACGATTCTGACGGCGATGTTCATGCATGCCAGCTGGTCGCACATCATCGGGAACATGATTTTCTTGTGGGCGTTTGGCCCGGAGATGGAAGACTCGATGGGGCGATGGCGGTATCTGGTTTTCTACCTGGTTGGAGGGTTGGTGGCTATGCTAGCCCAGGTCGCAGCCAGCCCGCATTCCACCGTGCCCAACCTGGGCGCCAGCGGGGCGATCGCGGCGGTGATGGGCGGGTTTCTGGTTACTTATCCTCGCGACCGGATTAAATCGATTCTGATCATCTTTATATTTGTGAAGATCACAATGATTCCGGCGGCGCTGTTGATCGGCTTTTGGTTTCTTACCCAGCTTTTCAACGCGGGGCAGGTGGCGCACGCGCAGACCGGCGGAGTGGCTTATCTGGCGCATGTTGGCGGGTTCATTTTTGGGGCTGCTACGGCCCGGTTGTTTGAGAGTGGGGAGCGCGGGCCTGTGGTTGCCGACGTTTGAGGCGGGGGTCGGTAGAGTCAAGCAAAGTCAAAGTCAAAGTCCAGGGCAAAATCAAAAACAACGTCAAGTGCAATGGACAGCAGTGTCCGTTCTACACGCGTCGCTTCGCTCCCTGGACGGCCGCTGAAGCGGCTTGCCCACACGAGTTGTCGCGGTGGCAAGACATCCGAAACTTCCTTGGGATTCGTAACTCTAATGGTCAGGATGCGGCTTAAGCAGGGCCGGGAGGGAATTATGTCTAGAGTTTCGGTTCGGATGGCGGCTATGGTTTTTACGGTGCTGGCGGTGACTTTGGCTTGCCGGGCTGGAAGTGGAACGGGCGCGGCAGTGCCGGCTCCGGCGGTGGATGCGGCGAAGGCTGCGGCTAAGGGAAAAGAGACGGCCGTGGTGGCCGGGGGATGCTTCTGGGGAATCCAGGCCGTGTTTCAGCATGTGAAAGGCGTGAGCAGCGCTACCTCGGGATACTCGGGAGGAACGGTGGATCATCCGGATTATGAGACGGTTAGCAGCGGGCAGACTGGACATGCGGAGTCGGTGGAGATTGTTTACGATCCGTCGCAGGTCACTTATGGAGAGTTGCTGCGGGTGTTCTTTTCGGTGGCGCTTGATCCTACGGAGCTGAACCGGCAGGGGCCGGATACCGGCACGCAGTACCGGTCGGTGATTTTCTACGGGAATGAGGAGCAGAAGCGGATTGCGGAGTCTTACATTGCGCAACTGGACCAGGCTAAAGTTTTTTCGCGGCCGATTGTGACGCAGGTGGTGGCGCTGCAGAAGTTCTATCCGGCGGAAGCCTACCATCAGAACTTTGCAACGCTGCATCCGAACCATCCCTATATTGCGACTTACGACGCTCCCAAGGTGGCGGATTTGAAGAAGGAGTTTCCGGAGATGTACAGCAAATAAGGATGCGGGCTAAACGCGCGATTTATGGGTCGCAAAGAACGCGACCCTTCGCGCTTCGCTCAGGGCAGGCTCCTGCGGCTTCGCTCAGGGCAGGCTCCTTTGCGCAGCCCGCCCAGATCGTTCGGCGGGCAAAAGGCGCCCGCATCTAGGATGACAATCGAGGTGGAGGATTTATGTTTGATCTGGATCGCGGTAAGGGAGACGGCAATTTTTCGCGGCGGGTGTTTCTTGCGGGGGCAGGCGCGGCTTTGGGGGGCGCGCTGCTTTGGCGGTGGCGGACGCCGCATGTGAATGCGGCAGTGAAGTCGGAGCCGGGAGAAGTTACAATTGTGCAATTTTCGGACGATGGCAAGCGGGTGGCGAAAGTGAAGATTGCGAAAGTGGTGAAGACGGAGGAGGAGTGGCGGAAGCAGCTTCCTTCGGCGTCGTTTGAGATCACGCGGCATGCGGATACCGAGATCGCCTACACCGGGAAATATTGGAATCTGCACGAGAAGGGGATTTACCGCTGCATCTGCTGTGATAACGCGCTGTTCAGTTCGGAGACGAAGTTTGATTCGGGGACGGGCTGGCCGAGCTTCTGGACTCCGCTGGCGCAGGAGAATGTGCGGGAGATCCACGACACTTCGCTCGGCATGGAGCGGGTTGCGGTTTCGTGCAGGGAATGCGACGGGCACCTGGGGCATGTGTTTGACGATGGTCCGAAGCCTACGGGGCTGCGGTACTGCATGAATTCGGCTTCGCTGCGGTTTGTGAAGGCGGCGTAGCGGGTCAGGTTCGACTGTACAATTTGAGGCATGAGTTCCAGCCTGCCGGTTTTTCGCGAGCCTACTGGGGTCGAGAAGATCTTTAATCGCGTATTTGGATTTCTGGTCGGGATCGGCCTTCCATTTCCCCACAAATATCTTCTGCAGGTGCGCGGGCGCAAGAGCGGGAAGCTCTACTCAACTCCGATCAATCTGCTGGAATGGATGGGCAAGCGTGGCGCCGCGCGGACGCACGCAGTGGGTGCGCAACTCCGAGGCTGCCGGGGACGTCACTCTGAAGAGGGGAAGCGTGGGGCTGAAATTTCGTCTGCGGCGGGTTGCGGAGACGGAGAAGCCGGAGATTCTGAAGTTCTATCTGGATAATTTCAAGAGTGAAGTGCAGCGATATTTTCCTGTGGCGGCGGGTTCACCGGTGGAGAGCTTTGTTGAGGTTGCGGGGAGTTATCCGGTGTTTGAGTTGGTGGCTTAGTTGCGTGGGATTGCTGATTGCTGGTTCTAGATCGAGCCTTGGGGATGGTTTGCCGGCTTGAAAAGCTTTTGACCGCTAAGGCCACCAAGAACGGCCGCTGAGGTCGCGAAGAAGAGCTTCATCAAGTCGCAATCGAGATCAAGTCAAAGGCCGGCGGGCAGAAGTGCCCACTCCACACAAGCTATTCTCCACACCTGCTACTCGAGGACGCTGTCGTCTAGTTTTTTGCGGGACCAGTCGGCTGCGGCCTGGAGGAAGGCGAGGATTACGGGGTGAGGTTTTTTTTCGCTGGAGGATAGTTGCGGCTGGAATAGTGTGGCCAGGAAGAAGCGGTGGGTGGGCGATTCGAGGGCGCGAATCTCGCCTTGCGCGCCGCGGGCTACTACGGGGAAGCCCGCCTCCATGGTTGTCCATTCGTAGTCGGGATTGACTTCGAAGTTGCAGAAGAATTCTTCGGTGACGATCTCCTTGTCTTTGCCGTAGAACGATTGCAGGTAGGAGCCGGGACGGAGGCGGATCTCGGGGACCTTGCCGGATAACTTGGGGGCGCTGCTTTTGCGGTTGGGCACGGCGCAGGCTACGGGGTAGATGACGATGTTCTTTGATCCGGAATTGTTTTCGGCGCTGTCGGCGTCGCCGATGCCCAGGACGTTGCGGGCGAACTCGATCAGGGCGTATTGAAAGCCTCCGCAAGTTCCCAGGAAGGGCCAGTCGCGGCGTCGGGCGAACTCGATGCCTTTAAGCATGCCGTCGAAACTTTTGTAGGGACTGCCGGGTGAGGCCCAGAGGCCGTCGAAGGTCTCGAGAATCTTTTCTGTTTCCGCGCCGGGGGTTAGCGACGGGGTTGGAATCCATTGCGATTCGACTTTCAGGTTTAGCTTGTGGGCGGCGTGCTGGAGGCTATCGTTGGTGGCGTGGTGGGAGGGGAATTCGGGATTGAAGTCACCTAGGATTCCAATGCGAACGGCTTGGCTCACCGAGGTATTGTACTAGAGGGTGCGGGTGGGCGCGATGATCGCGGGGGCTAAAGCCGCGGATCATTCTGGAGCTTTAGGCGGCGCTGAAGCGCGGCTCTTCCACGGTTACGGCGGCTCTTCCGGTTAAGGCGTCAAGCAGGTTCCTCCCTCCGGCGTCGCTGGCGCTCCGGCTCCGGTCGGAAAGACATGAATTTGTAGTTGACAAAAGCAAAGTCAAAGGCAGCGGGCAGGAGTGCTCGCTCCGCACAAACCTTGCTTCCACACAACTCGCGGTTTAGATGAGATGGGTTAGGATTAGCAGGGCGTAGAGGCTTAGAAGCGCAATAGCGGGGCCGCCCCAGATCATTAGTGTGCACTTCCAGCCTAGCGAGCGGGCGAGGTCGCGCTGGCTGCGCCAGGAGATCAGGAATGTGGGATCGTTTCTGCCTTTCATCAGCACTACCGGGGAATGCCGGTCGAAGTCTGCGGACTGCGTGATCGGTTGCGTTTTCGCTGGGGCGCTGGCGGTTGCGGCGCTGCCTTGCTGGGAGCTGTTTTGATTGAGTGCGGCCGCTGAAGGAGTGACTCCAGCGGCGGTCCATGCTGCGGGATTGGAGATGCCTGCTTTCATCAGAGCGGCGGCGATTTTCCGTTGCTGGGTCATGTCCGCCGATTTGGTTGTGGCTGGGTTTGGCGCGAGCCGGGTTATGCGGGCCGATGCGGTGGAGATTGCTTTCTCGTACGTCGCGTCGAAGGCTGGATCGTGCTGAAGTCCTCCGGTCAGGAGGCCGCTGAAGAGATTGTTGCCTTCGGCTGCGACCGACAGGGCACGGCCTCCCAGAGGAAATGAAAGGCCGCCGGCAGTGAACGACATTACTTCATCGTCTTGAATTGGTTCGGAAGTTAATTCGAGGCCGGGGTTTTCATCGAGTGTTCCCAGCACGAAGAGTGCGTTCTTCGGCTTGATGCAGAATTCTTCGACTTTGATTTTGTTGGTGGTGCTTACGCCGTGGCGCAGAAGGAAATTGCGAACGTTGTCTGGGGCTTCATCTTTTGTGGTAAAGAATGAGTCGCAGAATTCTTCCTGGAAGTCGCGATGCAGGTCGAGATCGGCGCCGCGCGGGTCGATCATCACCTTGGCGGTATTGTCATCCAGAAAAAAAGGTACGTGCATGCACTCGGCTGCTACCTTGACCCAACGCTTGTTTTTGCCAGACTGCTTCCATTCCCAGGCCAGGGTGCGGTGGTAGTAGCAGGGGCGGGCGGTGATGGGCGCGATGAGCGTGTGGGGGCCGACGGCGAGGCCGTTCAGCTCGACCATTCCCATGGAGGCGCTGCGAATTTTCGAAACCGGGGTGTCGAGGATCAGGTGACGGCGCTGTAACAGGCGGAAGCCTCGGAAGTATAGATAGATTCCGGCGCAGATTCCGATTACGCAATGGAAGATGAAGCCGTCTGGGTTTGAGGAACGCAGTAATAGAGCGGGCATCATGGATTGGATCCCTTGGGCTGGATTTGGGCTCGCCCTTTGTTGAGGGTAGAGGAGCTGGGCGGGAGCGGACAGCAGAAAAAGGGCGGGGTGGGCTTACGTTGGTAATGGACGCATTTCTAGCTTGGCCGTTGCTGGCCACCAAAATTGTTACCACAGAGGACACGGGGTCACACAGGGTAGGTCTTTTACCTAGTCGCGGGGCGGCGGCGTTTCAGAAGCACGTAGGCTGCGGTTAGTGCTGCTAGAAAGACTAGTCCGCCGATTGCGTTTACTCGGGTTGCGAATAACGTGTGGAGGACTGTGGCTGAGGCCAGGACGAAGCCGATCATCGATCCCCAGATTCCAAGGGGGGAGCGCATGGGCAGGGCGGCTAGTTGCTGGGGAGTGAGGCGGCGGCGGAAGCTTACGTGGGCTGCCAGGGAGACGACCCAGGAGAAGATGAGGCCGGAGAATGCAGCCCCCATGATGTAGGTGAAGGCTTGTTTCGGAGCCCAGTGATTGATGATGAGTGTGGTTACGATTCCGTAGGAAGAAACCAGCAGCGCCAAGCGCGGCGATCCGGCGGCGTTCAGTTTTCCTAATGCTTCTGGGGCCCATCCGGAGCGGCCCATGGAAAACAGCAGGCGGGAGGCAGCGTAGAGTTTGGCGTTGGCTCCCGAGAGCGCGGCGGTTAGGACTACGAAATTCATGAAGTAGGCTGCGGCTGGAATGTGGGCCAGGCGGAGCACGCTGACGAATGGGCTTTCGGAGACTCCGGTGTGGTTCCAGGGCATGACCCCGACGAGGATGGTGATGGCGCCGAGGTAGACGCCGGCTAGCAGGAAGAAGGTGAGGCGCGTGGCGCGAGGGAAATCTTTCGGGGAACGCGATTCGCCGGTGGTGACGGCTAACATTTCTATGCCGCCAAAGGCGTAGATGGCCCAGAACACGGCGAGCAGAGGGGCGATTGGACCTTTGGGGAAGAATCCGCCGTTGGCGGTGTATTGCGGGGCTACGCGGCCGCTCGAGAGCAGAGCCGCTCCGGCCAGGATGAAGGCGACGATGGTCGCCAACTTGATCATGGAAAACCAGAACTCGAAGCGTCCGTAGGAACGCACGCTGCCCAGGTTAACCAGAAGAAGTAGAGCTGAGAATACGATGACCCAGACGTCGCTGGGCACGGCTGGGAGCCAGTAGCCCATGTAGGTGGCGGAGGCGACTAGTTCGGCTCCGATGGAGAAAGCGATGGCGGCCCAGTATCCGGCGCGGCAGAGAAATCCTATGTAGGGGTTGAGGTAGAGTTCGCCATAGAGGCCGAATGATCCGGCGGCGGGGTGCATGCTGGCCAGTTCGCCGAGGGCCATGGATACTGTGTAGGCGATGAAGGCAGCGATGATGTAGCTGAGGATTACGCTGGGGCCAGCTTGTTCGAGGGCGGCGGCTGAGCCTAGCAGGAGGCCGGTGCCGATGGAGCCGCCTACGGCGACCATGGTCATTTGTCCGGCGGTGAGTTGGTGGTGGAGACCTTGTTCGTGGACTGGGTCCGGGGCTGGGGGCATTCGGGGACGATATCAGAAAAACAGTGGCCAGTGGTTAGTGGTCAGTGGTCAGTGAAAACCGAGATGGTACGTCCGAGTCGGAGCAGACCGCAAGGTCTTATGAACACTGACCACTGAACACTGAACACTGCTTCCGGTGACTTTCGTAATCTCGGCAAAGGCTTACGGATTGCTGGGGGTACGAGCGGCTCCTAGAATCGAGGGAGCAGTACTCTGCCTTGAACTGACCCATGCCTGAGATCACAAGACGACTCAATCAAGCCGACGTGGCGCGGCGCGCGGAGCGTGCGGAAAAGCTCTTGCAGAAGGGGAAGGCCGGCGAAGCGCTGGAAGAATATCTGCTGGCCTTGCGCGACGATCCAGAAAACGATACGGTGCGGCAACTGTCGGCGGATTTGTGTTTGTCGCAGAACCGGACTCAGGATGCGGTGAATCTGTTGGGCGAGCTGTTTGAGCGGCAGGTGAAGGCTGGAGACGCCACGCGGGCCAGTTTGACTTACAAGAAACTGGCGCGGCATGGCAGTCCCTCGTGGGAGCAGAAGTTTTGCTTCGGGCAGTTGCTGGAGGGTTCGAACAAGAAGCTGGCGGTGGGCACGTATGAATCCGCATTGAGCGATCTGGCGAAGCTGGAAAACAGGAAGGGTGCATTACAGGTGCTGGCGCGGGTAGTGACGTTGGAGCCGGTGCAGGCGAATTTTCTGCGGGTGGCGGAACTGTCGTCGGAGGTGGGCGAGAGCAATGCTGCGGCGAAAGCGTTCAAGCGGGTGGCGCAACTGGTTGCGGCGGGAGGCAGCGATCCGGCGCAGTGGTATGAGCGCGCGTATCAGGAAGATTCCTCAGACGAGGAGATTACGCTGGCCTACGGCAAGAGCCTGATGGCGCAGGGGCAGGTGGGAGCGGCGATTTTTATTCTCGAGCCGCAAGTGAACGCGGGGAAAAATTCCCAGCAATTGCAGGAGATTTATGCCGAAGCTCTTCTGGCGGCGGGCCGCTACGCGGAAGCGGAGCCGCTGGTGTGGCAACTGTTTGAGCAGAATTCCAGCCGGATGCCACAGGTGACGGCGCTGATTGGACAGTTACTAGGCGCGGAGCAAGATGAGGCGGCGGTGTCGCTGGCGCGCAAGCTGGGGCAGTTCCAGGCGAAGCGGGGCGAGCGGCGGCAATTTCTGGCGGTGATGCAGGAGATTACGGCGGCGCGGCGGGCGTCTCCGGAAATGCTGGAGTTCCTCGGCGAACTGTTCAATGCGGCGAACCGGGAGGGGGACTACTGCCAGACTCTGCTGAAGCTCTTCGATGTGTATTGCGGCACGGGAGACTTCGCGAAGGCGGCGGAATGTCTGGACCGGGCGGGGGAAGTGGATCCGTATGAATCGGGACATGCGAAGCGGCTGGAGATTTTGAAGGGCAAGATTGATGACGGCAAATATAAGGAGATTGCTTCGCGATTCACGCCAGCGGGGAAACCGGCGGTCGCTGTGGCGCATGAGCAGGAGGCGACGCTGGGAGCTGCGACGCTGCAGGATCTGATGCTGCAGGCGGAAATCCTGGTGCAGTATGGGATGCGCAACAAAGCTGTTGAACGGCTGCAGAGGATTCAGGAACTGTTTCCGCGCGAAGAAGAGCGCAACGAAGAATTGCATAGGCTTTATCTGGCGGCGGGTGTGACGCCGAGCTATAGCGGGTCGGCGGCGCTGACGGCAGCGGCGGCTGCTCCGGCGGCGGCACCGGTGGCAGCGGCGGCTTCCGTGGCGGCGATTGATCCGGCGGCGGAGATGCGAAACGTTACACGCGTGGCCGAGATCACGCGCAAGCTTTATCACCAGGGGACCGCTCCGGCAGTGCTGACGACCGCGGTCAACGAAATTGGCGGGCACTGGGAGGTATCGCGCTGCGTGGCTATGATGCGCACACCGGGTTCGGCGCCGACTGCGGTGCAGGAGTTCTGCGGCAAGGGAGTGAAGGAGGGGAACCCCGCGGCGATCAAGGAAGTGATGTGCGCACTGCAGGAGATAACATTGGTTGCGACGTCGGGAGGTGCGACGCAGGGTGAGCCCATCCTTATTTCGGACGCGCAAATGGGTCCGGAGCTGCAAAGTGTGCGCAAGGCGGTGGCGGAGCTGGGCGCGACGGCGGTCCTGGCGTTTCCTCTCAGCAACGGCGAGGACTCCGTGGGTGTGCTGGCGCTGCTGCACAATAAGGCGCGAGTGTGGCCTCACACTGATGCGGTGGTGCTGAAGACGCTGGCCGATCAGATGGTGATTGCGTTGAATAACGCCGGGCTGCGGCGGCTGGTGAAAAATCTTTCGGTGACGGAGGAGAAGTCAGGGTTGCTGAAGCGCGGATCTTATCTTGACCTGCTGCTGGCGGAGAGTAAACGCGCGGTGCAGAACGCGGCGCCGCTTTCGGTGCTGCTGCTGCAGTTTGGGCGGAGCGCGGCTTTGATCAAAGAGTATGGCGAGGCCGCGGTGGAAGGCGCGATGGAAAAGATTGGGCAACAGTTTGCGGCGAACATCCGAACGAACGATCTGGCGTTCCGCTACGACACCACGACCATCGCAATCATTCTGGGGGAGACGGCGGAGAAGGAAGCGATGATGGCCATTGAGAAGCTGCGGAAGATCATTGCTGGAGTTCGCCTGCCTGCGAAAGACGGCGCGGAAAAAGGCCTGGCCATGGAGTTTTCGGCGGGGCTGGCTGAGGCGGTGGTGAAGGAGAGCTATGATCCGGTGGACATTGTTACGGAAGTGATTAACCGCGCCGAACACGCGCTGGCTACTTCGCTGGCGCAGGGGCATGGGAAAGTTGTGGCGCTGGGGGCGGCGCTGGCGGCGGGGGCTGTGGCTTAAAGGACCTACTTCGCGGATTCAATGTGTTCGGCTCTAGCAAATAGCTCATCCGCCTCATTCGTAAGCCTCGCTGCCTTCAACTTTAGTTCCTCAGCGCGCATGCGCAGTTTGGTAGGACATCTTTTGGAATGCGTTGTTTTTGCATCCCAGTCGCTTGCCATGGGCCGCGGGGAGTGAACTTCCTTTTCATGGGTCCAAGTTTCCAATAGATACTGCCACTCTCGGCTCCCTGTGGTCAAACTTCCTCACGCGCTGCTACACTAACCAGTTTGATTATCACTTTTGATCCGCTCCGAGCGCGGGTCTGTCTGGAAAATCATGTTGAAACCGGGTGACATTGCGATTGTCAGTGGGGCGCGGACGCCCTTTGGCCGTTATTGCGGGAAGTTGAAGGATTTCACTGCGCAGGAGTTGGGCGCGGTTGCGGCCAAGGGAGCGATGGAGCGGGCGGGAATCGATCCGAAGGAATTTGATCATGCGGTGTTTGGCAATGCGCAGCAGACTTCGGGCGATGCGTTGTATGGGGCGCGGCATGTGGGGTTGCGGGCGGGACTGCCGATTGAAACTCCGGCGCTGACGGTGAACCGGCTGTGCGGGTCGGGGATGCAGGCGATTGTGAATGCGGCGCAGATGATTCAGTTGGACGAGGCGAAGATTGTGCTGGCGGGCGGGATGGAGGCCATGTCGCAGGCTCCGTTTGTGATTCGTGGGCGTGATGGATTTACTTTGGCTCCGGGCGGGAAGCTGGAAGATTCGCTGATGGTGGCTTTGCTTGACAGCTATTGCGGGCTTTACATGGCGAACACGGCGGAGCTTTACGGTTCGGAATTTGGCATTACGCGGCAGATGCAGGACGAGTTTGCGCTGCGGTCGCAGCAGAATGCTGATGCGGCCTATAAAGAAGGACGCATTCAGGAGGAGTTGGTTCCGGTGGCTTTGCGGAATTCCAAGGGCGAGGCTACGGGAGAGTCGCTTACGGAAGATGATCATCGGAGGCCGCAGACTACTTTGGAAGGATTGGCTAAGTTGAAGGCGGCGTTTGGTAAGAGCGGAACTGTTACTGCGGGGAACGCTAGCGGAATTGTGGATGGCGCGGCGGCGGTGGTATTGATGTCGTTGGAGGAGGCGCGCAAGCGAAGCATCGAACCGCTGGGGCGGATTGTCAGCTGGGGGATTGCTGGAGTTGAGCCTAAGGTGATGGGGCGGGGTCCGGTGCCGGCTACCAAAGTCGCGCTGCAGAAGGCTGGGCTTTCTTTGGATTACATTGATTTGATCGAGGTGAACGAGGCGTTTGCGGCGCAGTATCTGGCCGTCGAGAAAGAGCTTGGTTTGGATCGCGATAAAGTTAATGTGAACGGTGGGGCGATTGCTTTGGGGCATCCGCTGGGGGCTACCGGGACTCGGCTGGTGATTACTTTGCTGTATGAGTTGCGGCGGCGGAAGAAGAAGTATGGGCTGGCTACGGCTTGCATTGGCGGCGGGCAGGGGATTGCGATGATTGTGGAGACGCTGTTGAATTTTTGAAATCGGCTGTGGGGAGTTTTAATTTAAGAGAACGGGTGGAAATCCGCGATAAGGACCCCCGGCTGAACTTGCCTTAGCCGCTTCCAACGGTGATGAGATCGCTAAGAATCTTCGCAGTCGGAACTGCCGTTGTAATTCTCGTGTTGACCGTAAGGTTCTGGGCTAGGTGGGCTCTTCTAGCTATCGCAGCGTTGCCGCTTGTTTTTCTGGTGGTTGGGCAGTTTCTGTTTCCCCGGTCGAAGCGAAGTATTCGAGTTTGGATGAACCCAGAGGTGATTGAGCGCCTTGGCGAAGTGCGCTTGCGGCTCAGCGGGAAGGTGGTCCCTCTCGGTTTTTTCAAGAGCTGGCACGAATTCAGGATCGAGGTGTGCAATTTCTGGCTTCTTACTGCCATCAGTTTGTTGTCTCTTGGGGCGATTGGTGAGGTTTGGACGATGAACGAGATTCCGATGCCCGGCGTGCTTTTGTACTACGGCGCGTCCGCTTGGTCACCCATCTGCTACGTTGCTTGGCGGTGGATTTGGGAAAGGTGGACGATGCGTAAGTCCGGAATTGCGCTGGGATCCTTCCGCGTGGCGCGCATCGTAAAGCCATTCATGAAGCGCGTGATGTATCGCTTCAATGACCAACAGGGTGGGTATCGCGGTGGTTCTATCCGATCGCTATTTTGCGACACCGGCGACGATCTGACCGTTGTTTTCTTCGATGAATCAGATCCGGAGATCAGCGTGCCGCTTCCGCTATGATGTTTCACAGATTGAAATGGGCGGAGGCGGGTTTGCAGGGGTCGTAGCTGAGGGGTGTTCTTAGTCGTAAGAAAGGGTCTATGGAAATTACGAAAGTCGGCGTTCTTGGTTGCGGCTTAATGGGGTCCGGTATCGCGCAGGTGTGCGCTACGGCTGGATTTGATGTGACTGTGCTGGAGGTGGAGCAGAGGTTTCTGGATAAGGGGTTTGCCGGGATCGAGAAATCTTTGGCGAAGTTTGCCGAGCGTCCGGTGGAGAAGGGCGGGATTACGGCGCAGCAGAAGGACGCGATCCGCGGGCGGCTTAAGGGGACGACTAACAAGGCTGACCTGGCGGATTGCGACATTGTTATTGAGGCCATCATCGAGAACGTGGACGAGAAGAAGAAGATGTATGCGTCGCTTGATGGCGTGGTGAAGAAAGATGCGATCTTTGCTTCGAATACTTCTTCGATTTCGGTGACTGAGCTTTTGACTTCGGTGAAGCGGCCGGAGCGGTTTATCGGGCTGCACTTTTTTAATCCGGTGCCGCTGATGAAACTCGTTGAGGTGGTGCGGACTATCGCGACTGCTGACGATGTTTACCAGACCGCTTACGAGTTTGGGAAAAGGCTGGGCAAGGTTCCGGTGCGGACTTCGGATAAGACGGGATTCATCGTCAACCGACTGCTGGTGCCTTATCTGCTGGACTCGATCCGGGCTTATGAAGAGGGTGTGGGATCGATTGAAGATATTGATAACGCGATGAAGCTTGGGTGCGGGTATCCGATGGGTCCATTTACTTTGCTGGATTTTGTTGGGCTCGACACTACTTATTACATTACTCACGTGATGTTTGACGAGTTCAAGGAGCGGCGGTTTGCGTCTCCTCCGCTGCTGAAGCGGCTGGTGATGGCGGGGTGGTACGGGAAGAAGACTGGCAAGGGTTTTACGATTATTCGGACCCGAATAATCCGAAGGCGAACAAACTGTAGCATCGACCTTGCCGGTTGAACCCGCTAGGATTGAAGTGCCATGTTCAGACGGAGAAAAACCGATCAGGTGCCCGGTGAAGGCGGCCCGCAGGATGTCGAAAGATATCGGCGGGCGTGGCACAGCTACGTGGCGCGGCGGAATCTGGTGGTGGCGCTCTTTCTCAGCTTTATTTTCCTGGGCTTGATGATTGGGAAGCTCAAGCTAGGAGAGGGGGCTGATCTCGCGATTTTACTGGGTTGGATCGGGGTGTATCTGGCGGGGGGATGGTGGCTAACGGAGTGGAATGTCCGCGGTGCGGGAAAGTGTTTGGTCACCGACTGTGGACGCAGAAGTGCATCAGTTGCGATTTGAGCAAGGATGACGTGGCGGCGGTGGCGCGGGGGAAGTGAAGTTCTTTGCCACGGATTTGCACGGATGAACGCGGACCGAAAAAATGATTCAACGTTTGTATATCTCGCGTCAATGGCCCAATTGAACGACGATCACGACCAGTCGGTCTTCTTTGAGGGAACAGATCAGGCGGTAGTCTCCGATCCGGTACTTCCAGTACTGCCTTAAGGGCCCATGAAGGCGTTCGCCGATGGTGCGCGGATCGTCGAGCGGGGCGAGTCGCTCACGCAGGAACTTGAGGATTCGGTCGGAGACCGACTTGTCGAGCTTTTCCAGTTCGCGGCGGGCGCTAGGGTCGAATTCAATACTCCAGGCCATGTTGGCGCATAATTTCCTCGAGCGGAATGGTCTTTACTCGGCCCGATTCAATCGCTTCCATCCGCTTCTCGGCTAGGTAAACATCTTCCAGATCGTCAAGGTGCTTAAGGATGGCCTCGCGCGCGTAATAGGTTTTGGTGCGCCCGGTGCGCTTGGCGAGGCGGGCTAGGCGCTTTTCAATTTTGTCGGGAAGGCGGATGGCTAACATAGTTCACCTCTTGCTATACAATTATAGCAGGTTGGCGGTTTCCTAGAATCGTAAAGAACCCGCCGGGATCCAGAAGGCGAGGAATGTTGCTCGGCTCGTACGAGATTGGAGGTTTTTATGGTGGACGCTCTTCACGTTGAGCACTCGTTTGCTCATGCATTGGGGATCGGGGAGGGCCAGCGAAATGATGTAAACGACGCGGACTACGTTCGCTCGGGGAAACTGGCACATCTCGCGAGGGCACTCAAGAAGGCTCTACCCCGGCTAAAGAAACGGGCTCAGTTTCTGCAGGACTCCAGCCAAATGAAAGCGTGGATCGAATTTTCTATCGGTGACCTCGAAGCAGTGCAGAACTCCGTAGACAAACTGGATGAGATGGGCCAAATTAGTCAACCTGCCTGTTGGGAGTTATGGAGTCTGTCCGCGGTCTCCATTAGATTAATCGACACATACTTAACGGAGCGCGGCTGTTGATTTGTCTTTCTTTTGGCTTTGCGCCGCGTTGATTCGTTGCGAGTCTAATCTATGAACTTCGAAAACATTCTTCTCGAAAAGAAAAACTCGATTGCCTACGTCACCGTGAACCGGCCGAAGGTTTTGAACGCGCTGAACATGGCTACCATGGAGGAGTTGCGGGCGGCGTTTCATGAGATCAAGAATGATGCGGCGATTCGCGTTGTCATTTTTACCGGGGCGGGCGAGAAGGCTTTCATTGCCGGCGCGGATATTGGCGAACTTGCCAAGCACGATGCGGTTTCGGGCAAGGAATATACGCACCGCGGACAGAACGTTCTTAATCTGATCGAGAATCTGGGCAAGCCGGTGATTGCTTGCATCAATGGATTTGCGCTGGGCGGAGGGTGCGAGATTGCCATGGCTTGCACGATGCGGCTGGCCAGCGAGAACGCCAAGCTGGGGCAGCCTGAGGTGAAGCTGGGAATTATCCCGGGCTATGGGGGGACGCAGCGGCTGCCGCGGCTGGTGGGTAAAGGCATTGCGATGCAGATGGTGCTGGCAGGCGAGATGATTACGGCGCAGGAAGCGCATCGCATTGGCTTGGTGAATGAAGTTACCGTGGCGGCGGAGTTGATTCCGCGGGCAGAGGCGATTGCGGGGAAGATCATCGCTAACGCTCCGCTGGCGGTGCAGTATGCGATGGAGGCCGTGAACAAGGGCATGGAGATGACTTTGAGCGAGGGATTGTATCTGGAGGCGGTGTTGTTCGGCGTGGCTTGCGCTACCGAGGACAAGAAGGAAGGGACTTCGGCGTTTTTGGAGAAGCGGGCGGCGGCGTTTAAGGGGAAGTAAACGTCTAAAGGCCTTACCACAGGAGTTGCGCACGGAGGTGCACACAGGGTAGAGCGAGCACTCACCACGGAGGCACTGAATCACGGAGAAGAAAGACAAGAAGGATTTTGTTGTGGAGGCTCTTCCCGAGCCTGAGTTGCCTGCGCTCGAAGGTACTCTGAGTGCTTTGGGCAAGCGGTTTGCGATTGTTGTTTCCCGATTCAATGCATTCATCACTGAGAGGCTTTTGCTTAGCGCGCTCGATGGGCTGGTGCGCTCCGGCGCCGAGAAAAAAGATATCGATCTGGTGCGGGTGCCGGGGGCGTTTGAGATTCCGCTGGCGGCGCGGAAGCTGGCGGAGACTGGGAACTATGATGCGATCATTTGTCTTGGGTGTCTGCTGCGGGGCGATACGGCGCATTATGACGTGATCGTGAATGAAGTGACGCGGGGGATTGGGCAGTCGGCGCAGGAGACGGGGGTTCCGCATGCTTTTGGCGTGCTTACCTGCGAGAACCTTGAGCAGGCTATTGACCGCGCTGGGCTGAAGATGGGCAACAAAGGATTTGAGGCGGCGCTGGCGGCGGTGGAGATGGCGTCGCTGAGGCGAGCTATCAGCCGTCAGCCCATCAGCTGTCAGCAAGAAGCAGATTCCTCGCTCCGCTCGGAATGACAAGGGTTATGCTCGGAATGACAAACCTACGAAGAAGTTCGATGCGCGAAGACGAAGCGCAAATAATCCTTCCTCTACAGTAAACTGGCAACTGACAACCGACTCTGGCGACTCCCTTTATGGGTACGCGGCGTAAATCTCGCGAGATGGTTCTGCAGATGCTGTTCCAGGCGGATATGGGGAAGCAGTCGGTGGATCAGGTGCAGCGTACGTTCTGGGCAGAGCATGCAGGGACCAGCGCCGATGTGCGGGGATTCGCGGACGATTTATTTCGCGTGGCGACCGACCGCGGCGCGGAGATTGACAAGTTGATTGAGGGCCACGCGGAGCACTGGCGCATGGAGCGCATGGCGGCGGTGGATCGCAACCTGCTGCGCGCCGGAGTGGCGGAGTTTCTGGGCTATCCGGAGACGCCGCGCGCGGTGGTGATCAATGAGGCGCTTGAGATCGCGCGGAAGTTTTCCAGTCTGGAATCGGTGCAGTTTGTGAATGGCGTACTGGATAGTGTGGCTAAGGAGTTGGGGAAGACGGCGTAAAAGAAATTGCGTAGTTTTGTAATTAAGTAATTTTGTAATCTTCACCCACCTGACACTGGTCTTTAGAATCCCACCCCCTCGTTCTCAACTACCGAGAACCCTTACGGTTTTACGGCTACGAGATTTAGATTGCAGCCGGTTTGGTTGAAGCAGAAATTGTTGGAAGAATTGGGGAGGGGCGTGAAGGAGGTCTGGTAGAAGTCTACGCCCAGAGTGGTGTTGATCTGGTGGAGCAATCCGTCGGAGCCGGCCACGTAGATCAGCGTGCCATCGACGGTCATGTCCGCAGCCAAGGGGGTCGCATCGTTGAGCAGGCTGATCTTGGCGGAGACTGAATTCGTGTTGAAGTCGTAGACCAGGATTCCAAAATCGCTGGTAACGATGTAGGCCATGGTGGAATCGGGCGAGAGGAAGAAGTCGATGGGGTGGAAAGTGCCCTGATTGATATTGATGTGGACGGGGGAAAAGGGCGTGTTGGCTGTGGTTTTGGCCAAGGCCACTTGTTGCGGACAGAGCGGCGCTAACGGGTCGGAAGAGGTGGTGGCGATAATGTCGATGCCGGTGTCGTCGAGGCCGAAGAAAAAGTCGAGTCCTGTTGTCTGCAGAGGAATGGGGGCGATTGCGCTGCTCAGAGCGACATTGCCGGCGGGCACCATCTTCAGGAAAAGAGGCGGGCCGGGCAGTGGCGGGGGCGGCGGGGTCAGGGTTACCGGGGAATTGTCGCAGGTGTTGTAGATGGCGAGGGTGCCGGCAGGACTTCCGCCGGAGAGCAAGGCAAACGACCCGGTAGAGTTGAAAACAATCGAAGTGGCCGGCGCGGGCAAAGAAATGGCCGGCTGCAAGGGTTGCAGGGTGGAATAGATATGCAAGGTGTTGCCGGCGTCGCCTAAGATGAAGGCTTCCAGTCCGTCGGGCGAAAATGCAGCTGCAGTCGCAGTATTAATGTTCAGGGGAACGACGGGGGATCCGGAGTTGACGACATAGACCTGATTGGGAGTGGAGACCGTGTCGGAAAATATGGCCATGTTTCCGTTGTGGGAGACGGCCAGAACCTTGCCGGTTACCAGGCCTTCAGCGGTGCCGGGAGCAGCCAGGAACGTAAACGGGCTCGATCCTCCCGCGAAACCGGCCGGATTGATGGCGGCGGCACCGAATTCACTGCCCATGTAGGCTCGATCTCCGGCCGGGTCGAAGAGCAGAGAGTTTGGCGGAGCGGGCGATCCGGTCGCGTTACCGGGAAGGTTCGTGGTAGTCGAAACGTTGTAAATGCCGACGGTGCACAAGATGTTGCTGTAGCAATCCTGACTTGATGCGAGCACGGTGGTTGAATTAGCGGCGCCGGTAACTAATCCCGTGATGGCGGTGACCGCATAGACGGGTTCCGGAATGTAGGGCGCGGAAAGATTCGCCGGATTCAGCGGAAAACCGACGTTGCAGTTTGGCGGTGTGCAAGACGCCGCGATGGCGGCGGCGCCCGGCTGCGGAGTGGTGACGGTGCAGGTTGTGCTACCGTTACATCCTGTGGTGGCGCTGCCGGTGAGAAGCGCGGCGGGCTCGGAGGAGACCCAAGTCAGCTGGGGTTTGGGGACGATGCAGCCTTGCACGTCGACCGCAGTGGCGGTGATGGTTTCGGATGTTCCTTTGCCGGCAACGAAATTTGTCTGGTCGACGTATTGCCCGTTCACGGTGAGCTGCATGGCGATGCACTGTACCGGGCAGCTTTCAAGGTAGAAGGGCTGGCTGAAGACTCCCGAGGCGGCGGCGATAACCTGGGTCTGCCCCGGGGTGCCGGGAGACGCAGCGGCCTGGTTGGTGGCGACGTTCAAGGTGGGGTCCACGATGGGAGTGACGGTGCCTACGCCAGTGCTGGATTCGGTCCAGGTAAATGGGCCGACCGAAGCGGTAACATCGGCGCCCTTGCTGTAAGCGGTGGCCTGCAAGATTTCTGTCTGGTTTTGCGAAAGGCATTTGCAGGAGATAACCGACTGGCCCAGGGAATTTGGTTGAGTCGTGCAATTGCCGGAATTGAATGGGACTTTGCAGGCGGCCGGCAAGGCCTGCTGGGCGGGACAGACGGGCGGCGGAGAGTTAACGGGCGGGGCGATGCTGATTTGAATGTTGTCGATGGGCCCATGAACAAAGATGAGCGTGGGCGCGCTGGTCGCCCCCAATGCGGAAGCGGTGACCTGAACCATGCCGATATTGCCGGGAGTGCAAATGGTGTAGGACGGAGCGTTCCAGGTGCCGGCGCAGGCGAAGCCGTTGGGAGCAATATCGAGCACTCCCGCTGGGCTTGAAGGGCTTATGGCAAAGGTGAACGACGGCCTCAGGCCTGAGTTGGAGCTGTTCGTCGCGCTGGTTGAGATCAGCAAGGTAGCCCCTACCTGCATGGAAAAGCTGGGGCTGGGGTTGATGGTGATTCTCGCCGGAAAGGGGGAGGGTCCGGGAGGCTTGCTGCCGCCGCAAGCCGGCAGGAGCAGTAACGATAAAAAGGAGATGACGACTACCCACGCCGACGGACCGAAACGCAACCTACCCATGCACCCTCTCGTCGCCTCACGGTTCGTTTTTCCGATGGGCGAGCCGCTCAATGGAATGGAAAACTGCTAGTGTAGAGGCTGGAGACGGATTGAGCAAGCTGGCCCTGTGCGAACGTGGTTCAACGTTGAGGAAGGGAAGCTTGGGCTGATCGCTCCAGTTTCGACAGTGGGATGCAAAAAGATGGGTTGACGATGTTTCCACTCAGTTGTTATAGTTGTGAGGTTCCGCGAGTCAATCCAGGCTTGGTGTGTGCCATAAGTCCCGCAGAGTTGTGCGGGGACCTGTGGTAGAACTTTTGAGAAATGCCTTTCCGGTGAAGTAGTGGACTGTTAAAGAGCCGGAACTTTACCTCGCTGAAACGTTCCTGCGCTGCCTTTCGCCCTATCACGAGGGCTGCTGAAGCGCCTGAAGTCAGGCGCGATGGTGGTCTGCGAAGGATATGCAGGACAGAGCTGGCGATACGGAGTACCTCCGGAGGTTTGGCCGGGTACCACCGTCGGCAGCGCAAATCTAGAGTTGGTACCCAAGAATCTCTCTCCGTGATTCGTGTGCGGCGAGAAGCATGGCGAGGCGATTATGCCTGCCAGCCCGGATTGCGCAGTCAGCACCGGGAGAGCTTATAGCGCCGTGAGCATCGTGCCCGCGAGGGAGAATCCGGCGTGCGGGTTTTCGGTTCGTGACTTTTGATCAGCAGGTTTGATTGGCAGGTTTTGATTCGCGGCTAAGGAGCGGCAAAGAGTGCCTACTTTTAATCAGTTGGTGCGTGATGGGCGGAAGCGGCCGCGGTATAAGACGGCTAGTCCGGCGCTGCAGGGATGTCCGCAGAAGCGCGGGGTTTGCACTCGCGTGTACACGCAAACGCCGAAGAAGCCGAACTCGGCACTGCGCAAAGTGGCGCGCGTGCGGCTGACGAACGGGATTGAAGTCACCACCTATATCCCTGGTGTTGGCCACAACCTGCAGGAGCACTCGATTGTGCTGATCCGCGGAGGGCGTGTGAAGGATCTGCCGGGCGTGCGCTATCACGTGATTCGCGGCACGCTGGATGCAGTGGGCGTGGCCGGGCGTCAGCAGGGACGGTCGAAGTATGGCGCCAAGCGGGCGAAGAAGGGGTAAGTGCAGTGGCCAGTGATCAGTGATCAGTGGCTAGTAAGATCGACGGCTTACGAGCTAGAAGCTTTAGGAGCTAAAAACGGAATGCCTCGTAAAGGACATACAGCAAAGCGGACCGTGCCAGCCGACGCCGTTTATGGCTCGAATCTGGTGACGAAGTTCATCAACTCGATGATGTGGCAGGGCAAGCGCTCGACCGCCGAGGGCATTTTTTATGAGGCTCTCACCAAGGTACAGGAAAAGGGCGGCGATGAAGCTTTGAAGCTGTTCACGAAGGCGGTCGAGAATGCGAAGCCGTTGCTTGAAGTGAAGACGCGGCGTGTCGGTGGCGCTAACTATCAGGTGCCGGTGGAAGTGAATGCCGACCGGCGGACGTCGCTCGCGATCCGGTGGCTGCTGACTTATGCGCGCGGGCGCGCGGAACGGGGGATGGTCGACAAGTTGAGCAATGAATTGCTGGACGCCGCCAACGGTAAGGGCGCGGCCATCAAGAAGAAGGAAGATGTACACCGGATGGCTGAGGCTAATAAGGCGTTTGCGCATTACAGGTGGTGATAAGGAAGCGCGCTGAGCGCGCGATTTAGCATTCTCGCAAAGAGCGCGAGAGTGTTCCTGCAGCGCGATCAGCTCCTCCGCGAGACAAAAGACGTCTCGCTCAGGATGACAAGTAAACTTCAGAGCCCAGAAAGAGTTAGATAGTCGTGCCTAGAACAGTCCCATTAGAACGCTGCAGGAACATCGGCATCATGGCCCACATCGATGCCGGCAAGACGACTACGACGGAGCGCATCCTTTTCTATACGGGAAAGACGCACCGCATCGGAGAGGTGCACGAGGGCACAGCGACGATGGACTGGATGGAACAGGAGCAGGAGCGCGGGATCACGATTACGTCCGCGGCCACGACCTGTACCTGGCGCGACATTCGCATCAACATTATCGATACACCGGGCCACGTGGATTTCACGGCGGAGGTCGAACGCTCGCTGCGCGTGCTCGACGGCGCGGTCGCGGTGTTTGACGCGGTACACGGGGTGCAGCCGCAGTCGGAGAAAGTCTGGCGCCAGGCCGACAAGTACGGCGTGCCGAGGATTTGCTTCATCAATAAGATCGACAAGATGGGTGCGGATTTCGAGCATGCCATCGATACCATCCGCAAGCGGTTGAGCGCGAAGCCGGTCGCGATTCAGATTCCAATTGGCCAGGAAGATAAGTTCAAGGGCGTAATTGATCTGATCAACATGAAGGCGATCGTGTGGGTAGACGACACGATGGGGGCGGAGTACGTCACCGAAGAAATTCCAGCCGAGTTGAAGAAGAAAGCCGAGGCATTCCACGCTCAGTTGGTTGAGAGCATTGCCGAGAACGACGACGAAATCCTGCACAAATTTCTGGAAGGTGAAGAGATTTCCGCAGATGAATTGCGCGCGTCGCTGCGCAAGTCGACGATTGCGCTGAAAGTGTTCCCGGTGGTGGTGGGAACGGCGTTCAAGAATAAGGGCATACAGCCGCTGCTGGATGCGGTGGTGGATTATTTGCCTTCGCCGCTCGATTTGCCGGACACCAAAGGTTTGAATCCGGACAACGGGGAGCCGATTCTCCGAAAAGCGGACGACAAGGAGCCGTTTTCGGCTTTGGCGTTCAAGATTATGGCCGATCCGTTTGTCGGACAGTTGACGTTTATTCGCGTTTATTCCGGTCAGCTCAAGACTGGAGACTCGGTGCTGAACACGGGTCGACGCAGGACTGAGCGCATTGGGCGGTTGCTGAAGATGCACGCCAATAAGCGCGAAGAGATTAGCGAAATTCTGGCGGGCGACATTTGCGCGGCGGTCGGACTCAAAGGCGTGAGCACGGGCGACACGATCTGCGATGAGCGGCATCCCATCGCGCTCGAAAATATTACGTTTGCGGTTCCCGTGATTTCGGTTGCGGTCGAGCCCAAGACCAAGGCCGATCAGGAAAAAATGGGGATGGCGCTCGGACGCCTGGCCCAGGAAGATCCTACCTTCAAGGTTCACACCGACCCCGACAGCGGGCAGACCATCATCAGCGGTATGGGCGAGTTACATCTGGAAATCATCGTCGACCGCATGATGCGCGAGTACAAGGTTGAAGCCAACGTTGGCAAGCCGCAGGTGGCTTATCGCGAGACCATTCGCAAGCACTCCGAGGCGGAAGGCAAATACATTCGGCAGACCGGCGGCCGCGGGCAGTATGGACACGCGAAGATCAAGCTGGATCCGCAGCCTGCGGGTATGGGCTACGAGTTCGTCAACGATATTGTGGGCGGTTCGGTGCCGAAAGAATTCATCAAGCCGATCGACCAGGGAATTCAGGAAGCGCTCGAAGGCGGAATCCTTGCAGGCTATCCCATGGTCGATGTGAAGGCTACCCTTTACGACGGCAGCTATCACGACGTTGACTCGAACGAAATGGCGTTCAAGATTGCCGGGTCGATGGCGTTCAAAGAAGCTGCACGCAAGGCTTCGCCGGTGTTGCTAGAGCCGGTGATGCAGGTTGAAGTGGTTACGCCGGAGGATTATGCGGGCGTGATCATGGGCGATCTGAGTTCCCGGCGCGGACGCATCGAAGGCATGGAGCATCGCGCTGGGTCGCAGGTGATCAAGGCGATTGTGCCTTTGGCGGAGATGTTTGGTTATGCGACGCACATGCGTTCGTCGACGCAGGGCCGGGCTGAGTACTCGATGCATTTTGGGCGTTATGAGGAGGCTCCGCGTTCGGTGGCGGAGGAAATCATCGCCAAGGTGCAGGGGACTACGAAGTGACTGCCGGCGCCGCGGTTCGTTGTCGACCGCAGGTTCTGGGTTCGAGAAGGTAAACGGACCGAGTTTGGAGTGGTTTTTGGGCCGGATGGAATCTGGCCCAGGTTCCTGCGGCAAGGTGAGGATTACGTCGCTACGGAAGTGAAGTGTGAGTCGGTGAGCAACGGACGGTATCGGGTTCGGGACTTCTGGAGCGGGCATCGCGGGTTTGAAATCTTCCGCGAACGATTTGCAGAGTTTTCCGGAAGACTGGACCGGCTGATTGCCGAGGAACTGGTGGAGAAGCAGGAATTTGTTGGCGCGTATTACGAGACCGACGGGGATGATTTAGTTCCGGCGTAGTTGGCCGAGGAGATAGAGAAATGGCGAAAGAGAAATTTGATCGCAATAAGCCGCACTGCAACGTAGGGACGATTGGTCACATTGATCATGGCAAGACGACGTTGACGGCGGCCATCACCAAGGTGTTGCAGAAACATAATCCGAAGATCGTGTTCCGGTCGTTTGATTCGATCGATAACGCTCCGGAAGAGAAGGCCCGCGGGATCACCATCGCTACGGCGCACGTCGAGTATGAGACGGCGAACCGGCACTATGCGCACGTGGACTGCCCGGGCCACGCCGACTACATCAAGAACATGATCACGGGTGCGGCGCAGATGGATGGCGCGATTCTGGTGGTTGCCGCGACGGATGGTCCGATGCCGCAGACGCGCGAGCACGTGCTGTTGGCGCGGCAGGTGGGCGTGCCTTACATCGTTGTCGCTTTGAACAAATGCGATGCGGTGGATGATCCTGAGCTGCTGGATCTGGTGGATCTCGAAGTGCGCGAGTTGTTGAAGAGCTACAAGTTTCCTGGGGACGATGTGCCGGTGATCCGGTTGTCGGCTCTGGGGGCTTTGAATGGCGAAGAAAAGTGGGAGAAGCAGATAGACGCCCTGATGGACGCGGTAGACAAGAGCGTTCCGCAGCCGGCGCGGGAGCTGGACAAGCCGTTCCTGATGCCGATTGAAGATATCTTTTCGATTCAGGGGCGCGGCACGGTGGTGACGGGAAGGATCGAGCGCGGCAAGGTGAAGGTGGGCGAGGAAGTGGAAATCGTCGGCTTCCGGGAGACGCGCAAGACGGTGGTCACCGGCGTGGAAATGTTCAAGAAGCAGTTGGACGAAGGGTTGGCGGGCGACAACGCCGGACTTTTGCTGCGCGGCATTGCGAAAGAAGATGTGGAGCGCGGCATGGTGCTGGCCAAGGGTGGATCGATTACTCCGCATACCAAGTTCAAGGCGGAGGTTTACATCCTGACGAAGGAAGAAGGTGGCCGGCATAC
Organism: uncultured Acidobacteriaceae bacterium; assembly: GCA_963771895.1. Classification (GTDB taxonomy): domain Bacteria; phylum Acidobacteriota; class Terriglobia; order Terriglobales; family Acidobacteriaceae; genus Sulfotelmatobacter. The sequence goes on along the minus strand of CAVYVQ010000002.1, from coordinate 100,039 downwards.
GCCGTTCTTCAAGGGATACCGTCCGCAATTCTATCTGCGCACGACGGACGTGACGGGCGTGGCGGAGCTGCCTTCGGGGACGGAGATGGTGATGCCGGGGGACAACGTCTCACTGGTGATTGAACTGATTACGCCGGTGGCGATGGAAAAGGGCTTGCGGTTTGCCATTCGCGAAGGCGGGCATACGGTAGGCGCGGGAACGATTGCGGAGATTGTGCAGTAAGGAAGCGCGCCGAACGCGCGAGTATTCGCTCGCAAAGAACGCGAGCGATTCGCGGCGGCGCGCATAGGTCCTTCGCGAGACAAAAAGCGTCTCGCTCAGGATCACAACTTAATGTTAAGACGCGGGCGAGGGCGCCCGCGCCACACAAACAAACGCGGCTTGCTTCCCGCCGCTGGTTCTTTCCTTCCGGAGACGCCGGGAGGGGTTAGAGAGAGTGAAATGTGATCGGTAACGAGAAAATTCGGATACGACTGAAAGCTTACGACTACCGCATTCTGGATCAGTCGACCAGCGAAATCGTGGAAACAGCCAAGCGCACTGGCGCGCGGCTGGCAGGGCCGATTCCATTGCCCACGATGAAAAACAAGTACTGCGTGCTGCGTTCGCCGCACGTGGATAAGAAGTCGCGGGAGCAGTTTGAGATCCGCACCCACAAGCGTCTGCTCGATATTCTGGATCCAACCGCGCAGACGGTGGATGCGCTGATGAAGCTTGATCTCCCTGCGGGCGTGGATGTGGAGATCAAGGCGTTTGGGAAAGAGCATAAGTAGCGCAGGCAGGCGCGGGCCGCGCCCGCGGAACGGACGAATGCGTCCGCTCCCACATGAGCTTGGAAGCTCCCCAGCCAATAGCTAATGGCCATGCTGGGAACGGAGACGAAGATGGCAACTAGAGTTACAGGCATTCTGGGTAAGAAGGTCGGCATGACGCAGTTGTTTGACTCCAAGGGCGACGTGCGCCCGGTCACGGTGCTGCAGGCTGGCCCTTGCGTGATTACGCAGCATAAATCTTCGACGCGAGACGGCTACGAAGCGGCGCAGATTGGCCTAGTGGAGTTTGTGAAGGAGTCGCGGCTGACCAAGCCGGCCCGTGGGCACTTGGCGAAGAACAATCTTCCGCCTGTGAAGTTCATGCGCGAAGTGCCGCTTGAAACCGATGGCGCCGCCGACAGCGAGGTCACGGTGAAGATTGGCGACCGGGTGCTGGTCGAGATTTTTGAGGGCGAGAAATTTGTCGACATCGTGGGTGTGAGCAAGGGCCGGGGGTTTCAGGGTGTGGTGAAGCGGCATCATTTCGGCGGTGGTCCGAAGTCGCACGGGTCGATGTTTCAGATTACGGGCTCGATTGGCTCGTCCGCGTTTCCTTCGCGCGTGTTCAAGGGCATGCGCATGTCGGGACACATGGGCCATGCCCGCGTGACGCAGCGCAATCTGAGAGTTTTGGGTGTAGATAAAGACGAAAATCTGCTGGTGGTCGAAGGCAGCGTGCCGGGGCCGCAGGGTGGATATCTGGTGATCATGAAGGCGAAGAAGCCGCCCAGAGAGCGTCGTGGATTTGCGGGTTTGGCTACGGTCGATCCGTTGAAAGCCGCTAAGAGAGCGGCTAAGAAGGCATAGGAGTACCGAGTACCGAGAAGCAATATGGCAACTATTGATATTTACAATTTGAGCGGGACTAAGGTTGGGTCGTTTGATCTTGCCAATGAGATTTTCGGTGCGGTGAATGAAGATCTGATCTGGGAGGCGGTGAAGCATTACCGCGCTGGACAGCATCGGGGCACGCACGCGACCAAGGCCCGCTGGCAGGTTTCTGGCTCGGGCAAGAAGCTGTGGAAGCAGAAGGGCACGGGGCGGGCGCGTATCGGCTCGATCCGGTCGCCACTGTGGCGGCACGGCGCGACGGTGCATGGTCCGACGCCGCGCTCTTACGACTACGCTTTCCCGCGCAAGAAACTTCTGGGCGCGCTTCGTTCAGCGCTGGCCGCGAAGTTTGCCGACGGCAAGCTAATTGTTGTCAATGCCTTCGACATGAAGGATGGAAAGACGAAGGCCTTCCGGGCGGCGCTTGACGCGCTGAAGGTCGATAAGACCGTTCTGATTGTGGATGTGCCGAACTCCGGGAACCGCAACCTGGAGCTTAGTTCTCGCAACATTGCGGGCCTCGAACTGATCGCGGGCAATGAGGTTCATCCTTATCACTTGTTGAAATATGACCGCGTGATTTTTTCGCACCCCGCGATTGAGAAACTGCAGCTCACGCTGAAAGACACATTGCCCAAGCGGCAGCGCAAAGCGAAAGAAGATGAAGGCGCGAAGAAGGCGTCGGCCGCTCCGCGGAAGCGAGTACGGCATGAAAAAGCGGCGGAGGTGGCCTAGGGCCTAATCATTATGAAATCCGCATACCAGATCATTCGCCGTCCGGTGATCACCGAAAAAGGTTTGGCGATCAAGGAAAACCAGAACACGCTCGTCTTCCAGGTGGCGCCCAAGGCGACGAAGACGGAAATCAAGCAAGCGGTGCAGACGATTTTCAAGGTGAAGGTGTTTTCGGTGCGCACGGCGACATATCCGGGAAAAGAACGGCGGCGCGGGAAGTTTGCCGGCTACCGTCCGGACTGGAAGAAAGCGTATGTGCGGCTGCGGGCGGGCGAGAAGATGCCGGAATACGCGCAGAATTTGTAAGGCGAGAAGTAGATTCCTCACCGGCGAAGTGCGCCGGTTCGGAGTGACAAGGGATTAAACAGTGCGCCGGCTGGGCGCGACAAGAGATTAATATGGCGATCAAAACATATCGACCTACTACGCAGACGTTGCGCTATCGCACGACGATCGTCAACGACGACATTACGACGCGGCATCCGCATAAGCCTCTGGTTGAGCCCAAGCCGCGCACCGGCGGGCGCCGCAACTCTGGCGACATGACGATGCGGTTCATCGGGGGCGGGCATAAGCGCAAGCTGCGCATCATCGACTTCAGGCGCGACAAGACGGGGATTCCGGCTACCGTGATCACCATCGAATACGATCCCAACCGTTCGTCGCGCATTGCGCTACTGGCGTATGCCGATGGCGAGAAGCGTTACATCATTCAGCCGGAAGGGCTGAAGGTGGGGCAGAAGGTGGTCAGCGGTCCCGAGGCGGACATTCTTGTGGGCAATGCGCTGCCGCTGCGAAATATTCCTCCGGGCACGCAGATTCACAATCTGGAACTGAAGCCGGGCAAGGGCGGCCAGATGGTGCGTTCCGCGGGCGGATCGGCGCAGTTGATCGCCAAGGAAGAAGAGTACGCGCTGGTCAAGCTGCCTTCGGGCGAGACGCGGAAAGTTTCGCAGGACTGCATGGCCACGATCGGACAGGTGGGCAATCTCGATCATGAGAACGTCACGATCGGTAAGGCCGGACGCTCGCGCTGGCTGGGAAAGCGTCCGCATAATCGCGGCGTTTCGATGAATCCAGTCGACCATCCGCATGGCGGTGGCGAAGGCAAGACTTCGGGCGGGCGGCATCCGGTGACGCCCTGGGGGCAGCCGACGCGCGGTTATAAGACGCGGAATAACAAGCGGACGGATAAGTTTATTGTGAACCGGCGGACGAAGTAGCGCTGCCGGCGGGAGCAGATTCCTCCGGTCGCTTGGCGACCTTCGGAATGACAAGTTTTTGAGTTTGAGGTCGAGATAAATTTATGGCACGTTCAACCAAGAAGGGCGCATTCGTGGATGGCTTCCTGATGTCGCGGGTGGAGGCGATGAATTCGCGCAACGAAAAGAAAGTTTTGCGGACCTGGTCGCGGCGGTCCACTGTGGTTCCGGAAATGGTGGGTCACACCATTGCGGTGCACAACGGCAAAAAGTTTATTCCAGTGTACGTGACAGAGAACATGGTGGGGCACAAGCTGGGCGAGTTCAGCTTCACGCGCAACTTCAAGGGCCACTCCATGCGGGCGGCGACGGAAGTGGCGGCGAAGCCGGCGGGCATTCCGGGAGGTCCGGGAGCGATTACTCCGTCGGCACCGGCCGCAACGCCGGCACCGAAAGCATAAAAGGGTTTAGGCCCTAGCCCCCAGCTTAACCGAGGTTAAGAGAGCGAAGACCAAAAGGCTTAAGAAACAGAGACGAGAATATGGAATTCCGAGCGGAAATGCGTTACTTGCGAGTCTCGCCGCAGAAGGCGCGCCTGGTGCTGGAGCTGATCAAAGGGCGCAAGGTGGAAGAGGCGCGCAACACGCTGCTATTCACCAAGAAGCGAGTGGCGGCGCATGTGGGAAAGCTGCTGCAGTCGGCGCTCGACAACGCGAACTTTCTCAGCGCCGAGAAGAATTTAGACGTCGATCTCGACAACTTGTACGTGAAGAACGCGATTGCGAACGACGGTCCGCGCATGAAGCGGATTCGTCCGGCGCCGCAGGGACGGGCTTACCGGTATCAGCGGCGTATCGCGCACATCACGCTGGTGCTGGCGGAGCGGGGGAATGGCTCGGGGCACGTTTCCGGTGAGAGGCGGACGGCGGCGGCTCCCGCTAAGCGGCGCGCGCCGGTGGCTAAGAAGGCAGCGGGTGGTGGCAAGGTTGGTAAGAAGAAGGCGGCTGTGAAGTAGCGACAAAAGCAGATTCCTCACCCGCGTTGCGCGGGTTCGGAATGACAAGTTTTTTGATTGATTTAGGAGAAGCAATGGGACAAAAAGTCCATCCGTATGGTTTTCGGCTCGGCTACACCAAGCCGTGGAAGTCGCGCTGGTTTGTGGAGCGCGATTACGACAAGCTGCTGTTTGAAGACATCAAGCTGAAGAACGAGCTGAAGGACAAGCTGAAGTCGGCGGGCGTGAGTTCGATCGAGATTGAGCGCCCCGGCAACAAGCTGCGCATCATTATTAAGACCGCGCGGCCGGGAATTATTATCGGGCGCAAGGGCGCTGAAATCGACAAGCTGAAGGGCGATTTGCAGAAGCGCACGTCGCGCGAAGTGTTTGTCGATATCCAGGAAGTGCACAAGCCCGAACTCGATGCACAGCTGGTGTCGGAAGCGATTGCTTTGCAACTGGAAAAACGCGTGGGTTTCCGCCGTGCGATGCGCAAGGCGGTGGATTCGGCTCTGCGTTTCGGGTGCAAGGGTATCAAGGTGCGGGTGAGCGGACGGTTGAACGGAAACGAAATCGCTCGTTCGGAGTGGTATCTGCAGGGACGTTTGCCGCTGCACACGCTGCGGGCTGACATTGAGTACGGATTCTCGGAAGCGCGAACCACGTACGGCGTGATTGGCGTGAAGGTCTGGGTATATAAGGGCGAGATTCTTCCGGCGAAGAAACGGGAGCAGCAGGCGGGTGTGGGAGCATTTTAGGGAGGCTTCGATTGCTCGGGCGGTTTCCGTGGCGTCCGAGATCCTTCGCGAGACAAAAGACGTCTCGCTCAGGATGACAATGCGAGACAAAAGATGTCTCGCTCAGGATGACAATGCGAGACAAAAGGCGTCTCGCTCAAGATGACAAGAGAGCTGACTTATGTTGATGCCAAAGAAAGTGAAGTACCGCAAGCAGCAGCGCGGGCGCATGACGGGCAAGGCCTGGCGCGGCAGCACGCTGGCGTTTGGGGATTTCGGTCTGAAGGTGCTTGAGCCGGGCTGGATCACGGACCGCCAGATTGAGGCAAGCCGTGTGGCGATGACCCGCTTCGTGAAGCGCGGCGGCAAGATTTGGATCCGGGTGTTTCCCGACAAGCCGGTGACCAAGAAGCCGGCCGAAACCCGTATGGGCAAGGGCAAGGGAGCGCCCGATCATTGGGTGGCGGTGGTGCGTCCGGGAAAGATTCTGTTTGAGATGGAAGGGGTCACGATCGTGGATGCGACCGAGGCGATGCGTCTGGCGTCTCATAAGCTGCCGCTGCGTACGACTTTGGTCAAGCGCGAGATGGCGCACTAGAACGGAAACTGATTTTATGAAATCCGACAAGATTCGCAACTTAACCGACGCCGAGCTCCAGCACCAGGGGCAGGATCTCGCGGACCAGTTGTTCAAGCTAAAGTTTCAGCTGAACATGGGCCAGACCGAGAGCTTGAAAAAGATTCGCGGGCTGCGCAAAGACATTGCGCGCGTCAAGACAATTTTAGGCGAGCGCTCGCGCGCCGCCGTAACGGAGAAACGCTAATGGCGGAAAGCGCAGCCGGAAAGTCCGCAACGCCGAAGAATGAGAATGTGCAGGGCCGGCGCAAGGAAGTGGTGGGAGAAGTCGTGGCCAACCGCATGCAGAAGACCATCGTGGTCAAGGTGACGCGCAAGAAGGCGCACCCCTTCTACGGACGGGTGGTGGCGCGCAACAAGAAGTTTTACGCGCACGACGAGAAGAACGAAGCGCACGTGGGCGATGTGGTGCGGATCGAAGAGACGCGTCCGCTGTCGAAGCTGAAACGCTGGAAGCTGAAGGATATTGTGCGCAAGACGGCCCTGGTGCCGGAGATCGCGTTGGAGCAGGAAGTTAAGTAAGGAAGCGAGCCAGACGCGCCCTTCGGTTGCTGTCGCTCTCTCGGGGCAGGCTCCGAGGACGCGCGGCTCGCCCAGATCCTTCGCGAGACAAAAGGCGTCTCGCTCAGGATGACAGGCAAGAGGAGATTCGCCATGGCTGTGATGATGAGAAGCATGCTGGAGGTGGCCGACAATTCCGGCGCCCGCAAGCTGCAGATGATTCTGCCGCTTGGCGGTTCGACCGGGTTGAATGCCGGCCTGGGCGACATAATCACGGCCGCGGTGAAGGAAGCCGCTCCGGATGGGCAGGTGCAGAAGGGCAAAGTGGTGAAGGCGGTGATCGTGCGCACGCGCAAAGAGCATCGGCGGCGCGACGGCACCTACATCCGCTTTGATCAGAACGCCGCGGTGCTGATCAACGATGCGGGCGAGCCAGTGGGGACGCGCGTCTTCGGTCCCGTGGCTCGCGAGCTGCGCGAGAAGAAGTTTTTGAAGATCGTTTCCTTAGCCCCGGAAGTGATTTGAGAATTGGGTAATTCGGCAATTGTGTAATTGGGTAATTGAAAATCCCAAATCGCGGGGTGCATGAGAGTTTTGAATTTCAAATGAACAAAATTACCAAATTACCAAATTACTAAATTAGGTTTTAAGAATGAGAACAGTCAGCACAGTACACAAGCGAGTGGATATCCGCCGCAACGATAACGTGAAAGTTATCACGGGGCGGGACAAGGGCAAGGAAGGGCGCGTGCTGCGCGTGTTTCCCGACGACGCCAAGCTTCTAGTCGAGCATGTGATGATCGTGAAAAAGCACGTGCGCCCGAACCCGCAGCGCAATATCAAGGGCGGCATCGCCGAGCAGGAGAGCCGGATTGCGATTTCGAACGTGCAACTGGTCTGCCCGAGCTGCGGCCCAGTGCGCATCGGACACGAAGTGCGCGGCGACCGGAAAGTCCGAGTGTGCAGGAAGTGCGGAACGACGCTGGATAAATAGGATTTGGTAATTTGGTAATTGAGTGATTCAGTAATTTGAAAACCCAGGGCAGCCGGTTTTCCAATTACCAAATTACCCGGTTACAAAATTGCGAATTCTATCGGGAGACGCGATGGCAAAGGATAAAGACAAGAAGGCTTCGAAGGACTCGGTGCAGGAGCAGAAGGCTCCGGCACAGGCGCACCATAGCGCCAAGGAGCGGCCGCGGTTGCGCTCGAAGTTCGAGAAGGAAGTGGCGCCGGCTCTGCTGAAGGAACTTGAACTTAACAACACCATGGCAGTTCCGCGGCTCAACAAGATCGTGGTGAACATGGGCATGGGCGAGGCGACGCAGAATTCGAAAATTCTCGATCCGGCGGTGAACGAACTCGGTCAGATCACCGGACAGAAGCCGATCATCACCAAGGCCAAGAAGTCGATTGCGGCCTTCAAGGTGCGCGAAGGGCAGGCCATCGGGACCATGGTGACGCTGCGCGGCGACCGCATGTATGAATTTTTCGACCGGCTGGTGAACATCGTTCTGCCCCGGGTGCGCGACTTCAAGGGAGTTTCCACCAAGTCGTTCGATGGGCGCGGCAACTACACGCTTGGCCTGCACGACCAGTTGATCTTCCCGGAGATCGCCTACGAGAAGGTTGACAAGCAAAAGGGAATGAACGTCACCATCGTCACGACGGCGGCGAACGACAACCAGGCACGGATGCTGTTGAAGCATCTGGGCATGCCGTTCCGGACGCAGTAAGTTTCAGAGTTTTTCAAGGTTCCACAACAAGACTCTTTAAGGATTTCATGACTACAGCGAAACGGGTTAAAGACGCGAAGATTGAAAAGAAGTTTGAGCTGGCGCGGAACAACAAGGAGAAGCCACCGAAGTTTTCCACGCGCCGGCACAACCGCTGCAAGCGGTGTGGACGGCCGCGCGCTTATTTGCGCAAGTTCGGCCTGTGCCGCTTGTGCTTCCGGCAGCTCGCGCTGCAAGGGGAGATTCCTGGAGTCGCGAAGTCGTCTTGGTAGGGAGGCGTCGAATGGCGCCGCGGTGGCGGAGATAATTCGCGAGACAAAAAGCATCTCGCTCAGGATGACAAGCCCAAAATTAGCGTCGTGAAGAAGGAAGCAAGCCGCTGCAGGTTCTCCACTGAAACGCGGAGCGAACGGGTGGCGAGAGGAGAAGCAAAAGATGAGGTTGACCGATCCGGTCGCAGATATGCTGACGAGGGTGCGCAACGCGCTGCAGGCGCGGCACCAGAAGGTGGACGTTCCGGCTTCCCGGCTGAAGGTGGAGATTGCCCGCATTCTGAAGGAAGAAGGCTACATCTCGAACTTCAAGGCCACGGAGGAAGAGGGTCATAAGGTCATCCGGATTTATTTGAAATACGGCGCGCACAACGAGGCGGCGATTTCGAAGGCGGAGCGCGTGTCGCGGCCCGGCTGCCGCGTCTACGTGCGCCGCAGCGAGATTCCGCGGGTGCTCGGCGGCATGGGGATCAACATCCTTACGACGCCGCGCGGGGTGATGACTGGACGCCAGGCGCGCAAGGAAGGCGTTGGCGGGGAACTGTTGTGCGAGATCTGGTAAGGACGCAAAGCAAGACTCAGCAAGCTGGGTCTACGCTTCTACGAATTACGTATAAAGAGAGCTTATGTCACGAATTGGAAAAAAGCCGATCCCGATCCCAAAAGGGGTGACGGTCAAAATCGAAGGCAACACAGTATTGGTGCAGGGGCCGAAGGGCAAGCTGGACACGGCTTTGCCCGCGGGCATCAAGGTGGAGCAGAAGGACGGAAACCTGGTCGCCCTGCGCGAGAACGATTCGCAGGCCGCTCTGCACGGACTGGCGCGCGCGCTGGTCAATAACGCGGTGGAAGGTGTGACCAAGGGATGGACGCGTGACCTGGAAATCGTCGGCATCGGCTACCGCGCTGAGATGAAGGGCAAAGGGACGGTGGTGTTCAGCCTGGGATACTCGCATCCCATCGAGTATCCGTTGCCGACCGGCGTCGAGGCCGCTGTCGATCCCAAGCAGACCAAGATCGCGCTGACCGGAATCGACCGTCAGCGGGTGGGCCAGGTGGCGGCGGAAATGCGCTCGCTGCGTCCACCCGATCCTTATAAGAACAAGGGTGTGCGGTATGCGGGCGAGAGGTTGAAGAAGAAGGTGGGCAAGACGGGAGCGAAGTAAACCGTCGTTAGTCGTTCGTCGTTGGCCACCTGGGCGGGGGCAGCAGATTTTGTGAGCGTCGGGTCTTTGGCTAACCACCAACGGCTAACGACCAAGGACCAAGGACAGATTTTATGCTTACTCGAATTTCGAAGAATCAGAAGCGAGATCACATTCACGACCGCATCCGCAAGAAGATGCAAGGGACGGCGGAGCGTCCACGGCTGAATGTGTACCGTTCACTCAATCACATTTACGTGCAAGTCATCGACGACCTGAACGGCAAGACGCTGGTCTCGGCAAGTTCCGCCGAAGGCAAGAAGGAAGACCGGCGGACCGGCGGAAACGTCGCGGCGGCGAAGGCTCTGGGCAAGGTCATTGCGGAGCGCGCCAAGGCCAAGGGCGTGAGCAAGGTGGTATTTGACCGCGGCGGCTACATTTATCACGGGCGCGTGAAAGCGCTGGCCGATGCGGCTCGCGAGGCAGGATTGCAATTCTAGGGGATTTGGAAATTTGGTAATCGGGTAATTTGGTAATTTGAAACCCCCGGATCGAGAAGCTTTCGAATTACGAAATTACCCGATTGCAAAATTACGGAATAGGAAATCAGGTTTAAAGAATGCCAACTGTTATTAAGAAGCTCGATGCAAATTCGTTCCAGTTGAAAGACCAGGTTGTGGCCATCAACCGCGTCACCAAAGTGGTGAAGGGCGGCAAGAACCTTTCGTTTGCCGCGTTGGTGGTGGTGGGCGATCCGTCGGCGGCAGTGGTCGGCCATGGCGCGGGCAAGGCCAAGGAAGTTCCGCAGGCGATTCGCAAGGCGATTGAGTCGGCGAAGAAGAATCTGATCAAAGTCAACCTGACGCAGACTTCGATTCCGCACCTGGTGCTGGGACGCTATGGCTCCGGCAAAGTTTTGCTGAAGCCCGCTCCGGAAGGCACGGGAGTGATTGCCGGGGGCGCGGTGCGCGCGGTGATGACATCGGTGGGAATTCAGAATGTGCTGACGAAATCGATTGGCACCACCAATCCGCACAACGTGATCAAGGCGACGTTTGACGCGCTGCGGCATTTGAAGAGCAGAGAGAGCGTTGCGGCCATGCGCGGCAAAACGGTGCAGGAGTTGTAGTACCAAGCACCTAGTACCGAGTAGCGGAATTGAGGAGTTGACGATGACGACGAAGAAACCGAAAGCAGTTGCCGGAAAGATACACCTGAAGTGGGTAGTTTCGGCCATTTGCGCCCCGGTAACACAGAAACGCGTGGTGAAGGGATTGGGATTCACGCGGCTGAACCAGGTGATCGAGCGTCCCGACAATGCAGCGATTCGGGGCATGGTGGCGAAGGTTCCGCATCTGGTGGAGATATTGAAGTAGGATCTATCAGCTATCAGCCCGCAGCGCAAAACGCATTGGCTGAGAGCTGACGGCTGAGAGCTTATTTATGAATTTATCGAACATTCGAGCACCGAAGAAGGCGTCGGAAAAGCGCAAGCGCGTGGGGCGCGGCATGGGTTCCGGCATGGGCAAGACCTCGACTCGCGGACATAAGGGGCAGCGCTCGCGCACTGGTATGCGCCTGATCCGCGGCTTTGAAGGCGGCCAGATGCCGCTGCACCGCCGCATGCCCAAGCGCGGTTTTACGAATATCTTCCGCAAGGAATTCAACATCGTGAGCCTGGAGCGGCTGGCTGCGCTGGGCGGGGATTTGCACGACGCGCCCATCACGCCCGAGGTGCTGCGCAAAGCGGGGGTGATCAAGGCCAAGCTTCCGGTAAAGATTCTCGGCGATGGCGAACTCTCGATCGCCATCACGGTGCACGCGCACAAATTCTCCAAGTCGGCGCAGGAAAAAATTACCAAGGCAGGCGGCAAGGTTGAGGTCTTGCAGTAATGGCTGAGACAGGGGCGTTTCCACTTTTTGACAAGCTGGCGAACATTTTCCGCATCCCCGACTTGCGGAAGCGGGTTCTGTTTACGCTGGCCATGCTCGCGGTCTACCGGCTGGGCGGGCATCTTCCGACTCCGGGCGTCAACTTCCTTAAGCTCGAGGAAGCCTTCAATCGAAGCGGGGGATCGCTGCTCGGTTTCGTGGATTTGTTTTCCGGCGGCAGCCTGCGCAAGATGACCATCTTTGCCCTGGGCATCATGCCGTATATCACGGCGTCGATCATCCTGCAGCTTTTGACCGTGGTGTATGAGCCGCTGGCCAAGCTGCAAAAAGAAGGCGAGATGGGGCGAAAGAAAATTACCCAGTGGACTCGCTACATTACTGTGATTCTCAGCGCAGTGCAGTCGTTCGGCATCGCCATCGGCCTCGAGAAGGCGGGAGACTTCGTGCTTCATCCCGGCCCCGGGTTCGTCTTGATGACCATGCTAACCCTGACCACGGGCAGCGCATTTATCATGTGGCTGGGCGAGCAGATTACTGACCGCGGCATCGGCAACGGCATGTCGTTGCTGATCTTTGCCGGCATTGTGGTGGGCTTGCCGCGCGGCGTGCAGGATCTTTTTGACAAAGCCAAAAACGGAACCTGGGGAGCGATCACGCCGGTGCTGATGGCCGGCCTGGTTATATTCATGGTCGCGGTGGTGGCCTTCATCGTCTATGTGGAGCGTTGCGAGCGGCGCATTCCCGTGCAATACGCCAAGCGCGTGGTGGGACGTAAAGTGATGGGCGGGCAGTCCACTCACTTGCCTTTGCGCGTGAACGCTGGCGGCGTCATGCCCGTGATCTTCGCGTCTTCGATTCTGGGTTTGCCCCAGATGCTCGGGTATAGCTTGAAAAACAGCCGCTACTTCGGCGACATGATTCGAATGCTGGGTTGGGGCGAGCCGCTGTATACCGTGCTGTATGCGCTGGGCATTATTTTCTTCGCGTACTTCTATGTGTCGATCGTCTTCAATCCCAGCGAGGTCGCCGACAATATGCGGAAGTATGGCGGATTTATTCCGGGCATTCGTCCGGGCAAGCGCACCGCCGACTACATCAACGAGGTCCTGACCCGCATCACGCTGGTGGGCGCGCTGTATTTGATCATCATTTCATTTATTCCGGAATGGATGATGGCTGGCATTCACCTGAACCACTTGCCCTTCTGGCTGGGAGGGCGGTTGTTTGAGCAGCTCCCGGTGTGGGTGACCAACGGTTTGGGGGTCACTTTCTATTTTGGAGGAACGTCGCTACTGATTGTGGTGGGCGTGGCCATGGATACGGTGACGCAGATCGAAGCGCAGTTGATCATGCGCCATTACGATGGATTCACGCCGCGCAGCGGGCGCATTCGTGGCCGCAGGAACTGGTCGTAGAGTTGTCTCTACAGAATTTGTGGGGTTACTGAACACTGCTCGGGAGGTTTTGCCCAACTGATGGCGCAGGAAACCTCACGCGATGTGGGCCCCGTGGTACTGCTTGGTCCGCCGGGCGCCGGTAAAGGCACGCAGGCCAAGCGCATCATGGAACGGTATTTGATTCCGCAGATCTCCACCGGAGACATTCTGCGGTACCACGTGGCCCAGGGCACGGAACTCGGCATGGCCGCCAAGGCGGTGATGGCGCGGGGCGAACTGGTTTCCGACGACCTGGTTTGTGAGATGGTCCGGCAGAGGTTGAAGCAGCCGGATTGCAAGCGCGGTTACGTTCTGGACGGCTTTCCCCGGACGGCGGCTCAGGCCGGATGGCTGGACGCATTGCTCGACGACAAGCTCTTTGACAACTCGCGCCCGACTCGCGCCTGGCCAATTGTGATCCGTCTGGACGTGGACTATAATCAATTGTTGCTCCGGATTACTGGACGCCGTTCTTGTCCCACCTGTGGGCGGATCTATAACGTCCACTTTCAGCCGCCCCGTTACGATGAAGTTTGCGACCTTGACGGGACGAAGCTGGTAACCCGCAATGACGACCGGTTGGAAGTGATTCAGCCCCGTTTGGCGGCTTACCAGGAGCAGACCGCTCCCGTAGCCGATTATTACCAGCGCACGGGAAGGTTGATCTCGGTGAATGGCGACCGACCGATGGACGAGGTCACGGAGGAGATTTTCAGGATTCTTGAGGATCATCATGCGTGATGGTCATCACCAGGAATGGCGATAGTTTGCAAATCAGCGTCGGAGATTGAGCGGATGCGGCACAGCGGTCGCATCGTGCGCCAGGTTCTCGATGAAGTGCGCTCGATGGTGGCGCCCGGCGTTACCACGATGGACCTGGAGCGCGCCGCCGAGAAGAGGATCGCGGAACTCGGGGCCAAACCGGCGTTCAAGGGCTACTACGATTATCCCTGTGTGCTGTGCACGTCGGTGAATGAAGAGATTGTGCATGGCATCCCTTCGGAAAAGCGGGCGCTGAAGGAAGGCGACATCGTCTCGATCGATTGCGGAGTGGTGCTCGACGGATATTACGGCGACGCCGCGATCACGGTTCCGGTCAGCGACGCGGTGAAGCCGGAGTTGCGCAAACTGCTGACGGTGACCGAGGAATCGCTTTACAAGGGCATCGACCAGGCGCTCATCGGCAACTCGGTGGGCGATGTGGGAGCAGCGGTGCAGGAGCACGTGGAAGCCAATGGCTTTAGCGTGGTTCGAGAGTTTGTTGGGCATGGCATCGGGACGCGCTTGCACGAAGAGCCGCAGGTGCCGAACTTCGGGGCGCGCGGTCATGGCGCGAAGTTGCGGGAAGGCATGGTGCTCGCCATCGAGCCCATGGTGAACTACGGCAAGCCGGAAACGCGAGTGCTCGGCGACAAGTGGACGGCAGTCACGGTCGACGGCAGTTTCAGCGCGCATTTCGAGCATTGCGTGGCCGTAACGAAAGACGGGCCGGTGATTTTGACAAGGTAAATGGTCAGTGATCTCAGTGATCAGTGATCAGCGATCAGTGGCCAGTCGAAGAGGTATTTTAGAAAGGGGCACGACTGTTTCCGTGCCAGAAAGCAGGGGTTACTGGCCACTAGCCACTGACCACTGACCACTGATTCTAAGGAGTCGATGAGTAAAGAAGACGCAATTGAAGTGATGGCAGTGGTTCTGGAACCGCTGCCCAACGCCATGTTCAAGGTGGAACTGGAGAACAAGCACCAGGTGCTGGCGCATGTGTCCGGCAAGATGCGCAAGAATTTTATCCGCATCCTGCCCGGCGACAAGGTCGCAGTGGAACTCTCGCCCTACGATCTGAATCGCGGAAGAATCGTGTATCGCTATAAATGAGATTGTGAGGATGATGTTCTCAACTCTGTTCAAGTCGGCGATAGGTTTTGACTGAGAACTGAGAACCGAGAACTGAGAACTGCTATGAAAGTACGAGCATCGGTAAAGAAAATCTGTGACAAGTGCAAGGTCATCCACCGCAAGGGTGTGGTGCGGGTGATCTGCGTCAACACGAAACACAAGCAGCGCCAGGGCTAGACCCTGCCGCCCGGAGTCTAAGAACTTATGGCACGTATCGCAGGCGTCGACTTACCGCGCCAGAAGCACATCAACATTGCGCTGACCTACATTTACGGCATCGGGCATCCGCGCGCCGGCAGCATTCTCGACGAGGCCAAGGTGGACCCCATGAAGAAGGTCCAGGACCTCAGCGAAGAAGAAGTCAACCGCATCCGCACCGTGATTGAGGCGCAAGGGATGGTGGAGGGCGATCTGCGCAAGGAAGTTTCGATGAACATCAAGCGGCTCATCGAAATCGGATCCTATCGCGGATTCCGTCACCGCCGCAACCTGCCGGTCCGCGGGCAGCGCACCCACACCAACGCGCGCACCCGCAAAGGCCCGCGCAAGGGAACGGTATCGACCAAGAAGAAGGCGACGTCGAAAACGTAAGAGCAGTGATCAGTGATCAGAGATCAGTGGCCAGCAAAACCACCGATCCACTGACCACTGGCCACTGACCACTGGACACTAATTATGGCAAAACCAGCAGCAGCGGGCGGCACGGCCGCACCGGAGAAAAAAGGCAAGAAGAAGACATTCAAGAAGAAGGAGCGCAAGCACGTTCCGCACGGCTTGTGCTACGTGCAGGCGTCCTTCAACAACACGATCGTGACCATCACCGATATGAATGGCAACGTTCTGTCGTGGAAGAGTTCGGGATCGCTGGGCTTTCGCGGATCGCGCAAAGGCACACCGTTCGCCGCGCAGCAGGCGGCCTCGAATGCGGCCAACCTGGCGCGCGATCACGGCGTCCGCAGCGTAGACGTCCGCGTGAGCGGCCCCGGTTCCGGCCGCGAGTCGGCGGTGCGCGCTCTGGCGTCGTCGGGCATTGAAGTGCGCTCCATCCGCGACGTGACGCCCATCCCGCACAACGGATGCCGTCCGCCGAAACGCAGAAGAGTGTAAGCAAGGGACTAGGGGTTAGGGCTGGGGATCAGCAGTGTTCTAAAACTGTTCCCTGAGCCCTAGCCCCTAACCCCTGATTTTCGTCCGGGACGAAGGGTGAAGCCAAACCCGTAAACCGGTCATCTAAAAGGAGAAAAACTTGGCACGTTATACCGATGCAGTCTGCCGTCTATGCCGCCGCGAGGGCATGAAGCTCTTCCTCAAGGGCGCGAAGTGTTTCAGCGATAAGTGTCCCATCGAGAAGCGCAACTTCGCTCCCGGACAACATGGGAAAGACCGCAAGGCCAAGATCGTTGGCTACGGCCTGCAGTTGCGCGAGAAGCAGAAAGCCAAGCGCATCTACTTCACGCTCGAAGGCCAGTTCCGTAACTATTTTGAGAAGGCCGCGCGTACCCGGGGCGTAACCGGCGAACTGCTCTTGCAGCAGCTCGAACGGCGTCTCGATAACGTGGTCTTCCGCCTGGGTTTTGCGCAATCCCGGCGTCAGGCGCGGCAGTTGGTCCGGCACGGGCATGTCGCCGTCAACAATCGCAAGGTCAACATTCCTTCCTATGAAGTGAGTGCGGGCGAGGAGATTTCCATCCGCGAGAACAGCAAGAAGCTCGTCGTGCTGGAGATGGCCAAAGAATTTGCCAGCCACGGCACGCTGCCCAACTGGCTGGAAGTAAATCGCGACAATTACACGGCGCGGATTCTCTCGTTGCCCAAGCGCGAAGATATCCAACTGCCGGTGAACGAGCAGTTGATCGTGGAACTTTATAGCAAGTAGTAAGTCGTCGTTAGTCGATGTTAGTCGTTAGCCAAGAATGCCAACGACGAACGACAACGTCGGTTTTCCGGTCCATACATTCGAGCCAGATCAGCCTGGGCTGGCGTTTGACCTGAATCCGGACTATTCAGGGAGCCAGCACTGAGCCAAACGGCCGAAGGAGAAACAAATGCTTTGGAAAGGTTTTCAGAAACCGAAACGTCTCGCAGTTGACACTTCCACCCTCACCGACAAGTATGGAATTTTCTGGGCGCAACCCTTTGAGCGCGGCTTCGGCACCACCGTGGGCAACGCTCTGCGGCGCGTGCTGCTGAGTTCCATCGAAGGCGCCGCGGTTACCGCGGTGAAGATGGAAGGCGTGCTTCACGAATTCCAGTCGATCCCCGGCGTGGTTGAGGATGCGACCGACATCATCCTCAACCTGAAGCAGATTCCGTTCAAGTTGGCGGGCGATGCGCCGAAGGCCATCTATCTGCGCGCCGACCAGCCTGGCGTAGTGACCAGCGACATGATCGAGGCCGACGGCGACGTCGAAGTTCTCGACAAGGATGTCTACATCGCGACGGTCAGCGAAGGCGGCAAGCTCGACATGGAAATGCGCCTGAAGCGCGGCCGCGGCTACACTTCCGCCGACAAGAACTTCGATGAGGATCTCGGCATCGGCTTCATTCCCATCGATTCCGTGCACTCGCCGGTGCGCAAGTGCAATTACACCGTCGAAGCCGCGCGTCTCGGTCAGATCACCGATTACGACAAGCTCACCCTCGAAGTGTGGACCAACGGCTCCATCACGCCGGCCGATTCCATCGGCTTGGCTGCGAAGCTGATCAAAGACCACATGAACATCTTCATCAACTTCGAGGAAGAGATCGAAACCGGCGTGTCGTCGTCGGACGATCGCAAGCCCGAGATCCACAACGAGAACCTGAACCGCTCCGTCGAGGAACTCGAGCTCTCCGTGCGCAGCTATAACTGCCTGAAGAATGCGAACATTCAGACCATAGGCGAGCTGGTGCAGAAGACAGAATCGGAAATGCTCAAGACCAAAAACTTCGGCCGCAAGTCCCTGAACGAGATCAAGGAAATTCTTTCCTCGATGGGTTTGAGCTTGGGCATGAAAATCGACGAGCACGGCAACGCCGTGCCCGGTCCGACTTCGAATCTGGTTCTTCCGGCTTCGGCCTACGGACCGGACGATCAGCTGTAAGAATGCAGGGATTAGGGGACAGGGGCTCGGGCAGCGATAGGCTGGAACCAGACCCTAATCCCTAACCCCTAGCCTCTGAGGTTTACCATGCGTCACAAAGTTGCAGGATACAAACTCGGACGGAACACCGCGCACCGGCGCTCGCTGCTGCGGAACCTGGTCACGTCGGTGATCGTCGAAGAACGGGTCGAGACGACCGTTCCCAAGGCCAAGGCCGCGCGGCCGCTGGTCGAGAAGATGATTACGCTGGGCAAGCGCGGCGACCTTGCCGCCCGTCGTCTGGCCGGGGCCTACCTAATGACCGACGAAGCCCTCGTGAAGCTGTTTGACACCGTCGGCCCGCGCTTCGGCGACCGCAATGGCGGCTACACCCGCATCATCCGCACGGGATGGAATAAAGGCGACGGCGCCGATAAGGCCTTCCTTGAACTGCTCGGCAGCGAAAAGGTGCTCGACGAAAAGCGCGAGAAGCGCGCCGAAAACCGTGCCAAGAAGGTCGCCGAAGCCAAGAAAGCCATGGAAGACGCCGAAGCGCAAGCCCAGCACGACGGGGGCATCGAGCCGGTCAAGGAAGACGCCGAAGACAAAAAAGAGTAGCTCGGAATTCTGTCTCAAGGCACGGCGTAGGCTGTGCCTCTTTTCTTGGATGCTTTGTCATTCCGACTTGGGCGCAAACCCCAAGAAGGAATCTGCTTTTGGCAGCGCCTGACACTCCCCACTCGTACATGTCCTGCCGCGCTCCCCGCTAGTAATCTTGCCGTAAATTGCCATCCCTATAAACTTTTCGCAGGATGGGATTTACTCGCATACAGATGGGCATTGCGGTCGGCGTTGCGGCGGTGCTGGTGTTTGGGTTTCTCGGCTACATCCATTGGCTGAGCAATCAGGGACCAGTGCTGGCGCGGTCCGAAGACCACGATCCCTTGACCGGACTACCTGTCAGCATCCGGATGAATCCGCTGCGCGACCGCACGATTGAACACAGCGCCAACAAGTTTCTCCGCGAGTTGCGAGACGGCCACTGCGACGAACTGCTCTCCGGATGGGAGCACGACTACCGCAAGAAGTACGCCCACTTCATCTGCAACTCGGAGGCGAAGCACCCGTTGCTTTCCTGGGAGTTGGCGGAGTGGGAGAGTGCGCCGCCTCTGACGATTCTTCACTACCGCGGCAAGCGCCTCAACAGCCCAGGCCAGCGCGGCACCTACAAGGAACTCTTCACCGTCACCACTGAGAACAAGGATGGGCAGTGGGTGGTTACTAAGTACGACGCCATGTACTGAGTAGCAGTTCTCAGTTCTCAGTGTTGCGACGCGACGCATTGAATCTAGTATCAGATCCCGGATTTTCTTGCCTTTCTCGTTGCCTCCGTGTCTTCGTGGTAATAATTGATCATGCCCGAACGTCCCCCCGAGCATGAGCCTTCCGCTACGCGCAATATCTACGTCTTCGGCATTACATCTTTTCTGAACGACACAGCCTCCGAGATGGCGTACTGGGTGCTGCCAGCGTTTCTGGCTTCGTTGGGCGCGGGGCCGGCACAACTGGGTTTGATCGAGGGAATCGCCGAGAGCGTGGCCTCGTTTGCCAAACTTTTCTCCGGATATCTCACTGACCACATCCAGCGCCGCAAGCCAGTCGTAGTCGTGGGATATTTCCTGGCGAATGCGGTCAAGCCGCTGCTTGCGATTGTCAGTTCCTGGCCGCAAATTCTGCTGATTCGCTTCACCGACCGCCTCGCCAAAGGCGTGCGCGGAGCGCCGCGCGATGTGATGGTCGCCGAGTCCGTGCCGAAAGAGCGGCTGGGCACGGCGTATGGGCTGATTCAATCGATGGATTCCGCCGGGGCCATCGCCGGTCCTCTGACCGCGCTGGTGCTGCTCGCGCGCTTCGGAATCCGGAGCGTGTTCTGGTCCGCGGCGATTCCGGGAGTGCTGTGCCTGCTGGTGGCGCTGGTGGGCATCCGCGAGACCAAACGTTCGTCCGCTAGGCTGGACGAAGGATTGAAGAAAACGACGCCCACATCGTCCACAAGGGGAAAGGGCAAGAGCATAGAACTTCCCGCCAGCTTTTACTTTGTGCTCGCCGCCGTGACGCTTTTTTCTCTAGGCAACTCGAGCGACATGTTTCTTGTATTGCGGGCGCAGAACGTGGGGATTCCTGTGGCGCTCGCGCCGCTGCTCGGGCTGGTTTTCAATATTACTTTCACGCTCGCGTCCTGGCCCGCAGGCTGGTTCAGCGACCACGTTTCGCGGCGACTGGTTGGTTCCGCGGGCTACGTGATTTTTGCCGCTGTCTATTTTGTTTTCGGGCGCGCGCCCTCCACGCTGGCCATCTGGATCGCGATGGCGGTTTATGGTTTTTACTACGCACTAACGCAGCCTGTGCTGAAGGCCCTCGTGGTTGAGACTGTTGACGAGAATGTGCGCGGCCGCGCGCTGGGTATTTATTTTTTTGTGAACAGCGTGGCCACTTTAGCCGCGAGCCTGATCACAGGAGGATTGTGGAAGCGATACGGCGCGGCGATCCCGTTTTATTTTTCGGCGGCGATGGCGCTGGCCGCGGCGGGGATTTTGCAGGGGGCCAGGAGCCGCTCAGCCATAACCGCAAACTGATCATTTGAGGGCTAGATCGAGATGACGATCTCCCTTATACCCTCTTAGTGGCACTTCAGCGGTTAGCGGGAAATTGAGCGAATCGAGCCGGAATTTCCGTCGTTTTTTCTTCTCCACATCCACCACAGGAAAATAAGCAACTGCGCTGCGATTCCCGCGCATGTGTCGAGAACAACATCCCGAATGGTGCCCGTGCGTGAAGGGATCAGGCTCTGGTGCCATTCATCGAGGCTGGCAACGAGAGTGGTGCCTAGAACTGCGATGGTTGCCCAGCGCTGCGTCCACTTCACATCGCTCATCGCGGGCAAAGTGGCACGCCACGCGCGAAAAAGCAGGATGCTCAGAGTGCCATAGCCGATGACATGACCTGATTTGCGAATGTAGAAGTGCCAAACCTCGAAGCCCTCCGAGTCGAGGCCGAAGAGGAAATGCAGCAGAGGATAGAGAATGCGGCTGGTGTTTTGGGCAGAGAGCATGGCGCTGGATTCAATGGCGATGAGGATCAACCAGAGAATCGCGGCGGTCCAGGCCTTCAGAAGATTGCGCTGGTCCGGGTTCAAGCGGCCGAGCACCGCTGGCGAGAGGCCGCAAGAAGGGCAATGCGGATCGAAACCGCAGCGCCTAAAGGCGGAGTCGAAAAGGAATCCGCAACGCCATGCCTAAAGGCATGCCCTGATACGGACCTAGAGGCATGTCCTGACACGAAACTTGCGTTATTCGACGCCATAGTTGGGAGCCTCGCGGGTGATCATTACGTCATGGACGTGGCTCTCGCGGAGTCCAGCGCCGCTGATGCGGACGAAGCGCGTTTTCTGCAGGAGTTCGGCGATGGTGGCGCAGCCGCAGTATCCCATGCCGGATTTCAATCCGCCGACCATCTGGTGGACGATCATAGCGACTGAGCCGCGATAGGGCACGCGTCCTTCAATGCCTTCGGGAACAAGTTTGCCCAGGCGGTTGGAATCGCCGTCGTTGGCGGAGACTGCGGCGGAAGACTCGCCTTCAGTGTTCTGGAAGTAGCGTTCGCTGGAACCTTGCGCCATGGCGCCAATCGATCCCATGCCGCGATAGGACTTGAAGGAGCGGCCTTGATAGAGGATCAGTTCGCCGGGACTTTCATCAGTGCCCGCAAAGAGTGAGCCGATCATTACGGCGCTTGCGCCGGCGGCCAGCGCCTTGGTGATGTCGCCGGAATACTTGATGCCGCCGTCGGCGATGATGGGGACGCCCGCGTCTTTGGTGGCGCGGAACGCCTCGGCGATGGCGGTGATTTGCGGAACGCCGGCTCCGGTGACTACGCGCGTGGTGCAAATGGAACCGGGGCCGATGCCGACCTTGATGCCGTCGGCTCCGGCGCGCGCCAGTTCGCAGGCGCCATCGAAGGTAGCGACGTTGCCGGCCAGCAGTTGCATCTCGGGCAGCTTCGACTTTACCAGGTTCACTGCCTCCAGCACTTTTGTCGAATGGCCGTGCGCGCTGTCGATGGCGAGGACGTCTACTTTGGCTTCGGCTAATTCCTGGGCGCGCTCGAGGAAATCTCCGGTGGCGCCGATGGCCGCGCCTACGCGAAGGCGTCCCTGGGGATCTTTTGCTGCGTTGGGATATTTCAGTTTCTTCTGGATATCTTTTACGGTGATCAGTCCCTTGAGGTTGTACCTGTCGTCGACTACTAGAAGCTTTTCTACGCGGTGCTCGTGGAGAATCTCTTCTGCATCTTCGAGTGTGGTACCTACGGGCACGGTGATGAGATTTTTCTTGGTCATCACGCGATCGATGGGAATGTCGAAGCGGCTCTCGAAGCGGAGGTCGCGGTTGGTGAGAATGCCTACCAGCTTGCCATGCTGGGTGATGGGGACGCCGCTAATTTTGTACTTGCGCATGACCTCGAGCGCGTCGCTGACCTTGTCGGTGGGCGACATGGTGACCGGGTCGACGATCATGCCGCTTTCGGAGCGCTTCACTTTGTCGACTTCGTTGGCCTGCTGCTCGATGGTGAGGTTGCGATGGATGATGCCGATGCCGCCTTGCTGGGCGAGGGCAATCGCCATATGCGATTCGGTGACAGTGTCCATGGCGGCGCTGACGATGGGGATGTTCAGGCTGATGTTGCGGGTGAGTTGGGTCTGGGTGGTGGCGGTCGCGGGAATTACGTCGGAGCGCGCGGGTAGGAGAAGAACGTCGTCGAAGGTTAGGGCTTCGGGTACTGGAAAATGAATCATAGAGTTCTCGGGGCTCTCCGTGGCGTGGTGAATCTTCATTCTAGAGAGGGCGGGCGAATGAGGCAACCTGGAACCGACCGGGCGGTGCGGCGGTGCCGGCGGTGTGTATGATGCGGTCTCGCTTCGCTTGACCGGACGGCCCACGGCTGTCCCCACATGGGCATTTCCGCTGCCTCAGTCTTCTACGAAGGACCTTAGCCTGGAGAGCGCTTGATCCCACTGCTGGGAGACGTCATCGAGATACTTCTTTGTTTCTTCGATCGGTTTCGGATCGAATTTGAAATGGCTCTCGCGGCCCTTGGGGACGCTGTGCACTATCCCTACTCTCTCGAGCACTCGGAGATGCTTGGTGATCGCCTGCCGGGTCAGCCGGGAACCTTTGGTTAGTTGAGAGATCGAATAGGGCTGCCCGGCCGAGAGCTTCGCGATCAACGATAGTCGAACGTTGTCGCCGAGCGCGGCGAATACGGGCGCACGAAGCTGCCGTTTGGCGGCCATTCTGCTACGACCTTTGGGCGACATGGTTTTCGATGTTTTTCATTTGCTGAGTCCAGCCGCCGTCATTTCTTCGGAATGCTTCGAGGCGGCGGTCGCCCGGAAGCTTATGGAAACCGGATTCGGCGAGAACGAGCAACGTGCCGGTGGCGGTTTTTTCGAGCCTGAATTCGACTAGCGTCGTTGGTTCCTGCGAGTAGTCTGGTGGATAGTCCCCTTTTTCAAGCGACTTGGGATGGGGCCAGGTGAAAGAAAAGAGCCGCTCCGGCTCCATCCTCTGGATCACGGCTTCCCATTTGACGTGCTCATAGCCGGGATAGGTGATGTGGCCGCGCGAGACTTGACCTGGTGCGAAGGGGCCATCCAGTTTGACGCGGAACCATTCGCCGAACTCGCGGTGGTCCGTGAGGGCGCGCCAGACTCGGGAGATTGGGGCTTTGAGTTCGATGCGTTTTTCGATGCGGTCGGTCATTTAGGCAACCTCTGGGTTGCATATTAGCTTGCCTGAGAGGTAAATGCAACCTTGTGGTTGCGCTTTTCCGAATACTGCGGCACAGGTGATGGAGCCCGCGTCGGTGCACTATTTGGTGGGAGTAGTCTTGCCTATACCCAGCAAGCCGCACCGACTGAGATTCCTCCGCGCGTGAAGCAAAACACGCGCTGTCGGAATGACGGGGCTGGGCTATTCGGTGAGCCGGCTCCTGGCTCGGGTTTGTCTTTTGTCCCTCCTCCGGCGTATATTAGAGAACTGAGAACTGTTGTGTAGTACCAGGATTTGGCGGAGCACACCAGTGGGCGCAAGCCCACTTTTTCGTTGCGGAAGAATCGGCTGGGTGAGCTGGGTTGTAAGTTATTGGATGCATGGCACTTGAGCTTGATCGAGTACGCGAGATTGCGGAGCGGGTAGCGGCCTCCAGCGGGCTGGAAGTGGTCGAAGTCGAGTTTCGCGGGAGCGGCAATGCCCGCACGCTGCGCGTGTTTCTAGACAAGCCAGGGGCGGCTGGCGGCGATCCGCTGGCGGGAGTTACGCACGGGGATTGTGCCAACTTCAGCCGCGAGTTTGGCACGATCCTCGATGTTGAGGACGCGGTGCCGGGCAGTTACACGCTGGAAGTTTCGTCGCCGGGGTTGGACCGGAAGCTGACGAAGGCGCGTGAGTTCGAGCGCTTTGTCGGAAGCCGGGTGAAGATTACGACGAGGAATCCGGTGAACAACAACCGGTACTTCGAGGGCCGGCTGGAAAGTTTTCGCGAGGGACGGCTGACGCTCGACTTGAGCGTGTCGAGCCACAAGTCGCGCAGGAAGATGGGCGCGGCGGCGGAACAAGGGCAGAAGATCGGGATTGAATTCGCCAATGTGGAGAAGGCGAATCTGGTGCCTGAAATCTAGAGGGATTTGGGTAATTTAGTAATTTTGTAATTGGGTAATTTGAGACCAGGAGACTGCCACTTTAGGTTTTCAATTACCAGATTACTCAATTACCCAATTACTAAATGGTTTTTTTATGGCTAGTGAGCTTTACAACACGATTGACGCGTTGAGCCGGGAGAAGGGGATTGATCCGCAGATTGTGGTTAGCGCGGTGGAAGACGCCATTGTCATGGCGACGCGTAAATACTACAAGACGCAGGAGAACCTGCGCGCCGAGTTGGATAAGGAAACCGGCAAGATCAATGCCTTTGCGGTGAAGACGGTGGTGGAGACTCCGGAGCAGGTGGAGGATCCGCTGCTGCAGATCACGCTGGAAGATGCGCGCAAGGTGGATCCTAACCTTGAAGTGGGCGGAGAGTTGCGGACTCCGAAGGTTACGGAGGGGATCCTCGGGCGCATTGCGGCGCAACTGGCGAAGCAGGTGATCTTCCAGAAGGTGCGCGAGGCGGAGCGGGACACGGTCTACAACGAGTACATCGGACGCGTGGGCGAAGTGGTGAACGCAACCGTGAAGCGAGTGGAAGGTCCGGATGTGATTTTCGACATCGGCAAAGCGGAAGCGCGCATGCCGCGCAAGGAGCAGTCGCGGCTGGAATCATTCGCGATCGGCGAGCGGGTGCGGGTGGTGATTGCGCGGGTGGAGAGAGCCTCGAAAGGGCCGGGCGTAGTGGTGTCCCGCGCCGTGCCGGACCTGGTGCAGCATTTGTTCCAGACGGAAGTGCCGGAAATTTATGACGGGACGGTGGTGATCCGCGCGATTGCGCGTGAGGCCGGCGAGCGCACGAAGATCGCGGTGATGTCCAAAGATAAGGACGTTGATGCCGTGGGCGCTTGCGTGGGCATGAAGGGAATGCGGGTACAGTCGATCATCCGCGAACTGCACGGGGAGAAGATTGACATCATCGAGTATCACGAAGACGCGGTGACGTTTGCCGAGAAAGCTTTGCAACCAGCGAAAGTCAGCAAGGTCACCGTGGTCGATTCCGGGGGCAAGCATCTGGAAGTGGTGGTCGATGACAGCCAGCTCTCGCTTGCGATTGGCAAGAAGGGGCAGAACGTGCGGCTGGCGGCGAAGCTGCTGGGGTGGAAGATCGACATCAAGAGCGAGGAAGAGAAGCGGCAGGAAGTGGAGCAGCAGATGTCGGCGATGGTGACGCAGACGGCTACTCCGCTGGAGAGCGTGCCGGGCTTGGGCGACGGGCTCGTGGAGAAGCTGAATGCCGCGGGCGTGAGCACGGTGGAAGCGCTGGCGGATATGACGCCGGAGCAACTTGAGGCGATTGAGGGCATTGGGCCGAAGACGGTGGAAAAAATCAGTCTTGCGGTGAATAATTACTTTGCCAGCCTGGAAGCGGGCACGGTGGTTGAAGGCGCAGCGGTTGAAGGCGCAGTTGAGGGTGAAGTGGCGGCGGAAGGCGAGGCTGCCGCGGCGCAGGCTGCCGGGGCGAGTGCGGAAGACATTACCGCGGAAATTCCCACGGTGGTGGAAGAAGCAG
The DNA here is from genome assembly GCA_963771895.1 of uncultured Acidobacteriaceae bacterium. Classification (GTDB taxonomy): domain Bacteria; phylum Acidobacteriota; class Terriglobia; order Terriglobales; family Acidobacteriaceae; genus Sulfotelmatobacter. The sequence continues at coordinate 73,869 of CAVYVQ010000002.1, read as the reverse complement.
CGCCTGGCGAAGAGGCGGCGACCGAGGAAGTTCCGGTGACTGACGAAGGCACCGACGAAGCGGAGACGCTGGCCGCGGACGAGCACGAAGGGCAGGCGGAGGATTCAGGGGAGCAGGGTGGTCCGGAAGAAGAATCCGCTTCCGAAACCAGGGAATAATGATGGCGCGCTGGCATACGTTCGACGGCGTGGGACCGAAGAAGGTGACTCCGTGAGGTCGATGATGACCTAACTAAAACGCGGAGAAACGAAAGGCCGGATGAGTAAGGTTCGAATCAACGATCTAGCCCGAGAGCTGGAAGTCAAGAGCAAGGCGATTCTGGATACGCTTCCGCTGGTGGGAGTGACGGAGAAGAAGACGCACTCCAGTTCTCTGGAAGAGCACGAAGCGGAGAAAGTACGTGTGTACATCCGCTCCTCGGCGGAAGGTTCGTCTCCGGCCGGCAAGTCGAGTTCGCGCGGGCTTCGCGGCGAAGAAGAAATCAAGACAAAAATTGATTTGTCGCACATTTCCCGTCCCGGGGATGTGCTGAGAGCGATCACGCAGAAGAAGGAAGCTGCGCCGGTCGTGGCGCGTCCAGCGGCACCGCCCGTGACGCATGCTCCGGCGGAGAGGCCCGCGGTGGCTGCGCCTCCGGCAATGAGGCCAGCGACGCCGCCTGCGGCAGCGCCGGTGAGTGCGCAAGGAGCGAGCCCGGCGGTTCCGGCGCGCCCGGTGGTTGCGCCTCCAGCAGCATCGTCACCGGTCACCTCGGCTCCAGTCAGTGCTCCGCCGGCGCGTCCGGTGATGCCGCCTCCGGCGGCACAGGTTCCTCCAGCCGCCGCGCCTCCGGTAATTTCGGCGAGCGCTCCGCCAGCGGCTCCGATTGCGGCGCGTCCGGTTTCTCCGCCTGCTGCGGCGCCTCCGGTGCCGCGCATGATCGTTCCACAGACCGGGCCGCGGCCGGTGTATAAGGCTCCGCTGCGACCGGCTCCGCCGCCGGTGCAGCCTGGGGTGCCGATTGGCGGCGCGGCGCGTGCGGCGCCTGGACGTCCCGTTCCTGGCCAGCCCATCTTTCAGCGGCGTCCGCCGATGGCGGGAGGAGCGCCGGGTGCGGCGCGTCCACCGCTGCGTCCGGGCGAACGCAGGCCGATGCATCCTACGCGGTCGGCGCCCGCGGGGGCGCGTCCGCTGGGCGTGGGTCCGGCGCTTCCACCGCCGGGAACCACGCGGCCTGGCAGCCGTCCGGGCGGCCCGGCGCGTCGGCCGGGGCAGCGCTATGTTCCGCGCGGTGTCAAAGAAGGTCCGATGAAGGGCTATACGCCGCCGGCGCGCATGGTGGTGTCGAATGAGCCCATGCCGATCACGCGCAGCATCACGATCACGGAAGGCATCAGCGTGAAGGACCTGGCGGAGAAGCTGGAGATACGTGCCAAGGATCTGATTTCGCGGCTGCTGTCGAAAGGCGTGTTCGCCACGATCAACCAGACGCTGGACGCGGAGCTGGCGAGCGAAATGGCGCGCTTCTTCGGCGCGGATACGAACGTGATCACGTTCGAAGAGCAGACGGCGAAAGAGGTTGATGCGGCCGCGGCCGGCGAAGAGTTGGCGCCGGAGACCGGGATACGGCCACCCGTAGTTACGATCATGGGGCACGTGGATCACGGCAAGACTACGTTGCTTGACTCGATCCGCCTGACGAACGTGGCGGAGGGCGAGGCGGGAGGCATCACGCAGCACATTGGCGCCTATAAGGTGCGGATTACCGACAAGGAATCCCCGGCGTTTGGGCGGGAGATTGTGTTCCTCGACACGCCCGGTCACGAAGCGTTCACGCGGATGCGGTCGCGCGGCGCGAAAGCTACCGACATCGTCGTGCTGGTGGTGGCGGCCGACGACGGCGTGATGCCGCAGACGATCGAAGCTATTGATCACGCGCACGCCGCAGAAGTTCCCATCATTGTGGCAGTGAACAAGATCGATAAGCCGGACGCTTTGCCGGACCGAGTGAAGAAACAGTTAGCCGACCGTGGTTTGGTGCCGGAAGAGTGGGGCGGCAAGACGGTGTTCGTGGATGTTTCGGCGAAGAAGAAAACGAACCTGAATCTGCTGATGGAAATGATTTGTCTGGTGGCTGACCTGGGCGAATTGAAGGCGACCCCGGAGCGCGCGGCGACCGGCGTGGTGCTGGAAGCGAAACTGGATCGCGGGCGTGGTCCGGTAGCGACGGTGCTGGTGCAGAACGGAACGCTGAACGCGGGCGACAATTTTGTGGTGGGCAACGTGTATGGGAAAGTGCGCGCGATGTTTGACGACCGCGGCGCGCAGTTGCAGACCGCTCCGCCTTCGACGCCGGTGGAAATCATTGGGATGGAGGCGCTGCCGCAGGCTGGCGATCAGTTTGTGGTGGTCGCGGATCGCGACAAGGCTCGCGGCATTTCGGAATATCGCGAGCAGAAGTCGCGTGAGGCGGCGCTGGCGAAGAGTTCGCGCGTTTCGTTGGAAGGATTGGCGGAGCAGATCAAGGCCGCCGGCACGAAGGAACTGAACGTGATTCTGAAGGGCGATGTGCAGGGATCGGTGGAAGTGATTACTGATCTGCTCACGAAGCTTTCGAATGAGAAAGTGCGGTTGAAGCTGCTGCGGTCGGGTGTGGGCGCGATTACGGAGACCGATGTTCTCCTGGCCTCGGCATCGAATGCGATCATCATTGGCTTCAACGTGCGGCCGGAGCGCAAGGCGCAGGAGATTGCCGAGCAGGAAAAAGTGGATATCCGACTGCACTCGATCATTTACGAATTGCAGGACGAGATCAAGCGCGCCATGAGCGGCTTGCTCGAACCTACTTTCAAGGAACACTATCAAGGCCGAGCGGACGTGCTGAACGTTTTCCGCATCCCGAAAGTTGGGACGGTCGCGGGTTGCCGCGTGAGCGATGGCTTGATCAAGCGCGACTCCGAAGTGCGCCTGCTGCGCGACAACGTGCAGGTGTTCAAGGGCAAAGTGGGATCGCTGCGGCGATTCAAGGACGATGCAAAAGAGGTCACAAACGGCATGGAGTGCGGCATCTCGATCTCGAACTACGGCGACATCAAGGTCGGGGACGTAATCGAGGCGTTTGCTACCGAGAGGATTGCCGCCGAAGTAATAGCTTAGGAACAGTGGCCGGTGGCCAGTGGCTAGTGGCCAGTTGAACCGGCGGCTATTGTGAGTGTGGTTTTACTGACCACCAGCCACTGACCACTGCATGATCGCCTTCCTTACCCTCGAACTTCACATCGAAGCGGCGCAATCGCTTAAAGACAAACGGCAGGTCTTGCGCAGTCTGAAAGACCGGCTGCGCGGCAGCTTTAACGTTTCTGTCGCCGAACTCGATCCAAGCCCGGTGTGGAATCGCGCCACCATTGGCGTGGTCAGCATCTCCGATTCTCGCGACTATCTCGATGGATTGATGAAGAATGTGGAGCGGCAGGCTACGCGCATCGCCAATAACCATGGGGCTGAGATAGCCGACTCGTTTGTGGAGTATCTGTAGCGTCTCTTGCGACTTGTGCGTCGCTTTCAGTCGATGCGCCTGAGGGGTATATTTTCGCCCCCCGTGTGCAGCGTCATCATGGTGGCGTGGCCCTGGCTATCGACTTCGAAGGTGTAGACATCGTCGGCCGCTTTGGAGAAAACTTGCCGCTCGCTCTCTGGAAATAGCTCTTGTTTCGGTTCGTCGTTCTCCTGCACGGACAAATGGTCCCCCTCTCGACGGATGGTCAGGATGAGGTTCGGCGGGTTTCCGTAGCGGCCGACATATCGATCGAGCAACTTGGGATCGACGGCAACCACTTTGTGTTCTTTCAAGGGCTCACGCGGAGGCAACTTATCGTAGGGAGTAAAGCCTTCCCACTCGATGGGAGTGAAGGTGTTCTTGAGCAAGGTTTCCAAAAGTTCTTTGTAGATGCCCTCGCCATTCGAGCTGTTGGTCATGATCAGAATTCCGGTCTTGGTGTCTTCGAAGCAGACGGTGTAGTTCCGCCAGCCCTCGGCGTGCCCCTCTTTGAAAAAGGCCTTGCCATAGGGAGTCCAGTACAGACCCCACGCCAGCCCATAGCTGAGGCGGATTGGCTTGTTCTCCTCGGTCGTCTCGCTGGCCATCGTGGGGAATTCGTGTTTCGAGAGAATCGGAATTTGTGGACTGAGCATCGATTCGTAGTTTTCCTTATGCAGCCGCTTGCCCTGCATCACGGCCTGCATGAAGCGCGAAAAATCGCCCACAGTCGTCACCATTCCACCTGCGGCATCGGCTTTTGTTCGTCTTTCAGGGACGATGGGGCGTCCCCACTCGTCATAGCCGTTGGCATAGTCGCTCTCAAAACGGCTTTCCCAGACCATGCTGGAGCGGGTCATCCCAAAGGGCCCAAAGACACGAGTCCTCATCAAATCTTGCAAGGGCTTATTCGTGATGGTCTCAACCACCAATTGCAGAAGATCGATGCCTTCGCCGGAGTAAGCGTAGCGCGAGCCTGGCTCAAAATTGATATTCAACTTGCGGTCGTCATTGATCCAACGCCAGTTGGGAAAACCGCTGGTATGGCTTAACAGCATTCTCGCTGTGATTCGCTTGTAACGCGAGTCATCCGCCAGGTCTTTATACATCGCGTATTCTGGCAGCGGCTTAGGCAGATACTGGTACACGGGCTTATCGAGGTCGAGGATTTTTTCATCGACCAGTTGCATCACCATGTATGCAAAGGCCACTTTACTGAAGGATGCCGCAGTCATCACAGAATCTTCGGTCAGCGGCAGATTCTTCTCTTTGTCGCGGACGCCGTAGGTCTTGAGGTAGACAACGTTGCCCCGGTCGAAAATTGCCAGACCCACTCCCGTGACCTCGGCGGCATGCATCACGCGGGTGACAGTTGCATCGATTTCTGTGGACGTAATCTTGCTGCCGTCGAGGCGCTCGGTGGTCGACTGCTGTGCCGCCGCTAAAGCGACAATCGCACTCGTCGCTGCCAAGTAAAAGAAATTGTTTCTCATGGACGCCTCCGGGCTGAGAACTCAAACACATCAGTGAGACTTAAGTTCCGGTAAACGCGCCGTGCAAGAGTATTCTAAAGTCTGCGGCTTTGTTCGATGGCGCGGTAGGCACCGCTATCGGTTTGTTACCTCTGTACTTACCCCAATCCCTCCTTTGTGCGCGACAATAGCACTTGAGGGCCAACACCTGCGGACGATTTTCTGATATTCTCATGCGTTTTACTTTGAGGTGAGCAGGTGGAGAAGCGCGTGGTCAAATATCATCGCGGGCGGTTGGGCGAGGCTTTGCGCGAGGAGATCGAAACTCTGGTGGAAGGCGAGCTGGCCGATCCGCGCATTGGGCTGGTGAGGGTGACCGCGGTGCATGTGGCCGACGACGGGCGGTCAGCGCAGGTTCTCGTGGATGTGGATGGAGATGACCAGGAAGCGGAGCGCAGCCTCCAGGGCTTGCTCGCCGCCAAAGAATACATTCGCCACGAACTGGTGGAGCGTTTGCGGCGGAGACGCGCACCGGAATTGTATTTCCGGCTGGATCGTTCGGAGCGGGAAAAAGCGCGTGTAGAAGAGCTGCTGGCCCGGGCGAAAAAAAGAATGAAGACTCGTTCGGGGTCGGACGAAAACAAGGTGTAGAGATTTATGTTGCGGGATGTTCTCCATCAAATCGAGCGGCGCGACGGATTCGTGCTGACGTCGCACGCGCGGCCGGACGGCGACGCCATCGGATCGGCGCTGGCGTGCTGCCAGGTTTTGCGCGCCATGGGGAAGCAGGCTGATGTGGTTCTGCACGATGGCGTGCCGCGCATCTATCGGGCGCTGCCGTTCGCCGATGAAGTTTTGCAGGCCGATCGCGTTGCCGGAAGTTACGAGGCGGCGATTATCCTGGAGTGTGATAGCCTTCACCGCACGCGGCTGGAGGGACTGGAAGACCGCTTCCTGATCAACATCGATCATCACGTCAGCGGTCGGCCGTTCGCGCACGTGAACTGGATCGATCCACATGCGGTCGCGACGGGAGAAATGGTGTTCCGCCTGGCGCGTGAGGCGGGAACTCCGATCTCTCCGGAAATTGCTACCTGCCTTTACACCGCGCTGATGACCGACACGGGATCGTTCATGTTTCAAGGGACGAACGAGCGTACGTTCGCTCTGGCGCGCGAACTGGCGCTGGCCGGCGCCGACCCTTCGCATTGCGCGCGCAGCATCTATTTTGCGCACTCTGTAGGCAAGATGAGGCTGCTCGGCGAGGCATTGCGCAACCTCAACACCGAAGGCCATGTGGGCTGGACCTGGGTGACGCAGAAGCAGATGGAACGTTGCGAGGCACGGGAAGAAGACTGCGAAGGCCTAGTGAATTATGTGCTTTCCATCGGCGAGGTTGAGGCGGCGGCGTTCTTCCGCGAGCTGCCTGACGGGCGTGTTCGCGTGAGCCTGCGCAGTAAGGGCAAGCTCGACGTGGCACGAGTGGCTGAGTGTTTTGGCGGCGGCGGCCATGAATGCGCGAGCGGTTGTTCGCTGGATGGTCCGCTGGCCCAGGCGGTGCGGCCGGTTCTGGAACTACTGCGCCGCGGCCCTTCCGTACAATAGCTGCGTACAATGAATTGCATCAATCAGCAATTCACTTCTCTCGGAACCCTGCCATGACCAATCGCACCCGCACCGACTCGCTTTTGCTGGCGGGCTTTTGCGCGTTTCTTTTTTTGTACGGGCTGGGACAATTCGGGTTGATCGGAGCCGATGAGCCGCGCTATGCGCAGGTAGCGCACGAGATGTTAGAGCGCCACGACTTGATCACACCCGTGCTGGGCGGGCGTCCGTGGCTGGAAAAGCCTCCTCTTTATTACTGGCAGGCGATGCTGGCGTACTCGATCTTTGGTGTGAGCGACTGGTCCGCGCGGCTGCCATCGGCGCTCGACGCCAGTCTGCTGGTGCTGGCGGTGTACTTTTTTCTGCGCCGCTTCCGCCCTGGATTCGAGTTGGATGGCGCGCTGATTACGGCTTCATCCGGGGGGATCGTAGGATACGCGCGCGCGGCTTCGACGGACATGGCGCTGGCCGCGGCTTTCACGCTGGGAATGCTCGGCTGGTGGGCCTGGCGGGAAAGTGGAAAGAGGATTTACCTCGCAGTCTTTTATGGCTTCATGGCTTTGGGGATGCTGGCGAAGGGCCCGGTCGCGCCGTTTCTCGCTGCCGTGGCGATCGTCCTCTACGCGAGTGCGGTTCGGGAATGGTGTCTGATTTTGACTTCGCTGTGGCTGCCGGGAATTGTTCTATTCTGCGCGACCACGCTTCCGTGGTATGTAGCCGTGCAGATGCGCAATCCGGAGTTCTTTCGCGAATTTATCGTTCAGCAAAATCTCGGACGGTTCTCGGAGAATCTTTATCATCATCGCGAGCCGTTCTGGTATTACCTGCCGGTAACGGCGCTGGCTGTGGCTCCCTGGACGGTGTTCGTTATTGCGGCTTTGGTTCGGGAGGCGAGCTTGTGGTGGGCCAGACTAGCGGACTCTGCCGAGGATTTCGATAATAAATTTGGCGTTTTCGCCTGCTGCTGGCTGATTGTGCCCGTAGTTTTCTTCTCGATCTCGCAATCGAAATTGCCGGGCTATATTCTTCCCGCGATTCCGGCGGGCACGCTGTTGTTAGTAAGTTATTTGCGGCAACATTTGGAGCACAGCGAGGCTGAGCCTCCTGCGATGTGGCTGGTGGTGGTGCACGCGTTGGTGGCGGCAGCTCCGATTGTTCCGGCTCTGCTGATTGCGTACCTGATTACGCAACATCGGTTTCCCGGAGGACGACCGATGTTGGTGGCGCTTGGCGTCGCATTTGTGCTGTGCGCCGGGATTGCGCTCACGCTGGTGCGCAGGACGGGTCTCCGCATGTTCCGGTTTGTCACGGTGATTCCGGTGCTGCTGGTGGTGGGAGTTGTGTTGAGACTGGGAGCCGTGGATCTGGACCAAACTTATTCGGCACGGCCATTGGCGCGAGAGATTGCGCGCATGGAAACGCATCGGCTGCCGTTGGCCGTTTATCATGTTCGACGCGAACTGGAATATGGACTGACTTTTTATAGCAATCGGCTGACCTTCAATTACGACTGGGGCAGCGTTCCGCAGGGAGAACACCTATTGGTGGCGCCAGAAAATTCGCAGGCGGAGATTGCAAAACTGGTGGCAGGCCGGCGCGTTTCTTATCTTGGACATTACGCGGCACAGCGTGTGGATTATTACTGGGTTGCGGGGGCTGACGTCAAGCGTTAGAGGCTGGTGTGGAACCCCGCTTCAGAAAGTCAGCGCCTGAAGGTACGGTCGTAAGTGGCGCTTACGGCATGCCTGAAGGCATGCCGTGATACGAGTCCATGCTCAAACGCAAGCCTGAAGGCCTGCTTCACGCGCTCGGTCGGTGTTGCCGCAGTGCATTCCGCCGGTTTGCCTCGCGTGCTGGAACACACTACACTCGGAGTTTTGCCGCTGCGAAACAGCCCGGAGAACCGGGCCCGGAGTTTTGGCTGACTTGGCAGGAGCCCCGTGGAGATTCTCGACCTTAGACATTTTTCCTCAGTGGATCTGCGCCCTCTGCTCGACGATGAAACGCGAGCCTGGGCGAGTCTGCTCTCATGGGATTACCGCGGGTCGGCCGAGATGATCCTGCGCTATGTTGACGCAAAGATTCTTCCGGGATACGCCGCCATCGACCGCGGACGCATTTTCGGCTATAGCTTTTTCGTGTACGAAGGCAGCAAGGGAGTGGTCGGCGATCTTTTCGTGTCGAACAGCGGGCGCCCCTCCCACGCGCGCGAGGTCGAGATCAAGCTGCTGACGCATGTGATTGAGACTCTGCAGCAGTCTCCGGGAATCCATCGCGTTGAAGCGCAGTTGCTGGCGCATGAGGCGGGGAGCGTTGCCCGGCCGTTTCTCGATCAGGGGTTCCAGCGCCATCCAAGACTGTTCATGGTTCTCGATCTGGGCGAGAGCGTTCCGCAGGCAACGGCGACGCATCCGGATGTGGAAATCCAGCGTTGGACTGAAGCGGACTACCAGCCTGCTGCCGCTGTGATTACCGCGGCTTATCGCGGACATGTCGACGCCCAGATCAACGATCAGTACCACACGCTGGGAGGATCGCTGCGCTTTCTGAATAACATCGTGCGTTTTCCGGGATGCGGGGTGTTCGATGCGGAATCGTCATTCGCCGCCGTGGATCGCAAGGCGAAGAATCTGATTGGATTGATCCTGTGTTCGCGCGTGCGCAGTGACGTGGGGCACGTGACGCAAGTGTGCGTGCTTCCAGAACATCGCTCGCGCGGGATCGGCGAATCGCTGCTGGCAGCGAGCTCGGTCAATCTCCGCAAACGCGGTTTTTCGATGCTCTCGCTGACGGTGACCGAGGCTAATGTGGGAGCTGTCGCTCTCTATCGGCGTTTGAATTTTGATTCGAAGCGGGTGTTCGATGCGTTTGTGTGGGAGGGGTGATAAGAAGCTTCCAGCATAAGGATTCTCCCCTTGTGACTAACGGGAAAAGCGGGAGTTGGGGTTATTGCTACTCGGCGGGATGAGCTAGAAGCTAGTAGCTAGCAGCTAGAATCTCACCTTCGCACCAGCCACATGGCCCAGCCCGCTACGAAGACGCCGCCCAGGAACATAGCGAAGCAATACAGACCGTAGCGGATCATTTCGCGAGTAGTATCGCGGTGGGTGATGCCGAAGACGATGGATGCGAATAGCGCGAAAACAAACGCCGCGCTGAAATGTGTGAGCTGGATGGTCATTGTTATTGTTTTTTCCCGATGGCGATGTGATAGGCGTCGGCCACCGCGATGAAATTCAGCAGTCCAGCGACGATCATGAACTTGGTTCCGTAGTCGGCTGTGGCGAAAGCAATCGCACCCTGGCCCCAGTTCATGGCGAGGGTGACGATATACATTCCGCCCGCGCCCAGGTCCCCGATGAATCCGAGAATGTCGAGGATGTCGCCGCCGTTGGCCTTGTAGATGTGGCCCTGCATCATGAGGCCGAGCACGAACAGAGTGCCGATGGAGATGAGCAACAGGGCGCCCCGAATCCAGCGCCTCTGGATCATGTGGCCGGCGCCGGGAATCAGCCAGCCCAGGGCAGGCGCGATTACCCCCATCATGCTGGCGGGCTGCGCCGGCTCAGCGACTTTGGTCTTTGCTTTCGCTGTAACGGGATCTGCCATCAGACAGTCACAATCTCGCGTTGAATGTTGCCGGTGACCTCCGCCGATTTGGGCCGGACCAGCATGTTGACCTCGCTGCGCACGCCGAACTCGGGCAAATAAATTCCGGGCTCGATGGAGAAGCAAGAGTTGGGAAGAATCTGACGCTCGTCGTGAATTTCCAGATCATCCATGTTGGCTCCGTTGGAATGGACGTCGGTGCCGATGGAGTGTCCGGTACGGTGAATGAAATACTCGCCGTAGCCCTTCTGCTTGATGTGGTTGCGCGTGGCGCGATCCACTTCCCATCCGGCGATGCGGCGGCCGGAGCTGATCGCATCGGTGACTGTCTTTACGCCGGCGTCGCGGGCGTCGCGCACAATGTCGAAGACCTCGCGCATGCGGTCCGGCGGCGCTTTGCCGACGAATCCCATCCAAGTAATGTCGTAGTAGACGGCGCCGGGAATGTCCTTCTTGCCCCATACGTCGAGCAATACCAGGTCGCCCTCGCGAATGGGAACGGGAGGATCGGCTCGCGGCTCGTAGTGCGGGTTTCCGGCATTGGCGTTGACGGCCACGATGGGCGGATCGTCGGTGAGCAGGTTCTCGCGACGGAACGCTTCCATGAACCAGTTTTGGATTGCATGCTCGGTCGTACCGCCGTTGCGGACGCGCCGGCCGATTTCCTGGAAGGCCGCGGTAGTAATCGCGTCAATGGCGTCGCGCGCGGCGAAGTGTGTCTTAATTTGCTCGTCGCTCCAGGTGGCTTCGAACTGCGCGACCAGATCCGCGGAGCTGACGACGTTCTTACCCAAACCGCGCAACAACTCGATAGTGCCGGCATCGACGAGCGAAATGGTGAAGACGATGTTGTTTGGCGAATATTGCATGGCGATATCGCGCCAAGGAGCGAGCATCGACTTGAGGGTGTCGAAGAGTTCTTGCCATCCGGAATACTGGCGCTTGCTGCCAGGGAGAGAATCGAGGTGCCCGGCTTCGATCTTGTGGACCAGCTTTACCGGTTCGCCCAGCGCCGGCACCAGGTAAAACCATCGACGCGTGACCATGAGACCCGCGGGGAGGCCGAGCACACGATAGGCGATGGGATCGCGATGATGGTGGTCGTAGAACAGCCACGCGTCGATGTTGCGTTCGCGCAGCGCAGATTGGATGGCGGCCAGCTCCATGGGCAAACCTCTATTGTAAACAATGCTAGGGATTTGGGCGAATCGGGGCTCAGGGATTGCGTTGTAAGAGCGCCCGGTCTGCTACGCCAAGTACGGGCAGACGCATCGAATGTTCGAATCTCCGGCCTCGGAGAGTCGCCTGTTACCAAGCCGCCGGGATGGGGTACTCTTTGCCGGTTGTCTATCTGGTGTGGGATGGTTGCGCTTTATCCACTCTGCCGCTGGTTTGCAGGATTGAAGCAGCGGCGCAGCGATGCGTGGCTGAGTTATTTCTGAAGGGGCAGGTCGCGGTAAAAAGCCAATGGCCCCAACTCGGCCAGGGCCATTGTAATTACGTAGCGTAAGCACTCTGTCATCTTTCAGTATCGACAGAGAGTAGAACGATGTCAAGTTACGGGAGGGACGATCTCTGCTTCGTCCCTCCTTTGCAAATTTCCCTTTGGCCTAGGAACCTGGGGAATGGACTCGACGGGACTCGAACCCGCATCTGCCGGCTTTGACAGAGTGCTGTGTTCCCATTACACCACGAGCCCTGAACCAATCTGAACATCCGAGTGGCCGGCTTGCAAGGATCCAGGGCACAAAATCTTAGGACAGTTTCCCAAAGCGGGACCCGCTTGAACAGTTAGCGGACAGCGGGGGTGGATTTGTGGGTTATTTACCCGCGGCCAGGCGACAGAATCCGTCTTCTCACCGCGAGCGGCAGCGTCTCGCAGGCTGTGCGCAATACCAGACGCGGGGCGCTTCCGCGAATCTTCATCAGGTACGGAACTGTTCGCTTGCCATCGAACTTTGCCGTTTCACGCAGCAGCCAGCCTAATCCCTTCTGCACCATGTCATCTTCATCTGCGAGAAGGCTATCGGACAATTGGGTGATCTCGGGGAAGAACATCTTGGCGCGAGCACCGCGAATCAGTGCTACGCAGGCGGCGCGGCGGCGCCAGCGGTTTGGCGACTTGGCCCAACGGAAAACTGCTTTTGTGCGCGCCGGTTTCGATTCGACCATCGGCGAGATCAGATGGTGCACCAGCGCATCGTGATCGGCCCAACTGCTGATGCGGTCGAGCCAGGACTCGAACAGCTTGAACTCGCGGTCGCCGAATTCCGCGTCGAGCTTTTCCAGCATAAAGACGGCAGCAATTTTTTCTTCCAGCACAGGGCCGGAGAAAAGATGGTCGGCGGCCTCAAGCAGAAAGTCGAGCCCGCTTTCTTTTTGCAACTCCCGACGGAAGCGGACGGAGGCGCGGCGCAAGTCCGCCGCATACCATCCGTGCGATTTGATTTCGTCTTTGAAGAACCATCGCACGCCGGCGGCATGCTCGGCGGAGCCGGCGTCCTTGAGAGCGCGGCGAATTTGAGCCGCGACGGCGGCAGGCGTGGTTTTGAGTTGAGGCATGGTTCGTTGGGCCGAGTTTCGGGCTGAGTATCCTCCAGCATAAAACAAGGCGGCCTGCCGAGGCCGCCTTGGTTCCTGCTTGCTGCACTACCGGTTTATGCGGCGCGAGCTGTCGCCGTGACTGGCCGATACCCGCACTCCCCGGCCTTCTTGAAGGCTTGCGCTGCTTCTTCCGGGGACATCAGCGGCGTGGTTTGCACAGCCTTGCAGGCGCCACCTCCAGCAAACGCCATGGAAATTGCCGCAGCGCTGGCATTATCGGGCAGTTCGGTAACGAGCATTACATCGTATTCTCCGAAGGCGAACCAGGCTGTTTCGATCTTGCCGCCCAACTTCTCAATCGCGGGTCTTACCGCCTCAATGCGATTCTGGGGATGCGCCAGGAGCGCTTCCCATCCTTCGCGCGAATATGCGACTTGGTGAAGATAATGTGGCATGGAGCCTCCTTCAATTCACTTGCTGGGAGCGAATGATTCCAGAGGTTGGGTCTCAAGTCAAGGTGAGAGTGACTTCACTCGTAGGGTCCGATCATAAATCCACAGCAGCAGGGTTGTGGCGACGCCAACGGCGACTACCGACCACCAGACTAATTCGGGCCGGTGCAACTCCTCGCCAAAGTGATGCATGAGCCATCCGCTGAATTTGCCGGCGACCATCGATCCGATGCCGAGGGGAAGGAACGCGAATCCCATATAGGTGCCCTGCTGGCCTTCGGGAGCGAGCCGCGAGATGTAATCGTAGTAGCGCGGTTGTTGCATGATTTCACCAATTGCAACCACAACCAGCGTGACTACCGCCATCCAGACCGAGGGATGCACGATCAGAAGTATCCATGCGAGGCTCGAGATCAGGGTGCCGAGAATGATGGCGTGAAATGTTTGCATGCGCTTGCTGAGAAACCCGATCACCATGGTGAGCGCGATCACTGTCAGCGGATCGGCGACCAGAATCAGCTCCGTGTCGGCATTCGGATTGATGTATGCGGAAATGTACAGCGGGAGCGCGATGAACTCCTGCCAGAAGACGATCCAGTATCCCGTAAAGATCAGCAGGAAAAGCATGAACCGCGGGTTCGAGAGCACGGTGAGGAAGTTTTTCCCCACCTGGCTGAGAGTCGGTGCCTCACCTTCACTGCCGCGGCGTGGTTCTTTGAAGAACAGCAGCACGAAGAAAAGCATGAGAAACACGCTCAATGCTGCGACGCGAAAAACATTATCGACGCTGCCGTGCTTGTGCACCCAGGAGGCGAGATACGGCCCGGCGGTGCTGCCGACATTGACCAGCGTGTAGTAAATGGAATATCCCACCGAGCGGACGTTTTCCTTGGAAGCCCGAGCTGTAGTGCCGACCACAGAAGGTTTCACCAGAGCAACGCCGAGAGCGGGAAGAATCAGAACGAATGCAACCAGCACCACCAGAGGCACACTGTTGCGCAACGGAGCGAGCCAGGCGGAGCCGATCGACCCCAGCAGGAAATAGGCAAGGCTTAGGATCAGATAGGCGATCGAAAGCGCCCGACGGAAACCGAGCCGGTCGGCGAGCGCGCCGCCGCCGATGGCGAGAAACCAGACCCAACCGCCAAACATTCCGGTCAGGCTGCTGGCTCGCTCGACATCGAAGTGAAGGCCTTCGTGCAGGTAGCGCGCCAGCACGGCAAAAACAGCGTAGTACGACAGCCGCTCGAAAAGCTCGCTGATGTTCGCGACCCAGAAGGGGCGCTCGAACCCGGTGCGAATTTCCTGAAAGCGTTCGGAAAAGCTCAAGAGTGGCTCCCTGTGGCCGCCGAGCCTGCCCTGAGCGAAGTCGAAGGGGCAGCGGCGCTACCAATCCTTTTGCGGACTTCTTCGGCCGAGAGCCCGGAGACGCGAATTACGTTTTGGAGGCTGGCCTGGCCGGAGGCAATGGTAACGGAAGATCGAGGTAGCTTCAAAAGGTTTGCGAAGAATTCCATGCAGGCGTCGTTGGCGCGGCCTTCCAGGGGCGGCGAGGTTAGAGAAAGCTTCAGCGCTTGGCCGAGTTCACCGGTGATCGCATTCCCCTTGGCGCGAGGGTGGACCTTGACCGCAAACGTCACTCCGCTGCGCGACTCGTGAATGGGAATCAAGAGTTCTTTCTCGGGGAAAATGCCGTCTCAACCAGCAGCAGTGTTCCCACCACCGGTATTTGCGGGTGCTGCAGCGTGCGCGATTTTCCAACGCTTGCCATCAGTGCGATCGTGAATGCCAGCATCGTTACATTCGCTGTGATGCAAAACAGTCTGAGACCTTTCACCACTTGGCCGTTGCGAATGCGCAGGATTCACCATGGCGGTGAACAGCAAAGCCAAGCCGGTCCCGAAGATCCAGATTCTGCCGGTGTAGGTCCTTGGCACGAGCAGGCAGTCCACAATTGCCAGGATGAAAAGGGCTCCCGCGCAAAGCCGATCGAAAAGATTCATGGCCTCTGTGGTTCTCTGCTGTAAGGCCTTGTGCGTTCCCCGAAGATCGCCGTGCCTATGCGCACGCAGGTCGATCCCTCTTCTATCGCGACTTCGAAATCGTGCGACATACCCATAGAGAGTTCGTGCATAGCGACGCTGGGCAGCTTACGCGCGGCAATCGTATCGCGCAACTCGCGCAGCTTGCGGAGATAGGGACGCGCGCCTTCGGGATCGTCGGTGAAGGGAGGCACGGTCATCAATCCGCGGAATACCAGCGCCTCCAGGCGCGGCGCGGCTTTCAGCAGTTCTTCCAGTGCGGGCGAATCTGGCGCCACGCCGCTCTTCGCCGGTTCGCGGCCTACGTTGATTTCGATCAGCACGTCGAGCTTCCTGTCCAGGGTGCGAGCTGCCGCATCCAGTTTCTGTGCCAGTTTCACCGAATCGACCGAATCCACGGCGCTAAATAGCTCCGCTGTCTTGGCGGCTTTGTTGGTCTGCAGGTGGCCGATCATGTGCCATTCGGCAGCGCGCAAATCCGCAAGAGTCTCGATCTCGATCTTACCCGCGAATTCCTGAACGCGGTTTTCTCCAAATACTCTGATTCCGGCGTTGTGGGCTTCGCGGATGCGCTCCGGCGGCTGCGTCTTGCTGACAGCCATTAATGTAACGTCGCCGGGTTCTCGGCCGGCCCGGTGGGCTGCAGCCGTGATGCGCTCCTGGATCGACGAAATGTTTGCGGCGATGGACATTGGAAGAACAAATAAAGAACCACTTCACTGCGCGAAGTCGCGGGCAAGAGTGCGCGCCACACAATCCTTCACCAACCCTCCACAGATGTTCACATTATGGCTGTCGGAGGGGCTGGTTCCTTGGGATCGCCCGCGCTTGAGAGCGGCAGCCGGATCATCAAGGCGGCCAGGGCAACCATCACTCCAATCCCCGCAAGATACGATGGATGGTTAAAGATTTGTGGCCGGGCCCAGGCGGGAGCGAACTGCAGACCGGCCCAGAGCAGCCCGAGAATCGCTTCGCCGGCGATCAATCCGGAAGCGGTGAGGACTCCCGCATTCTCCACGCGCGCCATTTGCGCCTCGTTGTATCCGCGGCGTTTGGCCAGCCAGTCCCCGAGGGCGCGAAAGACTCCACCGAGAAAAATAGCGAATGTAGTTTCAAACGGAAGATACATGCCGACTGCAACCAGCATGGGGCTTTTCACTTGCAGCATGATCATCCCGACGCCCATGAAAATGCCGACCACCACGAGCGGCCAGGGCATATCGTGACCGACAATGCCCAGCGCCAACGTGGCCATCAAACCGGCCTGCGGCGCGGAAAGCTGGCGGTCACCGAATCCGATGCCACCTGCTTTGATGTTCGCTTCATGCAGCAACATCAAGGGGAAATACATTACGAGGCTCGCGACCACGACGGCAATCAGTTCCACCAGTTGAATGGTGCGCGGCGTGCCGCCGAGAATGTAGCCGACTTTGAAATCCTGCAGCAACTCGCCCGCCACCGCCGCCGAAACACAGACTACCGCCGCTACTCCCAGCACTGCTGCTACACCGGAGATTCCGGAGACCCCGAGCGAAACCATGAGAAGCGCCGCGATGATTAAGGTGGATAGCGTCAAACCAGAAATCGGATTATTGGAGGAACCGATCATTCCGACCAGGCTGCCGGAGACCGTGGCAAAGAAAAAGCCGATGATGAGCATCACCGCCGCGGCCAACACCGCGGGCCAAACCAGCCCTGAAATATGGATATAGAGAAAGCACATGAGCACGAACATAAGAGCGATCAGGCCGAAGACGGCCTTCGAACTCATGTAGCGTTCTGTGCGTGAGAGTTTGGCTTGCTGCTCAGCGGTCTGGCGCAAATCGCTGAAGGCTCTGCCCAAGCCCGCGGTAAGACTCTCGCGCATTCGGAACAGCGTGTAGGCTGCGCCTACCAACATTCCGCCGACCGCGATGGGACGAACAATAAATCTCCAAACCGCCGCCGCCAAGGCTGCCCAATTGTCGGGAGTGTCGGCTGGAAGATATTGTTTGAGCTGCGGGCCCAGGAAAAACATGAGAAGCGGAACCATCAGTCCCCAAGCCAGCACACCGCCGGAAAACTGTATGGACGCCAGGCGAATTCCGATAATGTAGCCGACGCCCAAGTAAGCCGGGCTTACGCTGGGCGCCGAAACCATGGAGGTGCCGCCCGCCGCCACGATGCGCGTGCTTCCTGCCGCCCCGAGCCGAACCTGGCTGCGGCCAAGATCGCCTACGCTAAAGAGAAAATCTTTGTCGGCGGCAAACAATCCAAAGCGGCCGAGCATGAACACGATGCCGCCCACGCCGATGTTCCAGAAAAGATATTTCGCAGCCTCGGCGCCGCGCTGTCCAGCTTTGTGAATCGCAGCCGCCGCCACGGATTCGGGGAAGGGTAACTCCGGGTCCTCCACCATGACTCGCCGCACCAGTGAAACGAACAGGACGCCGAGAACGCTGCCAACAGTCATCAACGCCGTGGATTTCCAGTAAGCGTCAGCCGGACGGAACGACGGCCACGCTTTGGCAATGAGGAATGCGGGGATGGTGAAAATTGCGCCCGGCCGCGACCGATTCTCCGATGGAGCCCGCAGTACGGGCAATATTTTCTTCGAGCAGCGATCCCTTCCACGCCCGCAGCACGGCCATGGCAATCACCGCGGCGGGATAGGTTGCCGCGATCGTGATCCCGGCGCGGAGCCCCAGGTACGCATTAGCCGCACCCAGGACAATCGTCATAAATAGTCCCAGCAGCACCGCGCGCAGGGTAAATTCCTTCATCTCCATACTCTCGGGGACAAAAGGAATGTGTTTCTTGACACCAGTTCCTGATTCGGGGACTGGACCGCTCATAGATGGAATCCTCGTATTGCGTGAGATGAAAGCGATTACGAGCTGTAACTTATTCAAAAGACTAAACGGCGGCACGTTAGCACGCTGGCGGGCTGAATTACAAGTGGGACGCGGGTTCCGGGCCGGGCTTGAAGTGATGCTCGGATTGGCTTGTGCCCTGGCTTAAGCGGTAGAATAGGTTTCAATCAGTTCTGCCCCTTCGTATTTTTGTCAGTGCGAGGTGTAACGTGGTAAGAAACTCCTCCGACCAGCTCTGGTTCCAGCGGTACTTCGAATTCCACTGCGATGATTGCGGCAGCGATGTGGGTTTCCATTCGCGACGGCGCTCGTTCTTCGAACGATGGGTTTTGCCGGTTTTTCTGCTGCAGCCGGTGCGCTGCGCGGAATGCTTCCGGCGGGATTACCGTTTGGTATTCATGCCGGTGAAAGAGCGCATTCCCGAAGCGGTCAAAAAGGTGGCGACCTCGGCTCCAAGACCCGACCGTAACGTTGCCTAGGGGACGGCGCCGCCGTTATACTCTATTCCAGCAGGCAATCGCAGAGTCGCCCGCCCAAGCTGGATCCCTGCGGGCAATACGGAGGCCGTCTTCAGCAGTAGTGAGGACAGAATTCGGGCTAGCCACGCCAGAGCTGCAGTGGCAGGCCCTACTATTGCTTCCGGAAGCAGGCAAGTCCAGACGAGCAGCCTTCAGATTGGCCGAGGCTGGTTCGAACAGGCTGGTTCGAACAAGGCTGGTTCGAACAAGGCTGGACCAGCCAGATTGCCGAAAGTCTCTTCGCTGTTTTGTTTCCCTCGGATTGCCGCATCTGCGGCACGCCGCTGATCAGGATTTCACGTCTACCGGTTTGCCAGGAATGTCTCGACGCAATGCTCCGCACCACGGGCGGAGTCTGCTCGACGTGCGGGGAACGTTTGTTTTCACCTTACGCGGTCGCTGGCGCCCAGGGCGAACCGCGATGCGGGTTGTGCCGCCGCGTCGAACCGGTCTTCGCGCGCGCCGTGTCTTATGGCAGTTATGAAAGCGGACTGCGTGAACTGATTCATCTGCTGAAGTATGGAGGCATGCGTCCGGCGGCGAACGTTCTGGGACGCATGCTGGCGGAAGCGATTGCGACGCTCGCGCTGGAGTCCCCTGCGGACTCGGTGGCTTTAGTCCCAGTGCCGTTGCACCGCGCCAAGCTTCGCCAACGTGGCTTCAACCAGGCAGAGTTGATTGCGCGCGCCGCGATGAAAGTCGGCCCGGCGCGGGATCGCTTGCGTTTGTGCGCGGGAGTTCTCGAAAGAAAGCGCGAGACCGCATCGCAAATTGGCCTCACCACTCATCAGCGCCGCGAAAACCTGCGAGGCGCTTTCGGAGTGGTTCAGCGTGAGCTGGTGGCAGGCCGCGAAGTGCTGATAGTCGATGACGTCTACACCACAGGCGCGACCGTCTCGGAATGCGCCCGGGTTTTACGGCGCGCCGGCGCAACCAAGGTTTGGGTCGCAACCGTGGCGCGCACGTTGAAGATTTCGGCGCAGCATGCAGAGATTGGACCCTACGCGCTCGAAAGCCATTTGGAGCAAACGGCCCGCGTTCCAAGGGCCGAGGCCGTGGGAATCTAGAATTTATGTCGAGCAGGATCGAAACCGAGGCAGGACCACCGGGACGCCGCGCCGCCGGCCTGTTTGCGGCGGCGGCAATGCATCGCGAGAGCAACGGCAACGCGCTGCATGCGCCAGTGCTCGTTCTGAATGCGTCCTACGAACCGATCAACGTTTGTGCGGCGCGGCGCGCCCTGGTGCTCGTGCTGAAGGGCGTCGCCATGACCGAAGAAGAGAATGGACACTTCCTGCACGCGGCGCGCATCGCCATGCGCGTGCCATCGGTGATCCGGTTGCTCGAGTACCGTCGAATCCCGCACCAGAGCCGCGCCTTGTCGCGGAAGAATATCCTGCTGCGCGACCGCAACACCTGCCAGTATTGCGCCACCGTGCTGCCCTCCGGCGAGTTGACGCTGGACCACGTGATCCCTCGCTCCCGCGGAGGTTCCTCCACATGGGAAAACCTGGTGGCCTGCTGCCATCCCTGCAATCGCCGCAAGGGCAACCAGTTTCCCCTCGAAGTGGGCATGAAACTGATGCGCGAGCCCCGCGCCTTCAATCTCCACACCAGCCGGCATATCATGCGGTTGATGGGACGGTCGGATGATAAGTGGCGGAAGTATTTGTTCTACTAAAGCTGTCAGCTCTCAGCTAGGCCAGAGACATATCCACTGAGAAAAGCCCTACACACCCTGTCATCCCGAGCGTAGCGAGGGATCTTGGCGTTGGCTGATAGCTGACGGCCGACAGCTACTTCTGCGGCGGCTGCGGATTCGGTGGCGCGTCGGGCTTCTTCTGATCTGGATTCTGATCCGGCGTTTTCTGATCCTTCTGATCCGCCTTCGGAATTTCCTGGCCCTGATACAGAATCTTCACGCTGGAACCGAAGCGCTTGTAGTCCTCATATTTGACGATCTCGCGGATGTGAATGTCATTGAGGTTGAAGTGCAGTGTGTCATCGGCGCGGGTGTAGGTTGGGAACCAATATTTGCCGTCGATTTGCTCGCGCCAGGTGGTGAACTTGGGGTAGAGATGCTCTGTCTTGTTGCCCTTCTTCTTCGTATCCCGGGTCTCCGGCACGGCCTGGCCGTAGGTCTTTACGATTTGGAAATCGTGATCGTCCACCCAGATGCGTCCCTGGAAATAGCGTTTCTTGCCCGACAATCTGCTTGGGCGCGATGTCGAAGACGTAACAGTGCAACTGGTCTTCCTGCTGCTGGCCGACATAGAGGATGTTGTATTCCGGAATCTCGTCGCTGGTGAGCACAAAGGGCAGGCGGTTGCGGAAATCCTGGACGTCGCCTTCATCGAGCGAAAGCCCGCCCTGTTCCAAACTTGACTGCGGCGCAAACACGACGTTTTCGATGCGCCGGCCCTTGTCGTCAAACAGCACATCGAAGACTTCGTGGTACTCGCCGGTGGGGGTGTTGCCGTCGAGAGTTTTTACCTTGATGTCTTGCCGGTAAGTGTAATGATCGCGGGCCTCTTTGAATTCCTTTTCCTTGGCGGCGAAGCGCTGGATGATTTCCTCGGGCGTGATGCCTGTGGGGGGCGTGTTCTCGAGCGGACCCTCCTGCGCAGTCACAGGCGAGCACAATAGCGCGCAAGCCGCCAGGGTCGTAAGAAACAGGAAGCTGCGGACCGGCCTTTTCATAAGCCTATTTTATCGGATAACGGGAAATCGTTGGTGAGAGACCGGGCGGTTTGGACGTACGCTCGTCCACCGTGGACTGCACCGAAAAGCGCCCGCGGCGACCCTCCCCCGACCCCTCTCCGCTCAGCGAGGCCGGGGGCAAGGCGCCGCAGTTCTGCCGCTTACTTGGATGCCATATCGACCAAGGGGTTGTCGGGAGAAGAATCGGGCTTCGGGCTTCGGCGTGCGCATCGCGTGCGCATCGCAGTGCGCCGATGTCCTGCCGGCTGTCCCGAGGGCATCCGGCCCTCGCCCGCTGGACAGCCGCCGGGGACGGCGGCGCTACCAAATCCTGCTACACTTTTCCGTTTGCCGAGGAGGTCCCTCATGCGCCGTTTCGTTTCTGGTCGCTTTCTCTTGCCGCTCTCGTTTTCACATCTTCCGCCGCCTTCGCGCAAGCCAAGCATCCCTTCACGTTCGAAGACATGATGAAGCTCAAGCGCGTCGGCGAGCCTGAGGTTTCGCCCGACGGCAAGTGGGTGATCTTCAGCGTGGTCGACGTGAATCTGGAGGCCAACACGAAGACGCCGCATATCTGGATCGTGCCTACGGCCGGAGGTCGAGGAGCGCGAGATCATCGCCGATCAGGACGCCGACCGCCCGCGCTGGGCGCCGGATGGGAAGCGGTTTGCGTTTCTCTCGACGAAAGAAGGCGGATCGCAGGTTTGGATTGCGGATTTCGACGGCGCGGCGGGAACTGTCACCGAGCGTATGAAGCTGACCTCCATCGCGACCGAGGCGGGCGGCGAACTCTGGTCGCCGGACGGCAAGAACATTCTCTTCACTTCTGATGTATATCCCGAATGCGACGGCGCAGCCACTGGTAGAGGCTGACTGCAACGCGAAGAAGCTTAAAGAAGCGGAGCAGTCGAAGGTCAAGGCGCTGATCTTTGATCATCTTGCTCTATCGCCATTGGAATGCTTACAAGGAAGGCAAGCGAACCACATCTGTTCGTGGTGGCGAGTGCGCTCGTTCACTGCCAGGTGTTCCCCAGCAACGCCAATAAGAAGGCCGGTCGGAGCGGACCAACCTGATGTCCGGCTGTGGCAACGCTCCCCGCGACCTCACGCCCGGCGACTACGACGCGCCCGTGTTCTCGCTCGGCGGGCAGGACAACTATGCCTTCTCGCCCGACGGGCAGGAGATTTGCTACACCTCGAATCACGACAAGAATCCGGCCGGCTTCCACCAATAACGATCTCTGGATCGTCCCGGTCAACTGGAGGGGTGATCTCCGGGACGCCTGATTCCGCTCCGCAGCCAAGAACATCACCGCCGACAATCCCGCCAGCGACTCGACGCCGCTCTATTCGCCCGATGGCCGCTACATCGCCTACCGCGCCCAGCAGCGTCCGGGATACGAGAGCGACCGCTTCCGGTTGATGCTGTATGACCGCAAGACGGGCGAGAAGAAGAATCTGTACGGAAAACTTCGATCGTCTGGGTGGGAACATTCATGTGGTCGCCGGACTCACAAGCGATTTCTTCGCGCATCAGAGAGCAAGGGGAGTCTCCGGTCGTTTCGTTCGCGATTGATCGGCCCTTCGAATCAAACGATCATCGTTGACGGCGACGCCGAAGGAGACGGCCCGATCATAACGTTGCCGTCGATTGTTCGCTGATGGTTTCAACGACGACCTAGCAGTCGACCCCGGACGGAAAAGACATTTTGTTCACCCGAATGTCGATCTGCGTTTCCGACCGCGATCTACAAAATCGGCTTCCGAGAGGAGCGTGACCTGAACGAGCTTGCTCATCCCAGCTGCGACCGCAACTGACTCACCTTAACGACGCCGTCCTCTCAAAGTCGCCATGTCCCCGCTGGAATCCTTCTGGTTCAACGGCGCTCACAACGACAAAGTCCAAGGCTTCCTGGTCAAGCCGCCGAACTTCGATCCCAGCAAGAAGTATCCCGTGAAGTTCCTCATCCACGGCGGGCCGCAGGGCGCCTGGGGAGACGATTGGAGCTACCGCTGGAATCCCGAACTCTTCGCGTCACCAACTTCTTCGACGAGCAGCGGATACGTCGTCATCATGATCAACTTCCACGGCTCGACCGGCTACGGACAGAAGTTCATCGACGCCATCAACGGCGACTGGGGCGGCGCTCCGTTTGAAGACCTGATGAAGGGCCTCGACTACGCGGAGGAGCATTACGCTTTCATTGATAAGACCCGGGAGTGTGCGCTGGGCGCCAGCTACGGCGGATACATGATCAACTGGATCCTCGGTCACACCGACCGCTTCAAGTGCCTGGTTTCGCACGACGGCATGTTCAACGCCGAATCCGCCTGGGGCACCACCGAAGAACTCTGGTTCAACGACTGGGAGTTCAAAGGCACTCCCTACGATAACCGCGCGATGTATCAGAAGTGGTCGCCGCACCAGTACGCGAAGAATTTCAAGACGCCCACTCTCGTAATCCACGGCCAGCGCGACTATCGCCTCGACGTGAGCGAAGGCCTGCAGCTTTTCACCACGCTGCAGATGGAAGGCGTCCCGTCAAAGATGCTGTATTTCCCGGACGAAGGTCACTGGGTGCTGAAGCCGCAGAACTCTCAACTCTGGTACAAAACGGTCAACGAGTGGGTAGATCAGTGGACGAAGAAGTAGCGGGCTTCGGCTTTCGGATTAGGAGCTATGGGTTTGTCATTCCGACCGAAGGGAGGAACCTGCTTTTTTGCCTGCGCCGGCAGAAAAGCAGGTTCTTCCCCCTTCGCTCCCCGAAGACTCGGAATGACAATGTAGGGGGAGTGTGCAATGGACAGAGCAAAATTGTCGACCGGCACCAAGAAGAGTGAACTTTCGCAGGCCGACGCCCAAGCGCAACTCGAGTCTTTCCTGGCGAAGTACGACCCGGCGGTTGCGACATTTGCTCGTCGGGCACTGACGAAAATGCGCAAGCTCGTTCCCGGTGCCGTCGAGATGGTCTACGACAACTACAACTGGCTGGTGATCGGCTTCAGCCCTACGGAGCGGCCCTCGGAGGCGATCTTCTCCCTCGTGCTGCCTCCGGGCCGCGTGACGCTTTGCTTTCTGCAAGGCGCAGGCTTGCCCGATCCTGCCAAGCGGCTCAAAGGCAGCGGCAACGTGGTTCGGAACATCCGGCTGTACAACGCGGGTGAGCCGGACGGTCACGTGCTTGACGATCCTGAAGTGCTTGCCCTCATCAACGTGGCTCTCAACCGCGCCAAAGTGCCCATGCCCACTGGAGCGCGCCGCAAAGTGGTCATCAGGGCGGTCGCGGCGAGGCAAAAGCCACGCCGGCGCACAACTGGGAAGAAGTAAAATCGGCTCGTCGACCCCAATTATTTTGCATTCCGGAACCGAAGGGAGGAACCTGCTGTTTGCTGGGGGCCGGCAGACAGCGGGTTCCTCGCCTTCGCTTCGCGAAGACTCGGAATGACAAACAGGATGACGTGGGATTCAACTTCAGTGTTCGAATTCAGTGCCCCGCGAAGAAAGGGGACCTCCGCGGAGCGGGAACACTTCCGCGCCACGGGCTAAAGGTGGGCAAAGTGTTCCCGCTGCTGACGGCCTGGAAGGTCTCCAGTTCGTCCTGCAGAACGGCTGTAGTTCCGGCCGAGACTTGGATCTCAATCTCCAACGGCCCGGTGAACGATCCCGCCGAGGGCGTAAAACTCGCTAAGCCGTTAACGTCGCTGAGCGCCGCGGTCTGACTCGCGCTGAGGATGACGGGCATTCCCGGTTGGGTGACCGAGGGGTCGCCCGGCGTCAACGTAAAAGGGTTCCCGAGCGGACGCAGCACCATCGATTCAAACAGCACGCTCGCCCCGAGGACAGGATTAGGCGGCGTCGATGAGTCGGTCACGCGGACGATCAGAGGCTGAAATACTGTTCCCGTGACGACCTGGCCCGCGCCCCCCACGGCTTGCAGCTTCATCATTGCGGCCGCGACTGCGTTCCCATAGATGGTTTGGCAGGGATTGTTTCCGGGCGCAACGCACGCAGTGAGTTGCACATTGGCGGTGAAGTTCGTGAGCGTGAGCGTGACCGACGCGTAGCCGCTGCTGTTGGTCACGGCGCTCGCGACACTGAGCGATCCCGATCCCTGCGCGATCGCAAAGTTCACGGTGACGCCAGTCCGTGGCGCGCCCAGCTTTACCACGCGCGCCGTAAGCGGCACGCTGACCGACGCCCCCTGCGCGATCCAGAGGTAGGGAGTGGTGACTCCGATATCCGAGGACGAAGACGTAGCCGTCATCGTAGCGCTGACAGACGCTGACGAGCTATAGACGCCGGGGGCGAGAGTGGCTGTGATCGCCGCATTCCCTGTGGCGGCGGGCGTAACCCAGGTGGAAGCGATTCCGTTTTCGTCGCTGATCGCCGAGCAGGTGGATGCGCCTCCGCAGATGGAGAGTGCCGCGCCGTTGGTGGTGGTCCATCCTACGGTTGCGCCGTCCACCGGAGTGACGCCGTCGGAAGCGAGCACCCGCACCGTCACAGGGTTCGTGGCCTGGGTTCCCACCGGCGTTGGAGGATTCGATCCCAGCAACAAGACGATCTCGTCGGTAGAAGCGGCTCCGAAGGTCAGCGCATTCGTCATGATGGAGAATGCGCCGCTGACAGGATCGTTGATGGTGATGGTTTGCGCTCCGTCCCTTTGCGCGGGAGCGGACGCCAGCATCTGGCCGGCGTTGGTGGCCAGCAAGGGCACGCTTATGCTGCCCACGGTGACAGTGAGCCCGGGCGCAAAGCCGGTGCCCTGCAAGGTGATCGCGCCGCCCTTCACCGAGACGCGGGGCGGAATCGAAGAGTCTCCGTAAAGCACACGGGCGTGGTAGCGGTAATCAGGGCGACCGTCGCCCCGCAGATCCGCGATGCCGATGATGAAGCTGTTGGAATTCAAGACCTCCACGTCAAGACGGCTCATGCCGAAGGTTGCCGAATTGAACGGAGCCGCGGTAAAGGCCGGGGGCGCCGTCCCTTGCGGATCGCCGAGGGTCCAGATGCCGACCACGGGTTCGGCTTTCGACTCGCTGGGCGCGTTGGTTTCATCGAGCGCGGTGACGGCTACCGATAAAGTCCGATTCGCCTGGGCAGTGATCAGGAAGTAGGCAACATCGCCGTAGCCGCTCAACGAGCCGACCCAATCGCCTGGGGAAAGAACCGGCGCGGGGGTGTTCCATGTTTCGTGAGCGGCCCATGGCGGGACGGACTGGGCGCTGCCAGCCATAAGAACGTCCTGCTCAAACTGGCCGCCTGCGCCCACGGTCACCAGGATCGGCTGAAAAGTTCCTGAAGGTGTGACTTGCGACGGATCGTAGGGACATACGCCGGCCGACCACAGCGGGTCCAGAGCCTCGACGGAAACCTGGTATTGGGCTGTGCTCGCGCCGTTCGGGATGGGCAATCCTCCGAGATCGAAAAATCCCTCCAGCCTTGGATCGGATGATCCAAACTCGTTGTAAGGATTTCCCAGTGGATTGTTCAAGCCTGTAATGGGATTGCCGGCGTTGCCGGCGAAGAGGAATCCGGAGATCGACGAGGCTGCGTAATGATCCGAGGGCAGGTTGGTGGAAGGATCGATCCAGCGCGCGACCACATTCACGCCCTGCATCGGCTGGGCCTTTGCTCCAGTGTGATTCACGAAGTAAACCGAGCCGTAAATGCGGGCGGTGGTGGCCGACGAGCTTGCGGGATAAAGTCGGGACAGCGCGGCCACGTCATCGGGCGTGAGCTGGTAGGGATCGGCGTAGCAGACCGTGATCGGGACGCAGGTAACCGGGTCCGTAAAGTGCATGACCGGAAAGCCGGCATAGTCATCGGCCGCGGGATGCGGTTTGCCGGTGATCACGTTCAGAGTCATCTGCGACCATCCCATGCCGATCACGCTGCCGAGCACTCGCACCAGCCGGTATTCGACGTCGGTGAGCTGCGATGACAGCAGCGCGCACTGGCCATTGATGACCACCAGCGCATGGAGAAAATTCGCGCCTGCGCCTAAGTTGTCCGCGCCGCCGTAAACGGCGTTCCAGAAGCATTGCGAGGGATCGCCCGCGCCCGCACCGAGCAACGCGTCCGTGACCGAGCCGTCGTAGTCGTAGACGATTCCAACCGGAGTTTCAGTGGCGGTCGGAGTGATATCGCCGGGAGCGGTGAGGGTTCCGCTGGAGTTGACGGCGAGGTTGCTGCCGGTAACGTCTTCGGCAAGCTCGCCGGCATTGGTGGCGGTAAGGGCCGCCCTGGATACGGACGTCCATTGGCTGAAGGCGTTGGCCACAAGAGCGTTAGCCGAAGCGTTCGGCAGGATGGGACTGAGATCGCCCTGGTCGGTGTAGTAATTCACCTGGCCTCTGGACCAGATGACGAGTTGACCCATGGTCCCCGAGTTGAAATAGCTGGAGCCCGCCACGTACTCGGGACCGCCCGCGCGGGTGAGCATAGCGAAAAAGAGGACGATAGCGACGGCTACGGCCAGCCGGAGGAGGAATGAGCGCGCGGGGAAGGCCATGTTCTTGAAGGCTATGTTCTTCTGCAGGTTCATCTGGCTCATTGTTCCCCGCTGGAATGCCGAACGGCTTGGGCAAACTCGGCGTAAGAGGCAATCGTTTTTCCGCGCAGGATGGGATTCGCCGCCAGGATCGCGGCCTGCTGCGCGCCGATCATGATTCTGCCGTGAGAATCCATCGCGAATCTGCCCATGGCCCCAGATACCGGACTGGTGAGGCCTAACTTGCCCGGGGAATACAGAAAGAGGAGCGCTCGTTCGCCGATCCGGTAGCGCTCGCCGCTGATCCAAAGGCCAGCCCATTCGTGGATCGTCAAGCTCTGACCCACGGAGGCGCCGCGCATGGCACGTTCAACCTGGAAGGTGACGGTAGTAGAAGCCGTGGCTTGCCCGGCGGACGAGGGGTTGCGTCCGATGGAGGTGACGCGACCGGAGAAGATGATTCCAGCGGCGCGGACGAGTTGCGGGAAGATGACCATGCCGGGAGAGACAGGAGAATGCCGCGGCACTCTGGGAGGCGGAATCCAGACGGGCGCGACAGGTGACGTGAAGCGCAGCGGCTCAGGGCTTGTGGTGAGCGCGGGGGCGAGGCTCGGGACCCGATCGGCAGCCGCCTGCCCGCGCAGAAACGTCGGTGCTACGAAGATCGAAGCAACGAAGATCAGCGAAAAAACCGCAAGCAGACGCCGGCAACTTCGTCCGGACATAAACCATCACCTGGGACCAAGTGTCTGCTCGGAGGAATCTGGGAAACCGACTCAATCCTACCCGGCGACCGGGAACGGCGCGGTGATGGATGTCACAACCAGCCTGTGGATTAAAGGGTAAATTCCCGATCCGGGCTGCTGGACCCAATGCGGATGACGACTAGCCGCCGCTCAGAGCGGATGTCGCAGATGCTCTTCTGCGCTGAGGTTGGCGCCGGCCAGCAGCAGCAGTCCCGTGAGGAATGCCCAGAACATCATGCTCACCGACAGCGCGAAAGGCCCATAGACTTCGGCAAAATTGAGCCAGGGCAAGGCCAGAATATAGCCGTACTTCAGCGCCTCCGAGAGCAGTCCCATAATGATGGCGGCGGGCAGCACGGCGCGCGCCGGAACCTTGCCATTGGGCAGCACCCAGTAAATAAGAAAGAAGATGGCGATGCTGGCGGCGATGGCGAAGACCTTCATCGCCAGAAAGCCCGCCAGGCGCACCACTGACATGGCGTGCCCGCGCAGCAGGAACTCGAACGGCTGTACGACTCCTGCGGTCATTCCAATGGAGAGCAGCGCCAGAACGCCGCACGCAAATGCCAGGCCGAGCGAAACCAGCAGATTGCCCAGGTAGGAGCGGTTGTTGGGGAAGCGCCAGATGCGGTTCAGCGCGACCTCCAGCGGCATAAATATGCCGGAGGAAGTGACCAGCAGGATGATCAACGAGACCACCTGCACCCGCTGGCGCGAGTTCACCATGGCGTTCAGGTTGCGGATGACGAAATCCTGGCCGGCAGGAAGGTAGTCGCGCAGCAACTCAACCACAATGTCGTACATCACCTTCGAATGAAAAACGCGCCGGATCAGCGTCATCACCAGCACCACAAAAGGGAAAAACGAGAGGATCGAGTTGGCGGCTACCGAGAAGGCAAAGGTGTGCACGTCGGTGCGCAGCAGGTATTTGGCGGTCGAAACGGCCATCCCAGACCGAGCTGCAGGCCGGCCCTTCGGTAGAGCCGGTGCGCCTTCCACGGGGGGTCGCGCGGGGGCTGCGGTCTGATCGGTCACAGGCATATTCTCTAATCCTATCAAAGGGTTCCGGCTGGTTGGGCTATGGCTGGGACACTAAAGTCTAGGGCCGGACCCCGCCGTTTCTTATACCTTGTTAAAGCTTGGAAATGCCCCCACCGACTATTTTTGGCCGCGGCCACTAATTTTTGTTGCGAAACGACTTAATCCTCCTTATTATCGGTTCGCTCATAAACCGGCTTCCTGCCGGGGCTTGAGTCAGACAGGTTGACGTCTTGAGCTGGGTAGTAGAAATCAGCGCCGATGGTCGGGCTCCGGAAGTTCGCGCCGCATTTTCTTCATGCGTACTCGAACCGAAGGAGTCTTTTGCTTTGGGGCAATTTCTTCGGCACAGGAATAAAGAGACGGAACCGAGTTTCACCGGGTTCCTGAGGGGGCGCTCCGTTCGCGCGGGGCAACGATCGGGAAATCCGGGGAACTAATTCTTAATGATCAGAGGAAAGGAGTTTTTCTGTGAGAGAGAAGGGAACAGTAAAGTGGTTCAACGGGGCGAAGGGATATGGATTCATCCAGCGCTCCACGGGAGAAGACGTCTTCGTCCATTTCTCGGCGATTCAAGAGAACGGCTACCGCTCGCTCAACGAGGGTGAAACCGTGGAGTTTGATCTGCTGAAAGGTCCCAAAGGCTTTCAGGCGGGCAACGTAGTCCGCGCCTAACCTCGATCATCCCGGATCGCAAACCCTCCCGCCCCCAGCGGGAGGGTTTTTAGTTCACCGCACTTCCACTGACACCAAATCCCCGTCCGACATCCCGCCGGCCTTGTAATTCACCGAGACCGCGCGATCGTTCCATTCGCAGGAGAACGCGTCGGCTCCGATGAGCAGCAGCGATTTGTAGTCGGGGGTTCGCAGCTTCAGAACCACTCCCCCGGAGCTTACAGTGAGAACCGCGGCCGGGGACTGGGAGCAGTCCACGCCCACCAGCCGTCCCTGAAGAAATTTCGCCTGCCGCTTGTCTGCGGTGCCGGCGGATTGAGTTGCCTGGGTCGCGGCGCGCTTGGCGGCGTCCTGCTCCAGCACGTCGAATGGCGAAGGCTGGGCGGCGAATTTCTGGTCGGCAGCGGAAGCGGCCGAGATGCCATATTTCTGGAGGTTCGGGAGCGTTCCCAGCCGATCGCGAGCCGCAGTAGCGATCAGTGGATTAACGCTGCCTTTCAATCGTTCCAGCAAAGCTCGCGCGGCTTCCCACTTTTTGTCTGCAATGTAGATTTCCGCCATGTTGTAAACGTACTGCTGGTTGCGCGGACTGAGCTGCATGGCGGCGCGTTCGGCCTGCATCGCCGCCACTGGCCCTCCGCCCTTGATGTGCGCCGTAGCCAGCAGGTCATAGGCGCTGGCGAATTCCGGATACCACTCGAGCACGGCGCGTAGGTCCTGCAACATGTTGGGCAGGCCTGAGATTTCGGCGTGCTTCGACTGCGCTATGCGGTACTTCATCACGCAAAGGTAGTAGCGGATCCACATATCGCCCTGGTTGAGCGCGGCGGCGTTGGCGAGTTCTTCGGCGGCGTCGTCGAACTCCTTGTGCTGCAGGTGGTCCCAGGCCAGAGCGCGGTGGGCGATCTCATTGCCGACGGCTGTAACCAGAAGGGAGTTCTTCTTGTCATCTTTCAACTCAGTTTTCTCGGACGCAGTTGATTCGTGAGCCGTGGCTAACGCCTGCAATTCCTGCAGGCCGGCGTCACGGCGCTCGGGGATCCTGATCTTCATCTCACCGGTCCAGGCGCGGGCATCGGCCTCGCGGAGAACCTTAGCGGTGATCAGGCGCGCGTCGGGTCCCACAATCTCCGGGAACTGGTAGACCTGCGGCGGATTGGCTTGGGGACCGGATTTCTTCGAAGCGTCGAGCGCCGCGAACAGCGGCGTCAGCGAGTGAAAGTACTCTTTCACCGCCTGGTCAAATTGGGCGGAGGTCACGCCGTAGGCCTTCTGGATGGCTGCTTCCACAGGCGCGTGCTGATTCTCGACCAGGTCAAAATAAGTTCCCGTCTGCTGCAGTTTTTTCTCGTGGATCAGGTAATGCATCACTATCCACGACTGGGCGTAGAACAGCGTATGGTGCGTTCCTTCGGTGTAGGTTGAGGCGTCACGCTTCATGGTGAGCAGGTCGGTCAGCGCGAGCCAGACCTGGCCTGCGAGAAGTTCGGTGAGCGACTTCGGAGGGTTAAGAGCTTCCCGCTGATTCTGCGCCAGTTCGGGGTCGCCGCCGATTTCGTACTTCTTGTCGTCGAGGTGGATCGAACTGAAATATTCGGCCAGGCCTTCGTCGAACCATTCCGGGGCGAACCATCCCGGGTCGCAGGATAGTTGTAATTCAGCAGTAGGTGGGCGAAGTCGTGGGCGACGGCGCACCATGACTCCTCTTCAAGTAAGTTCAGCACGATGAAGTTCTGGTCTTCGCCAGGAAGAAAGAAGCCGGGAACGTCGATCGGCTGGCCCTGGCGCAACGGCGCGCTCTCGTAGTAGGTCTTGTCGTTCTTGAAAGCGAGGATGGTCAGCGGAACCGGTTCATGGAGACGGTCTTTCATCAGCAAGGTGGCGAAGACGGCTCGCATCTGTTCAAAACGCAGCGCGACTTCTATGCCTTTTTTTTCGCCGGCATCTGTAATGACCGTGTAGTGCGTGGAGCGGATTTCGCGCCACGGCGATTGTTCCGCCGCGTGGGCGGAGGCAGCCAGAAGAAAAGCAAGGAGCATCCTAGGAAATAATGAAATCGGGATGGAACGAGTGCGGGCCATGCGCGTTCCGCCGGGGAGGACGACAACTACTGAAATGCTAACACGATGCTTCTGCGGAAGCTCTACTGCTCAGCGCTCCGGCTGCGGTGGGCGGGAGACGGCAGCGATCGCGCATAACCGCCACGCACATATTGCCGTATGTCTCCAGTCCGTTGGGATCCAGGATCAGGCTCTCATAGATGACGTTGCGCTCTCTGCGGAAGTAGGAGTATTCACATCCTTCCGCTCTCTGCCCCGGTTTCGGTCGCGATGAACCGGTCAAGCGCCCGCCTGCCACGTTCCCGATCCCCCGTAACCAGATAGACGAGCATCGCGCCTTGAAACAATTGCAGGAGAGTCTCGACCGCTGCTGCGTCTGGCAGGAATTCGCGCAGCATCTCCGCCCACAGCCGCTGTTGCTCTACAAAGAATTTGCGGGCCCGCTCGGATCCGCTCCAGCCTCGCCGCGTCAGGTCCATCGCCAGAAGAAGTACGCCGCGCGATTCGGCGCTGGTCGTCCGCTCCCACAAGGCCGCAACCACGGACCGAAGCGGGGCTCCCCCCGGGAATGCGCCGGCCTCGAATCTCGCCCGCAGCCGGTCTTCCAGCAGCGACATCGCCATCTCTTCGATGGCATCGCGGCCGCCAAAGTAGTGGATCAGCATCCGCTTGTTGCTCCCGGCCGCCTTCGCCAGTTGATCCAGACTCAGATCCAGCGTTCCGGCGCGGATGAATGCAGCCTGGCAGCTTTCCAGCAGTTTTTCCCGGTTCCGTTGCTGCTTTTTACGGGGCATCTTGCTTTCATAATGTACCATATGGTACAAGTACAATGTACCAAGTGGTACATCTAAACCCAAGTGGTTCATCAAATCTCAGGAGCATCCATGAAAATGCATCTCTACGATAAATCGCTCTTCCTGCTTTTCGGCGCGGCCTTCTGGGTCCTCGGAACGATTTGGTATGAGCTGCGAGGTCCGCAGGTGTTTGAAAGCACCAGCCAGCGCTATTGGATCAACTTCGTGCTCACGCCCATCGTGACGGGCAGTGATCTGCATCCTGCTGCTCCGGTGGCGGCATGTCCCGGCCGCAGAGTGGGCCTCCGCAGCGCTCCTGATCGCGCTTCCCGGAATGTTTGGCGAGGCCGTGCTGCTCTCCCGCTTCGCCACCTTCATGCCTCGCATGCATCCCGAGACCGCGGGGAAATACGGGGCTTTTCTTTTCGTCGCCTACGCGTTGTTTCTCACGATTGCGGAGATTGTCACGATACGGGCCTAGAACTGTAGAAGGGAAATCACTCTTCCCCGCGAAGAATCATCACTTCGGTGGCCTTGATCAGGGCGACTGCGGTCTGGCCAGCCTTGAGGTGCATTTCGCGCGCCGAGGTCGCGGTGATGATGGAAGTGATCTGCTGTTCTCCGATCGAGATCTTCACCTCCGCCATAAGGCCGCTGATGCGGACCTGATCGATGCGGCCTACCAGTTGATTTCTTCCGCTGACGCGACGCACCACCAGTTGCCGCTCCTTCTCGGTTCTGCCCCGCGTTCTGAACAGCAAGCGATCTAACTCGCTTTGCGGAATACGGTGATGTCCGCCGGCCGTTTGGACGCTGCGAATCTTCTTCTTGTAAATCCACTGCTTGATGGTTGGGAAGCTGACCCCGAGTTGCAGAGCCGCGTCGCGAAGCTTCAGCAAGTCCACTTTCTTGGGGTCGGATTGTGCGCGTCCCGGCATCGGAACGAAATCCTACAGTCAACGCGCGGCCCGGTCAATAAGGTCGCTTTCACCGCAAATCGCAAGATAATAGCATATAAATGCATTGTAATAGACATCATTACAGTATGTGCTATACACTTTCCGGTTCTTTCCCCCAATATCAATGGGGGGACAAATGCGTAAAGCCGCTCTCTTCTCTTTCGCGATCATTCTGTGTCAGGCGCCAACGCTGACGTTCGCCCAGGAGGGATACTTTGCCAACTGGTTCCCCCGCGTCGACAAGACGCAGGCCGAGCAGCCGCACTGGGTCACACCCGTTGCTACCACTACGCCGCGCCTCGAAGAAGAATTCCGCTTCGATCAGTTCTGGCAGAGAAACGCCGAAGGCTTCGCCACCGAAAACTACGATGGCGGCAAAGGACTCGAACTTATTCCCCTCGAGAAAGTGGAGGTCATCTTCAATCTGCCCCCCTATATCGAGCACCACAACAGCAAAACGAACGACGGCTTCGGCGACGAAGCCTTTTTGATCAAATACCGCTTTCTGGCCTCGAACGAGGAAACCGGAAATTACATCTTGACGGGATTCTTGAGCTGGAGTCTTCCCACAGGCACTTACAACAACGGGGCCTTGCATCCCATCATTACTCCGACCATCGCATACGGGAAGGGGCTGAAGGGGTTCGACGTTCAGGGCACATTCGGCGTGGCTTTCCCCACGTCCGATACGCATCTCATCGGAAACAGCTATCTCTGGAACAATACCTTCCAATACCGAATCATGCGGAAGATCTGGCCGGAGGTCGAACTCAATTCAACGTTCTTCCAGGGCGGCCCGCATGACGGGATGAAACAGAACTTTGTGACCCCTGGCCTGCTCATGGGGCGCTTCCACCTTTTTCACAGCAGAGTGGGATGCACCTTTGGCGGCGGCTTCCAGATTGCCACCACCCACTTTCACAGCAACAATCACAACGGAATCCTGTCGCTCCGGTTTCCGTTCTAGGGCACCTTCACAGATGCTGTAACCGCTGGCCAAGTTATCGGGATGACTTCCAGAGAGCGAGATGGTTCCTAATCGCCGCTGGCGTGGTTCTGCGTGGGCACGAGAACGAGCCGCGTCCGCGCTTCCGAGGGCCGCTGCTGCATCTGCGCCGCCCGCCCGCAAGCTTCCAGGATGCCGAAGACTGCGAGATAGGCCGACAAGACGCCGATGCCAACCGATGCGGCTACAGTGACGCAGAGAATCAAAGGCATGAAGAGCGAAATCACAATCAACCACCCTTTATCAAATTGCACTACTCAGATGCCGCAAGCTCAACTTCCGTCTACGGCTTCTTCAATCTACCTGCGTTACCGCCCGCCGCTAGTGACGACCCAGATGCTCCGTAGCAAGCCGCGCCGTAGTAAAATACGGAGTAAAGTTGTGCACTCCTACTGTCGGGCAAGTCTGTAGACCTGTCGACATTACGGAAGGGCAATTCCAGCCTGGATTTTCAGACAAGCGATACCATGGCCATTACCAGGATTTCGGTGCGCGGGGCGCGCCAGCATAACCTCAAGAACATCGACGTCGAGATTCCGCGCAACACCCTCACGGTAGTGACCGGGCTGAGCGGTTCGGGCAAGTCTTCGCTTGCCTTTGACACGATTTATGCCGAGGGGCAGCGCCGTTACGTGGAGACGCTCTCCACCTACGCGCGGCAGTTCCTCGACCAGATGGAACGCCCGGATGTAGATGCAATCGATGGACTTAGCCCCTCCATCTCGATCGAGCAGAAGACCACCAGCCGCAGCCCGCGCTCGACCGTAGGCACCATCACTGAGATCTACGATTATCTTCGTCTCTTGTTCGCCTCGATCGGAGTGCCGCACTGTCCCAAGTGCGGACGGCCGATCAGCCGCCAGTCGGCCGAACAGATCGTCCAGCGCGTGATGCTTCTAACTCCTGAGGATCGCGTCATGGTCCTGGCGCCGATCGCGCGCGGACGGAAAGGCGAATTCAAGAAAGAGATGGAAACGCTGCTCAAGCACGGCTACACCCGCGCCCGCGTCGACAGCGAGATCGTTAACCTGGACGACGACCTCAATCTTGACAAGCGCAAGAACCACACCATCGAAGTCGTGATCGACCGTCTGCTGGTGAAGCCGGGCATTGAGCATCGCCTGGAAATGTCGGTCGGTCTGGCAATGAAGCTGGCTGGCGGCTTGGTGCAGATCGCCGTGGTCGGCGGCGATGAGCAGCTCTATTCCGAGAAGCTGGCTTGTCCGGATTGCGGCATCAGCGTGCCGCAACTCGAGCCACGCTCGTTTTCTTTCAACAGCATGTATGGAGCTTGTCCCGAGTGTCACGGTCTTGGCAGCCGCTACGATTTCGATCCGGCGAAGGTGATCACGGATTGGTCGAAGCCGCTGCTCGATGGCGGCCTCGGGCCCGGTTCGGCGTCGCAGGGACTGATTCATGCCTTGCAGATAACGGCGGCGGCGCACGGCATCGATCTGAATAAACCGTTTGAAAAGTTTCCCGAACAAATTCAGGATCTGCTGTTGAACGGAGAGTCTGGCCGCGGCAAGACGGGCTTCCGTGGGATCTTTGGATATCTGAAACAGAACCTCGAGGAGTCGACTTCCGAAGGCTACCGCGACTGGCTGATGGATCACATGTCGGCGACGGAATGTCCGGCGTGCGGCGGCAAGCGGCTGCGGCCGGAAAGCCTGGCGGTGAAAGTAAACCGCATGTCAATCGCCGAATTCACGGCGCTGCCGATTTCAAAGGCGCTCGAGGTCGCTCGAAACATCAAGCTGGCGGGGCGCGAAGAGAAGATTGCCGGGCGCGTCATGTACGAAATCGTAGAGCGTCTGCAGTTCCTGAATGCCGTGGGACTGAATTACATTTCGCTCGACCGCTCGGCCGCGACTCTTTCAGGAGGCGAAGGGCAGCGTATTCGTCTTGCCACACAGATTGGCTCGAAGCTTCGCGGCGTGCTCTACGTGCTGGACGAGCCTTCGATCGGCCTGCATCATCGTGACAACGGACGCCTACTTACGGCGCTCGAAAATCTTCGCGACCTGGGCAACACCGTGCTTGTGGTCGAGCACGATGAAGAGACGATTCGCCGCGCGGACTATGTTATCGACCTTGGCCCCGGCGCGGGACGTCACGGCGGCGGCTTGGTGGCGCACGGAACGCCCGAAGAAATCATGCGCGAACCCAATTCGCTGACCGGGGCTTACATCTCCGGCAGAGTGCAGATCGAGATGCGGCCCGAGCGGCGGCAGAAGAACGGCGCTGCGCTGACCATTCTGGGCGCGAAGGAAAACAATCTCAAGAATCTCGACGTAACTTTTCCGCTTGGCGTGATGACCGTCGTCACCGGAGTTTCCGGCTCGGGCAAGTCCACGCTGGTGAACGACATTCTTTATCGCGCGCTGGCGCGCCAGCTTTACCGCTCGCGCGAGAAGTCTGGCGAGCACAAGGCGATCGTGGGCGCGGAGAACATCGACAAAGTCATTCGCATCGACCAGTCGCCGATCGGGCGCACGCCGCGCTCGAATCCCGCAACCTATACGGGAGTCTTCACTGCGATTCGCGATCTCTATGCCATGCTGCCGGAGTCGCGCGAGCGCGGCTACAAGCCCGGGCGCTTCTCCTTCAACGTTTCCGGCGGACGTTGCGAGGCTTGCCAGGGCGAAGGCCAGCGGCGAATCGAGATGAATTTTCTGCCCGATGTGTATGTGCTCTGCGAGGTCTGCGGAGGGCGCCGCTACAATCACGAAACGCTGGCCGTGAAGTACAACGGCAACTCCATCGCCGACCTGCTGGAGATGCCGGTTTCCGATGCGCTGCCCATTCTCGAAAACATTCCGCAGGTAAAGCAGAAGCTGCAGACGCTGGT
This sequence comes from uncultured Acidobacteriaceae bacterium, assembly GCA_963771895.1. Classification (GTDB taxonomy): domain Bacteria; phylum Acidobacteriota; class Terriglobia; order Terriglobales; family Acidobacteriaceae; genus Sulfotelmatobacter. The sequence goes on along the minus strand of CAVYVQ010000002.1, from coordinate 35,938 downwards.
CGACGTGGGCCTCGGCTACATTCATCTCGGCCAGTCAGCGGTCACGCTTTCAGGAGGAGAAGCTCAGCGCATCAAGCTGGCTCGCGAATTGAGCAAGCGGCAGACCGGCAAGACGCTTTATCTTCTCGATGAGCCCACCACCGGCCTGCACTTCGACGACGTGAAGAAGTTGCTCGACGTGCTGCATCGGCTGACCGACCTGGGCAACTCGATCGTTATCATCGAACACAATCTGGACGTGATCCGAAACGCCGACTGGATCATCGACCTCGGCCCCGAAGGCGGCGAGGAAGGCGGCCGCATCGTAGCCCAAGGCACGCCGGAGCAGGTGGCGCGAGTGAAGAAGTCGTACACGGGGCAGGCGCTGGCGGGATATTTTTCAGGGAACGGGAAGCGGAGCGCTTAGCCGGCCGTCGCCAGCGTTTACTCGTCGTCCGGTTTAACGCAGCCGAAACTGACTGCCGAGATAAAGCAATAACTTGCTTCCCCACGCGCAGCAGCGGATAATTCGCTTCCACTGAGACAGACCGTCTTTCAAGTGCCGATGCAGAGGGAGGCGACATGGCCAGAAGTTGGGGAAGACTGCTGGCAAGAATTGCCGGCTACGGATTTCTCGTACTGTTGCTACTCGCCGCCCTCGCCATAACTTTCACCGTAGGCTGGCGGCCCGTGATCGGCGCGAAGAAACGCGCACTCACCTCACGCAAATTTGAAGTCACACCAGCGCGCCTGCAGCGTGGCGATTACCTGGTGCATGCCGTCATGCACTGTATGGGTTGCCACTCGAAATTCGACGGCAAAGCGGATCCACCCGTGCTGGCTTCCAAGGAAGGCTCTGGCCAAGTCCTGTTTGAAGAAGGAAGTTTTCGAATCATCGCGTCCAATATTACTTCTGACCCGGAAACCGGCATCGGCAAGTGGAGCGATGACGCCATAGCCCGCGCCATCCGAGAAGGTATCGCTGCTGACGGAAGCACGTTGTTTCCGGTCATGCCTTACGAACATTTCCGCGACTTGTCCGACGAGGACCTGGCCTCCGTTGTGGTTTTCCTCCGCAGCGTGCCGCCGGCCCACAGCGACCTGCCCGCAAACAAAATTCCGTTTCTGTTCGCCCGGCTCGTTCAAACGGCCCCCAACCCCGTGACTGAACCGGTGCCGGAGCCCGACAGGACCGCTCCCGCCAAGTACGGCGCGTACCTGGTCAGGATGGCAACCTGCAGCGACTGCCACACTCCGCTCAATCCCAAGTTTCAACCAATCCCAGGGATGGAGATGGCAGGCGGGAATCCGATAGGCAAGGGCCTGAATTCCGCAAACCTTACGCCAGATCCATCGGGCATCGGCTATTACGACGAGGCATTATTTGTCCAGACTATACGCACCGGTTCGGTTCGCGCCCGCAAGCTCAATTCAGCCATGCCCTGGTGGGTCTTTCGCAACATGACCGACGATGACCTGAAAGCGATGTTCGCCTACCTGCGCACCCTCAAGCCGGTGCATCACTTGGTGGACAACACCGAGAAACCCACGCAGTGCAAAGTCTGCGGCCAGAAGCACGGGCTGGGTGATCGCAACTAAGCCATCGCAACTAATCGAACAGCAACAATGCTAATCTGGTGTTCTGCGATCAAGCGAAGGGAAACGTCTTGTCATCACCCGAAAATCCGCAGTTTGAGCAGCCGCTGACCGGCGAGCCGCAAACGCCAGCTCCGTTTGTTGTGGTGCCGTTTGCCGCGCCCGCGCCTGAAGCGACAAGGCCCGCGCCCAAAGCCGGCGAGGACCCCGTCTGGAGCGGGTGGGACGTGTTGCAGATTGCCGGGCTCACGCTGCTCATGCTGATCGTCGCGCAACTCCTCATCGCGCCCGCCATGCTCCGCTTCGCCTATCCGCATGCCAGTTGGATGGATGTGGCGCAGAAGCCGGTGTCTGCCCTGCTTGCCCAGTTGGTTACTTACATGGTCGTGGGGCTTTACATGATCCTGCTGGTTCGGGGGAAATATCGCGCGCGCTTCTCGGAAGCCATTCGCTGGAACTGGCCGGGGATCGCCGGAGTGAGCTTCGCGGGCGTGGGAGTTCTCATGCTGGCACTCGACTTTCTGGGACGATTTCTGCCGATGCCGAAGACCACTCCTTTCGATCAATTCTTCGCCCGGCCTTCGGATGCTTATCTCACCGTGGTGTTTGCCGTGAGTCTCGGACCTTTGATGGAAGAGCTTTTCTTTCGCGGATTCCTCTATCCAGTGCTGGCGCGGCGGCTGGGCGCAGCCGGAGGGATTGTTCTTACCGCTCTGCCTTTTGGCCTGATGCACTACCTGCAGTATCGTTCGTGGTCGGCAGTGCTGATCGTCGTGCTGGTCGGCGTGGTGCTCACGACGGTGCGCGCGGTGACAAAGTCCGTGGCATCAAGCTTTCTGGCTCATGTGGGATACAACGGGGCGCTGATGATGCTCACCGCGTTAGCCACCGATGGGTTCCGGCACATGGAGAGAGCCGCGATGGCATTGTTTTGATCGTGTTCTGATCTTATTGCAACTGTCATCCCGAGCGGAATCGAGGGATCTTGGTTCTTGCCTGCTCTGTCGGTGGTGCTTGCGCCTGCCAAACCCCAAGATCCCTGGCTTCGCTTGGGACGATAATACTGTTTACGGGATGACAGGCCTGTTCGCTTCTAGTCCTAGTTACTTCACAGTGATGGTCAGCAGCTGTACCCCTGACACAACGTAGTCCAGCGGAGCCGTTGCCGTTTCATCCACGTTCGATTCGCCGCTTACGATCATTTCCTGATTGCCGCGCATGCCGTCCATTATGTTCATGATCGAGATCGGCAGCGTGGGCATTACTTTGTCGGCGACGCGGGCTTCGGGGTCGGCCTCGAGGAGCGAGACGTAGACGCGGTTGTTGGCGTGTTCTTTGTTGAGCAGCGCGATGGTGGAAGCGAGATCGAGCTTGCGGCCGAAGGCGGGACTGCCATGTCCGATACGGTCGAGAGTATCGCCGTCGCTTACCAGAATGCGCAAGGTTCCCTTGCTCGCCGAGGTGGGAATCTTCACCGGAATCTGCCGCACGATGCGCTCGCCGCGGTAGGGCGCGAGCACGGTTTCAAGCATGATGTCGTCGCCCGGGCGAGCTTCCGTAACGTCAGTGCGGGCGCTCTCGAGACGCGCCCAGCGGCGTTCGCGGACGAGATCGAAATCCAGATTCACCCCCGCGATGGCCGGAGCGTTGTAAGGATTGTCATAGATGCGGCCAAAGCGTTCGCCCAGTGAAAGCGCGGCCTGCATCGCCGCGGGCTGCCCGCCTTCCGCCGGAGCGAACATGTTTCGCATCCTGACCTCGGGAAATCCCTTCACTCCAATACTTCCCGTCAGCCGATAGGTAATCTCTTCGCCGAACTCGTTGACGCCATGCAACGCGTTGAACACCGTCACCATCAGGGCCACCGGCGTCAGCTTGGGATTGTTCAGCACCTCATAATGAAATTGCTTCGTTCCGGTGCCGCTGTGGATGCTGAGCGTGACCGGAATCATCTGCGGCTGCCGGTCGAAGACGCCCAGAATGCCGGTGTGGCGGTCCTGGACGAAGGTGCCGACGGATTCGGTGGTGTTCACAATCTTGAACGCGTTGAGCGGCGAGGGCAGCGTGGCCAGAACCTCGGCCTTATTCATGGGCAAGTCAACCGAGCCGAACTGCAGCAGCGGATGTCCGCAAGCCAGCAGGCGCCGCGGATCGATGTAGGTCACGGTGCAGGTGGCCTCGATGTTCATGTCGCCGCGCACCAGGATGGCGCTGACGGCGGAACCCGCTTCAAGCGGCTCCGGCTGTTTGTCGTTACTGACCGATCCCGCACCCATGACGGGGACGACTCCGGCCATGGCAAACTGTCCGGCAAAAAGATGAACGGCCTCTTCGGAGAATCCGTTGAAGACTAGCGGAGCCTCGATGGGTTTGAGGTAATTAGCAAAATCCTGAGCCTCAACCGGAAGCGCGGGCGCTTCGCCAGGCGCCGCGGTCTTACCTGTAACTGCACTCACCGAGGGCTTGATCGCGCTGGTTTCTTCGGCGGGTGAGCGGTCGAGCGCGCTGATTTCGAGCATGTCCGCGATGGGCGTCACGCCCGCAATCGGCTCTTTGGAGAATTCTCCGATACGGAAGGCGAGGGCTCCCGCGAGTTTGCCATCGAAATAAACCGGACTCCCGCTCATGCCGGCGACTACGCCCGTATATTCCACCTTCGGCCCGTGCAGGCGCACTAGAATTATGTCGCCCTTGGGCCCATTCATGTTGTGCAGCACACCGAGCACTTCCACGTCCATGGACTCGGGCTTCACTCCCTGAAAGACCGTATAGGCGACCCCGTGCATGCCGGAGTGAATCTGGCTGACGGCGATGGTTCGAGGGATTTGCGCCGTCTGCGCGGCGGATGCCGTTTGCGCAAACGTAAAAGAGGGAAAAGCCAGGGGAGCGGCAATGACCGCGACGAAGAGTGCGAAAGCCAGCTTTTTCATGAACAGCGCCCGGAAGGACTGTACAAGTCCTACATTTTACTGGATTAGACTCCGCCAGATGGTAAGTCATTGCCAGGAGGGGAATACCGGGAGCCGGGCAAAACATCCCAATCGCGAATCCCTGCGTCTATACTAGCACAGGGGATTTTTATCCCATAGAGCCTTATCTCCACCTCTCCAGGGGTTTTTATGTTTGCCAAATGGATGGTCATGAAGTCGCTTTCCGTGAGTTTCACGAAAGTAGTTCTGGCGTTGGCAGTTACGCTGCTCCTCATTTCCGGCGTCACGCCCGTCGTTGCCCAGGACCAGTCGCAAGCCCCACCGCAAGACAATACGCAAAGCGACGGTAAGCCCAAGCAGGAGGTCCCGGCGGAAGCGGGCGGACCAACCGACAACGTCGGTCCCTACACCATTCCCAAGAAGAATCCCGAAGCTCCCCCGCCGCCTCCGCCAGCCGCTGCGCCTAACAAGGTCGAGGGTATGCCCGACTATTCCATCAAGGTGAACGTGCCGCTGGTGAATGTGGACGTGATGGTGACTTTGAAGGCGAACGGCCAGTTCGTCCCCGGCCTGAAGAAGGATAATTTCCGTCTGTTCGAGGATGGATCGCCCCAGCAGATCACTAACTTCAGCGTGTCGAAAGCTCCCATCACGGCGGTGCTGCTGGTGGAATACGGAGACACCAACTACCGTTTCATGCTAGACGCCCTGCAGGCCTCGTACGCCTTTGCCCACACGCTTACCAAGGACGACTGGGTCGCAGTCAGCTACTACGACATGCAACCGCACATCCTGGTGGATTTTACTCAGGACAAGCAAGCCGTTTATGGCGCGCTGAACCAGCTGCGGATTCCCGGATTCTCCGAGACCAATCTGTTCGATGCCTTGTATGACACGCTCGATCGCCTCGATCGAGTGGAAGGGAAGAAGTACATCATTCTGGTCACTACCGGAGTCGATACCTTCAGCAGGATCACGCTGGATAAAATCTATAAGAAGATCAAGGACACGAAGGATGTGACCATCTTCCCAATCAGCGTGGGACAGATCCTGCGGATATTGCACCCCAATGCATACCGTGGCCTGGGCATTCCCCACAGCGAAATGGATTACCTGCAGGCCGACAACGAAATGCGCACCTTCGCCGCTATGACCGGCGGCCGCGCCTACTTTCCGCGGTTTCCGGCAGAGTACGGCGAGGACTTCCAGGATATTGGCAGCGACATTCGCAATCAATACTCGCTGGCCTACCATCCCACCAACAGCAAGCTCGACGGCACCTACCGCAAGCTTAAGGTACAGATAGTGGCCCCTGACGGCGGCCCGCTCAAGGTGAAAGACCAGAAGGGCAAAGAACAGAAGATTGAAGTCGTCTCTCGCGACGGATACACCGCCAAGCATAGCGTGGACTGAGAGCAGTTCTCAGCGCGTGTGGAACAGTGCATCCAGCAGGAACACAACTCCTGCCCCGACGAAGACCAGCACAGCCATCCTGGCTCCGGGCTCTTTGTTTACCTCCGGAACCAAATCCGAGGCTGCCACATAGATCGTGACCCCTGCGGCAAGCGGCAGCCCAGCGTCCACATGTTGCCGGAAGATCGCCATGGTCAAGACCCCTGCCAGCGTTGCCCCGCCCAGCACCACGGACGCGCCCCACGCCGTGCCCCGGCTGCGCCCGCTGGCCAGCATGACCGAACTCACCGTGAAGCCTTCGGGAATTTTGTGCAGGAAGATGGCGAAAAAGATGATCCAGCCCAAGGCGTTCGAAACCAGAAATCCGGACGCAATCGCAATGCCGTCAAAAAATGTGTGGATGATGAGGCCGAGCAGCACGGAATATCCCTTGTGGGAGTGCATGAACTCATCTTTGTGCGTCTCCTCGCCAAAGTGGAAGTGCGGCGTAACCGTGTGCTCGAAAAAATGGATGATGAGATAGCCCAGCAGAATCAGCAATGCGGCGCTCCGGCCCCGTAACTCCAGGCTCTCCGGGACCATCTCGACCAAAGCCGTAGCCAGCATGAACCCCGCGCCCAGCGCGACGAAGTAGCGCAGATAGCGCCGCTCCCAACTGCGCTGCACAATAATCGCGCCACCGAAGACGTTCGCCGCGGCGGCCGTGAGGCCGAGCAGGATGCTGATGTAGATGGGGTTCATGTGCGGTAGGCGAGGATGATATCAGAGGAAGTTCACCACGGAGGCACAGAGTCACGGAGAAACCATTTTCTTGATCTTCTCCGTGACTCCGTCGTGGATTTAGTACTCACCCCGAATGCCGGATGTGCATGACGTCCCCGTCTTGCACAATGTAATCTTTCCCTTCGAGCCTGAGTGTTCCTTTGGCACGAGCATTAGCTTCAGAACCAGCTTCTAAGAGCTGATCCCACCGAATTGTTTCCGCCCGGATGAAATGTTTTTCCAGATCGGAGTGAATCGCTCCCGCCGCCTCCTGCGCGCGCGAATGTGCGGGAACTTGCCAGGCGCGGCATTCATCTTCTCCAGCCGTGAAGAACGAAATCACGCCCAGCAGTTTGTAGGTGGTGCGAATCAACCGCACCAGGCCACTCTCTTTCAGGCCATAGCTCGACAGGAATTCGGCGGCGTCGGCGTCGGTCATCTCGGCAAGCTCCGCTTCGACCTTGCCGCATATCGCCGTGGCCGCGGCATTCGGCCGCGCCGCGATCTCCGTGAGCTTGTACTTGCTGACCGCTTCCTCCAGTTCCTTGCCCAGTTCGCTCGACTCGCCGATATTCAGCACGTAGAGAATCGGCTTCTCGCTAAGGAACATGAAGCCCTTGATGCGCTTCTTGTCCTCGGCAGGCATTTCCATTTCGCGCAGCGGCTTGTCCGATTCCACCTGCGCCTTAGCGCGCTTCAGCAGCTCGAATTCTTTCTCAAGCTCCGGCGTCTTCATCTTCTTGAGATCTTTTTCCAGCCGCTCCAGCCTTTTTTCCATTTGTCCAAGATCGCTGACCAGCAGATCGAATTCCACGTTCTTGATGTCGCGCAGCGGATCGATTTCCCCAGTGTGCGGAACCGAAGGATCGTCGAAAACCCGTACCACGTGCGCCAGCGCATCCACGTTGCGCAGATGCGCGGAGTAAGCGCTGTCTTTCAACGCTTCCTGGCCGATGGCGCCCACGTCGACGTACTCGACCGATGTGTGCGTGAGTTTCTTCGGGTTGTAAAGCGCGGCCAGGCGGTCAAGCCGGTCGTCCGGAACTCTGGCCACGCCAATGTGCGCCTCGCGCGGATTGGCCCGCGCCTGATCCGAAAGGTGTGCCTTGGTCAGAATCCGAAACAGCGATGTCTTGCCTACCTGAGGCAGGCCAATAATGCCGGTTTTCATGGGGAAGCTTCTAGCCTCCTAGCTGATCCAACGCCGCAGCTCGCTCCAAGTGGATACGTACTGTGACTTCGGCAGCTATCGGGCAACATTTCAGGATAAATGAAGAAGTCGATATTGCCCAACGTGAAGGGTGAGCAATCCTCGTGTGCAGACAGCCGCCTCGGCTGTCCAAGCCTGAGCCTGCCCTGAGCGAAGCCGAAGGGGCGAAGCCCGGCGCCACCAACGACAACGCGCGCAACCTAGCGCAATCCAAGCTGCTGCGCCGTGAGATAAACAACCACCAACCCCAAAAGCAGCACCGCGCCTTCCACGCGTGTCGACCATACATGCAACGCATCGAACTGAACGCGCTCAGGACTGTCAATCGGCGCCGCGCTGACCTCTCCGAGCGATGCCCGCAAAACGTCCATGCGCGGAATGATGCCGAACTGCGAGATCAACGTGAGTGCCAGCATCGCGCAGAGCAACACGTGACGCGCGGCGAACACATGCGCGGTGCCATCGGTAAGGCGGCTGTAAAGCAGAGAGCTGCCGAGAAAGACGATTCCGGAAGCAAGTCCAATCCAGTGCAGCTTACCCAGAGCGCGCCCGACCACGTTGCCGGCAAGATGAGTAGTAGGCAGAACGGAGAATGCCGTAGGCGCCAGCACGAATGCAAAAAAGATCAACCCGCCAATCCAACAGACCAGCGAAAGCAGCATCAGGAAACGAAGAAGAGACATAGCGAAAGCATTATAGTCCGCAAGGATGGCCGGCTGGCCACTGACCACCGACTACTGACCACTGCTCTACTTCCCCTGCCGCAGATTATCCAAGACGCCGCGCATGAGCGATCCGCCGTAAGCGCCCGCAATGCCCGGCAGCGATGCCAGAAACGATCCATACACCTGCGCCCGTGTGGGTTTCACCGTCAGGATCAGGTAAGCTGCAAGTTCACTCAGCGGGATGAAGACTCCGACCACCGCTACCCACCGCCAAGGCCAGCGCGGCCGCAGCAGCCCCAGCAGCATGCACGCCATTAACACCAGCAGCGCGGTAAAAAGCAAGTCATTGACCGCCACGTCCGCCCACCCCGTGCCCATGCCCGCCAGAGCGGCCAGCACGTAGAACGGCAAGTCGCTGCGGGCTGGCGGAGAAACCGGATCATTTGTCATGGTTGCCGCGCGGTTTGACTCTGTACCAGGTACCAGATACTCGGTACTTTCAATATCAATACTTATAAAATCCCCGCCCGCTCTTGCGCCCCAACCATCCCGCATCCACCATTTTGATCAGCAGCGGACACGGCCGGTACTTAGGATCGCCCAACCCATCCTGCATCACGCGCATAATGTCGAGGCAAACATCGAGCCCAATAAAATCGGCCAGCGTCAGCGGCCCCATGGGATGCGCCATCCCCAGCTTGAACACCTCATCCACGGCCTCAGGCGTGGCCACGCCCTCCATCACGGCATACATGGCTTCGTTCAGCAGCGGCATCAGCACGCGGTTCGAGACGAATCCCGGCGCGTCGTTCACCTCAACCGGCGTCTTATCGAGTTTTAGTGCCAGGTTACGAGTTTCAGAAAATGCCTCCTGCGAAGTAGCCAGCCCGCGAATCACCTCCACCAGCTTCATCACCGGCACGGGATTAAAGAAGTGCATCCCAATCACTTTGTCGGGACGCTTAGTAATCGCCCCAAGCTTGGTAATCGAAATCGACGAGGTATTCGAAGCCAGAATCACCTCAGGTCGCGCCAGTCGGTCAAGATCGCGAAAAATCTCCGTCTTGATCTCAAACTTCTCGGTAGCCGCTTCCACAATGAAGTCGCAGTCAGCGAGCCTGGCGCGATCCGTCACCGGCTCAATCTTCTTCAACGCGGACACCTTGTCTTCCGCCGAGATCTTGTTCTTAGCGACCTCACGATCCAGATTCTTCGTGATGGTGGCCAGCCCGCGCTCCAGAAACCGCTGCTCCACATCGCACAAGACCACCGAATACCCGCTGCGTGCAAAGACATGGGCAATACCGTTGCCCATGGTTCCAGCGCCGATTACACCGACTCTTGCAACCTCCATAAACCCCTCCTGCTTCGCGACAGCGAACGCCTTTTCTGCACCATCAGGTTCAGGAAAATGTCTCCGGGCCGCGCTGTGAGATACTTAGCCTCGCTTCCCTTGGTGAAGAATGAACCTATCACAATTCTTCGCATCTCCGGCTGTTCGGCTTCCCAGGGGCGGGTTCGATGGAAGGAGCCGGACGTTCGACATTTTTCTCGAAGACGCCTTTCGAGCCTACGCCTCGGATGTCCGCCTGATTGACGACCCCGAATTTCCCGGCATTTGCTCTGCGATAAAGCAATCCCTGCCGACGCTAGAAAAACTTTCCGGCAAGATCGTAGCGGCGGTGAGGAAGTACCTTGAGGGGTATCCCTATCTCGCCTACAAAGAGATCGAGACATCGCTGTCGGTTATCGACATCGAGAAGCTTTTTTCGAGTCTGAGCGGAAGCACTCGCACTGGCGGTTTCCAAAACGATGCGGAGTTCTTTCTGGAGTGCATACTTCACCCTCCGCTTTATAGGGTCAGAGCAGACAGGACGGTTGCAACCGCCAATTGGCCTTCACGGAGGGACATTTTCCACGTCCCGTTCGAAAGTCGTCACCGCGTCGCCAATCAGCGCTACAGCATCGCTGGCCTGCCGTGCCTCTACTTAGGCAGCTCAATATGGATATGCTGGGAGGAACTGGATCGTCCGGACCTCGACAGCATCTGGGTTTCGCGCTTTCGACTGGCCGAAGAGGTTAGGGTTCTGGATTTTCAATTCTCTCCGACCATTGCTTGGCATTTATTCGGCGTACTGCTACGAAGATCCAAGGACGCAAACGCGGTCGCTCCGCCAAGGGAACTATCCGATCGATTCGACGAGCAATTTGTCGCATCTTACATCCTGTGTTGGCCACTGATCGCCGCGTGCTCAATCAGAACCGACTCCGGAGACGGCCCATTTTTCCCTCAATACATCGTGCCGCAGATATTGTTGCAGTGGGTCACCAAGGAGAAGAGGGTGGACGGGATTCGATACTTTTCGACGAGAACCCCGCCCGAGCAGGCCGACGCATATGCACACTGTAGCTATGTCTTTCCGGCGAGGAACATCGGCACGACTAGTCACTGTTCTTATCTGCAGGAAAAGTTCAACTTGACCGCTCCGATCTCGTGGGATTTTCTCCAGATCGTCGACATACACGAGTCTTATTTCGGTCCGTCGAATGCCCAAGCCGTCATCAATGTGAGCAGCGATTTCCGAGTGTTCTACTGGAACACCGAATTTTTCAAGGCCGAGGAAAAACTAGGTGTGATGGAGGCGCGGGCTGGACTCTCAGGGCCGGTCGACAAGGCCTAGGCGGGCGCCTGACAGTGCTTCAGCTTCGTAAGATGTAAAATATCTCTGAAAGCCAATAACGTCCAAGTTCCCGAGTTTGAAAGGATTCCCCCATGGCAATCGCCGAACTCCCCCTCCGCCCGCGCACATCCTCCCATCAAGGCCCGTTCATCAACGAGCCGTTTTTCGATTTTACGAAAGAAGACAACGCCCGCAAGATGCGCGCCGCCATCGAGCGTGTCCGCGGACAGCTTGGCCGCGAGTATGACCTCATCATCGGAGGCCAGCGCGTCAAGACCACCGACAAGATCAAATCGCTGAACCCGTCGAAACCGTCACAAGTAGTTGGTATCCACCAGAAGGCCGGCAAAGAGCACGTGCAACCGGCGATGACTGCCGCGCTGAAGGCGTTCGACTCGTGGAAGAACACTCCCGTCGAAGAGCGCGCCAGCCTGCTGTTCCGCACCGCCGACCTGCTGCGCCAGCGCAAAATGGATTACATGGCCTGGCTCGTCTTCGAAGTCAGCAAGAACTGGGGCGAGGCCGACGCCGACATTTCCGAGACCATCGACTTCTGCGAGTTCTACGCCCGCGAGGCGCTGCGGCTCGCCAAAGCAGAGACGCCGGTGCAGATGCCCGGCGAGCACGATTCGCTCACCTACATCCCGCTAGGAGTGGGCGCGGTTATTCCTCCGTGGAATTTCCCTTGCGCCATCATGGCCGGTATGACCGTCGCGTCAATCGTCAGCGGCAACACCGTGATCCTCAAGCCGTCGAGCGATTCCCCCACCATCGCCGCCAAGTTCATCGAGCTTCTTGAAGAAGTAGGAATGCCCGAAGGCGTGGTGAACTTCTGCCCCGGCGCCGGCGCCAGCTTCGGCGATGCCGTGGTCGCGCATCCCAAGACGCGTTACGTCGCCTTCACCGGCTCCCGCGAAGTCGGACTGCACATCAACAAAACTGCCGCCACCCAGGCTCCCGGCCAGATCTGGATCAAGCGCACCATCCTGGAAATGGGCGGCAAAGATGCCATCATCGTCGACGCCGATGCCGACATCGACTCCGCCGTCGAAGGCGTAGCGCAAGCGGCTTTTGGGTTTCAAGGACAAAAATGTTCGGCCTGCTCCCGCGCCATTGTTGACGAGCGCATCTATGACAAATTCCTCGACCAACTCAAAGCCCGCGTCGAGAAGATTACCGTCGGCGATCCTGCCGAGAACAGCGGCATGGGCGCGGTGATTAACGAAGGCTCGATGAAGACGATCCTCGCCTACATCGAGCAAGGCAAAAAAGATGGACGCCTGCTCACCGGCGGCGAGCGCGCCACCGAAGCTGGAGATGGCTACTACATCCGCCCCACGATCTTCGCCGACATCCCCGCCAAATCAAAACTCGAGCAGGAAGAAATCTTCGGCCCCGTGCTCGCGGTGATCAAAGCCCGCGGCTTCGACCACGCGCTCGAAATCGCCAACGATACCGAGTTCGGTCTGACTGGCGCAATCTACACCAAGTCGCGCGACAAGATCGACCGCGCCCGGCGCGACTTCCATGTCGGCAACCTCTACATCAACCGCAAATGCACGGGTGCGATGGTCGGCGCCCATCCCTTCGGCGGCTTCAACATGTCCGGCACCGACTCCAAATCCGGCGGCCCGGATTATCTGTATTTATTCACGCAGGCAAAGTCAATCGCAGAGAAAGTGTAGTGCCGGGGGCACTACCCTGTGTCCCTCTGTGTCCCCTGTGGTTAAAGATTTTGACTTGCAGCGTAAACAAAAAGGCCACCCTCGCAGGTGGCCTTTCAATCAGTCCCGGAATCCCTACGGCATCACTCCCGCCGGCGCCTGTGGCGCCGGTCCCGCAGTAGTCGCCGCGGCCGCTTCGTTCAAAATCCGGTGATGGATGGTAAACAGCGCCAGCTCCAGCCGGTCCGACACTCCAATCTTGTCATAAACATTGCGCAGGTAATTCTTGATGACCTGCTCCGTCGTCCCCAGCTGCGTGGCAATCTCTTTGTTCTTGTAACCTTGGACTATCAGCGCCACGATGCGCAGTTCTTTCGCCGTCAGCCGGTCGCGCACGCGCAATCCGACCATATCGTTTTCGGTGAGTTCGCTCGGCACTGCGACATCCTGCACCCAGGTTTCCCCGCGCGCCACCTTGCGCACACAGTCCACCAGCGCAGCACTGGTCACGTTGCGGTAGACCACGCCATGGGCGCCGTTCGCCATGTGCCGCTGCGCGCTTTCGCCCGTATCGGCCAGCACCACCACGCGAGTTTTGGCGCGGTTGGCTGCCTGTATGATGGCGGCGAAATCGTTGTGAAACCCCGCTGCCGCAATCAACACCGCGGCACGGAATTTGTCCAGAGCCATGAACATCTGCTCCGGCGTCTGAGCCTGCGCCACGATGCGCATCTCGTCTTCCACCGCCAGCACCTTGGCAATGCCGGCTCGGAAGATTGCCTGGTTATCGGCCAGTATCAGTTTCAGCATGTTATTGGCGCTCCCGAAACTCGTTTGTCATCCTTGAGGCGGCCGCTCTTTGCCCGCCGAAGGACCTGGGCGAGCCGCACAAAGTGTCGCGTTCTTTGCGACACAATAATCGCGCGTTTTTGGCTCGCTTCCTTATTGCTTGTTCCTACTTCCTCACAAACTCGTATGAGTCGATCACGCACGCCACACCTTTGCCGTCCGGGCTGCTCCCCGTGGGGTCGGAGCGTACCACGCGTCCCTTGCACTGAATCGTGACGTTCTCCTGGCCCCCCGTAACGTCGGGCGGAAGCGTGATCTCAAACTCCACCGGCGACCCAATTTCTAGCGCCGCATCGGCGCGAATATAAACTCCCGCCGCGCTCAGGTTTCCGGTAAGCCCCTTGGTGGTGCCGCTGGCATTCTCTTCGTGAATCTTGATCGGCAATTCCAGCGGAAATCTTTTTCCGGTCCGTGCTTCTTCGGACACAGTGCCTCCTATTTCGTAACTTGGTTCGCGATCTAGTTCGCGACCTGATCTCATTTGGCTCACTCTCCTGACCTGATACGCAGGCTCACCCGCTACCAGGAACCGATCCCAGTCAGATCCTTGACTCTACGCAAACCGAGCCAACACCTCCAGAATACGCTCCTGGCAGGCGGATCACCCACTTTTTGTTGCTCAGGGGCGGTTATATCACGGATGCAACCCGGATAAAAGCCTGATTCCGAATTAGTTAAGGGTAGTACCTAGATTCCCCCCTCAGCCAACGCTCATGTGGGGACAGCCGCCTTCGACTCTCCAGTCGATCGCAGCTCGACGGTTTCTAGAAACCGCAACGGAGTGAGGCAGCCTCGCCACGGTTTGATCCAAAATGGTTCAGCTCCATTGACATCCCTCTAAGTTTGTCTCCGACACCAGCAAAAACTTTTACGTGTTCGTGACACACGACCAAGTACTCTCAACTACCCTTCAGATGACGTTACGCTCGGCTTGCCAAGCATCGTGCGATGCCGCCCATCGAGTCTAATCTCTGCATAGACGAAAGGATTTCATGCAGCACACTGGAAGCTCAACCTTCATTACCGCTTTAGCGGTCGCCCTTCTATCCGCGCTTACGCTCTTGCCTGCCGCCGCACAGACACCCGCCGCCGTTCAGGCCCAGGGATGGCCCGGTCACGCTCGCAACGCGCAGCATACCGCCGTATCCTCCGTCGCCGCCCAGCCGCTTGCGAAGATTCATTGGCGAACCCCGGTCGACCTCAAGCCTCCCGCAGGAGAGATCTTCATTCACTACGGTTCTCCGCTCGTCACTCCTGCGGGCACCGTCATTGTTCCGGTCAAGACCGGCACCGACAACTTCCGCCTCGAAGCACACAACCAGGCGACCGGAGCCGTGCTCTGGACCCTGAAAACAGGCTATCACGCTCCCTCGGCAGGTTTCCTGCCCAGCTTCAGCCCGGTACTTTTCAACGGAAAACTCTATCTGCCCGCCGCTGGCGGCACGGTGCTGGTACGCGACACTCCCGACCAGGCTACCGGCAAGGTTTCGCGCCTGGTGTTCTACGGCGCCAGCAATTTCAGCGCCGACCCCACGGTCTACAACGCCAATGTCCAGATCAACACTCCTATCACAGCCGATGCTGCGGGCAACCTCTATTTCGGATTTGTGGTCCTTGGGGCTACTCCCATCGGCCTGCAGAGCGGCCTGGCTAGGATTTCCACTACCGGCCAAGGCTCCTTCGTCGCAGCCACTACCGCAGCCGCAGACCCGCAAATCACCAAGGTCGATATGAGTTGCGCTCCGGCTTTGTCTCACGACGGAAAAACCCTCTACGTCGGCGTAAATAGTGCCGATTTTGGTTTTGGATATTTGCTCGCTCTTAACAGCCAGACCTTGCAGACCATTGCTAAAGTCCGTCTTATTGACCCCAACTCTGGACTCGACGCCGAAATCCCCGACGAAAGCAGCGCCACACCAACGGTTGGACCGGACGGCGACGTCTATTTCGGCGTCCTCGAAAATCCGTTTCCCGGGCACAACGACCGCGGCTGGCTCCTCCACTTCAATAGCACTCTCAGCCAGCTGAAAACTCCCGGCAGTTTTGGATGGGATGACACGGCATCGATTGTCAGCGCCTCCCTGGTCCCTTCTTATCATGGAACTTCCAAATATCTGGTGATGACTAAGTACAACAACTACGCCGGTATCGGCACCGGCGATGGCATTAATAAGGTGGCGATTCTTGATCCTAACGCCACCGAACCCGACCCCGTCTTCCCATCCACGCTCGTGATGAACGAAGTGCTCACCATCAAGGGCGTCACTCCCGATCCTAATTTCCCAAATTTCCCGGGCGCGGTTCGCGAGTGGTGCATCAACACCGCTGCCGTGGACCCAATCACTAAATCTGTTCTCGTCAACAGTGAAGACGGCAAACTCTATCGTTGGGACCTGACCGCCAACACTCTTTCGCAAGTCATCACCTTAAGCAGCGGCATCGGAGAAGCCTACACCCCCACCCTGATCGGCACCGATGGCACCGCGTTCGCCATCAATGACGCCGTATTGTTCGCCCTTGGCCGCTAAGCGTCTCACCTAGCCTCACGGCCGCGCACTTCACGTCGAAGTGCGCGGCCGTGGCGCTGTCAGCAGGTTGACGCACGTCATCCCATCCCGGATCCAGTCTCACCCTGCCACATCTAAACACACGCATCTTCCCGCGAACCTTGACCGAGTTTTACCTCGGAACCGAGCCGCGCGTGATACCGTCTGATAGGACTTGCTTCGTTACCCAGGAGAGAAACTCATGCCCGCTTCATTCTTCCTCCCGGCGCGCCGGCCTCGCCAATTCATCCTGCAGGCGTGTTTTTTCCTCCTGCTCCCAGCCACCCAGTTGCTAGCCCAGCAGCCGCCAGCCCAGAAACCCTCCAACCCAGCTCCCGCTACGAAAGCCGCGCAAGAAAAGCCGCAGCCTAAGCCGGACGAATCCGCAACCGCAGTCGCGGCTCTCATGCAGATCAACAATGCCCTTGAGGGCCTAGCTGCAAAAGTATCTCCCGCGGTAGTTCAAATTCTGGTCACCGGCTTTGGATCCCTCCACGAAGAGAGCCGCGCGCAGACCGCCCTGATCGTGCGCCAACACGCCGTCGGCTCCGGAGTTATCGTCGAGCCCAGCGGCTATATCATGACCAACGCTCACGTAGTCGAAGGCGCGCAGCGCATTAAGGTAGCCCTGCCCCTGCCCACCGACAACGGCCGCTCCATCGCGGCAGGGAGACGGCGAATCTTCGAAGCCCGCCTGATCGGAACGCACAAAGAGACCGATCTCGCCCTGCTCAAAATCGATGAGAAGGACCTTCCCACGCTCGCTTTGCTCACGCAACAACGTCCCCGCGTGGGCCAACTCGTCTTCGCCATCGGCAGTCCCGAAGGATTGCAAAACTCGGTGACCATGGGAGTAGTCAGCGCCGTGGCTCGCCAGGCCGATCCCGACAAGCCGCTCACCTACATCCAGACCGATGCTCCCATCAACCCCGGCAATAGCGGCGGACCGCTGGTCGACATGAACGGATCGGTTCTCGGCCTCAACACTTTCATTCTTTCTCAAGGCGGCGGTAGTGAGGGCCTCGGCTTCGCCATCCCCTCGCGCATCGTGGATTTCGTCTACCACAGCCTCCGCCAGTACGGCCACGTTCACCGAGTCGAGATCGGCGCCGTGGCTCAGGAAATCACGCCTACGCTCGCCGACGGACTCAAACTTGCCCAGCACTGGGGAGTCATCATCGCCGACGTCAAGCCCGACGGCCCCGCCGCTGCCGCCGGCCTGCAGATTCAGGACATCGTTCTCTCCGCCGACGAGCGCCGCATCGAAACCCTTCCCCAGCTTTCTTCTGCCCTATACCTTCACCGCCTCGATCAGGTGCTGCAGCTCGAAGTCTTGCGCGCCGACCAGAAAAAAACTCTTTACATCCCCGCCATCGAGCATCGCGATCAGATGGATCAACTCTTCGACGCGGCCGACACCGAAAAAGATATTGTCCCGCGCCTGGGCATTCTCGCCATCGATATCACCGGCGATCTGCGCAGCCGCATCGGTTCGCTGCGCATTCCTTCCGGTGTGGTCGTACTCGGCCGCGCCGCCGACCTCATCCTGCCCGACACCGGCCTCCAGACCGGCGACGTGATTCACACGGTCAACACCACTCCCATCACCGACATGGCAACGCTGCGCGCCGTGGTCGCAGCCCTGAAGTCCGGCGATCCCGTAGTAATCCAGTCGAACGACCAGATGGCCTCACCTACCTCAGTTTTGAAATGGAGTAGCCAGGACGATCTCGACTTCAAAGGTGCTGTCATCCGAGCCGAGCCCGGCGAGCGAATGGGAGGAACGTGGGCTCCACAGGCCGTCTCTAAATACTATTCGGATCCACTGCGGTCAGACCATTGTAACGGCGGAAGTCCGTAACGTTCTGCGTGAGCAGGTGTTTGATACCGTGGACGAGCATGGCGGCCGCGAGGCGGGCGTCATACACCTGAACTCCTGAGACGGCGTGCTGTACGACGATCCTCCGCCACTCCCGATAGATACTCTCGTTGTCAGACAAGAGGCTCATGCCCGCCTCGATCACCCGGACTTCGCGATCAGCCTCGGCTGCCGTCAAACCAAAGCCATTGCGGCTGACGGGCCGTGTCATAGCGTTCCACAGTTCCGCAATATTCTGGTGTGTTTAGTGTAGAGTTGTGCCTTCGAGGGCCAGTTTGGCGAGAGCCGCGTCGATGAGTTGGTGTTGCGGATCGGAACGTCCCGCAATACGCAACAGAATATTCGTGTCGATTAAACACGAAGGGATGGGCATTTAGTCGTGATCCTGATAGATCCATTCACGGGAGATGGTGTCGGGCAGGGATGGAATTTTGTTGGAGAACTGCGCTAACGAGTCGAGCCAGGCGCGAATCTGTTCCGGTGTTCGCGGTTGCTTGCTTGTACCCGGGCCAGCGCTTACTTGCTGGGCCAGAAGTTCCTCGACATACGCTTCCACCGCTACGCCGCGCGCCTGTGCCTGCGTTGCTAGCTCGTCGGGAATATTGACCCTAATCTCCATAACCAAACTCTAGCACGAAGCGGGGTCCGGGTGAAGAACGTCTGGAGCGGTGAGAATTGGTGAACCATGCAGCGAGGGCTCTGCCTATACCTCAAGCGCCGCCCGCGCGTGCCGCCGACGCGGCAACTCTGCTCACTCCTACCGAACGCTGCAAAACATTTTCAATCGCCACGCCTAACCCTGATCCCAAAGCCTGCAACACACTAAGATCATCCCGGCTAAACGCATCCGCGCCGACCCGATACAGCGCAAGCACAGCCGCCACACTCGAAGCTCCCGTCAGCGGTACAGCTAGCGCCGAGCGCAATGTGCTGTACTTAGTGGGATCGTTGAGATAGCCCGGCTCGACCGAAGGATTACCATTCACGATCGGCATGGCGTTCTGCGCAACCCAGCCCGAAAGACCGTCGCCAACCGGAATCCTCAAAGAAGAGAACAGGCGGAAATTTTCCCCGCTGACAAACTCCGGAACCAGCGCCTTGTTCCTCACCACATATACTGCCATGGCGTCGTGCACCACCAGGCGCTTCACTCGCACCGTCAGCAGCGAGAGCAGATCTTCCAGGCTAAGCACAGCGCCCAGCTTCAGCCCAAACTCCGAAAGCGTCTGCGCATCCGTCCGAGCCGCGGCCATGACGGTGAGGTGGTCTCTGGCGGTCGCCTCATAGACAACAGGTTTTTCGGGCTCCGCGAAACCCGCATCGGGAGCCAGTCCCCGCTCCACCTTGATATCGGTCGACAATTTCGGGGGCGCCTGACAAGGCTCCTCATTGGCGAGATTCTCCAGTTCCACATAACGCCGCTGCAGAATCCCTACTACGCGCGGATCGAAGCTGACGCCGGCTTCCGATGCGACCTTTGCCATGGCGTCGTGCAACGGCAGCGCCTTCCGGTATTGGCGGTCGGAAGCCAGCGCATCGAGGCAATCAACGGCGGCAAGAATGCGCGCGCCGATCGGGATGGCTTCGCCTTCCAGGCCATTCGGATAACCGCTTCCATCCCATTTCTCGTGATGTGCGCGCACGATCGGCGCCACTGGATAAGGAAAGTCGACCTGCTCCAAAATCTCCGCCCCAACAATAGGATGGATCTTCATTTTCTCGAATTCTTCCGGCGTGAGTTTCCCAGGCTTCGAAATAATATGTTCCGGCACGGCCAGCTTGCCGATATCATGCAGCACCGAGGCCGCCCGCAAGGCTTCCGTTTCGTCTTCGGTCAAACCCAAATCCCGCGCCAGTTCCATGGCGTACACGCGGACTCGTTGCAGGTGCTCGCCGGTAGTTTGATCTTTGGCCTCAATGGCCAGGGCGAGCGCTTCGATGGTTCGCAGATGCAGGCTGGAAAGTTTTTGCGCGTGCTGCTTTTCTGCCTCCAGTTTGCCCAGGTAAAGACGATACGAGCGGTACATAAGGTAGATCGGCGGCAAGACTAGCAGAGAAGCCTGCCATCCGATGTGCCGGTTCAAAAAGCCAACGAAGCCGGCAATCGCCGCTCCAACCATGTAATACGGGAACAGCCAGAAATAGCTCGCGCTCCAGACCTTCGAAATGGGCTTGTCTTCCGTCAGGCCGATGATGGTTGACATCGCCGCTGTACCAAAGAGAAAGTGCGTGATCGCTGCCGCGATTAAAGCCAGCGGTCCGGGTCCATGAAGAATATGAATGGCGACCAGCTTGTACACGCCATACGCCGCCGCGCCGCAAACCGTCACGTGCGATAAATTGAAGACCAACTGCACCAGCTTCAGGCGCCGCGAAGGCTTCCAATAGAATTGGGCGAGAGTGCTGACCAGTCCGATCAGCAACGTCTCCGGCAAACTCATTTCCAGAATGCCCACCAGGGTGAACAGAAAATTCATCGACAGCGTTCCTTCAATGCCGGGCAGGCTCACTTTGAAGGACGAGGCCAGAAGTGCCGCGATCAGGTAGCAGACGAACTTAACCGGATCGCTGGAATGCCAGTAAAAAAACGACAGAGAGAAGCAGACGAAGGCCGCAAACGCCATCCCCGCGATATAAACGCGTGCGCCGATTTGTCGAGCCCACGACATTGGGAGTCCCCTTAGATTCTTGCCGAAGGGGTAGGTCAATGTCCGGGCAAAAGTGACTCCGCCGGTTACCATCGTGTAACTTTGTGCGTGTGGAGCGGACACTCCTGTCCGCTGCCTTTGACTTTGCGCTTGACCTCATTCGACGGTGAAAAGGACGTCTGCACTACCGTGGAAGAGCGGCGCTTCAGCGCCGCGCAAAGATTCCACACCACAGCCCCTTCAGGCGCGGCATTCATCAGCGACCGGTGTGACAAATTGTCCCCGCATCCGTGCGACGGGACAACCTGTCCCATAGGCTCAGGATCAACCCCCGCTAACTCGTTGATTAGCAAGCACAAACGCCGTCGATTTTGGCCCCCATCCTGCACGTCTGACCATGTAGCTCATGCGCCAGGCGGAGTGGGTCCGCCTTTGAGGGGATATGAAGAGATTTCTAGTTCTATTGCTGACTGTCTCTGGAACGCTGGTTCAGGCGGACGACTCGAAGCTATCGCCGGAACTGCGCAGCCAAAAGACGAGCACGCAGCAGATACAGGTCATCGTCCAATACGCGCCTGGAACCCAGGTGAACTGCAACGGCCTGTTCGGCTTTGTCGATTGCCTCCTGAACGACATCGAAAAGCTGGGCGGCAAGATTCTCGGGACGATTCCGCTGCTCAATGGGGTAGTGGCCCTGCTCGATGGCACCGGCCTCGTGAACCTCTCGAACCAGTCGAATGTCGTATACATCAGCAGCGACCGCCCGCTGGCGCCAACGCTCAGCAATGCTGCCTCCGCGGTTAACGCGGAATTCGCCTGGCAGTCGAACTACACTGGCGCGGGCATTGGTGTAGCGCTCATCGACAGCGGCGTGAACAATCACCCGGATCTCAACACGGGGATTCTTCCTCTCTCGCGAGTGGTCTATCAACAGTCATTCGTGCCAGGAAATTCGAGCGCCACTGACCAGTACGGCCATGGCACTCACGTAGCTGGACTGATCGCAGGCGACGGTCTAAGCTCCACAGGCCCTCTCTATAGCAAGACATTCAAAGGAATCGCGCCCGGCGCGAAAATCATCAACTTGCGCGTGCTCGATGCAAACGGCTCCGGAACCGACAGCGAGGTCATCGCCGCCATCGCCCAGGCGATTGCTCTGAAATCCAAATACAACATTCGCGTGATCAATCTTTCTCTGGGCCGCGCGGTCTACGAAACTTACAAACTTGATCCGCTCTGCCAGGCAGTCGAGGCGGCATGGAAGAGCGGCATCGTAGTGGTCATAGCCGCAGGAAACAATGGACGCTATCAGCCCACCGACGGCTACGCCACTGTCACTTCGCCCGGCAACGATCCCTATGTCATCACAGTGGGCGCCATGAAGCCCATGGGCACGCCCACTCGCGTCGATGACCTTATAGCCAGCTATAGTTCCAAGGGTCCGACGGTGGTCGACGCGGTTGTGAAGCCCGACCTGGTCGCGCCCGGCAACCTGCTGGTGTCGCTCGAGGCGCCGGGCTCCACACTTTACACGCAGAATCCCGGCAACCGCGTGGCGAACAGTTACTACATCAAAGGCGGCAACAGTTCTTCTTCCTCCACGTATTTCACTCTGAGTGGAACCAGCATGGCAACAGGCGTGCTCAGCGGAGTCGTCGCCGACCTGCTGCAGAAATTTCCGAACCTTAACCCCGATCAGGTCAAGGCCCGCTTGATGAAGACGGCATGGAAGTCCCTGCCGGCGTATAGCAGCACGACCGATCCAACCACCGGAATCACTTACACCGACCAATATGATGTCTTCACCGTCGGCGCCGGCTACGTGGACGTCGAAGCTGCCCTCACCAACACCGATGTCGCCAAGGGCACGGCGATGTCTCCGATCGCTACTTTTAATGCGACTACAAATCAGGTGACCATGACTGCCGATCCCTCGGCGGTTTGGAACACATCTTCCACGTGGTCCGACACAGCCGTGTGGGGCTCTCAGCAGTTCGTCAGCGGAACGTCAGTGTCGAGTGGCAATACGGGATCGGGAACCGTATCAGGCAGCAACGTTCTGTGGGGTAGCAATGTCCTATGGGGTTCAGACGCAGTGTGGGGCAGCAACGTCCTGTGGGGTTCGAATGTCCTCTGGGGCAGCAACGTCCTCTGGGGTAGCAACGTACTCTGGGGCAGTAACGTACTCTGGGGAAGCAATGTAACCGCCGGAGAAAACTAAAGCTTAACTTTTGATAAGAAGGGGCCCAGACTCTTTCGGGAGCGGCCCCTTTTGCCTTTTTCTGAAAGCTGCAATATATATTTTCTTGGGAAGGCCGCCACTTCAGTCGCGGCCCCAGCGTTCGCGAAAGATGTGGGCTTCAGCCCTCCGTGGGCTCGACTGTGCGCCGCCCGCCGATTTTGCCGTAAAATGCTCCTTTGCGCCCGTAGCTCAATCGGATAGAGCATCTGCCTTCGGAGCAGAGGGTTGGGAGTTCGAGTCTCTCCGGGCGCACCAGAAATTCTCCCGCGTCCGCACCTTAGAACCTGCACCAGAAATTTTCGCTGCGGGAAGGCTTAGAACGCGCCGCCGCCGCCACCGCCGAAGCCGCCGCCGGAGAAGCCTCCGCCACCGCCGAAGCCGCCTCCGCCGCCTCTCCATCCTGATCCCGAGGAACTGGCGCGCGGCGCGGAGACGAATACCTGGTGCATATCCGTCGCCATGCCGTGCATCGACGAAGAGAAGAAGATGGGATTGAAGCCCATTCCGTAGCCGTATCCCGGGCCCACATACCACGACGGCGGATCTTTCACGATGCCGGAGAAGGCTTGCGCCCAGTGATGCTCGACTCCCAGGGCCATGGCGTAGGGGAGAAATTTTTCAAAGGTGTCGGGCGGCATGGTTTTGAGGCGGTCGGCGTCGACGCGGTTCATGAACTCCTGGAATCCGAGGACGGCGGTGTGAACGCGCGACCCTTTGAGAGTCTTCGCAGTCATCACGCGGGCAAAGAGCCACCAGATCACGGCCGCGATTGCCAGGGACACGATAACTACCGGGACTGAACTGAAAAAATCCACCCATCCCAAGAACTGGAGAACAGCGAAGGGGATGAGGATGCCGACTGCGGCTCCGAAGCTGTAGCCGTTGGCCGACTCGGGATCGAGCGCGTAGATGCCTTTCTGCTTGAGCGCCGACATAATGTCGGTGCGAACCACGGGGACGGCGGTGTAGAAACGGTTTTTCAGGCTGGAGAGGCGCGTCTCCGTGGCGTCGCCCACGAAGATGTTCTCGAGCATGACGAGTTCGTGCGGGGCGAGGCCGCGCCAGTCCTGGCGTTTCTGCAGCAGGTGGAAGATGTAGTCCTTGTGATGGAAGAGGAGGCCTTTGTCGTCCGTCTCTTCAATCTTGATGAAGCCGCGCACGGCAAGATCGACGATGGTCGATGTTATATCTCTTGGATGGATTCGATCGTCGAGCATAGTTCCGCATTCCGCCGGAGAGATTCCCGGCGGCGGATCATACATGGGGGCGACCGACATGCCGGGGTCGGGATCGCGGCC
Organism: uncultured Acidobacteriaceae bacterium; assembly: GCA_963771895.1. GTDB lineage: Bacteria > Acidobacteriota > Terriglobia > Terriglobales > Acidobacteriaceae > Sulfotelmatobacter. Next base: position 11,576 of record CAVYVQ010000002.1, on the reverse strand, counting down.
TTTGTACCACCAGAGAACGGACATGACGGCGAGCGTGACCAGCGGCAGGAAAACCGCGGGGTTGCCGCCGATGAACCAGAAAAGTTTGGCGAGGCGTCCCGGCTCTTTGAGAATGCCTTTAGGGATGTAGACATCGATGGTGAGGCCGCCGCGCATGGGCAGAGGGTTGTTGGTTTCGAATTCAACGTCGGAGCCGTTTACTTTCGCGGTTGCGTTGCGCTCGGTCGAGCCGTAGACGCCGGTGAAGGCCTGCGCGCGCAGCGATTCGCTGGCGGAAGCCGGGAAGCGCAGGCTGGCTGCGGCGTGGTCGATGGGAACCGGCCAGTCGTTGCCGGTCACGTTCCAATAAAATTCGTCGTAGCCGTCGAAAAAGCGCGTGCCGTTGCGCACGCGGTAGGCGATCTCGACCGTGCGCGTGGCATTGACGGCGTTGGGGATGTAGATCTTCAGATCGCGATACGCGCCGGAGGTGGAAGAGTCGTACTTGAGCTTGGCTCCGTTTTCGTCGGTGACGCTGGTGACTTGGACGAAGAGTTGGTAGTTGGTGCCGTTTGGCCCGGGATATTCGATGGGGATGGTGCGGTGAATGCCGTTCCACTCTCCGACGAAGTTTAGAGTGATGGTTTCGTTGACCAAGGCGCTACCGTCGGGGTTGACGGTGATGGTGTCCTGAAAGTTGGAGACGCGCCACGATTTGGCGAAGAGGGGCGCGGCGACGACGAGGATGGTTGCAAAGATAAGGAAGGTTCTTATCGTTGTCATCCCTCGCGAAGCGAGGGATCTTGGTTCTCTCTCTTGCTCCTCGGAATGACAAGAGAATGGGGTCATCGCGCGTGAGACGCGGCCTGCCGTCATACGATCAGAACTTTACCGCGACTGGTTCGCGGTCGGCGGCGTCGGTGGTTTCGAAGAATTGGCGGGCCGTGAAGTTGAACATGCCGGCGATTATGTTTGTGGGGAATGACTGGATCTTTGTGTTCAAGTCGCGCACCACCGCGTTGTAGTAGCGGCGCGAGTTCTGGATGGCGTCTTCGGTCTGGCTCAGCGATTCCTGAAGCTGGGTGAATTGTTCCGAGGCCTTCAGCTCGGGATAATTTTCGGCTACAGCGAACAGGCTCTTCAGCGCTCCGGTGAGCTGATTTTCGGCCACGGCCTTGCCCTCGGGCGTGGTGGCCTGCATGGCCTGGGAGCGGAACTTGGCGATGTTTTCGAAGGTGCCTTTTTCGTGCGAGGCATAGCCTTTTACGGTCTCAACCAGGTTGGGGATGAGATCGTGGCGGCGCTTGAGCTGCACGTCAATGTCAGACCAGGCGGAGTCGCAGCGTATCTTCAGCTGCACCAGGCTGTTGTACATGCCAATGAGCACAACGGCGATGACGACGAGGAGTGCGAGGAAGATGATGCCGACCATGAGCGTCTCCTTGGGGAGGGTTGAAGGGTTGATCTCGGAATCTTAATCTTGGAATCTTAATCTGGAATCAATGGGACGTTAGCACAGAGGGGGCGTGGGCGCAAACGAGGGCGAGCACCGGTATGTCAGTCACCCATGCCCGTTTAGCCGCCCAGTAACGACATGGTTCTGGCACTATGAGTGTTAAGACGATTTATCAACAGTTGCCGTCGCCAGCAAAGCCAGCGATCTCATTTTTCTTCCTTCATTGCCTTGCAAACTAGGGTAGTGTGCCCCGTTCTTGAATCGATCACCGTGGTCGCGGGCAGACACCTGCAGGTCACTGTGTTGGCATTTTCCTGCTTAACTACTACACAATGTTCGATGAGTTCGGCAGTGGGTGCCGGCATCTGGCTCCGTATGGGAGGCGGGGTTGCCGCGACCGGCTGCTTCCTCGCCGCGCAACCGGCCAGAAGCAAGCAGAACACCAGCCCGGTTTTCCTCATGCCCTCTGTTTTCTCTCTCTGGGACGCACACTTGTCGATGGCGATCTTGGTTACATGCCCCGCTGCGGATACCCTTGCGAAGGTGGGCGCCTTGAGATATTGCATCAATTGACGACGGCGCCACCGGTTGCGCATACCTGGTCCAGAGTGGTCGCTTCTGACCAGACGCCGAGCGGAATACCGCGTAACGTGAGGGTACATCCCGGTCCGTCAGGTCGCATCTTCGATACGATTGATCGCAAATTGGAGGAAGTGGAATGGCTACTCAACTATGCCAGAAATGCAAACAAGCCCATCCCGGTCGCGTCTGCGATTACGACGAAAAAGGTGAATGCGCCGAGACGATCGACACCAATGAAGTTGCTCAACTCCGTGACGTACCATCAAAAGACGAAGTCGGCTTACGTACCGGAAATTAACCCCGAGGCCGTCCCGGCGCGGCACGGCATCACAAAACTTCAGGATTGTTGTCCGGAGTTGCTCCCGCAAGCTCGCCTATTACTTGAATGCAGAAGGCACTCCATGCTTGGTGATAACCGGGGTCTATCACGAACAGGAAACCATCGCGGAAGCGTCAAAGCTGACCAGTGGGAAGTAGCCTTTGGGTGCTCTCACGTATCACGTCGCAACGCACCTTCGAACAAGATTGGGAGCATCGTTGCTCAATCCTTCGCAAAGGCCACTCCATTAGCCTTATTTGGTAAAGTCTCGGACTTTGATGCGCACATTATCTGGTTACAGGAGTGTGAATTGATCTAGGTCATAGACAAACATCCCACGAAGTCAGCAACGCACTATTAGTACCACTGGAGTCCAAAGGCTTCTTGCCCATGTTTTAGTGGAGCACTATGCTTTCAGCGCTCCGGTCGACGCCAGTGCCGTGGTGCGGTGGTTCGGTTGCTGGTAAAGAGTTTTAGGTTTCGGGCAAGGGCGCGAACGGACGTTTAGGTAGAGAAAGCCCTACAAGGAGGGAAAAATAACTCGAATGAAACATATGAAGGTACTTCTCGTAATACTCGTGGTTCTTGGGGCCGTGGCCACTTCCTCGGCCTGGCCGGTGACGCAAGCTTGCACCCCAGGTTTCTACAAGAACCACCCGCAGTTCATCACCGGCAATGCCTCGTGTCTTACGGGCTTGACCCAAAACACCCTGGTTAGCACCCTATTTAGTTCAGTTGACCCCACTTCCTGTGTTGGCCAGATGTCGCTACTCACATTGCTGGAATCGGACAGCAGTGCCTGCGGTGCAGGAGGGGGCAATACGTTGGAAGGAGCAGAGATCATTCTTCTGCGCCAAGCCATCGCCCGAATACTGAACGCAACACACTCGGTAAACACTTGTTATGCGGCGCGAAATGCCATCAACGCGACAAACACTTCGATTGAAAGCGACAACCTCGATACCATTAAGAGTCAGGGAGACATCTTCAACAATCTCAACAACGACAAGCCTTGCACCGTGGGTGACTGACAGCTGCTTAATTCTTCATAGAAAGCCCAGACCGAGGGGTTTGGGCTTTTTTGTCACACACAAGATAACAATGAGCGCTCATGGTGGGCCGAAAAAAGACTGACCTTCTCAAAGTGCTTAAGTGGTTGGTGCTAAGTGCAGCACGTTCGAGCACTACCACGAGCGGGGCTGCCTTGCCAGTGGCCGAGCATTGCCGATGCGATGTGCAATGGTGGGCCAGCCTAACTCGAACTGCTGCTACAATTTGCCCGCCAGGAATGAGGAATATTAGCCACTAGTTATACAAAATGGCTCAAAACTGTTGTCAAGAGGAATAAAAGGCGAAAATTTGGGTTAGGTCATTGAAAGGAAAGGGAATATAAAGTTAGCTAATATGTCGCATTTACCCTATGCGGTATGATATAATGGTATTATAGAGTCGAGATTTGGAAATGCTGGCTGGAAAGAGTGGTCGTTCACTCCGGCTGGTAACCCTTAACAAGAATGTGATGGTGCAAGCGCTCTGTGAGTGCGGGGATTAGGAACGCCTTGCGGGGCCGATGCTGCTCCAGAGGGGATAGGGATCCTTCGACTGCGTAAATGCTTCGCTTCGCGAAGCATTTACTTCGCTCAGGATGACCGTTCACTCGGACTGACAACCTGCGGCGGCTTAAAGCTGCTGTTTTTTTGCGGGCTTTACGGCGCGGCTGAAGCCGCCGCCCTTTCAAAACGTAATCCGACAATTTGGAGTGGTGCAAGCGTCGCGGCCTTTTGGCCGCGATTTCTTTTTGTGGGCAGAAAGGAGTGAGGCTGACTATGAAACACCGGAAGACTATGGGAGGGCGGATCAAGGGGACTCGGGAGCGTGGGGCTTGGGCTGAGATGTACTTCATGGTGCTGGCTATGAGCTACGGGCTGAGGGTGTCGAGTCCGTATGGAGGGTTTGGGCCTTATGACGTGGGAGTGGAGAGTGGTGCGGGGCCGATTCTGCGGGTGCAGGTTAAGTGCACGCTTTATCAATGTAAGGCTGGCAGTTACTGCATGAGCGTCAATATGAAGCATGGGGCGAGGGGGCGGCGCGGGTACGCTCCGGGGACGGTGGACTTTTTCGCGATTTACATTATTCCGACGGATGATTGGTACATCATCCCGTATGCGGTGGTGGGGGATCGGGATGCGAATGTGTATTTTCGGCCGGGCGTCAAGGAGCAGAAATATGAGAAGTACCGGGAGGCTTGGCATTTGCTGATGGATGCGGCGAAGGGCGGGGATGACGGGCCGATCGACATTCATGCGGGTTGCGACGAGGGTGAAGCGGCGCAGGGCGTGAGAGAAGTGATGGGGAGGTCCGCGATCCGGAAGATGTTCAGAGGAGTATTCCGAGGGTAAGGAAGGGGGGACGCTTTGTTGTAGATGGCGATGAGCTTAATTCCATATGTGAGCGGTTTGACACAGACAGGCAAGGTTGCTGCCGAATAATATTGCGGTGTTTCCCTAGGATGCTCGAAGTTCTCAGGCCGGAACCCGAAAGCCTCGAGGGTTCGACATCAGAATCGAAAGCAGAATTGAATCCCAAGCGAAATTTCAGACCGCTGCAAGGCGAGAATCTTCGGAGGACTCCATGAAGAAAGCATTCTTGTTGATCGTTGTACCGGTGCTGCTGGCCGCTCTGGCCTTTGCGCAGACGCCCGCGGCAGGCAGCAATACAGACCAGACCAACATTAAAGGTTGCCTGGGTGGCGCGGACGGTAACTACACCGTTGCGGAAGACAACACCGGCCACGTTTTCAAGATCAGTACCCGCAGTGTCGATCTCAAGCCGCATGTGGGCCATGACGTAAGCCTCATTGGGCAAAAAGCAGGTGAGGCGGCTTCCGCGGCTGAGGCTAACAGCTTTGCCGTCACCGAACTGAACATGATCTCGGAGCACTGCGCCGCAGCCGCCGCTGCACCGGCGGAGAGCGCCGCCGCACCTGCGGCTTCTGACACCACACCCACGGAGAACGCCGGCGCACCTGCTGCTGCCGCCGCAACTGCTGCTCCTGTCAGTACTCCGGCGGAGACCGCCGCCGCGCCCGCTCCCGTAACGACTGAGCCCGCTGCGACTGTCACACCGGCGGAGACCGCCGTTACGCCCGCTCCGCCTGTAACGCCAGTAGCGCCCGCTCCGGCCGCTGCCGAGCCGGCGGCTACTGGGAGCGCACCTGCGGAGATCGCCAGCGCACCTCCGGCAGCCTCCGTTCATGCAAAGCCAGTGACAGCAGAACGGAAGCTGGCAGCAAAACCTGCTGCAGCCGCCACTAAAGCTGCTGCCCCTGCTGCCACCACTAGCTCGGAGGCTGATAGCACGCCTGCTGCAGCCGCCACTACCCCCGTTGCCACCACCTCGCCGGACACTAATAGCGCGCCTGCTGCAGCCGCCACTACCCCCGCTAAGCCTGTGAAGACGGGGTCCTTTGCGATCTTTATTGCGTTTGCTGTGCTGGTAATCCTCCTTGGCATACTGGCACCTTTCCTCCGCAGGTGGAGAAAACGGAAAATGCTGGAGGGGACGGACGCTCCAAATCTTTCTTTTACTCATGATGCGAAATCCGACGAAGAGAAGGACGAAGAGAAGAGCGACCCGCCAGTAATACGCAAAGCTGCCTAGTCTGAGTGCAGAACTGATGATGTCGAACTCTAGCGCCGGTGGCAACCGCTGCCGGCGATTTTTTGTGGGTAGGGGACGGTATGCCGCCGCAGCCGGAGTTATTGCTGCGGGGCGAAGTAGCCTTTGCGGGCGCGGACTTGCAGGTCTTTCTTGAGGGCGGAGATTTCGATAGAGCGGAAGCGGCCGTCGGCGTCGAAGTCGGCGGGCTTGTAGCTAACGATGTACTGGCTGCGGAGTTCGTCTTCGATGGCGGCGTAGGAGTGGGTGATGTCCTTCATCTTGAAAGGGAAGAAGGCGCGGCCGCCGGTGGCTTCGGCGATCTGTTCGAGAACTTTGTCGCCGCGGAGGATGAGGCCGCTGTCATCGGTGGAGATGGCATAGATGATGACTTCGGCGCGCTGCGCCATTTCGATGGCCTGGGCGCGGGTGATTTCGCTCTGATTATCCTCGCCATCGCTCATGATCACGATCGCCTTGCGCACGGGATAGTCGGGACGGTCCTTCAAGAATTTTTCTTTGCAGGCGCGGTAGATGGCGTCGTAGAGCGCCGTGCCTCCGCCATCCTGCAACTTATGAACGCCGGCGGAGAGCAGATCGACATTGTCGGTAAAGTCCTGCGGCATCTGACTCTGGGTGTTGAAACCAACTATGAAGGCTTTGTCGAAGCTGGCGCGAACCGAGTGCCGCAGGAAGCTGATGGCGGCATCCTGCTCGAACTCAAAACGGCTGTGCACCGATCCGCTGACGTCGATGAGCAGGCCGAGGTGCAGAGGCAGATCGGTTTCGCGACGGAAGTTGAGAATCGACTGAGGTGGCTTATGATCGTCGAGAATGGCGAAATCGGTCTGGCTAAGGTCGCGAACAAATTTGCCGTGCTTGTCGGTAGCGATGAACAGAACGTTCACTTCATCAACACGTTTATGAATCGTGAGGAGCGAGCCGGACTGGGGATCGTCGTCGGAAGCGGAAGGGTAGGCGCTGACAGCGGCCGTGGTACTGGAGTCAGACTGGGCGAGGGCCGGAATTGCGCAGGCCATGGCGAAAGCCGCCAGCAGCGCCGCGATCAGCCGACAATAAGAGCCCGTGTAACTCATGCGCGAACCGTCCAATTTTTGCACTCTTACCCATGGCCAGAGGGTACTCCAGTTGATTAGATGCACGCTGGGTGCCGAAGGGCGGGTGGCCATCCGCCAATAATCTTACCTTGACTGACTCTAGAAGGGCCTGAAGCCATGTGCCAAGTTACAAAAGGAGCACTCGTTTGGTCATACGGAGAACCCGCGTGAGTGGTTGGTTTCAACCACTGGAAATGACTTAGGGAAACGACCCGATTTCCACAACTTGGGAATTACAATTCCAGAGGAAGGTTTTAAGATAGTGAGCCGTGTACAGTTCGATGGAGAGCGAGTGCGGAGGAAATACTCATGAAAATCGAAACGAAGATGAACACAGTTGCCGCGTGGTTTTTGACGATGTGTTTGTTAGCAACTCCCGTATTCGCCGCCGCCAACGACGAAAAGGAAGAAGACCGGGTGAAAGACGCTGGGGAGGTTTTGAAAGAGATCCTGAACATTCCCGACGACATTCCGCAGGACCTGCTGGATAAGGCGGAGTGCGTGGTGATTCTGCCTTCGGTGAAGAAGGGAGCGTTTGGAGTGGGAGGCAGTTACGGCCGAGGAGTAATGATTTGCCGCAGCGGGGCGCACTACACTGGGCCGTGGGGACCTCCGGCGTTATACGCGCTGGAAGGGGTGAGCATCGGATTTCAGCTGGGCGGGCAAGCTACGGACTTTGTTTTGCTGGTGATGAATCCGAAAGGAGCGCGCTCGCTGCTGTCGAGCAAGGTAAAGCTGGGAGCGGATGCTTCGGCGGCGGCTGGACCCAAGGGCCGGACCGCCGAGGGCGCCACCGACATCGTGATGAACGCGGAAATTCTTTCCTACTCGCGCAACAAGGGGCTGTTTGCGGGAGTATCGCTTGAGGGATCTACTTTGCGTTCCGACGGGAACGCCAACGAGAAGCTCTACGGGAAGAAGCTGGACGCGAAAGAAATTATTGTCGAACACAAGGTTCCGCCTTCCGCGAAAGAGCTGGTATCGCTGCTGAATCGGAAGTCGCCGAAGAATAGGTCGGATCCGAAGTCGCTGGAGTAGACCACCTCGGCGGCTAAAGCCGCTGTTGGTTTTTGTGGGGCTTTGCGGCGTGGCTGTAAGCCGCGCCTTTCAAAGCAAAGCCGCAACGGCAAGACGGATTCGCGGGTCTTTTCAACGAAACCGCGGATCTAGTTTTTTGACAACCTGCCAGTGAGTCGATGACGGCGAAGGGCAACGACAAGCCGGTGGTTCGCTGTGAGTGGGCGCGCAGCGAGCTGATGATTCGCTATCACGATGAAGAATGGGGCGTGCCGGCGCACGATGACCGCACGCTTTTTGAGTTTCTCATTCTGGAGGGCGCGCAGGCCGGTCTTAGCTGGGAGACGATTCTCAACAAACGAGAGAACTACCGCGCCGCGTTCGACGGGTTCGATGCCGAGCGCGTGGCCGGCTATGATAAGCGGAAGATCGCGCAGCTGTTGAAGAATCCGGGTATCGTGCGCAACCGGCTGAAGGTTGCGTCGGCGGTGCGGAATGCCCAGGCGCTGCTGCGGGTACAGCAAGAAATCGGCAGCTTCGACCGCTACGTGTGGCAATTTGTGGAGGGCCGGCCACGAGTGAATTCGTGGAAGTCGCTGCGTCAAGTTCCGGCGCGGACTGTGCAATCGGATGCCATGAGCAAAGCGATGAAGAAACGCGGGTTCAATTTTGTGGGGTCGACCATCTGCTACGCGTTTATGCAGGCTGTGGGTATGGTGGATGACCATGTGGTGCAGTGCTTCCGGCACGGCGCCGCCGGCGTCCGTAGGCAGTTTTCTTCGCGGGAAGCAGCAAGTCTTTAAACACAGGGGACACAGAGGATCACAGGGTCGACCAATGATCCATTCTCAATTGCGCTGCGAAGGCGGAGCATTTTTCGAGGGCGTGGGCGCTCTTACTTTCTGCGCTTTTTTATCGTTAAGGTCAAGGCCGAAGGTTGGATGCTCGTAGATTCCCGAGATTCGGACCGGGACAATTTCTCCCTTGTTCTTCTTCTTGAAAAAAGGCTCCATCATCTTTAGCAGAAGAGCTTTGGCTCTGGTCTCGGTATTCGAGATTTTCGAATCCACCTGCATCTGTCCGCGCAGGTCGATCTTGTGACTGATTAGATCATAAGATCCATGCACGCGGGCGGCCGCACCCGGAACCTCGAAAGAAAGGTCGGAGAATCTTGAGACGCCATCCAGCAGGTTGACTTGTCCGGTCAGATTCATGAGCACTGTCTCGGGATCGACTGGATCTTTTTCTCCCCGCGCGCCTGCGCTTAGTTTATCCACGCCTTCCTGGGTGGAAGATTTGGAAAAAGTTCCCGAGACGATTCCGAAGCTACCGCGCAACTTCACTTTCTTGAGAAATTCTCCCGGGCCGGGAGGAATCTCGGTTCGGCCTTGCAGCGAAATTGCGCCAGACATGGGCGGGCGGCGTTCGCTGACAAACAGGCGCAGAAGGTCTTCGATTCGCGCGTTGCTCGCCGACAGGTCGATTAGCGCAGTTTTTCCTTTCCTTCCTGGATATCCGGCGATACTACCCTCCGCGTCGATATGGGTTTTCCAGAGATTGGCGCCGACGTGCTTCAGAAAGGTATCGCCCCGCGTGGCATCGACGAAGGCGCTGAATTCCGTTGTCAGCCGCACCTTATGTCCGCCCGATTTCACCTCGAAATCAGGAGTGTCAGTTGTGCCGGAAATATCGACGTGGCCGAGGGTCCCACCAAACTTTCCTATCGAAGACAATTTACCGGCGACACCTCTGTAAACGCTCAAATCGGCCTGTTCAAAGGTATATTGGCCTGAAACCGGCGTCTCTTTCGGATCGTCCGTACGCCACGCTCCGAACCTTCCTTCGACGGATACCTCGCCTGGCGGTTCGGGATTATGCACCTTCACGCGGTAGCTGAGCGGTCCCCGCCCTCCCACGTCTCGCAAAGTGGCTTCATGAACGTCGAAGCGTAAAGGCTGTTTGTTCGGATCGTGTGAAGCGAACTCGATGGCGGCCCCGTTAGCGAAAAGCACGCCAATCGTAATTTTTGAAGGGGTCGTATGAAAGGCTTCTCCGGTGCCGAAGGCCGGGATAGACACGCGCATCCCGTCTGCGGTGATCCGGTCTACTCGCGTAGAAAGGAGGCTAAGGTAGCTGCCTCGGATGGTTATCTTCTCGATGGTGATAAGAGGTTTGGCTTGGGGAGGGCCGTGGCGAAAAACGACTCCTTCCAAAATGCAACCTGGAAACGGGAAATAGGTCTGGTGAAAGGCGCGGACCTCGACCTGGCTATCGCTCGCCTCGCGCAAATCCTGCAGCACCGCAGCCTGTCCGAATGCTCGCCGGCACAAAGCCAGGGCAACTACGCATAATACGGCGCCAGCCAGGGCCAGGAGCAGGCCGACTCTGGTCCAACTTTTCCAGCCAGCTTGCGGTCGCGCCGGAGATTTAATGGACGGCGTGAGCGTAGCTTGAGACATGAAACTTTGAGGCGGGACCGGGCATTGAGGTTGCTGTCGAAAAAGTGGAGGATATCCGAGTTGCTGTCGGACGAAAATTGCCGGTCACGGCTCACGTTGCTGCCCTCAATGAAGATCCCGTCTCGCTTCGCTCGGCGGGACAGCCGAGGCGGCGCTACCCGCATGAGCATTTTCTCCACATGAGCCTTTTTCAGACTGAGACATCTCCCGCTATCGAATTCATTTTGAATGCCTTAGCCATGCGACCTACAATGAAAAAGTCTATTGCTTCCCGGCTGCGATGAATACTTGCGTTCTTCGAATATGTTTCGCCGATGTTGGACGCGGGCTTCGCGCTGGTCATCATTGTGCTCATTGCGCTCGCGTGCGGGATGTTCGGGCAGACGTGGAGAATGGATATGCGATGAACGTGGTTGGTTTTGGTTGGACTAATGCGGCATTTCTGGAATTGCTGCACGATTTGCCGAAGGATATGGTGGAGCGGTTGGCGAGGGAACAGAAGCGGCCCCTGGCGGCGGGCGGGAAATAGGGCAGTGGGGCAAGCAGATAAGGAAGCGAGCCAAACGCGCGAGTGTTGTGTCGCAAAGAACCCTCAATTCAACTGGTAGATACTCAACGAACGCGAAGCTACTGGAACTCTAATCCCGTTTACGAGTTCGGCTTTGCCCGTGCCCATTAATGTCGTCAGCGATCGAGTCTTAGCGATAGGAGTATCCCTAATGTTGAGTTCTACGGTTCTGGCCTCGTCGCTGTTATTCATCACCATCAGCAGTTGCTCGGCGGGTCCGGCCTCGCCTCCGGCGTACTGGCGAACATAGGCGAGGACCTGGTCGTCGCCAAAAATGTGAATCAATTCGCCTCCGCGTAGAGCGGGATGTTCGTGGCGCAGATGCAACAGATCCCGAACATGCATAAACACGCTCTGTTCTGCGGGAGTGCGGCCTGCGGCGGTGAAGGCACTGCGCTGGTCCCCCGGAAAACCGCCGGGG
>CAVYVQ010000001.1:0-70190 GCA_963771895.1 uncultured Acidobacteriaceae bacterium | reverse complement strand
ATGTAAGTCCCCGCAAGATTGAAGCGGCGCTCCACCTTCAAATGCGTGTTCGCTTCAATCTGCTGAGCCCGAAGTACCCCGAGGATCAGCGACTCGGTAAAGTTCTTGGAGCCGACCACGATACGATCAGTGTGCGAAGACGCACACGAAGACAACACCAAAGCGGCGAGAACCAGGCAAACGAGGCGGCAGCGCGCCGCTTCGAAAAGTTTGCAATGCCCTCTATGCCGATCCCGTTTCATCGTGGCCGCAACCGTTTTTCCAACCATCCCAAGCCGAAATCCGCTGACAACGCCATCACCGCCGCGGGAATCGCTCCCGCCAGAATGAGTTGATTGTTTACCATGGCGAGGCCGCGAAAAATGAACTCGCCGACCTCCCGGCACCGATCGCGGCGGCGATGGTGGCAAGTCCCACCGAGACGACCACCGCGACGCGCACTCCGGAAAGAATCACGCTCAGCGCCAGCAGCAGTTCGACTTGAAACAGGAGCTGGCGGGGAGTCAGTCCCTGCCGCGTCCGGCTTCGACCACGGCAGGATCGACCCCGGGGATTCCCGTGTAGGTGTTGCGAATTACGGGCAACAAAGCGTAGAGAGTCAACGCCAGAATCGCGAGGCGATCGGCGCGATCGCCGAGCCACGGCACAGGCAGCAGAAATCCAAAGAGCGCGAGACTCGGAATCGTCTGAATGATGTTCGCGGTTCCCAACACTGGCTTGTTCCATACTGGCCAGTGCGCGCTCACGATACCTAAAGGTATGCCTACCAGCACCGCGAGCAGGGTGGAGACTCCCACCAACCAGAAATGCTCCAGGGTGAGTTCCAGAACCTGTTTGTGGTTCTGCAATAGGAAGTGAAAGAGGTTCATGACGCGCCTCGATTTGCTACGGAGTCCAGTCGGTCGCCGAAAGCCTTTACATAAGCAGCAGCCAAAGGATCGCTTGATCGCAAGAAATCCTGCGGCGGAAGAACCGTGACCAGGCGTCCGGCTTCCATGAGAGCGATGCGCGACGCGAGCCGCAAAGCTTCGCGCAAGTCGTGCGTGACGAAAACCACGGTCTTGCCCAGCCGCTGCTGAAGCGAAAGAAACTCGCGCTGCAGTTGATCGCGAGTCAGCGCATCGAGCGCACCGAAGGGTTCATCCATTAAGAGAACTGCCGGATCGGCGGCCAATGCCCAGGGCCACTCCCACGCGCTGCCGCTGCCCGCCTGAAAGCTGGTGCGGATAACGCGAGGCTATTTGGCCCTCAAGCCCGACCATCTGCAACAATTCCTCGACCCGTCGATGTATCCGTTCGGCGGGCCAGCCCTCAATTCGCGGGACGAGGCCGATGTTCCGTTCCACGTTGAAATGCGGGAACAATCCAACGTCCTGGATGACGTAGCCGATGCTTCGGCGCAACCGAATGACGTCACTCTCCGCAGTGGGAGCGCCATTCACTCGCACTTCCCCGCCGGTGGGAGTCAACAGCCGGTTGACCAGTTTCAGTGTGGTGGTTTTTCCCGAGCCACTGCGTCCCAGTAAGACTAGCGTCTCACCGCGTTGCACTTGCAGGTTCAACTGCGAGAGCAACTGCCGGCCGTTAGGCAGCGCGTAGGCCACGTCGCGGAATTCAATCGCTGGACTAACGTCAGGATTTGATTCATGTCTGTCAGACCGTCTTAAGTCAGACCATCTTCGATCAAACCATTTCTGTCGAAACAGGTGAAGGGAAGTCATCAAAGCATGTCCGCCCAGCATACCGGGTTCGCAAGCCGGGCGCAGCCGAGACGGCAAGTGCACAAGTATTCTTGCGCGACCGGCATCCAGAGAGCTAATAGACGACCCGACCCCCTCCCGCTACGATCCTCCTAGATACGTTGTGGAAATTTCGTTTAGCTATGAATGTGTCTGCTTTACGCAATTCTGTTGGCTGGATGATGGTTGTCCTGTGTCCGCTGTCGCTGCTGGCGGGAGACACGGGCGCAGCCATCGTGCACAGCAAAGGCGGAGTATGGGTGAACGGCGCTGAGGCGGCGGACTCGACGGCTGTCTTCTCTGGCGACTTGCTGGAAACCAAACCCGGCTCCGTTGCCAATCTCGACGCCGAAGGATCGTCTGTTCTGATTCAGCCGCAATCGGTGGTGAAATTCCAAGGCAACTACCTGACCCTGGAACATGGAAGCGTATCGGTGGGAACCTCGACGTCGATGAGCGTGCACGTGAACTGCATCAAGGTCGAGCCCGTCTCGAAGGATCGAACGCAGTACGACGTGGCCGACTTCAGCGGCGCGGTACAGGTTGCGGCCCACAAATACGATGTGAATATCACGCAAAGCGGCGTGCTGGGTAAAACGCCGGAAAACAGCTCCTCGCAGTCCACCGTCGTGCATGAGGGACAGCAGGCGACCCGCGACGAGGCGGCAGCTTGCGGAGAAGCCCCGCGGCCCAAACCAGCCGGGAATCCCCTGAATCCAAAATGGATCGAGATTAGCGGAGGTGTAGGTGGAGGAATAATCGTGCTCTGCCTGCTTCTCTGCAAAAATTCGAACCCCATCAGCCCTTGGCAGCCCTAAATCATCAGCGTCAAGGTGGCGAGTTTTCAAACCTGCGGTGCCTTACGTGCGCGCAATACCTCAGCAATATCTGCGAATGCAGCGTATAATGAAGGTCTTGACCTCGAAGACACCCTGAACAGCACGTTGCGCCTTCGCGATTGAGAAATTCCCTGAAAGGCGAGTGACGTGTCAGACCTGAGAACCTCTGGAAGTGAGTTCGTTGAATCCCAAAACATCGACTTATAAGGAATAGCGCGGGGCTGCGGGTTTACCTAACCAGCCCTGAGGTAGGAGAGAAATATGTCCGGAATCAACGGCGACAAAGCCAGATTTAACCGGCGGCGCCGGCAGAAGATCAGCCGCCGCCAGAGTAACGAAAAGATGTTGAAGGCCTTGGCGGAGAGACACTTTGTAGCCCCGCCGAAGCCCGCCAACCTCAAAGAGAAGGTAGTATGACCACGTCTGTGATGGCATTGCCGCAGCCGAATCCCGATGGCGTTCCAGCCAAGAAGAAGCGTGTGCTTCTGCTGGACAGCTCGCGGACGAAACGGGATCTGCGCGCCGATGTGATGCGGAAACTCGGCATCGATGTGGATTGTGCGGCGGATGTGCTTGAGGCGCGCTGCTGGTGGCGAGCGGACTTGTACAATCTTGTGCTCATCAACGCGGCCGGGGAAATCGACAGCCGGGAAAAGTTCTGCGCCGACCTTCGCAGCGCAGTTCCTCCGCAGAGAATTGCTTTTTTTGTAGGCGGCCCCGAGTATCTGGCGGCTGCGCCCCATTCCGACGAAGCGCCCGCGGAGCCGGATGCGGACGCCCTGCACAAGGAGCTGGTCGCGGCACTGCTCGCGCAGGCTTCACCAGGCGCATCGCAGCGCTGGGGAATCCTGGAAGCCTGCCGGAAAATTTCCAGCGTCCGCGCCATTAGCGAGGCGCGAACCCGTGCCATACGCGAAACCCCAAGACCCTCGCGGTGGGCGGAAGCGATCGAACAGTATTCCGCACCCGAACCAACCTCTCGTCAACCCTTGCTTGCAACGCAAACCGCTACGGAAGAAACGGCTGCGCAAGAAACATTCTCAACAGAAACGGCAACAGAAGCAACGGAAAGAGAAGAACTCCTATGAAGAATCTCTATGTTGGCAATTTACCTCACAGCACCACCGAACCGGAGCTGCGCGGCTTGTTTGAAGCGCATGGCGCGGTCGAGCGCGTCAGCATCGTCACCGACCGCG
The DNA here is from genome assembly GCA_963771895.1 of uncultured Acidobacteriaceae bacterium. Classification (GTDB taxonomy): domain Bacteria; phylum Acidobacteriota; class Terriglobia; order Terriglobales; family Acidobacteriaceae; genus Sulfotelmatobacter. The sequence goes on along the minus strand of CAVYVQ010000001.1, from coordinate 66,416 downwards.
AAACCGGTCGCGCCCGCGGCTTCGGCTTTGTCGAAATGACGGATGCAGCGGAAGCGGACAAGGCGGTCGCAGCCTTGAACGGAACAGAGCTTGGCGGACGCGCCCTGAAGATCAACGAGGCAAAACCAAAGACCGACGCTCCGCGCGGCGGCGGAGGCGGCGGAAAGCGCTTTGGCGGTGGAGGGGGCGGCAGCCGCGACGATTATCAGGGACACGCGCGTCAGCCCCGGGAACCCCGCTGGTAGCGGAACTCCATCCGCGCGGATGAGCTATTGATGAGACGAACAGCAAGACCGGTAGTTCGCGGTGGAAGTCTGGTGCAGTCCGCCGCCGCTTGATTCGCGAGCTTGACCGAAGCGCAAACCACCAGCCGAGTTGTCACAATTTATGATTGGAGATGGGATATGCCAGGACGAGGACGATCGAGTTTTACCAAACGTCAGAAAGAACACACGCGCCAGCAAAAACAGCGCGACAAGGCCGAACGCCGCATTCAGCGCAAAGACGAACCGTTGGGGACGCCGGGCGATTCGAACGAACTGGACTTGGATGAATTGCAAAGGCATGCTGCCGAGCAAGCGGCGCTGTTTCAACTAGGAGACGATGCCGATATTTCCAGCATTCCCCGTGAACGCGAACCGGAAAAGACCGAGCCGTAGAACGCTCGGTCCAAACTAACAACCACAAATAAATCCATCCAAAAATCTGGGGGCGCGTCCTTAGGACGCGCCCCTTCGACTTGCTCACCAATCGCGTTCACTCGTTATGCGAATACCTCGCCGGGCAACTTCGTCAGCGTTCGGCTGGCGAGTGTGTTTTGAACGACATGCTCGGACCGTCCTGCATTCGCCCAATCCACCTGCTTGCGGTCGATTTTCAGTTTCAACGTGCGCTCGATATGGCGCAATTCGATGACCTCGCCTCCCGCCACTAAGCTGGTAGCCAGCCCTTCCGATCCGGCACGCCCAGTCCGTCCTACGCGGTGGATGAAATCCTCCGCCATCTTGGGCAGGTCGTAGTTGATCACATGCGCCACGTCATCGATGTGCAAGCCGCGAGCGGCTACGTCGGTGGCGACCAGGACTTGAAAGCGGCCCTGCTGAAATCCACTAAGCGCTCCATTGCGTTGCGATTGTGAGCGGTCGCCGTGAATCATTGCCGCGGAAAAGCCTTCGCGAACCAGTTCCTTGGCCAGCCGTTCCGTGCCGCGCTTGGTGCGGGCAAAAATTAGCGTCTGTCCCTTCTCCGCGTAAAGCAACTGCCGCAGCACGTCGGGTTTCTGCCGGACGCACTTCGTAAGCCTGCAGCCGGACGCTTTCCACCGGCTTCAGCACCGAACCAACCGCCACGCGCACGGGATCGCGCATGGAATCGTTCACCAGTCCAGCGACGGATTGCTCCATCGTGGCCGAGAAGCACAAAGTCTGCCGGCGTTGCGGCAGGATCGCCAGGATGCGCTGGATCGCGGGCAGAAAGCCCATATCCAGCATGCGGTCGGCTTCGTCAAGCACAAGGATCTTGACTTCACGCAGGTCAATCAGCCTGCGGCTGATGAAATCCTGCAAACGCCCGGGGGTTGCGATCACCAGGCTCGACCCAGCGCGCACCGCCTGAATCTGCCCCTTCTCGGAGACGCCGCCGATTACCAACGCCGCCTTCGATAGTCCCTTGCCACGTAGTTTTCCGTATTCTTCGTTGACCTGAATCGCCAGCTCGCGCGTTGGCAGCAAAAGCAGCACTCGTACTTTTTGCGAAGGTTCGCGCTGCAGCATTTCGATGATCGGAATCAGAAATGCGAGCGTCTTGCCGGTTCCGGTCTGCGCCGTAGCCAGCACGTCTTTGCCCTCAAGGGCATAAGGAATAGCCTGCGCCTGAATCGGCGTAGGGATAATGAATTGAGCCGTCGCAAGCCTCTGCTGCAAAGCAGAAGATAGCGGTATTTCCGTAAAACTTGTCATTCGTAATTGTTCTTTCTGGAGGGGCCTGATTTATACACGTGTGGTGAGTTCCCATGCCGCTCTTCTTATTTTGATTTGACGCTGAATAAACGGCGGGCAGGAAAAGCGGAGATGAATCTTGATCCAACAGGATCACCGCGTCACGAGCAAACCGTGGCAGTAGCGTTGAAAGCCATTATAGCACAACATTTAGTGCAGCAACCCGAAAACCGGAACCGGCCAATCGATAGTAACCACGCGAGCGGCCGAAATCATGGAGGCCCCGGGCGGAGTCGAACCGCCGACCAACGGTTTAGGAAACCGCTGCTCTATCCAACTGAGCTACGGGGCCGCGCAGTGGCCCCATTATCTCACGCTGGTTTACGGGGCTGGCATTGCGCGAGAGTTCCAAATCTAATGTCCCGCCTCAAGCGGTCGCGGTTACTTTGTTGCGAAAGCGTCCATGAGAGACGTTAGCGTTAGCGCAGCTTTCAGCTGGTCCAGGCTTGCGGAAGACTTAAGACGAATTGTTACAGGCTCTGCTGGAAGCAGGTCGAAATAGTTTTCCGACACTTGAACATTCAGGTCTCCGAAAAACAGGTAAACGCTTCGGGCTAGTTGCGATGTCTGCAACGTGACGGTGTAATCTTCGCCGGTCTTGCTTAGAGTCGTTTCAATTCTGAGCTTGGTTGGCAATTCCAGGTTGTGGGTCACATCGAAAAAGACTTGGTTTCTGGACACTCTCTTCCCGGCCACTTCCAGATCAAAGACCAGGAAGCTCTTGCGCAAGTCAGCCTTTGCCGCGAGGGCTGCTTTGTCGAGAGTGAAGTAAATCGCGTTCGATTGCGCCGGGATCTGAATGTCTTTCTTGTGATCGAGCCAAACGGTTCCGGAGAAATCGAGCAGCCGCGTGTGGATCATAGCGGAAAGTGGCTGGAGTTTGTCTGATACTACGTATACGTCCACTTTGTCGTCGTGCAAAAAGGGTGAGATCAACACGTCGTCGTAGAAGCGGCGGGCGTAATAATGCAGGGCTTTCCAACGGCCGTAGTAATCGATGCTGGCCCAGGAAGCCACCGGCCAGCAGTCATTCAACTGCCAATAGAGCGAACCCATGGTGCGCGGCCGCTGCCGGCGCAAGTGCTCGGCGCCAATTTTGATGATCTCCGCCTGCTGTACCTGGCTCAGATAAACGAATGAAGCGAAGTCTTTGGGCTGCCAGTATTCGCGCAGCATGTACGTCAATATGCGTTCATTCCCTCCCTTGTTTTTTTGGTGCGCCTGCATGACGGTGGAATGAATGTCGAACTCCGCGGGCTTGGCAAACGTCTCGATGGTGCGCATCTCGGGAAAAGACTGAAATCCATATTCCGACATGAAGCGCGGAAATTGCTTGGTATAGTCCCCGGCCGGGGCTTGCGCGTGCCAGACCTGCCAATAGTGCATGTCGCCATTGTGTTGATTGTCTGGGACTTCCTCAAAGTTGGCGCTGGGAGAACTGGGCGTGTAAGGCGCTGGATCGGCATACTGCGTGACAGCGCTCTTGAGAATGTCGGCAAAAAGAATTAGGTAATCCTGCCAGACGCGGTCGCGCGCCTGGGCGGAGATCGACTCTTTGAATTCCTCGCGATCACCCCAGTGGTACCAGCCGGTTTCAATCTCATTGTTTCCGCACCAGACCACAATGCTGGGATGGTCGCGCAGGCGCTTGATCTGGTCGATAGCCTCTTGCCGCACATTCTCTTGAAAGGAGACGTCGCCCGGAACCATGTCGCCGCCGAACATGAATTCCTGCCACACCATAATTCCGATTTCGTCGCAGATGTCGTAAAAATCGTCGGACTCGTAATAGCCGCCGCCCCATTCCCGAACCATGTTCATGTGCGCGTCGCGGGCGGACTGGAGAATGTTGCGATGAATCTCTGGGGTCACACGGTTGGGAAAGCTGTCGAACGGAATGACATCCGCACCTTTGGTAAATACAGAAATACCATTTACCACGAACTCAAAACTCTTCCCCCACTGATCGGGAACGCGGCGCAGATCTATGGAACGCAAGCCGGTTTTCGTTTCAGCTCGTGCTGCAATGGCGCGACCGACAACGATCGCTACGGAAAACCGGTAGAGGCTCTGCGCGCCGTAGCCAACCGGATACCAGAGCTTGGGCGCATTAATCCGGAGGGGCACCGAGACATGATTGGTTCCGGCGTTGAGTTGCAAGGTCGACGGGAGCAACACCGTCTTCGGTCCGCGCATTTCATCGTATGTCGGCTCAAGGGTGGCCGTCGTGGGCCGTGCGGACTCGATTTCAAGCTCGGCTGTAACGTTGCCCAAGTCGGCAGTGATGCTCCGTTGGTGAATGTGAAAATTCTCAATGCGCAGCGGGTCCCAGGTTTCAAGACGGACCGGCTGCCAAATGCCTTCGGTCATGAAGCGTGGTCCCCAGTCCCAGCCGTAGTTGTAGGGAGCTTTGCGTGTGTAGGGAGCGGTCGCGATGTTCTCTTCGTTGCCAAAATTGCTGGTTGAGATCGACGGCAAAACGTAAGGGAGCGACTTGACGTAGGGAAGCATCTTCTCGACCGCCGAGTGGAAAACGATCCGCAGCGTATTTGGGCCGAACTTCAGGGCAGCTTTCGCGGGAATTCGCCAGCGGCGGAACATGTTGTCAGCGTGCAGAATCGCCTGGTCATTCACGTAGACGTCCGCAAATGTGTCCAGCCCTTCAAATACTAAATCGACGTGAGCGTGAGCGAGCGTGGCCGCATCGACATGAAACTTAGTCTGATATTCCCAGTCGGCGAGGCCGATCCACTGCAGATGGAACTCGTTGTCGCGATCGAAAGGGTCGGGGATGAGACCGCTGTGCAGCAGGTCGGTTTGAACTACGCCTGGAACCTGTGCGGGATGCCATTCCTTGACGTCGACTCTGTCTGCGTTTGCAACTGCGCGAAATTGCCAGCCTGAATCGAGGTTTCGCGAGGAAGGCTCGGTCGCTTCAAGCGGTAATGCCACGAGGGAACAAAACAGCAGACACCCGAGAAGGTCAAGCGCAACAGTCACGGGATGGAATCCATTCCGAGTCGGTCCCATTCTTAGCAAACTCCGATCTTGGTTAATGAGTGCCGCTAATGCTAGAAGTTTAGTCCATGGACAAAATATTGGATCCCTCATTGCCCTTGCAACCTGAGCTAAAATCCGCTCCGGTTTGCTCCGGTCGCTGCAAATGATTTAATCTCAGCCGCAGTCAACCATGAATCCAAAGAAGCCCAGTTCCCACCTTCCGACCGGCGGTTTTTCCCATGCGATGCACCGGGAAATCTACGAACAGCCCCAGGCCATTGCCAAGACTGTCGATCAGCATCTGCGGAACGACATTCTTTTCCCCGGCGAGCTGCATGCCATCGAAAGTGCGTTATTGACTTTCGAGAAGCTGATCATCGCCGCCAGCGGATCGAGCCGCCACGCCGGACTGGCTGGCGAAATCATGATTGAGGATCTTTCCGGCGTCGCTGTCGACGTGGAATATGCCAGCGAGTACTGTTACCGCTCTACGCACGCGGCAGTCGACCCCATCGTGATGGTGGTGACGCAATCCGGTGAAACTGCGGACACCATTGCCGCCCAGCGCGAGGCCCTGACGCGCGGCGTGAAGACCATCGCAGTCTCCAACGTGGCGGATGCGACGATTCCTCGCGAGGCCAGCGCGGCATTGATCACCGGGGCAGGCCCGGAACTCGCAGTGCCCGCAACCAAAAGTTTCACCACCCAGGTCACGGTTCTCTACCTGATGGCACTGTTCCTGGCTCGAAAACGCGGCCGCATGACTTCGGAGGTGACACGTTCTTATCTGCAACGCCTTCTGCGGCTTCCGGATGCGATCGAGCACAATCTCCGGGCGTGGGACGATCTCGCGGAACAATTCGCTCAAAAGCATTTTCAAGCGGAAAAATTCCTGTATCTCGGACGCGGCGTCCATTACGCCATCGCGCGCGAGGGAGCGCTCAAGCTCAAGGAAATCTCCTACGCTCATGCGGAAGGCTATCCTGCAGGCGAACTCAAGCACGGTCCGAATGCGCTGGTGGACGAACACCTTCCTGTCGTGGTGTTGGCAACCTGCGACCGCCATGATCCGGATTCCGTTCTGCGCTACCGGCGCACCCTGGAAGTGATGAAAGAGGTGAAGTCGCGCCAGGGACGGCTGGTAACGGTCGCCACCGAAGGAGATCGCGAAGTCGGCGACGTCGCCGATGATATGTTCTTTGTTCCGGCAGCGCCCGAACTGTTGCTGCCGATCGTCGAAGTAATCCCCTTACAACTTTTCGCGTATCATGTGGCCACGAAGAAGGGATATAACGTAGACCGCCCGCGAAATCTGGTGAAAGCTGTGGTCACCGAGTGACGGCCAGCCCCACTCACCTCGACCTGCAAGCCGTCGCGAAAGCCGTGGTGCAGCAACACGGTTTTCAACCAGACTTCTCACCCGCGGTCCAGCAGCAACTGCAACAGTTACGGACGAATCCTCCCGCTATCGCGGCTGCCGGAACAGTGCGCGACCTGCGCGGTCAATTGTGGTCGTCCATCGACAACGACACCTCCCGCGACCTGGATCAGATCGAGGTTGCGGAACGATTATCGAACGGCGATGTCAAGGTTCTGATCGGCATTGCTGACGTGGACGCCTTCGTCCCCAAGCAAACCGCCATTGATCAGCATGCCGCGAGAGAAACGACAACGGTTTACGCGGGAATCCGAAACTTTCCTATGTTGCCGGAGGAGCTTTCGACGGGCAAGACATCCCTGCTGGAAAATCAGGACTGCTTGAGCGTGGTTACAGAGTTTCTGGTGAACGCCGACGGCCACGTCACCTCCAGCGACGTTTACCGAGCCCTGGTTCGCAACCAGGCGCAACTGCAATACAACTCAGTGGGAGCGTGGCTGGAAGGCACGGCGGCCGCACCGCCTAAAGTGGCCGCCTCCGCCGACCTGCAGGCGCAACTGCGTTTGCAAGACGAGGTGGCGCAGAAACTGAGGACTCGGCGCTATGAAAATGGAGCACTCGACCTCCAGACCAACGAAGTACTCCCACTGGTGTTGAATTCGCAAGTGGTCGACGTGGTCAGGCAACAGAGAAACCACGCCACCGAGTTGATTGAGGACTTCATGATTGCCGCGAACGGCGTGGTGGCGCGGATGCTCGCAAAGGTTTCGTCTTTGCGCCGTATCGTAAAGCAGCCGGAGCGCTGGGATCGCATCGTCCAACTGGCCGCGACCTATGGCGAGAAACTTCCAGCCAATCCGGATTCCAAAGCGCTCAACGATTTTCTGGTAAAGCGCAAGGCAGCCGAGCCGGATCATTTTGCCGACCTTTCCCTCGCGGTGATCAAGCTGATTGGCCCCGGAGAATACGTGCTGGAGCGCGCCGGCGATCCCGTTGCAGGACACTTCGGCCTGGCAGTTCAGGATTACACGCACTCCACCGCTCCCAATCGCCGCTTCGCCGACATGGTCACGCAAAGAATTATCAAAGCCGTGCTGGCGGGCCAGCCCGGTGCTTACTCGGATAACGAACTTTCTGCGATCGCCGCCAACTGCACCGAGAAGGGAGACGCGGCGCGAAAAGTCGAGCGAGAAATGTCCAAGCGCCTGGCCGCGGTTGCCATGCAGAATCGCATCGGCGCCATCTTCGACGCCATCGTCACTGGCGCAACTCCCAAGGGAACATTCGTCCGCGTGGCGCAACCGCATATCGAGGGATTGCTGGCTCAAGGCCAGCAGGGAGCCGACGTTGGAGACAAGCTGCGGGTCAAGCTGATCCGCGTCGACGTGCAGCGCGGTTACATCGACTTCGCCCGCGTCTAGACATCGCTGCGACGGATAGCATCGGACGCCTTAGGCGATTGCCGGCCTTTCGACTCCGGCGCGCCCTGTTCGCCCTTCAACTTAAGCACGTAGCATTGCTCATGAACGGTCCGCCCATCCTCGTCGGCTTTGGCGGTCTCGAGGGAAACAGGTTTGTTACAGATGGCGCAAGCGGAAATAGCGACCCCGGTGCTCACAGAAGACCCTCCTGACGAGTGGCGTCGCCTGACTAATGCTATAACCCCAGCGCCAGGGTTTTGACTCGCACGAGCGCACTTTGGTTCTACTTGATTTCCCGTAGAGAACACCTTGCGAACCTAGCCTGCCAACCGGCACAGGAGATGGGAGGTCCGTAGCTTAAGTGGAGCGGGTAATCAGGCAATGCAATAGCCCGTAAAAATACCGGCAGGCTATCCTTGCGGCAGGCGGTTCGTGCGGACAAAGGCGGGAGTTTGTGTGGCTAAAGGGCGCAAGCTTGTTTGCGGCGCGATGATCGTCGTTTTGATGATCGCTGTTCCCTCGACATCGCTGCCAGGGCAGAACCTCGGGCGGGCGATGCTCCACAGCGACGGAGGCGCCTGGCTGAATGGGAAGCCTGCGCCCAATTCCACCGCGATTTTTCCGAATGACCTGATACAAACGCGCAAGGAAAGCGCGGCGAAAATCGATGTGGACGGGTCGACGATCACGATCCAATCCGGCACGATGGTGCAGTTTGGCAAAGACGAACTGTTCCTCGAATCCGGCAGCCTGCAGGTGAACAGCGCGCGCGGCATGAGAGTGCGCGTGAACTGCATGACCGTCGTTCCTCTGACGCAGGAATGGACGCGTTTCGACGTCATCGTCGCGGATGGAAAGTTGACGGTGGTTTCGTACGAAAACGACGTTAAGATTCATTATCGGCGTGTGGCGGCGCGGCAGTCGAAGGATGCGGGATTCTCGGACCTGACCGTACATCGAGGGGAGCAAGTCACTAAGGATGACCGATGCCGAGCGGAGTATAAGCCGGCACAGGCGCTCGACGCCAACGGAGCAATCCTGAACAGCCCTTGGGCCAAGGGAGCCGGTATCACCGGGATTGGAATACTCACGTGCTGGGCCCTATGCCGCGAGGACGAACCGGTCAGTCCTGCCAAACCGTAGCGCCTGATTTGTCATCTACCAAGGTCATTCGACCAAGCGGTTTCCCTAGCTCCCAATGTGCAATCGATCGATGTCAGCATTGGTGTAGATGCGACTGGCGTGGCGGATTTGCGCTCTGCCATATGCCGCTCCTTCCGCCAGAGTGACTCCATAACCACGCTCGCGCAATGCCTGAGCGGTGGTCATCTGCGAGACTCCCGTGTCGAGAATGCTGGCCGGAAGCCGATCAGGGGACGGTTCGGAAGGAAAACTGATCTCGATAACGCTGGCCGGACGCCCGCCATAGAAGATGGGCAACAAATCTATTTTGGGCAAAGCGTCTGGATCTGGCGGTAAGACAGGCTGATTCTCAGCACCGGCGATGAGGACGTCAGTAGCATTGCTGGCGCCGACTTCCAAGGGTGGCTCGGTGAATGACATAGAAGGCGTAGAAATGGAACGCCAAAAAAGGGGCGAACCATTCTTAATCAGATCAGAAGTCATCAGATACTGCGGGCCGGAGGGAAAATTCGTATCCTTATCCTGGCCAAGAGCGATTCCAAGGGCCGACAGTAGGAGCAACACACAAGAAAAGGAGACGCGCATGGGGACCTCCGTGATGCGGTAGTTGTCAATTATGAAACAGAGCGAGCATGTGCGGCCAGAGTCGTTGGACCCTACTTGCTGCTCTGGTCTTCGCTGTGGACTTGGCTCTGGCCGGGGGTTTCGGGCTCAATCGATGGTAACTCACGCCGGCGGCGGAGCTCCGCGCGCAGCAGGAAAAACATATAGAGAACGATACCCACATTGGCCACGAACACCGTGGAACGCAGGATGGTAATGCCACGCATGAGCCCGCGGATCTCAACCGGGAGAAACAGAGTCCCAGACACGAAGGCAAGCCATTCGGCCCAGGTCCGTTGCTTCCACAAGCCGTAGGCCTCGACGAAGCGTAAGAGAGAATAGGCAAATGCAAGTTCCGCTGCGGCCCACAGGCGGGCATCTGTTAGCCGGTCGGCAAAATCGAGAAAGAGCTGAGCCGAGTGCCTGTCGGTGTTGATATGCAACAGAGCCAGCACGCTTTCGGCAATCACCCAGGCATCTTTGTGAACGAGCAGGAGGGCGATCAGTCCAATCAACAGAACAAAGATGCCCTTGGTGAACTCGAAGGAGGCAACCGCGCGCAGCAGATTTTTCTGGGCGCGGTGCAGGTCGATTTTCGTTGCCAGCGAGAGCATTCGGCGCGCAAGGAACTCTCAGAGTACCACGGCTGGCGCGTCGTTCTTATGTTTCCCGATCTGGGACTAGCCGTGTCGGGCTGTCGGCTTCGATGGAGACTCCGGTCTTGCTTCGCTCGACCGGACAGCGGAAGCTGCTGTCCACACATGATCAGTTCTTACCGGCGCTAACGGCGGCGCGAAGCTCATTGACGATCTCGCGGGAAGCCTTGATCGCCGCGGCATGCTGGTTCACGTTGAAGGAGATGGCGCCCACGCGGGCGTGTCCGCCGCCGCCATAGCGCTCACAAATCTTGGCCAGATTGACGACCGGCTCTTGCGGCGCCCAGGGGTTCGAACCCACCGAAACCTTCACGCGGAAGCTGCTTTTGCTGAGTCCCACGCTATAGATGGATTCAGGATGGAGATAATAAGGAATGAACTTGTTGTAGCCTTCGAGATCGTGATCGGTTACGTCGAAGAAAATGGTTCCGTCGATGCATTCGGTACGCTGCTTCAGAATTTCGATGGAGAGTTCGTGGCGGCGGAGCAGCGGGGGCAAGAGCGGAGCCACGAAAGGTTCTTCCAGAATGTCGCCCAGGGATTTTGTGGCGAGAAGTGGAATCAGATTGGGGACGAACCGGTCAGGCGCGGACTCAATGACCATGGTTAACTTCATCGCAGGCGCTTGCATCTCGACTGCGGTTTTGGCGTCGGGATAGAGAGCGCCGTCGATGATGTCGGTCCAATGAACGAGGTCGGCGACGGGAGCGGGATCGAAGCCGAAGCGCTGCTGCGCGATCATGGCGATAAAACTGGTGCAGGATTTGAAGTCCGGATCGTAGAACTTGCGATTGCTCTGGTCGCGCTCGAAGTGGGCCGCGTCTTCGGGCGAGAGAAACGCGCTCTGATGATGGTCAAACCACCATGTGATTTTGGGCGAACTGGAATATTTGAAATCGACGATGGCGTTTTCGTCGCCGTCGAAATGGGATTCATCAAAGAGCGATCCCGCGCGATGCAGGAGTCCAGAGAAGACGAAATCGGCGTCTTCGCGAATGCGTTCGCGATAAAAACGGGAGAAGAGCGCGGCGGAGGAAGCTCCGTCGAAGCACTTGTCGTGGTAAAAAACTCTGACTCTCAATGAACGCCCCAGTTTGCCAAGAATCCTCCGCCGTCAAAAGCCGCCTCGGGTGCATCTGGGCGGCAGGGGAAAGCTAATAGGAATGACAGCTTAGAGGAAGAAAGTCAAGGGCGGCAGTTCGAGTTTGCGATTCGGGTTTGGGATGGCCTATGGAAAGCCAGAAGGCGGAGACCCCACAGAACTGCCGCGGAGTGCACGGAGACATTACGTTCAGCACCATCTTTTCTGCCTGCCAGGCGAGCCTAGCCCGCCTGTTTCTCCGCCAAGTCGCCGATCACGGGGAGCTTGAACATCTGGCCCTGGTTGGCCTTCAGCAGCAGGATGATCCAGAGAACTAAGGCTCCCAAGGCCACCAGCAAGTGCAAGGGTCCGGTAATGAAAATCAATAACGGAACGACGGTCAAAATCGACAGTATGACCTGGATAGCAAACACAGCGACGCAGAAAAAGATACTCTGGTAGGAATGGAAACGAACGAAGCGGCTCTGGTTGTAGGGCGGGGTCACGAGAAAGATGATCGCCGGAATAAAGGTCACATAGGCCAGCATCCCGGCGACGTTGTCGGCCATTCCAGACGCCGCGGCGGAAGGCGCGGCTGTGGCCCGGCTGGCGCAGGCCGCGCATGTGGTCGTGCCATCGGCTATCTGTGCACCACAACTATTGCAAAATGCCATTGGAACCCCCCTCTTCCGCTTAAAGCCCAGGCACGCGGTTAGACTGCACGTGTACCGTCCCGAGAGACGTTGCGGCAAAATACCAGAAAAGGGCGCGCGAAGCAAATAGCAACTTGAGTGGTGTCGGTAGCACATGATATGTCCGGTTGAGATAGCAAGTGATATGTCCGCTTTGCGGGCGGTGAGGATAGGAGACCATGCGGAGCATGGAAGCTTATCCGAGGGCCGCGATGGAGCGGGCGATGAAAGTACAAGATGTGATGTTGCAGGCGATGGCGAAAAAGATCACCTGGTGGCAGGCGGCGGAGATTCTGGGCATCAGCGACCGGCACATGCGGCGGTGGCGGGAGCGCTACGTCGAACAGGGCTACAACGGATTGCTGGACCGGCGGCGGGGCAAGCCCTCGCGTCGGCGGGTGCCGGTGGCGACGGTGGAAAAGGTGTTCGCCCTGTACCGGGACAAGTATTTTGATCTGAACGTGCAACACTTTCACGAGAAGTTGCAAGCCGAGCATGGGATCAAACTGAGTTACACCTGGGTCAAGCAGGCGCTGCAGGGAGCGGGCCTGGTGGCGCGCGGACGCAAGCGCGGGGCGCATCGCAAGCGGCGGGAGCGGCGCCGTTGCCGGGGATGCTGTTGCATATCGACGGCAGCCGCCACCAGTGGTTTCAGGACGAACGCTGGTACGACCTGATCGTGATTCTGGACGACGCCACGAGCGAGATTTACTACGCGCAGCTGGTGGAGGAGGAATCGACGGTGACAGTGATGGCGGGATTGAAAGAAGTGATCGAGCGCAAAGGCTTGTTCTGCGCGCTGTACAGCGATCGGGGGAGCCATTTCTGGTTGACGCCGAAGGTGGGCGGCAAGGTGGACTCCCATCGCCGCACGCAAGTAGGGCGGGCGTTGCACGAGTTGGGAGTGCAGATGATCCCGGCCTATTCGCCGGAAGCGCGTGGGCGCAGTGAGCGCAACTTCTCGACCTGGCAGGGCCGCTTGCCGCAGGAGTTGCGGCTGCGCCAGCTTCGCACGCTGGAGGCGGCGAACCGGTTTCTGCGGCAAGACTATATCGCCGAGTTTAACCGCCGTTTTCAGGTCGCGCCCAGGCAGCAGGGCCATGCTTTTGTGCCCTGCCGGAGTCGTGACCTGGAACGGATTTTCTCGCTGCAGTTTGAACGCAGTGTGAACCGCGACAATACGGTGAGCTTTCAGAATCTGAGCTTGCAGATCGAACGGGTGCGCTGGCGGGCGACCTTGGCGGGTTGCCAGGTGGTGGTGCACCAACACCTGAATGGAACCTTGAGTCTCACCCACGGACCGCACTGCCTGGGTCGCTATGACAGCGGCGGAATGCCCCTGCCGGCCAAAGCTTCTACAGAGACGAGCAGGGGAAGGGGAACTGCCCCCTTCCCCTGCAACCCCATCCCCCAAATCAACCCAACCCAAACGGCGAGGGTACAACTTTGAAACCGGACATTTCACTTGCTACAAAAAGCGGACATTTTAACTTGCTACCGACAATAGCAACTTGAGTGGGCGGCAGGTCAATCCGAAAGAACTTAACCGCAGGACACGAAGTCGCACGAAGAGGAACGCTGAAGCCAACTTAACTCGCGGGAGTTTGCTTCTCTGCGAAGTCGCCCACCACGGGGAGTTTGAACATCTCGCCCTGCAGGGCCTTCACGACTAGTACGACCCAAACTGCCAAGAACGCAAGAATACTTACTCCTGACGCCAACCAGACGAGCAGGGGGCCGAACATCGGGATGAAAAACACAATGAAGCCAACAACCCTGAGCAACGCTCCCACTACCACAACGACCAGCCAGAGTCCGATGCATTGAAAGGAGTGAAAGCGCACGAAGCGATTCTTCTTGTAAGGCTCGATGAGAAGAAAAACTACGGCCGGGATAACGGTGAAGTAAGCGAGGGCTCCAGCCAGGGTCTCCGGCAGCGCACCTACGGTGCCGCGGGCGCGCCCGACCGGACGCATAGCGCGGCCGCAGCCTGGACAGTAGGCGGCGGCATCGGGCATAGAGGCGGCGCACTGGGGACAGAAGATGGACATAGATTACGTCAGGCCGGGCGCGCAGCCGCGGTCTTCTTGCGGCAATCTTCACAGACGCCGTAAATCTGGAAGGTGTGGCGGGTGGTGACGTAGTTATGTCTGCGGCCGATTTCCTGCTCCAACTGGTCTACTTCGCCGGAAAAGAATTCCACCGAACCGCCGCATTCGGTGCAGACCATGTGGTGATGGCTGCGGCGGTTGTACTGATGCTCGTAGCGGGCGATGCCGTCGTGGAAGGCAACTTCGCTGGCGAGTCCGCACTCGGCGAGCAGCTTGAGCGTGCGGTAGACGGTGGTGTAGCCGATGCCTGCGTCTTTTTTCTGGACGAGGCGGTGAAGTTCGTCGATGGAGAGGTGGTCGCGGGTTTCGAGGAAAGAGCGCAGGATCGTGTCGCGCTGCGCTGTTTGTTTTAGGCCAACACGCTTGAGGTGTTGGTGGAGGATATCCTGGGCCTCGCGCATCATCTCGCGCGAGATGGAGGGCTGGTCGTCTATGCGCTTCTGGAGCATGAACGGTCAGGATAGCATTGGCATCTTGAAAATGAAATTCATTTTCAGCGAGGGATGGGTAACCCGGGCGTCTGAAGCCGCTGTTGATTTTGTTGGGCTTTACGTCGCGGCTTAAAGCCGCGCGCCCATTCAAAACAGGCTGCTAAAATCGACTTTACTCATGAGCACGCTTTCTGTTACTGGCGTTCCCGTCGCCCGCCGTTCGACCAGGTTGCGCGTTGTCCTGTGGCTGCTTTTGATTCTGGTCCTGCTGGCGGCGGGCGCGGCGGCTTATGCCTATTTCGTCGCCCGTTCTGCCCTGCCCCAACTCGACGGAAGGCTGCGGGTGAAAGGGCTTTCGGCGCCGGTGAAAGTGACGTGGGATGGTCACGGCGTGCCTACAATCGAGGCTGCAACGCTGGAGGATTTGTTTCTTGCCCAGGGCTACGTGACCGCACAGGACCGGCTCTGGCAGATCGACGTGATGCGGCGCTTCGGGGCCGGAGAACTCTCCGAGATTCTGGGCGAGGCGACGGTGAAGATCGACCGTGAGCATCGCATCCTGGGACTGCGGGCGGCGGCCAGGAAATCGTTGGAGATGGCGAGTCCGCGGGATCGTTCTAATTTCGAGGCGTATGCGCGCGGAGTAAATGCATTCATCCAGACTCATGGCCGCAGCCTTCCGATTGAATTCCATCTTCTAAAGTACCGGCCGAAGCCGTGGCTGGTGGAGGATTCTCTTGTCATCGCAAACCAGATGGTGAGAGATCTGAATTACTTCACTTTTGGCGACACGCTGGCGCGAGAGAAGATTCTGGCCAAGCTAGGGCCGGAGTTGACGGCTGATTTGTACGTGAACCGCTCGTGGCACGATCATCCGCCGACGGTGATGCGGGAAGAGCTGAATGATCAGGAAAATCAGGGCGACTCCAACGACCAAGATGATGACGATGACGAGGCGCCCGATAATTCGGTGACGCAGCGGAGGGGCGCCGGGGCTGAAATCTGGGCGCAAGGCGCTCCGGAAGCGGTGAACGGATCGAACGACTGGGTGATCTCGGGCGCGCACACGGTCACGGGAAAGCCGCTGCTGTCGGATGACATGCATCTCGGGCACGAGATGCCGAACCTGTGGTACGAAGCGCATCTTCGGTGCGTTAATCAGACGGGCAATCTGGATGTGGCGGGAGTTACTCTGCCCGGAATACCCTACGTGATCGTGGGCCACAATCAGCGCATCGCCTGGGGCTTCACCAATGTCGGGCCGACCGTGACCGACGCTTTTGTCGAGAACTTCAACGGGCAGGGAGCGTACCAGACGCCGCAGGGCTGGCGGCAGCCGGAGCATCGGGCGGAAATGATCCACGTGAAAGGCAAGCCGGACGTCACCGTGGACGTGAAAATCACGCGGCACGGGCCGATCGTCACCGACATTTTGCCGGGAGAGACACGGCAGGTAGCGCTGCGCTGGACGCTGTATGACGGCCTGCACATGCCGTTTTTCGACGTCGATGGCGCGCAGAACTGGGAGGAGTTCCGCAAGGCGTTTTCGCAGCTCGATGCGCCGGGGCAGAATGTGGTTTACGCCGATGTGGACGGCAACATCGGTTACCAAGCGACGGGGCACGTTCCGATTCGCGCCAAAGGCGATGGCGGTCTGCCGGTCAGCGGGGCCGATGACGCTCACGAATGGACGGGCTACATTCCTTTCGAGAAGCTGCCGAGTATCTACAACCCCGCTTCGGGTGTGATCGCAACTGCAAATGCACGCATTACCCCGGACGGCTATCGCTATTCCATCAGCGCAGAATGGGAGGCGCCGTGGCGCGTGGAGCGTATTTATCATGTGCTGGAATCGGGGCGGAAGTTTTCGGTCGCGGACATGCTTGCGTTACAAAATGACGTTCACTCAGAAAATGACCTGTTCGCCGCGGAACGTTTTGTCTATGCCGTCGATCACGCCTCGCGACCCTCTGCGCGGGCCCGGCAGGCTGCCGACCTCATGCGCGGCTGGGATGGGCGAATGCTGGCCTCCTTGAGCGCGGCCACCATCGCCGTGCGCTCGGGTGAGGAGTTGATACGGCTGCTGCTTGAACCCCGTCTTGGACCCGCCCCCGAAGATCCGAAGCAGCGAGCGGAAACCGTGAGCTGGAAGACCTACCATTGGGAGATGCAAACGGTCTGGTTGCAGAACATTCTGCTGCATCAGCCCAAGCGCTGGTTACCGGAAAAATATCCGAACTACGATGAACTGCTGACTGCTGCGGTGGAAGCTGCCGTGAACGAACCAGAGGTCCCAAAGGATCTGGCTTCCTGGCATTGGGGCAGCTTTAACGCGGTGGAGATCGACCACCCGGTATTGGGGAAGATTCCGTTGATCCGGCGCTGGTCCGCGCCGGGAGTGAGGGATCAATCGGGCAGTAGATACACCGTGAAAGCCGTGACCCGCAATCACGGGCCTTCCGAGCGCTTCACTGCGAATCTCGCGGACCTTGACCAATCGACGTTGAATACCGTCACCGGTCAGGCGGGAAACTTTCTAAGCCCATATTACATGGATCAATGGAAGGCCTGGTATGAAGGTTCAACCTTCACGCTGCCTTTTGCGCCGCAGGCGGTGGAAGCGAGCGGAGCGCACAGGTTGGTGCTGGAACCGGGAAGATAGCGTTGCGCACGACGTCCCTGATTCAGCGCCTGAAGGCGCGCTAACAGTAAGGGCTTGCGGCACACATAAATGCGTGCCCTGATACGAATCTCGCTTGCACCACGAGCTGCTGCCCGAGAGATCAGAAAAAGTCGACCGCCTTCACGTCGACTATATAGCCGGTGATGAGGATGGTTCCGCTTTCGATAAAGTCGTTGGGGGGTATCAGGCTATCGATGAGTGTGTCGTAGACGCGCAGGTTGCCGCCTTCCGCAACGTATTCCACATCGCGAGTGGTGAAGCTCTGCAGGCCGGTGACGTCGCCGTTGTCGGGCGGAATGACGACCGCGGAGGTCGTGGTGTTGTAGATGGCGAGGCAGCCACGCACTTCTCCCTGGGGATTGTTGACATCGCCGATGTTGGTGCAGGCGTAGGAGCCGATGAAAAGCTGACCGTTGACGCTCATATCGATGCGGTCGTGGTAGCCGTCGGGGATGGCAATTTCGGCGGCAGGATTGTTGTAATACGGATCCTGCATTGTGGTGACGTCAACGAGGTCAAGCGTGCCGCAGTACGTTGCGGCAGTGACCGCCGCGGAGGGGATCGCGGCGCAGAGAGGGCCGGTCGGCGTCCCTTTTCCGGCCACGTACAGCGTCGATCCGGAAAGAAAACCAACAGTTGCGCCGTTGACCGGCGTCGCCGCGCCGACCGTCGGCGGCGTGGTGCTCATGTTCAGAATTTGCACGCTGGCCTGTGTGCCGCCGCATTGCGCGCCACAGTTCAAGATGTAGGCAGTGTTACCGTCCGCGCTAAAGACGCCGTAGACGGGACTGTCGAACCCTGACACGGTTGTCGTCACGGGATTGCCCGTATTCACAAGCAGTGGCGACATGATGGTCACGGAGGAGGAGTTATTGAAGACCAGAAGCTTGCTTCCATCCGGACTCGATACCACGGTTTGCGCGTTGGGAACGCTGATCGTGGCCGCGACGTTTCCAGTGGACGCAAAGCTCATCACCACAACAGCTCCTGGAGAAGGTCCGGCTTCGAAGGGAGCCGAGGGCACTGCCGCGTAGCCAAAGCCGGTGTTCAGGGCGACCATGCTGGTGGTCAGGCCGCCGACGGGAATACTTCCAGTTTGAGTTTCCTGTGGGGTGCTGACGATTTCCACACTATTGGTCCCCGAATCAAATGCGAGCAAAGTTGTTCTGTTGGGCGACATTGCCATGAGACCCGGAGAATTGCCGGCGCTGATTTCACCGGCCCTTACCTGTGTGTCGATCTCGCCGTCAATCAGCACCAGACCAGGAGGAGCCGTTGGGCTTGAGGAACTCTGCGAGGCGAGAACCCGGGTCGTCACTTTGCTGGGCGGCGCGGATATAGTCGGCCCACCCCCACCGCAGGAGGTAACAGCGAGGCTGGCGACCAAGAGGGCAGGCAAAGGCGCGACTTTCTTCCAAGCAAACTTCAAACGGCAGGCTCCTAACGACATGAAAGATGGAGATTTAGGTGCGAAACAGCGGATTATAGCAGACCGTAACGTTGGCATCATTCGCACGTCATCATTCGCAATTGGGGGATGGCCGGTGCAGGGACGTTTCTTGCGGCAGCGGAAGCACAGATGCACAACCCCATTTGATCCTGTATTCTGACCAAGTATATGGCGGCTGACCTTCTTACCCGGATCAAGCAGTCCCCCGTTCTTTGCGACGGGGCCATGGGAACGCTGCTTTACGCTAAGGGCGTTTTCATCAACCGCTGCTACGACGAGTTGAATCTTTCCCAGCCCGATCTAATTCGTGCCATTCACCACGACTACTTGCAGGCTGGGGCCGAAATCATTGAAACCAATACGTTCGGGGCCAACGCCTTTCGACTGGCACGGCACAGTATCGCCGACAAAGTGCGAGACATTAACAAGGCAGGCGCGCGGTTGGCCCGGGAAGCCGCCAAAAGCTTCGATGTTTGGGTGGCGGGATCGGTTGGCCCGCTCGGGACCAGAATAGAGCCGCTGGGAAAGACCTCTTTCGAGGAAGCCCGGCTGGCATTCCGCGAGCAAATCGAGGCTCTCGCGGAGAGTGGTGTTGATCTTCTGATTCTGGAAACCTTTGGATACCTTGAGGAACTCCGTCAGGCCATGCTGGCGGCCAAGGATGTCGGGGCAAGATTGCCTTTGGTCGTGCAGGTTACCATCGACGAAGACGGCAACTGCCTGGACGGTTCCGATCCTGAGACATTTGCACCCCGGCTCGAGGAGTGGGGCGCCGACGTCATTGGTTGCAACTGCAGCGTGGGGCCGGTGGCAATGCTCGATGCCATCGAGCGGGTGCGGGCAGTGACTTCCCTGCCCCTTGCCGCGCAGCCGAATGCGGGCATTCCGCGGTCCGTGGAAGGCAGAAACATCTACCTGTGCTCCCCGGAGTACATGGCGAGTTATGCGCGCAAGTTCGTAGCGGCTGGCGCCCGGATCGTTGGGGGATGCTGCGGAACCACTCCCGACCATATCCGGGTGATGAAATCCGCCTTGCGAGTTGGAGAAGCCAGGGGGAAGACGGCCTCCGTTCAGGTTGCTGGGAGCGCGGCCGCACCGATGGCTACGCCGGTTCAACCTCTGGAAGAACGATCAGGGCTGGGCGCGAAGCTGGCGCGGGGAGAATTCGTCACGATGGTGGAGGTGGTTCCTCCCAAAGGGACCGATATTGGTAAGGAACTGGAAGGATCGCGGTTTCTGAAGTCGGTGGGTGTGGACGCGGTCAACATTCCGGACAGCCCGCGGGCTTCGGCGCGCATGAGCAACCAAGCGCTCTCGTTGCTGGTGCAGCGGGAGGCGGGAATCGAGGCCATTCTGCACTACACCTGCCGCGACCGAAACGTGCTGTGCATCCAGAGTGATCTTCTGGGAGCGGCTGCGGTTGGGATCAAGAACCTGATCTGCATCACGGGCGATCCGCCGAAGATGGGCAACTATCCGGACGCGACGGCGGTGTTCGATGTGGATGCCATCGGCCTGGTGAACATCGTCCATAACTTGAACCGGGGGCTCGACTTGGGCGGAAACCCGATCGGTGCGGGCACCGGCTTTGTGATCGGGGTGGGAGCAAACCCGGGGCTTACTGATCTGGATGAAGAGATCCGGCGGTTTGAGTTCAAAGTGCAGGCCGGGGCCGAGTACGCCGTAACGCAGCCGGTTTTTGACATCCGCTTGCTGGAGAACTTCCTGAAGAGAATTGAACAGTTCCACATCCCAGTGGTGGCGGGAATCTGGCCGCTGGTGAGCGTTCGCAATGCTGAATTCATGAAGAACGAACTGCGGGTTTCGGTCCCGGATTCGATTCTGGAACGCATGCAGCGGGCGGCGACACCGCAATCCGCCAGAGAAGAGGGCGTAGCCATTGCCCGGGAGATGCTGGTCGCGGTTCGGCACACGGTGCAGGGGGCACAAATCAGCGCGCCGCAGGGTAGATACAGCTCGGCGGTGGATGTGCTTGAGGCCTTGGGAACGAAGAGTTCCACCACAGCCTAGATTTCCCTTTTTTGTAGAGACGGGGTTTTATTCACAGATTATTTACAAGAAAAGACTAGACACCCTTCGCAAAAAGTTGCATACAATACAGTGAAGGAGCTAAAACCTGTTGGCAAAGTTTGAAGAGTGTCTTCAGCGCCTGGAGAAGATCGTTCAGGAACTGGAAAAGGGAGACGTTCCTCTGGAAAAGTCTCTCACCCTTTTCGAAGAAGGCATGCATCTCTCCTCCGCCTGCCGGAAGGAATTGGAGCAGGCCGAGGGCAAGGTGGAGATCCTGCTGAAGAAGAACGGGAAGCTCCAGGCCGAACCGTTTGAGCCTCTGTCGGAAAAGGCGCCTGCCCACAGGTAGGCGGCCACAGGCGGAGGTTCGTGGGTATGTAATGTCTGTGGAGTGGCGGTTCCGAACCCCTTCCCCGCAGCCCTAGTCCACCGTTGTTGACGGTCGTAAGTCAGGAGGATCTATGGGCTTTAGTGTAGTCGTTCTTGAAAGCGATTCCCGGCTCGCTCAGTCTCTGGCCGGTGGGCTCTCTTCTCACTTCAATCCTGTACACCTGACGCGCTCCAGGGATGAACTCCGCGAGCGAGTCGCCGGGAATCGGCCAGAGGTCGTCATTCTCGATATGGAATACTCCCGCCTGACGGATGTGCGGAACTTGCACCACGATTTTCCCTCCCTGCCGATTGTGTGCACCTATCGCGTTCCGGATGAGGAGTTGTGGATTGCGGCGATGGAGGCTGGCGCCAGTGATGTCTGCCCAGCCGATGACGTGCAGAATGTCTTGAGTTCCGCCTTGCGCAGCGTGGCCGTCGCAAGGAGCGCCGCCGCATAATTCCTTCCGACGTCTTCAATCACCTAATGTTGCACCCGCAAGGACGCCGAAAGGCGTCCTTGCTTTTTCAGCTTCAGCAGCTGCCTTGTTATACTCACTGCTCCATGCTGCAAGAGACTCTCGAGCGCGGGCAGGCATTGACCGATGCGGCCCTGGACCGGTTGATTCCGCTGGAAACCCAGAATCCGTCGTCCATTCATAAGGGCATGCGCCATAGCGTGTTTGCCGGTGGCAAACGGCTGCGGCCGGTACTGTGCATGGAGGCCGGGCGGATGATCGCAGGCTCGTTTCCGAAGAAAATTGAAGAACTAGGTGCGGCGCTGGAGATGTTGCACACTTATTCGCTGATCCACGATGACCTTCCGGCGCTCGACAACGACGATATGCGTCGCGGACGTCCCACGTGCCACAAGGTGTTCGGGGAGGCGCTCGCGATTCTGGCGGGAGATGCGCTGCAGACGCGGGCTTATGAGGTGCTGGCCCGGCTGGAATGTCCGGCGGAAGCGCGCGTCCGGATCATCGAAGAGATCGCTCGCGGCACCGGCACGCTGGGTGGCATGATTGGCGGACAGGTTGTCGATCTCGAAGCTGAGCACACTCAGCCTACGGCGGAGATGCTTGAGTATATCCATCGAGCCAAGACCGCGGCGCTGATCACGGCGAGCCTGGTGAGTGGCGGCCTTTATGCTGGCGCAAAGAACATCGAAGTGGCAAAGCTGCGGGCGTTTGGGCAGTCGATAGGGCTGGCGTTTCAGATTGTGGATGACGTGCTCGATCTGACCCAAACCTCAGAGCAACTGGGCAAGACCGCGGGCAAAGATACGGCTGCGCAGAAAGCGACCTACCCGGCTCTGTTCGGGATTGATGAATCCGAGCGCAAGGCGGATTCGCTGGTGGGCGCGGCATTTTCCGAGCTGGAAAGTTTCGGGGAACGGGCGGCGATACTGAAGGAGCTGGCACGGTATCTGGTGGAGCGAAAGAAGTAGGCAATTGGCGATTAGCAGTTCGCGATTAGCCGGTGACGACTCAACCCCTGCGATCGGCCGGTTACTAACGGCTTTGCACATTAAACCCTTGCTGCACAAAAACCGGAGTTCGCGGAAGGCCTGATCAACCGCATCTATGACGTATCGCTCATCTCCAAACCTTACTTGGTGCCGACCAACGGCCGTCAAGTGGAACGCGTGAAAGAAAAACAAGAATCTTAATATTAATGCGCCATGCGACGCTGAACGGTCGCAAGATCGTCAGCTCAGTTTTTGAGACCAACTCGACTGGCGTAAACACCAACTGCGGAACTTCGGGTTGCCAGGCCCTTGTCACACTTTTGCCGAAGGTGACCTTGCCCTGTCCGGGGGCGGTGGGCGTGACTTGCACGTTCTTTATTCAGATCGAGTCCGCGAACCAGATATCATCGGTTGATCAGGGGTTGTATCATATTTTCGTGGACGGCAGTCCAGCGAGTCCAGGGCCTGTCGACAGCAGCGGATTGTACAAATTTGTCGAGAGTGATCCGAATTCCGACGATACCCACAGCAATTCCGCTGGAATTGTGGCCACGGTGAAAAACACCGCCGCCAACCAGATGCACCACGCAACAGTGAGCTTTGGTTGCCAAGACGATACCGGAGACGGCTGCTTCGCATTCGCCGCCCTGTCGAGCCTGAGAGTTGACATTTTTCGGCCCTAGCTTTCGGGAGTAAGTCTCTGCGTCACCGGCGTTTGAGTAGAAGCCGCCCGGAAACCGAGCGGCCATTCTATGCAGGTTGACTCACGGCGCTCACTTCGCCGCCACCAACGCGGGCTGAGCGGCGGCTACTTGCGCTTTCACCTTCCGCAGAGTCTGGCGTGTAGCCCGAAGCTCAGACTTCAGATCACGAATGGCTGCTGCCTGCGTACGGAGGGCAGTTTGCTGGTGCTGAATCTCCCGCTGTTGTTCCTTGCTTGCAGCCTGTTGATGCTGAATCAGCCACTGTTGCTGCTTGACCGCTTCAATCAATAGCGCCGTTAGCCGGCTGTAATCCACTCCGCGAGCATCTTTCCCGTTCTCCTCATAACTGACCACCTCCGGCACTACGGCCCCCACTTCCTCGGCAATAACCCCAATCTCGTGCTTGCCCGAGTCCTTCAGGTCGTAGGAGACTCCTCGCAACTGCTCGACCATGGCCAGAGCGTTGTATAAGGGCTGGACGTTGGTTTTCCAGCGTCGCGAGCTGTAGGTTTCCCAACTGTCGCTGACCGGATGACCCGCGCCACGGCCGATGGTCAAAACGTTCGAAGGGTTGCTGGTGCCGATCCCAACCGTGACGCCGTACGGTCCCGTGCCGCCCAAAACCAGGGCGTTGCTTTGGCTAACTATGGCATGCGCCCCGATCGCTGTTGCGTTGGAGAGCATAGCACCGCTCACAGTGCACGCGTAGCCGACGCATGTGAGATCGTTGCCTGTTTGGTCGGAGGAGAGCGCAAGGCTGCCTACGGCGGTATTCTCAACACCCGTGTTGACGGAGAGTGCCAGGGAACCGACTGCAGTATTACCGAATCCTGTCGCGTTCAAATGAAGGGCTTGGTAGCCCATCGCGGTCTCGTCGTAGCCTGTCGAATTTACGTCGAGTACACCACTTCCGGTGCCGGTGTTCTGGTGGCCCGTGGTGTTTGAGTGAAGCGCACCATAACCAACACCCGTGTTATCGCTGGCCGCGTTCGAGGATAGCGCGCTGTACCCCATTGCCGTGTTGTTGGTAGCTGTGCTGTTGTCATTCAGCGCACCATAACCTACAGCCGTATTGTAGGAGCCCGTGCTGTTAAAAAGAAGCGCCCCGTTACCCACCGCTGTGTTGGCATTACCGGACGTGTTGGAGTACAGCGCTTCATAACCATCCGCGGTGTTGTAGCCGCCGGTCTTGTTGGAAAAAAGCGCATAAGCGCCCGTCGCGGTGTTCGGGCTGCCCGTAGTGTTGGAGTGGAGAGCTTCATAGCCGACACCCGTATTCGACTGCCCGGTGCTCGCCGAGTTCCCGGCGAATCCCAAAAAGGCGCTGAAATTCGTTGACGACCCAAAGGCAAACGCTTTGCCTCCCAGTTTGAAGCTCTTCGCGTTTATGCCACCGTTCACATCCAGAGTCGAGCCGGGCGTGATCGTTCCTACGCCTACGTTGCCCGCCGTGCTCTGAAACAGCTCGGAGTTACCCAGTTGCGTAGCGCTCAACCACAGCGGAACGTAGTTCGTCTTGCCGCCCCCGCTCAGTGCCGGAGCGACATACATAGTACGGTTTGCCAGCGCAACCCGGCTCGAACCCGAAACCGGGGAATTGGGCGCTGCCATGAAAGCCGAAGCTGGCTTGCCACCCACCGTTTCGGCATCCAGCGCTTTCAGGGCATAGGGAACGCTCAGAATGAGCACTCGCGCCTGTTCGGCTTCGCCTTCCTGCTGCACTCCCAACCATTGGGCTTCGCCCGAGGCAAACATTTCTGCGGGCATTCCCGTACTCTTCGTGGAGCCCAGCAAAACCGTATAATCTCCGGTCGCATCGGGCTGCACGTTCTGGGTTTCCATCCACAGTGGAGTTCCGCCTTGCTGCTCCTTGTAGAGAGAGAAAGTCATGCCGACGACGCCTGTCATGGGCTTGCCAGTGGCGTCTTTGGCTATTCCCGAGAACCGAATGAGGCGGGGCACGGGAGCGGAAGCGGACAATGCTGATGGGTTGCTGCCGGGAGTCTGCGCGACCACGAACAGGCCCAAAGACAAGAATCCCAGGACGACCGTGCAACCGATGCGGAGCTTCATGGGAGATATCTCCTTCATGGAATTGGGGCCAACCGCTTAAATAAAAAGCCGTGACGGCGATGAGGCTCTGGGCAATGGAGAAGGGCGGGCGTGCCCAAAACGAGCAACAGGATTATGTTCGGTAGTTATTGTCCTGTCAATCTGCAAATGTTTTCCAGTCGTAAGGCGGGGGCCCCAGAGTGCCCCATATCGTGGTTGAATCACAGTTCCCTTCGGAAGATCGTAGAGGCAGCCCGTTACGGTTATATTCCTACCAACTACCACAGTCAGGGTGGCTGAAGCGACTGCGACATCGACACCGCACGCGTCGCTTAGAGACGAACCCTCCTCAGGCCAATTTACTGTGCCGTGAAAATCACGGGCACGTCCAAGATGCAGTCCTTTCGCTGATCAGTGCAGCGGTGTTATTGTCCAGCCCGTCCGCTGCACAATAACGGGTCATCGGATGGCCCCCTCTGTGCAAAGCCGGTTACTAACGGCTAATTGCTAAGTGCTAATTGCCGATAGCGGATAGCCGTTCTCCGCCTTCTGTGGTAAAAAATAATCACGGCGATGGAGTTCGCCCATAACCGCCTGCAGCGGCTGTCCGGCTAAGGCTGATAACTCCTACAAGGTCCTGAAGATTGATTTGTAGGGAGAGAACTCCGTGCTGAAAGACTTTCTGGCCATCTCTGTCGCCGCCATCGTCGGCGCCAATCTGCGCTATCTGCTGAGCCGGCTTGCCGCCACGGAACTGGGCTCGGCCTTCCCTTACGGAACGCTTTTTATCAACATCGTTGGCAGCTTCATCGTGGGCTTCTTCGTCATCTGGACTACAGAGCGCGCGCTGGTTGATCCGCGCTGGCGGCTGCTGGTCGTGGTCGGCTTCTGCGGGTCGTTCACAACTTTCTCCAGTTACGCTTTCGAAACTATGGCTTATTTTGAGCAGGGCCAATGGGGATTGATGCTGGCCAACGTCCTCACGAACAATGTTCTCTGCCTCGGCGGGGCTTTGGCGGGCATGGCGCTGGCGCGGGCGGTGTAGAATGGCGAACGCCATGGCAGTGCAGGTCACCATCTACCTGAACGAGGCCGACCAGTGGCACCACCGGCCGCTGCATCTGGAGATTCTCAACTACCTGCGCAAGGAAAATGTCTATGCTGCGACCGCCATTCACGCCGTGGCGGGATTTCTCGGACGGCACCGCGTGGAAACGGCGCACCTGGTCGAGGCCGGCGGCAAACTGCCCGTGGTCATTATTTTCGTCGATACCGATGAACACGTGAGCCGCGTGCTGCCCACTCTGAAGGAAATGGCGGCACATCGGCTGATCGTGCGCGAGAATGTGGTGCTTGAACAGGGCAATCTGGACTGAAATGCCCTCGACTCCCCACAACCTCGACATTCTGGCGATTGCGGCGCACCGCGACGATGTGGAGCAGACCTGCGGCGGCACGCTGCTGAAGATGGCCCAGCGCGGGCAGGGCACGGGCATTCTCGACCTGACGCAAGGCGAAATGGGCACGCGCGGGACCGCCGAAAATCGCGCGCGCGAGGCGGCCGAAGCGGCAAGAATTCTTGGCGCGGGCTGGCGACGGGCACTCGATATTCCCGACGGCCGCGTCGAAAATACCTGGGAGAACCGACTGAAAGTGGCGAGCGTGATCCGCGAGACTCGGCCGCGCGTGGTGATTCTTCCGTATTGGAAAGGACGGCACCCGGATCACTACACTACGTCCGTGCTGGGATACGAGGCTTGCTTTCTGGCAGGGTTGGCGAAGTTAGCTCTCTGCTCTCAGCCGTCAGCTCTCAGTCAAACGAATGCAGGCGCGGATAAACTTGAGCTGCTCGCGCCGCATCGTCCATTCAAAATTATCTATGCCACACTTTATTACGACGTGCGTCCTACATTTGTCGTCGATATCAGCGCGCAGTTCGAGCAGAAGTTTGCATCCATCCTGGCCTACAAGTCGCAGTTCAGCGATCAGGAGGCCGGCAAGGACCTCTTCCCTGCTCACGACGAGATTCGTGCGCGCGTGGACGCGATGGCGCGGTATTACGGCATGCTCGGGGGAGTAACTTACGCAGAGCCTTTTCTGCAGAAGGAAGTTGGGCTGGTGGAGGATCTGCTCGCAATTCCCGTCAAATCGATTTGAGCATTCCTCCGGGGATGTCATCCCGAGCAACGCGAGGGATCTTGGTTCTTGCTTGCAGCGCCGATGTGGCCGCTATTGGCAGACACCAGGATCCCTCGCTTCGCTCGGGATGACAGTTTGGTTAGGTTACTTCTTCAACGCGACTGCGAGGCCGTCACGTATCGGCAGGATTGTGGTGTAGAAATCCGCGGAGTTGTAAAGCATACGGTTGAACTCGAGGATGGCTTTGGTTCGCGGCTCCGTGGGATTCTTCTCCGCGACCCGGCCGCTCCACAAAACATTGTCGGTGATGAACACTCCGCCCTTGCGCAGTCGTGCTGGGACCAGCCGCAATACGCGAGGGTAATCCTCTTTATCGACATCGTTAAAAATGATGTCGTACTGCTGCTTCTGCTCGGAGAGGACTTCCAATGCATCGCCGGTGTGCAGGGTGATGCGTTTGGAAACGCCGGCGCGATTGAAGTAGCTGCGGGCGCGCTCGGCGTTCTTAGGATCGCCGTCGGTATAGATGACCCTGCCGTTTTCGCCAACGGCTTGCGCCCACCAGATGGTCGAGTATCCAATAGCCGAGCCCAACTCGAAGACGGTCTTGGCATTGATCATCAGGGCGAGTTGCTGCAGCACGCGCGCCACCGCGGGGCCGACGATGGGGATATTGTGCTCGCTGGCGTAGGCTTCCATCTCCGCCAGCACTTCATCGCGCTTGGGGACCATCGAGTACAGGTAATCGTCAACCGGACCCGCAGTTGTGAAGTTGTAGTGCCGCCAGTTGGGCTTGGTTTCCTTTGTCGGTTTGTTTTGCGCCACGCTGTCTCCCTCGGAGTCGAGTCTTGCGGAATTGTTCCCTCAGGGCCAAAGCCCGATTCAAATGCAGGATTGAACGCAGGCCTGGACGGCCTGCTCAACCCTCCTCCCGACTTTCACCCGCCCAAAGTCACTCCGGGCTTCATGGTGACGATTTCGACGCCGGGCGCCAGCTTCTGCAGGTCGGCGGGACTTCCCGTCAATACCGGAAACGTGCCGAAGTGCATGGGAATAACAGTGTTCGATTTGAGCAGGTTGCAGGCGTAGGCCGCCTCGCGCGGTCCCATGGTGAATTGGTCACCGATGGGCAGCATGACGATCTCAGGAGCGTACAGCTCGCGGATGATGGCCATGTCTCCGAAAACATTGGTGTCACCGGCGTGGTAAATCCGGACTCCATTGTCGAATTCGACCACATAGCCGCAAGCTTCGCCGCCATAGATTAGCTGGTCGCCATCCTGAATGCCGCAGGAGTGATCGGCGTGCACCATGGTGATTTTGATGTCGCCGATTTTCTGCGTGCCACCCTTGTTCATCATGGCAATTTTGTTGGCCCCCTTTTTCTCCAGCCATCCGCACAGCTCGGGGATTCCCACGACCTGGGGATTGTGCTGCTTGATGAGCTCGACAGCGTCTCCAATATGGTCGCCGTGGCCGTGGGTGCAGAGCAGAACATCGACGTGCTTCACCCGTTTCTCCGAGGCCGGGCACGCAGGATTATTCATGATCCACGGATCGATAATCACAGTTCGCCCACCGGGCGTGACGATGCGGAAGGTGGCGTGGCCGAGCCAAGTAAGTTGAATGCCTTTGAGATTCATAAACAAAACTCCGTATCTTCAAACGTCGAGCAATTTGTCGTGCAACCATGGAGTTACGCAATACGCGATCGCCATTAGTTACAAATTTCGCAAGGATGTCAGCCCGACATGGGGTGCGCGTTTAGTTTAATATGAAACGCCATGACAGGACTCAAGGTGCTGATTTCGCGAGAACAGATTTCGAAGCGGGTCGCGGAGCTAGGCGCGGAGATTACACGCGATTTCGTCGGCCAGCCTGTGATTCTGGTCGGAGTGTTGAAGGGCTCGGCAATTTTTCTGGCCGACCTGGCGCGAGAGGTGAAGTTAGATGCTACGTTTGATTTCATCGGTGTCTCCAGTTACGGGAACCGTCCCAGCCCGACTCAGGAGCTGAAGAGCGGGTGGGATTCCACCGGCGAGGTGAAGCTCACCAAAGATGTCGACCAGTCCATGAAGGATAAAAACGTAATTGTGGTGGAAGACATTCTGGATACGGGATTGACGCTCACTGTCCTGAAAAAATTGTTACTGGCGCATCAGCCTCGATCGTTGAAGATCGCGGCGCTTCTCGACAAGCCATCGCGGCGCAAGCTGCCTCTGCAAGGCGACTACGTGGGTTTCACTATTCCCGACGAATTCGTCGTGGGCTACGGACTCGACTACGCCGAACGCTACCGCAATTTGGCCGACATCTGCATAGTTCCACGGGAGTGAGCAGTACTCGGTACTCAAACTACGGCTGCTATCATAGAAAAAATGGAGTCCGTTCTGAGCAAGCACGACAAACATCTACAGTTCGAACCGCTGTTGCTGGAGGTCGCCGACGTGATGGCGACGTCGCTCGACCTGGATACGACGCTCCGCCGCGTCGCTGAGGTCGTGCGTAAAGTCATCGACTACGAAATCTTTGCGATCCTTCTTCTTAACGAGAAAACCCAGGAGCTGCGCATCCGGTTCCAGGTGGGATATCCTCCGGAGTTCGCCGAGCGCGCGCGCATCAAGGTGGGTGTTGGAGTGACCGGACACGCCGCCCAACTGCGGCAGACAATTCTGATTGATGACGTGACGAAGGATCCCGCCTACATCGCTGCCGTGCCCAACGTACGCTCGGAACTCGCTGTGCCCCTCATCTACAAGAACCGGGTGATTGGAGTGATCGATCTGGAGGCGCGTGATCCGGGCTATTTCAATGAAGAGCACAACCGGCTGCTGAGCCTGATCGCGTCGCGCATGGCCGTGGGCATTGAGAACTCTCAACTCTACACGCGCACCACAAAGCAGGCGCGAATTCTATTGCTGCTGAATGAGATTGCCCGCGAGTTGACGTCGATCTTGAACCTGGACGAACTGTTAGGCCGGATCGCGGAGCTACTGCGCCGCTTGATTGATTTTCAGATGTTCAGCATTCTGCTGCTGGATTCCGCCGGGGAGAAGCTGCAACATCGCTTCTCGTTGCGCTTCAACGAGAATGTGCACCTGAAGAACGATATTCTGCTCGGGCGAGGGTTGGTGGGCTACGCGGCGGAGACGAGACAAGCGGTGCTGGTGCCCAATGTGAGCAAAGACCCTCGCTACATTGAGGGCAACCCGGAAACGCGATCGGAACTGGCCGTACCACTAATCTATAAGGACAAAGTAATCGGAGTGCTCGATCTGGAGCACACGCGGCGCGGATTCTTTACCGACGACCACCGTCGCACCATGATGACGCTGGCCGCGCAGGTGGCGATTGCAATCGAAAACGCGCGCCTGTATGAGGAGATTGCGCGGCAGGAGCGCCGACTGGAGCGGGATCTGGCGCTGGCTCGCGAATTGCAAATGCGGTTGCTTCCCCAGACGCTGCCGAAGCCGGCGCATCTAGAGCTGGCAGCAAAGTTTGTTCCGGCGCGAGCCATCGGCGGAGATCTTTATGACTTCATTCCGTATTCGCTTTCTCGGCTGGGAATTGTGATTGGGGACGTCAGCGGAAAAGGAGCGCCGGCGGCCATCTATGCGGCGCTGGTGAGCGGGATCCTGCGCTCGCACGCGCCCATCGAACCGGGCCCCGCCGAGATGCTCTCGGCGGTGAATCTGTCGCTGGCAGAGCGGCGCATTGAAGCCCAGTTTGTATCGCTGATTTATGCGGTCTGGGATGACGAGCATCGCACCCTGCAGGTGGCCAACTCGGGCTTGCCTCGCCCAGTCTACGTGCACGATGGAAAGAACAGTGTGATCGAGGCCACGGGCTTGCCGCTTGGGCTCTTCGACGATGCAAGCTACGATGAGTTTCGGTTCAACATGAAGCCTGGGGACATGTTTGTGTTTTTCAGTGACGGCATTCTGGATGCGCGCAACCGGAGCGGAGAGCTGTTTGGGCGGGGCCGGGCGGAGAAAATCATCGCGGAATGCGGGGGCACTTCGGCCGATTGCGTCGTGGATTCTCTCTTCAAAGCTGCGGCCGAGCACTCTGCCGGGGTCGAGACGTTCGACGATCAGACTGTTGTGGCGATCAAGGTCAAGGGCAGCACGACGCACTCTTCCAAGCGAAAATGACCCGGCGTAGCGAAGTCACGGAATCTCTCCGTGTTAATTCCGAGATTTATTCCGAGCGGCCGCCGGGATTTGCTTTTCGCAGGCACCGGGGTTTAATCCGTCTTGGGGCCGACTCAGTGTTGCACTGCGACGATGTTCCTTTGACCAAACTAGCGGAGCGCTACGGAACGCCGCTGTACATTTATTCGGCAACAACGATCCGCAAGCGGTTGGCGGCTTTTGAGGACGCGTTTCGCAACGTTCCTCACACCATCTGCTATTCCGTCAAAGCAAATTCCAATCTCAGCATTCTGCATCTGCTGACGCGCGCGGGGTGCGGCTTTGACGTAGTTTCGGAAGGAGAGCTGGAGCGGGTGCTGGCTGCCGACCGCCGCGCAGCAAGGAAGATCGTGTTCTCCGGCGTGGGAAAGTCCCGCGACGAGATCACTGCGGCGCTGAATGCCGGCATTCTGCTGTTCAACGTGGAAAGCGAATCCGAACTGTTAGCCTTGGCGGAGTGCGCCGCCCGATTGCGCAAAGTTGCGCGCGTGGCTCTGCGCGTGAATCCCGATGTCGCGGCCGATACCCATCCTTACATCTCTACCGGTTTGCATAAACATAAGTTCGGAGTGCCCATCGGCGGCGCCCGCGCTCTCTACGCCAAGGCCTCCGCAGCGCGGTATCTAAAGGTTGCGGGAGTGAGCGTCCATATCGGATCGCAGATCACCGATGCCGCGCCTTTCGCCGAAGCGGTCGCTCGCGTCGCCGTCTTTGTTCGCGAGCTTCGCACTGACGGGCATCGCGTGGATTACGTTGACACCGGGGGCGGACTTGGGATCGACTATCGCGAACGGGGACTGAGGTTTGAGGATTATGTTGCGAAGTATGCGCGCGCCATAACTAATCCCCTGCGCGGTCTGAACGTACATCTGCTGCTCGAGCCGGGACGGGCAATTGTGGGCCCCGCCGGCGTGTTGATAACGTCTGTTCTTTACAGAAAACAAAACGACGGCAAGCGATTTCTTGTGGTGGACGCGGCCATGAACGATTTGATCCGGCCTGCTCTTTATAGTGCTTATCACGAGATCGTTCCCGTGGTGCAATCCAGAGACTCGTCAGTCAGGAAAGAGAGTGTCGATGTGGTGGGCCCGGTGTGTGAATCCGGCGACTTTTTTGCACGCGATCGCGAGTTACCTCGTGTGGAAGAGGGCAGCTTGCTTGCAATTCTTGATACGGGAGCCTACGGGATGGTATTGGCCTCGAACTACAACACTCGCCCTCGGCCGGCCGAAGTGCTGGTGAGCGGGAAATCATTCAAGGTCATCCGCCGACGGGAGAAGGTACGGGAACTGTATTCGGCGGAGTTATGAACGGGATCTATCGCTCTCCCCACTTTAACTTCGTGCGGAGGACTTGGAAGAAATCGGCCTCGGTGCGGAACAGGCTGACTTTGTGCTCGGAGCGGCGGCAGCGGACGCGGTCTCCGTCCTTAAGATCAAGGCCTGGCTGACCATCGAGGCTGAGATACGCGACCTCTTCGTCGCTGCGCAGTAGGATCTCGACCTCAGACGAATCGGGCACGACCAGCGGACGGTGCGTAAGCGAGTGTGGCGCCACGGGAGTAATTACAAAAGCTTTGACAGAAGGCATGACGACGGGCCCGCCCGCGGAGAGAGAGTAGGCGGTCGAACCTGTCGGCGTGGCCACAATCATTCCATCGGCGCGGTAGCTGGATACAAACGACTTGTCGACGAAGAGGTCGTAATTATTGAGGCGAGCCAGCGCCGTCTTGTTGACCACAACATCGTTGAAGGCCTTGTAGCTTCCCAGGATCTCTTCGCCACGCAGCAAGTCGCACTGCATCAGAGAACGCTGTTCCACGGCGGCGCGGCCCTGCGCAATCTGATCGAGCATGGAGAACAGAGATGAGAGGGGAACGTCCGTGAGGAAGCCGAGCGAACCCAGGTTCACACCGAGCAGCGGAGCGTCGCTCACAGCCGTAGCGCGGACTGCCGAGAGTAGAGTCCCGTCGCCGCCCAATACCACAACCAGATCCAAATGCCGCGAGGACATTTGCGCGCGCGGCACTTCCTCGTGGCCGTTGGAATACTTGGCGGTCTCCGGATCGACGATGACCTGATAGCCGTGAGCGTGAAGCCGTGCCAGCAGTTGGGGGAAAATGCTGGCAACCTCCGGCCGCGACGGACGCGAGATGATTGCCGCTACTTTCGACGGGGAAGATGAGGGCGAGGTTGCCATAGCCAAAGACGAATTGTACAGAATTCGAGGCGAAAACCTTAAACACAGAGGACACAGGGTATTTCAGAAAACGGCTCGGAGAAGGAATTCGCGATTCCCTTCC
This sequence comes from uncultured Acidobacteriaceae bacterium, assembly GCA_963771895.1. Lineage (GTDB taxonomy): Bacteria > Acidobacteriota > Terriglobia > Terriglobales > Acidobacteriaceae > Sulfotelmatobacter. The sequence goes on along the minus strand of CAVYVQ010000001.1, from coordinate 32,512 downwards.
GCACCGAGAATTGGCGATTCGATTACATCCGTGGCAGAGCAATGCAGGTCCAGCAGAGTTCTCCTCACCTTTTCGACCGCCGCCAATTGAGCCGCTTCGTCGCGCACAATGCCTCCCTTGCTCACAAATTCCCTTCCCGCTTCGAATTGAGGTTTCACGAGGACGATTACCTGTCGGGCACGACGCTCGTCGGGAGACTGCGGGAAAGCGGCATTTACTATGGCGGGAAGAACGAGCGTCGCGGAAATGAAGGCTACGTCGATCACGATGAGGTCTACTTTTTCAGCGATGACCTCGTCGGTCACGTACCGGGCATTGGTCTTTTCGAGGAGACGTACCCGCCGATCCTGGCGGAGTTTGAAATCCATCTGCCCGTAGCCGGTGTCGACTGCGATCACGCATGCGGCGCCATGCTGCAGGAGGCAATCGGTGAACCCACCGGTGGAGGCGCCGACGTCGAGACAAACTGCGCCGACCACATCGATGTGCCAGTGCTCGAGCGCGCGCTCCAGCTTGAGTCCGCCACGGCTGACGTATTTCAGATCTTCGCCGAGCAGCCGGATTACCGCGTACGCGTCGACTTGCGTGCCGGCTTTTTCGAGCTTCTGATCGTTGACCAACACTTTCCCCGCTAGAACGAGAGCCTGGGCGCGTTCGCGCGAGGCAGCCAGTCCGCGATCCACCAAGAGTTTATCGAGTCGGAGTTTCAATCTGGGCTCGGAACGGGATGCTTCCGACGGCGAGCACTTCGCGCCGGAGGTTGCAGCACAAAAGTGCCAGCACTCGCTCCGGTGCAAAATGCTGAACCATCTTTTGCTGAGTCACTTACAAAGATACTGTCGTGTTTTTCCACAGAATTTTCCACGCTTATGTTGAAAACTTCTTCACATTCGCATTGCTCAACAAGAAAGCCGCCCGCGAGGGCGGCTCTTGGCAAATCTTCCAGCGCGGCAATCAGCCGGCCACTTCTTCCAGCAGCTTCTGATCAATGTCGAAGTTGGAGTGCACGTTCTGCACATCGTCCTGATCTTCGAGGGCCTCCATCAGCCGGATCATGGTGTTCGCAGCCTGACCTTCGAGCTTGATGTAGTTTTGAGGAATCATGGCCACACTCGACGATGCCGGCTCGATTCCAGCTTTCTTCACGGCCTCGAGCACGGTTTCAAAAGCGGAGGGTTCGGTGAGTATCTCCCAATTCTCGCCGTCGTCGTTCAGATCCTCACCGCCGGCCTCGAGAACGATGTTCATCAAGTCGTCCTCTTTCGCCGCGCTCTTGGGGATGATAATGTCGCCCTTCTTGTGGAACATCCAGGAGACGGCGCCGGCCTCGGCCATGTTGCCGCCATTCTTGCCGAAGCAGTGGCGGATTTCGCTGACGGTACGGTTGCGATTGTCTGTGTTGATATCGAGGAGGATAGCCACACCACCCGGGCCATAGCCCTCGAGAGAAAACTCTTCGTAGGTTGCCCCGGGGAGTTCACCCGTGCCGCGCTGGATCGCCCGCTTGATGTTGTCGGCGGGCATGTTCTCAGCTTTGGCGGCTACGATCGCGCCGCGCAGCCGCGGATTGGAATCAGGATCTCCGCCGCCGTTCTTCGCGGCAATGCTGATTTCCTTGATCAGGCGGGTAAAAATCTTGCCGCGCTTGGCGTCCAGCGCGCCCTTCTTGTGCTTGATTGTGGCCCATTTTGAATGGCCGGACATGGCTAGACCTCTATCCGATAATTTCGTTTGATCGCGGGATTCGCCCGTAGAAAGATCACAGACTGCCTCGAAAGTGTGCAGGCGAAAGTGGATTATAGCACGACGCGATGCACCCGGTCGCAGCTTCGCCAGAAAAGCGGGCAGTCGAATAGTCCGGAACAAGCCTCCCCGATCGAGCAGTGAAGTGGCCTGATTGGGTTATTGACTGAAATGGACATCCACCCTAACATGCCAGCGGGGCGTCCCTGCGCATGCCTGACCGGGTCATAGGACATTATCGGGTCCTCGAAAAGATTGGCTCCGGAGCCATGGGCGAAGTATTCCGGGCACGCGATGAGAGGCTGGGGCGCGATGTGGCTTTAAAGCTGATCCGGCCGGCCTCCAGCGAAAATCCCGATCATCTCCGGCGGTTCGAGCTGGAGGCACGCGCCGCGGCGGCTTTGAATCATCCCAACATTGTCGCCATCTATGACGTTGGCTTCGACGAAGGTTCTCCCTACATCGTTTGTGAATTGCTGCAGGGTAAGACCCTGCGCAAACGGCTGGCAGAGGGAGCCCTGCCGGTTCGGCTGGCCATCGACCACTCGCTGCAAATTGTGCAGGGCCTGATCGCGGCGCATGATCGCCGCATCGTTCATCGTGACCTCAAACCGGAAAACCTGTTTGTGACCAGCGACGGCCGGGTCAAGATTCTCGACTTCGGAGTGGCAAAACTGCAGCCTGCGCTGGAGGATTCCGGACGCTCCGTGGAAGAGTTGACAACGGTGACCAGGAGCGGCGCTGTAGTCGGCACGGTCGCCTATATGTCGCCCGAGCAACTGCGGGCCAAGCCAGTGGACCACCGCAGCGACATCTTCAGCGTGGGCGCCATTCTTTACGAAATGTTGACTGGAAGTCGAGCTTTTCGCGGCGAGACCGAGGTCGACACCATTACCGCAGTGCTCCTGGAAAGTCCTCCGGAAATCAATCTGGACCAAGCCAGCGTGCCCGTGTCTTTTCGGCAAATCGTGCACCATTGTCTGGAGAAAGAGCCGGAGAATCGCTTTCAATCGGCACGCGATTTGGCGTTTGCGCTGGAGACTCTGGCGAACGCCTCTGGCGTAGCCCGGTTCAAGGCTCCCCGACCGCGGGCGAGGATCGTTGCCTGGGCGTTGGCGGGAGTGCTTCTGGTTGCGACCTTGCTGCTCTTGGGCGAGCACTGGCAACAGAATGCACAATCTCCATCTTACCGGCGTCTGACCTATGAAGCAGGTACGGTATACTCGGCGCGCTTCGCGCCTGACTTTCGGTCGATTGTCTATGGCGCAGCGTGGAACGGCAGACCGCTGCAGCTTTTCTCTAGTGTCGGGGATTCCCTCCTGAGTCAGCCCCTCGACGTCACGGATGCAAATCTGCTCTCCATTTCTCGCACCGGTGAACTCGCAGTCGTACTCCACGGGGCTCACAAGGCACACCTGGAAACGGAAGGAGGCGTGCTTGCTCGCACTCCCCTTGCCGGAGGTTCTCCTCGAGAGGTGCTCGAAGATGTTGCGTGGGCGGATTGGAATGCAAATGGTGAACTGGCTGTGGTCCACCATACCCAGAACCGTGATCGCCTTGAGTATCCCATTGGTCATGCTCTCTACCAGAGCAACGGCTGGATCAGCCACCTTCGCTTTTCTCCGAAAGGCGACAGGATCGCTTTTATGGACCATCCCACGTTGTGGGACGAGCGCGGGTACGTTTCGCTTGTAGACCTTAGCGGCCACCCGACTGTGCTTTCCGCAGAGTTAGAATCCGAGGCTGGCCTGGCGTGGAGTCCCGACGGAAAAGAGATCTGGTTCACAGGCGTCGCAAAGGGTCTCAACCGGGAACTGATGGCGGTGAATCTCTCGGGACGGGTTCGGAAGATCCTCGCGATGCCTGGGGGCATGACTTTAGAGGACGTGGCGCCGGATGGCCGAGTACTCATAAGCGTGGATGCCGAACGCGTTGCCATGGCGACCTCCGCGCGCGACGGCAAAGCAGTGGATATTTCCTGGCGCGACTGGACCGTTGCCAAGGACATTTCGCGCGATGGCCAGTCGGTTTTCTTTGAAGAGGCAAGCCAGGCCGCCGGGACCAACTATGCACTTGGCTTTCGCAAACTCGACGGTACTCCGCCGGTGCAACTAGGAGAAGGCAGTGGGGGCGGTCTCTCTCCGGACGGCAAATGGGCGATTTCCGTTCTCACGGGCGACCCGGAAAGGGTGACGCTGGTTCCGACCGGCACCGGTCAACCTCGCACGATTGCCACACCAGGGTTGGAGCACATTTACAACGGCAATGTACGTTTCCTGGGAGACGGAAAACGCATTACCCTTAATGCCAACGAACCGGGCCACGGGGCGCGCACTTATGTGGTGGATTTCGAAGGGGGAAAACCGATACCGATCACGCCGGAAGGGATTACTAGCGGGTTGATTTCAACCGACGGTCAATACATTGTTCGAACCAACGAAGCCTCGGGAGTCGCGGTTTATCCTACGTCTGGGGGCGCGCCGCGTCTCGTTCCGAATCTCGAGTCGGGTTTCATTCCACTCCAGTGGTCGGACGATAACTCCTCAGTTTATGGATATCTTCCGGGCCAGATTCCCGCAAAGGTGTACAAGGTCAACTTGGCTGATGGTGAGAGAACTCTCCTCCAGGAATTGCACCCCGAGACAACTGTGGGTGTAGTTTACATAGCTCCTGTCGTTATGACCCGCGATGGCTCGCGATTTGCCTACAGCTGCTACCAGGTCCTTTCCGTGCTCTATATGATCACGGGATTGCGCTAAACGGCCGGGTGCCCTGTGGCCTGCCTAGTCCAATGGACCCGAGAAATCCACCGGCACGTAATGGAAGAAAATGGAGGTTGATGTATACCCCTCGGCTAGGACATGGCGGTAATGAGGCACCTTCGTCCCCCGGTAGACCAAGGCATCTCCCAATGCCTGATAAATCTTGACCTTGCCTTCCGGAGTATCCAGGCGTATTGGCCACGAGGTTGCCAGCTCCGGTTCGGGAGAAAAATCCACACATAGGGTAACGCTGAACTCGCACTGCTCACGGTCAGTGTGCTTTTTCAGTTCGGCGCCGCTCCGGTAGGACCCGAAATAAACATACGACGGCTTGATGGCTTCTCCCACGATGGCGCTGACGGCATTCGCAATCTGGTGGTGGAAAAACCGGGCAACACTCTCATTGTGAACGGCGTACCGCCGCGAACTCTGCTCGTCGCCGAGTCGAATGGTTCCCCGCCGGATGGCATGCCGGTAGTAGCGGCGTAAAGCCGCAAGATTGAAAGGATGAATCAAGCGGCCAAGAGGCACGTATCCCTTTTCTCGAAACTCATAGGCGCTCCTATTGACGACTACGGCCCACTCCGCGAGACGGCGCTCGGTGTGATCGAGTCGCGTCAAGATCCCGGCGCCCGCCAGCAAGAGACGTGCATCCTCCGGAATCGATGGGGACACGGGTTCGCCTGCACGGAGACGCGAAACTACTGCTTCCAGGCGCGGACCAAGCCAAAATGGATTGAGAGAGCCGGTGGCCGGGTCGCGCACCCAGGCCACCGTTCCCTGTAAGTTGAAGTTCCCCAGCAAATGCCGATACGGTTCGAGTTCCGCCGGCAGCTGCCCAGGGCCCAGCACCGAACATTGCGGATTGAGGAACAATCGGTCTGGAGGCAGCTTCTGCCACCAGCATCGTGACCGGAGTTGCCGCCAGGGAATCAAGTGCAACGGCAACTCGTCGAGCAGACAATGGAATTGGCCTGGGGGCAGCATCGCGGTATGAGTTTGCCGCGACCCTACCCCCATCAGACTTGCGATCCACTCAAGCCATGCCGTATTTCTTAGTTGTGTAGCCATCCGTTTAGGGTGAAGCGGCTGTCAGCGAAAGCCCGTGATGGGCACTCCACCGGGGTAATCTCGTGCAACAGCGAGCACGGGAAAAACACGATTTGGTTGGGCTGCGGCATGATCGTCTGGTAACTGCCCGCGCTGACATGCCGGTCGCACCCTTGCGAATCGTGAAGGCGCAACTGCCCGCCTTCAAACTGGCGCGGCTCACGATGGAAGAAGTAAACGAACGTGATGCGGCGAGAGGCGATCGTTTCCTGCGAGTCATCGCTGTGCGCGCCGAAAAAATCGCCGTCGTTGCTGGCCGTGATCTGAGCCTCCACGTGCGTGACCGGAAACTCTTCGACCCCGAGTTGATTCAGCACCTGCGGCAGAACGCCGCGGATGCGCTCCAGGATGACCTGCTCGTGTTTTCCCAAATCCATGAGCACTCGCGATCGACGATGGTTGTAATCGATCGTTCCCGGATCTCCGCTGGGCGAAACTACCGCGCTGTTTTGAAATTCCGCTTCGTGCTGCAAGGCGTAATCAATCAGTTCGTCGAGTTCTTGCGGAGTCAGGAACTCGTCAAGGACAACGCATTGCGCCCGCACAACCGCAGGAGCATCCATAACGCCAACGCCGCTGTGCGAGTCGAACTGGTTTTGATGCGCTTCATGCGGTGCGCGCACCCCTGGCGGCTGTGGCGCCCCTGGGGGCTGTGGCGGGCCCGGCGAATCCTTCATAGGCTGCCGATGTACACCAGGCGGCTGGGGCGCACCCGGAGGCTGCGGCGGCCCCGGCGAATCCTTCATAGGTGGCCGATGCACACCAGGCGGCTGAGGTGCACCCGGAGGCTGCGGCGGCCCCGGCGAATCCTTCATAGGTGGCTGATGTACACCAGGCGGCTGGGGAGCACCCGGAGGCTGCGGCGGCCCCGGCGAATCCTTCATAGGTGGCCGATGCACGCCTGGCGGCTGGGGCGCACCCGGAGGCTGCGGCGCACCCGGACCAGCCACAGCAGGCATAGTCTCTTCCATCCCGGCGGGGATTCCCGCGCTGGCCAGGATTTGTTCCACGATGCTGCCACCCAACAGTGCAAAGGCGCGTTGCGCTACGGTTTCACCTACCGAGTGGGCTATGGTCGCGGTTACCGCCGACTGGGTTTCTGGATTGTTGTTGGAGACTGTCCTGGAGTTTTGCAGGAGACTCGTCAACAACTCCCGCTCCCGGGGGCTGAGAATTCGTTCGTCCTGCATTAACGTTTCAGAAAAAGCATCGAGAATCTGCTTCGCCGTCACTCCCCACACTCCTCCCTGCATTTGCGTGCATGCTTTAAGTTCCAGTGGGCGAAGGGAGGAAGCAGCTTCGGCGAGAAAGTACCACCAAGCCGCAAGATTATCAAACAAAATATTTATTGGCGTGGAACCGGAAACATAATTCTCAACGGGCGCCTTACCGGCTGGCCATTGCACCGACCATGGAGTGGAAAATTTTCATCCCGTCGGTACCGCCAAGGGCAGGTTCGGAAGACCGTTCGGGGTGCGGCATCATGCCAACTACGTTGCCGCCCGCGCTACAGATGCCGGCAATATTGTCCAGAGAACCGTTCGGGTTGGCGGCGGGCGAAATCTCACCGGCTGGCGTCGAATACCGAAATACTATGCGGTTGTCGCGCTGTAACTCATGCAAGGTCGCCTGGTCGCAGAAGTAGTTCCCCTCCATGTGGCCAATCGGGATGGTCAATACTTCTCCCTGAGAGCAGGCGTTGGTGAAAGGAGTGGAAGCATTCTCGACCCGCACTTGCACCGGCTTGCAGACGTACTTCAACCCGGTGTTGCGCATGAGCGCTCCCGGCAAAAGGCCAGATTCGCACAGGATCTGAAAACCGTTGCAGATTCCGAGCACCAGACCTCCGCCATCGGCAAAGCGGCGCACCGACTCCATCACCGGAGAGAACTTGGCGATCGCGCCCGTGCGCAGGTAGTCGCCAAAGGCAAACCCACCCGGAACGATGATGGCGTCGCAATTCTCCAGGTCATGCGATTCATGCCAGAGAAACGTCACTGGCTGTTCCACGACATGTTTAACGGTCCAGTAGGCGTCGTGATCGCAGTTAGAGCCGGGAAAGATGATGACTCCAAATTTCATCGCTTGTCGCCTGTCCTTGGTGTGGGATTTGAGGTCAGTTTAGCACGGCATTTGGGGCCTCTTACTGAAACCACTCCTCCGCTCTTAGCCGCTGCCAAGCGGATTCAATACGCTGCTTGGTGAAAGTCCTACGCTTATGCTCATTCCAGGAATGGACGGCACCTGTTACGTTGTCTGGCTTGATCCGCCCTTCTGCAACGGAATCGTGCATTACCACCCAATGAACAGTGGCCAAAAGTTCTAAACCGTAGGGAGTTTCGTATCCCTCAATCAACGAGCTGACACGGGCTAGTCGTTGCTGCGTGCCGGTTTCATTCGCAAGGAATACCTCGGCCTCTTTCACAGCATCAGGGTACAACTCCAAAGAAACGTCGCGGCTCCGGTCGCCATAACCGCGAACATAGTGACCTTCTATCCTCTGCAATACATGGTGGAGGTTTTCAGCATAAGGGCCGTACTTTTGCTTAGCAAACTTCAACGCTAGGCCCTCACCCGCCTCTTGGAGGAAGTACGCAAGTTTCTGAATTTCCAAAAGAGTCAATCGGTATCCGGGAAGCGCATATCGGTTTAGCACTTCCAGTATGACGGCGCGTCCTGGCGTCATGCTGGGCCGCTTCGTGGCAATCTTCATTTCTACCCCCTTCGGAGCGCCTTCGGGGTAGAACAATTGCACGTTCACATCGGGTAGTTCGGAGAAAGCTTGTGTAATCAATGGACGGACTTCCCCCCAATCCAATCCGCCATTGCCGCACCCGAGCGGAGGCACAGCGATTGACTTGATGCGTTCCTTCCTGACTACTTCAATCAGGGCTTTGAGTCCCGACTTGATGTCCTCGATTTTCGATTGTCCCCTCCAATGCCTTTTTGTGGGGAAGTTGATTATGACTCGCGGGTTGTTCTCCCGGTGGAAGACAAACATTTTACCAATCTGGACTTCATCATGCTTGCACGCGGCTTCATAGGCGGCATAGTTGTCCGGGAAGGCGAGCTTGAATTGCAGAGCTATCCCCTTGCCCATTACGCCAACGGTGTTCACCGTATTGACGAGGGCCTCCGCATCCGTCGCTAGAAGGTCCCCATCTGCCCGAAAAATCATTCAGTAGTACCACCCTTGTCTGACTTCAACCGCAGGCGTTTTGCCTTTCACAATTTCCCTTGCCTTTTGCTCGGTGGCAGTATTGCACACACCGATTCCTAAAACTAGCTTCCAAGGGAAAAACCCGTGGACTAGAAACTCCGCTTGTCGGCGGCGGCATCTGTCCGGCTCTGCATCCGTATCGTTCCAATATCTTGAATTCATCAAAGGCCAATCAATCTTGTCCAGATCGGCGAAGTCATCAAAAAAGTCCGTATAGTCCATGACGGCGTGGCCTTCGGTAAAAACCCAATCCAACCCTTCCGCGTCCACAGCTTCCGTGGACGAAACTAAATGAACGATTGGTGTTTGTCCTCGCGTATAACCCTCAACGTTCCCCCGGTTGATCGTGTAGAGCATCGGTGAGCGTGGCGCGAAATAGAAAGGAACGTAATCGGCAACCACCCCACCCGCGCCACACCGGACCCTTTTTCTGAGCCTCCTCTCCTTGATGTTCTTGTGCCCAATGCTCACGAATTGGATATTTTTGGCATCGCGGTCACAGAACAGCCCGCCTTCCTTAATGATCCCCGGAAGATTGTCAATCGGCGTTATGTGATAGATCGGCGGCACGGCAGAATCTTAACCTTAACAAATGATTCCCGCACCCGGTTTTTGCCCCTAATAACCACAAAATAACATCTTTCGCCACCCATTCGCCATACATGTTTTAGCGGACGTTCTCCAATGCCAACCTATCGCACCGTCATCTGCCGAATGACGAGCTCGTAGACCGGTCGCGGGAAAGCTCGCGGAAAGCTCGGGCCAGGCGGGATGTTCCCGCGTCAACTTCAATTTTCGGGAAGGATCCAACGGTTCCAAGCCCACCCCTTTTCCACAGCCTTCCACAGCGACTCCCTGTGACATCTGACCTTGTACCCCTCAGTAAACTGGAAGTAGTATGCTCCTCCCCCAAATCATCTCCGAGAAACTCTTCACCACTCCCGCCGGCACCGAATTCGACGTCCGTAACACCTTATTTTTCAAGATTTTGCGTGCAAACCCTTTGCTTGCAATATTTTACGCCGACCTCTTCCGCCGCCACGGCGCTAACCCAAGCCTTATCAAAGATTTAGAAACTAGCGCCAAAAAAATTTCGCACCAAGGTCAATCCACCAACAACACCAAATCACCGAAAGGCTCAAACTCCATGGCAGTCAAGTCAAACCCTCGCGCCTGCACCCACATCAAGGTCAACGGAATCCGCTGCGACTCGCCCGCGCTGCGCAACGAAGTCTTCTGTTACTTCCATCAGCGGATGATCCGCGGCGTGCGCACCCCGCCCAAGTCGCGTCTCCATCCCATCGCCATGCTCGAGAACCAGGAGTCCATCCAGGCCGCGCTCATGGAAATCGTCAACGCCCTCGTCCGCAATCAGATCGATGTCCCGCGCGCCCGCCTCGTCCTGCGCGCGCTCAGCATAGCGGCCAGGCACGCCGGCAAGGCTCGTTTCGATTGTTTTCAAAGCGATATGGTCAAGGAAGTTCCCGAATATCCCGCAGCCCCGCCGGCCACCGGCCCATTCGCCATAGCCACCGTCCAGGCCGCAGCTCTTGCGACCATCAACACGCCGCCGCAAGAAGAATCAGAAGTAGAGCGTTTCAACAGCGCTTTTCAGCCCGCGCCCGAGAATGGCCGCCGCAAACCACCGGCGAGTGTGGAGAGCGTGCCGCGCTCCCGCTCCGCAAGGAGCAACCGCAGCGGATGACGAGAAAGTCTGATTTCAGTGCGGCGCCATCTCCGGAGCTACTGGAATGTTGTCCGACGGAGACTGAGGCGGCGCTGCGGTGCTCGTGCTCGCGTCGGGTGCTGCAGCGGGAGGCTGGTCCGTGTCTCCAGTTGGCGTCATCGTCACTGCCTCGGGCGCAGGCTGAGGTGGAATCCCTTTGGCTTTCACGATTGCCCAGTGCCAATCCTGGTCGGGAAAGAGAGCAAAATTCAGTGCGGTGCGAAAGATCGCCGTCGTGGACGGAGCAGCCGATCCCTTCACTCGCAACAGCAGGGTTACATCAGGCTGCTTCTGGAATGAGTCTTGCACTTGCTGCGGGGAGTTTGCGACAGCGGGAACAATCCGCGCCTGGCCAAAGTTGGAAGCCGCACCGGGCTCCGGCAGTTTCACGATGGTGAGGCCGATGACCACCTCGCGCAGCTCCCACGAGGTTCCGTTGTGCATCGAGACCTGCAGTGAATCTCCGTCGATCGTCGCCGGTCCGTCGAGCTTGGCGAGTTCGGTCCGCGGCAACTCGTCCAACAGGAGCGGATCGGCGAGCAGAGAGCTAGTCTTTGCGCTGGCGCTGAACGAAAGGCTGCAACTAACATCGGGCGTAGAGACGTGAAAACCCTTGCCTGCGGGATCGAGCGAGAACACAAGCGATGAACCAGCCGCACGCCGGCCTTCGGCGTCGTCCACTACCTTCGATATGTTGTCGTTATCTACGACCGCCGCGGACGGCGGAGTTTTCTTGCGAAAACTGCGCGCCACGTCCCCTAGAGGAGCGTCGCCGGCATCCTGTGCGGGAAGGCACGGGGGCACAGCCAGCAGGGGGATTACTAAAACCAGGAAAGCCAACTTGAGGCGGTTTGGCGTAGGAATTCGCACAAGGAATAATAAGGAGGCGAGCCAAACGCGCCCTTCGGTCGCTTGCGGTCTCTCGGGGCAGGCTCCGTGGCGGCTCGCCAGATCCTTCGCTGCGCAAAGAACGCGCGCTTAGGATGACAATAAATGTCCTATGGAGATTGTAGTGAGGATGAGCAGCGAAGCGCAGGTTACCCGGCAAACTTTAGTGCTGAACCTTAGTGCTGGACCTTAGTGCTGAACCTTCCGGGAGGAATGTAGGGATTGGGCGCGCGCGGACGAAGTGAAGTCGCAACGGGGCGCGCGCCCAAACCCTAGCCCCAAACGTTCCTAAAGAAGACCCGAGGCCCGCAAACGCGAAACCGGATCAGCCACCGGCTGCCGCCGGAACACCCAGCGGGCCACCGCAAAACCCAAAGCTGCATAACACAGATGCATGAGCCTCATAAAAACCCTCAACCCTCCGAATCGGCCATTCACCTCAGGGGAGGATCAGCATCACTATCGGCAAAATAGCAGTGGGATGACGGCAGAGCAAGGCCCAACCGTGCCATTGCAATAGCACGAAAGTAACAGGGCCTACCCTTCGATGCGCCGCGCTGAACCAGCGGAAAGTGTGACTCTCCGGGGACCTTAATCCTTATCCTTAATCTTTATGCTTAATCTTTATATTGCTCTTGTTGCTGTCAATGAGCTTCCGTATTTGCCGGGTCTCCCGTTCGACCTGCCGGGGGAACCACAACCGTGGAAAGATTGCTTTCGGAGGTCAGCTTCCGGAAGGCCGCCAGATCGTTGCGCTGTAAGTCTTCCCAGCGGCTGAGCAGTTCGCCACTTTGCCGCTTCAGTTTCTCGAACTGACGCTGCTCCGCTTCGGTTGGAGCCGAGTCAGCGCTGGCAACGTCAATAGCAAGGAAGGCCAGCTTGGCATCGATCTGTGGCGGGTAGGCGAGCGAATCCTCATTCGCGCTGATGGTCAGATTGACCAACTGATCGCGCATCGCGATCAGTTTTTTCTCCAGATCATCGGCCGAGGACGCGATCGGCTTCGTGCTGGCATTCTCCGGCAGACGCCGTTTGAGGCCGGCAACCTGCGACCATACATCCTGAATCTGGTTGACGGCGTCGTAAACCAGGTTCAGTTCCTCTTTTATCTGCATTAGCATGTTGAACTGCTGCGCCAGATCCGCCTGGGGGACGTTCACTCGGGGATCCAATTTCAACTCGAGCGGCGCCACCTGGCTCTCGCTGCCCACCGTCAGCCGTACCTGATACTGTCCCGGCGCCGCCACGGGTCCGCGCGCGCCGCCTCCATATTCCCAGAGGTAGTAACCGGGAACGCGATGCGCTTCTTCGTAACGCAAGTCCCACACGAAGCGATTCGAGCCGGCCTCCGGTTTGATCTCTTTTTCCGGCTTCTTGTCGTCAGGATCGGGAGGTTCGTCGAGCCGCTTGGTTTCGGCACTCGAATACCTGCGAATCGTCTTTCCGGAGCTATCCAGGATTTCCAGCTTCGTTTCCGTCACCTCTTTCGGAGCATCCTTCAGGCTGAAATAAATCACAGCGCCCGCGGGCGGATTCTGTCCTGTCCGCTTCGACGGATGAAGCTCTCCCGCACTTCCACCAGCCTGAATGCGGTACGCCGGTCCCGGGGTGTAGAGATGAACATCCTTCTTCGCCACGTCGTCATTGAATTGACGCAACGGACTGAGGTCATCCAGAATCCAGAACGCGCGACCATGAGTTGCAACCACTAGATCGTTGTCCTTGACGACGAGGTCGTGCACCGGAGCAGCCGGCAGATTCAGTTTCAGCGACCGCCAATCCGCGCCATCATTGAAGGAAACATAGACGCCATTTTCGGTTCCCGCATAGAGCAATCCGCGCCTCTTCGGGTCTTCGCGGACGGCGCGCACAAAACTGCCATCCGGAATCCCGTTGGTGAGTTTCGTCCAAGTCTGGCCGTAGTCGCCAGTCTTGTAGATGTAGGGCTGAAGATCGTCATTCTGATGGCGGTCGACGGCGATGTAGGCCGTGCCGGCATCGTGCGGCGAAGCTTCGATCTGGCTAACGCGGCTCCATTCCGGCAGATCCTTGGGCGTCACGTTAGTCCAGTTCTTTCCAGCGTCACGCGTAATTTGGATCAGACCGTCGTCGGTACCCACCCAGATCAGGCCTTTAGTGATGGGAGACTCCGCGACGGCGAAGATCGTGTCGTAGTACTCGGTGCCGGTGTCGTCGAGGGTGATGTCGCCCCCCGAAGCCTTCTGCTTGCTTTTGTCGTTGCGCGTGAGGTCGGGACTAATGGCCTGCCAGTGCACGCCGCCGTCGGTTGTTTTGAACAGACGCTCGCCGCCGTGATAGAGAGTGTTCGGATCGTGTGGAGAAATCAGCACGGGCGCGGTCCACTGGAAGCGATGCTCCAGGTTGGCAGCGCCGTTGCCGTCGGAAATGTCAGGCTGCTCGGTGATGGCTCTCATCTGCCCGATGCGCTTGTCGAAGCGCGTGATGTTTCCTTGATAATCGGCGGCATAGACGATATTCGGGTCGGGCGGATAAGGGGCGATGTAGCCCGCCTCGCCTCCGCCGACGTCATACCAGTCGGAGCGGTCGATTGCGCCGTCGTCACTGCGGCTGGCAATGGCCACGGTGCCGCTATCCTGCTGTGCGCCGTAAACGCGGTAGGGTGTCGCCGCGTCAGTGATGACGTGGTAGAACTGCGCCGTCGGCTGATTGTCCTCCCGCGTCCAGTTCTTGCCGCCATCCAGGGTCACCGTGACTCCGCCGTCGTTGGATGCGATCATGCGGCGCGTATCTTTAGGATCAATCCACAGCCCGTGGTTGTCGCCGTGCGGAATCTTGACCTTATTGAATAGATGCCCGCCGTCCGTGGACTTATACGCATCCACATCCAGAATGTAGACAACGTTCTCGTCTCTGGGGTCGGCGAAGATGTGCATGTAATACCACGGCCGCTGCCAGAGGCTGTGGCTGGGATTGACGAAGTCCCACGTTTCGCCGCCATCTTCGGAACGGTACAGGCCGCCATCGGGATTGCGCGCCTCAATCAGGGCGTAGACCCGATCGGAGTTGGCGCCGACGGCGATGCCGATGCGTCCATAGGAGCCCTTGGGCAGACCATGTTCCTCCAGCCGCTTCCAGGTCGTGCCCGCGTCGTTCGAGCGGTAAACTCCGCTTCCCGGACCGCCGTCGGCGAGGTTCCATGGGCTGCGCCGCGCCTGCCAGAGCGCGGCAAACAGAACGTTGGGATTGCGCGGGTCGAAGGCCACGTCGATGGCTCCGGTGTTCTGATCCCGATAGAGAACTTTCTCCCAGGTCTTGCCGCCATCGACTGTGCGGAAAATGCCGCGTTCGGTGTTGGGTCCGTAGGGATGGCCGAGGGCGGCCACGAAAACGATGTCGGGGTTATTCGGATGGATGATGACTTTGCCGATGGCACGCGTGTCGCCAAGCCCAACGTTCTTCCAGGTCTTACCCGCGTCGAAAGACTTATAGACGCCGTTGCCCTGAGAAATGTTGCCGCGTATGCAGGCTTCGCCCGTGCCCACATAAATAATGTTGTGATCGGAGTTGGCCACCGCCAGGCTGCCGATCGATCCAGTTCCCTCTTTATCGAAAACCGGCGACCAGTTCATGGCGCCGTCGGTGGACTTCCAGACTCCGCCGCCAGTCGCGCCGAAATAGTACGTCGTAGGATCGCCCGGAATTCCGGCCGCGGTCAGCGAGCGACCGCCGCGGAAGGGACCGATCAAGCGATACTTCATGCCCTTGAACAGTTTGTCTTCCGGTTTGCCGGACTCGTCGTCAGTCGCGGGCTTCTGGTCAGCGCTGGCCGCTTTTGTTGGCTTGGACTCGGCGGCCTTGGCGGCCTTTGATTGACGCTCGGGCTTGGTCTGGGCAAAAACCACGCTGTGCACGCACAGCGTAAGTGCGGCGAGAAGAACGGGCAGGCATAAAGTCCTCGGCGTCTTTCCAGATTTGTTGCTGCAAAACGTGTATCGACCGGCCATGTTCGCATGCCCCCAAGTTTAGAAAAGTGGATAGTAGATAAGAAGTAGAACGCTAGTATCTTAATGCGGCAGCGGCGGAATGGAAAGCAGAGGTCAGTGGCTCAGCTTTGAATTTCCGTTGGTGGCGTCATCCTGAGCGGAGCCGCTCTTCAGGCGGAGCGAAGGATCTCCCCCATGCCTGCGTCCACGGGAGATCCCTCACCCGGCTGAACTGCGCCGGGTTTCGGGACGACGCCCTCCAACATTCAACTGCACCTTTGCCGTCGGAGCCGCTAATCCTTCTTCACGAGCAGTCGGCGAGCCGCTTCGAGCTCTTTGCGTTTCGCGGCATCAACTTTGGGATAGGCAGGGTCAAGCTCTTCCAGGGTTTCAACGACGACCGCCGCGACTGCCAGGTGCGTGAACCATTTATTGTCTGCGGGAATGACGTACCACGGGGCGTCTTTGGTTGTCGTGTTACGAATCATGTCTTCGTAAGCGTTCTGATAGTCGTCCCAATATTTGCGTTCGTGAATGTCAGCAGCGGAGAACTTCCAGTTCTTCTCCGGCTCGTCGAGGCGGGCCAGAAACCGCCGCTTCTGCTCTTTCTTTGAAAGGTGCAGAAAGAACTTGCGGATGACCGTGCCGTTGCGCGCCATGTGGCGCTCGAAGCAGCGAATGTCTTCGAAGCGTTCTTCCCAGATGTCCTTCGTCACGAGCGTTGGCGGAAGATTCTCTCCCTCAAGCACCTTGGGATGCACCCGCACGATCAATACCTCTTCGTAATAAGACCGATTGAAAATCCCGATGTGCCCGCTCTCCGGTAGATGCTGCGTCGTGCGCCACATGAAATCATGTTGGAGTTCGGCACTCGACGGTGCCTTGAACGAGGACACTTGGACTCCTTCTGGGTTCACGCCAGACATGACGTGCTTGATGGTGCCGTCTTTCCCGGCGGCGTCCATGGCCTGAAAAATGAGCAGCACAGACCAGCAATCCTGGGCGTAAAGTTTGTCCTGCAACTTCCGCATGCGTTCAATGTCTTTTTGTACGTGCTCCTTGGCTTCATCAACCGACTTCCATTGCCCGGTGTCGGCGGGGTCGAAGTCTTTCAGGCGGAAGTGCTTGCCGTCGTCAATGCGGTAGGATTTGGCTAGTTTGGCAGTTTTCATCTTTATCTTTGGCCGATTCCAGGGTCTCGCTGGTAAGTCTACCGCGTTCCGGGAGATCGGTGTCTTGGGCAGGGTCGATTTCACCCACGAGGCGGTCGAGTGAGTGTATGGTGATTTTGCGACAGTCGTCAGACCAATCTGGTACTCTACCTCGATATCTCGCCGGAGCGCTATTGCGTGACGAACTGGAAGGCTTCTCTCAAAGCGACGGCAGTCGGCACGATGTCAGGCACCGCGATCGGGCTAATAGCGTTCTTTTTCCTCACCTCGCACCAACACCCATTCATGGGTGAGGTTTTGTTTCTATTGGTCCCAGTCGCAGCAGGTTTCTCCGTCGTTCTGATTGCCCGTACGCCCGACAGTGCAGCGGCCGCTGCAGCCCTATTCTCAGTAGTGTGTTCTCTGGTTTTGCTTGTCGCTTTGGGAAAAGAGGGAGTGCTTTGTGCGCTTCTGGCGCTGCCGATCATTGGTTTAGGGCTGGGTATCGGCGCGGGGATTGGAATATTGGCTCGTAAGTTGTTTGTAGATCGTTCTAAGAATCAAACTGCGACGACAGGAATACTGCTTCTCATAGCCCCGACCTTGATTTTCGCTGGTGAGCGAATTGAGCGTCCGATTCTCCAACATTCACGGACGGAGGTGGTTCAAACGACTGTAGAGGTTAATGAGAATCCGGAAGAGGCATGGGGCGGTATTCTCTCGATCGACAGCGTACAAGCCAGCAAACCCATCCTAATGTATCTTGGTTTGCCAATTCCCCAACGTTGCGTAATGCAGGGCCACGGAATCGGCGCGAAGCGCACTTGTTACTTCAATGTGGGCTACATTGAAGAAACGGTGACGGAGTGGAACCCACCCTACTACTTGGGGCTTTCTATTGATCGGACGCACATGCCCGGTCGTTACTGGCTTGGGTTCGAGAAGGCTGAATATCGGCTTCAAGCGAACGGGCCAAGGACCCTCTTGACCCGCACAACGACCATCTCTTCGCACTTGCACCCAGCATGGTACTGGCGTCGTTTTGAAAGGCTCGGCGTCGAATCCGAACACGACTATATTCTGCGGGACGTTGTGCTTCGAGCCGCGCACTAACTTGCAAGGCCGTAACTGTTGTGAGCGGGCCATTCCACTCCGAACCCGGGGTCCGCCAAAGCGTCGCCGCCGACTCAGGCTTCGACCGGCTTCTCCGTAACAATCGGAAGCTTCGCTTGCTGCCAGGCGTCGTAACCTCCCACTACATTGACCACGTTCTGAAAGCCGGCTCGCTGTAGCAGGCTGCATGCGATCATGCTGCGATAACCGCCCTTGCAGTGTACGGCGATGGGAAGGTTGCGATCGATTTCCGGCGGCGCGACTTTGAAGTTATCGAGAGGCCACCAGGTCGCGCCCTCGATGTGTCCGGCTTCCCACTCCGGCTCGCGGCGGACGTCGAGCACCTGCACGTCTGATTCTTGCAACTGCCCGCTGAGAGCTTCAACGCTAATTTGCGGAAGGGTGGCGACGGGAAATCCCGCTTGTTTCCAAGCTTCGACGCCTCCTTTGAGGTATCCGCGGGCGTTTTCGAGACCGATACGCGCCAGTCGCATTCGGGCTTCTGACACTGTTTCTTGCGAATCGGCAATCAAGACGGGACACGCTGCCAAGCCCAGCAATGCTCCCGCCCACGAAGCGAACTGTCCCGACAACGCAATGTTCACCGAGCCCGGCACGTGCGCCGCTGCAAACTGATCGCCTGGACGAACGTCCAGTGCGATCGCTCCTTCTGCCAGCAAAGATTTCAGTTCAGAAGGTTCGACCGCGGACAGAGCCGGCAGTTCGGCGAGAGACGACGCTCCAGTACGATTGATTTCCGCGTCCTGGGCAAAATATGCCGGACGAGCTGGCAAGTTGCTGGTCAGCTGCTTAACGAACTCTTCCCTGCTCTTAATCTGCAAAGCATAGTTCGTGAGCCGCTCCGTGCCGATGGTGGAAACGCGCTCGGCACGCATATTGCGCCCGCAGAGCGAACCGGCCCCGTGCGCCGGATACACCAGCACCTCGTCCGCAAGCTTGAGAATTTTGTTGTGCAGGCTGTCATAAAGCATTCCTGCAAGTTGCGTCGCGTTGTAACGCTTGGAAAGATCGGGACGCCCCACGTCTCCCAGGAAAAGCGTGTCGCCGGTCAGGACCGCCCAGGGCGCGGGAGACTTCTCGTCGTCGGTAATTACGAAGCACATACTCTCCGGCGTATGCCCCGGCGTTTCGAGAGCAGTGATGCGCAGTCTTCCAACTGGCAGTTGGAAACCGTCCTCGATTGCCTCGTGAGGGAATGTCGCGCCTGCCTGCGCTCCAATGTATATGCGCGCGCCGGTTCTTGCGGCCAACTCCTGGTGTCCGGAAACGAAGTCGGCATGCAGGTGAGTTTCGAAGATGTGGCGAATGGAAACGTGGTTCGTCTCCGCAGCCTGAAGATAAATCTCCACGTCCCGCTGCGGATCGACTACAACCGCCTCGCCCTCTGACGCCAACATGTAAGACGCATGCGCTAGACACCCCAGATAAAACTGTTCGAAGTGCATCGTTCTCTCCCGCCGTTCTTTGCCGCTAAAAACGCTCAGGCAATTCTATCCCTCAAAACCGGAATTCCGCACAACCCTGTATGTTGATAACGAAAGCGGATCGCAAGGCGCATCGACGGGTCCGGCAGACTGAGTGGGAGAGAAAAGCGGGCGTGCTCTGGTTAGGGCAAAAGCAGCGACAAAGACGCTCCGAGACTCCATTCTCTTCCTGCCACTGCTGAAAAGAATGGCGGGGACGACGGGACTCGAACCCGCGGCCTCTGCCGTGACAGGGAACTCAGGGTCCGTAGCTCCTTGAAAGCAAAGGGCACGGATGGCTCCCTGAGACCCCTACAAGACCCTCGGATACGCTTATCGAACCCTTAACGAACCCACGGCAGTGCCGTGGTTCGGCCAGTGCCGCAGCAAAGCGGAGTCCGCAGGTTCGATTCCGTTGTCAAGTTTTGTTGCTGCAAAACTTGACGCTCCGGCGCTGTCGTTCAGCTATTTGCAACACAGAAGGAAAACCATAGCAGAGGAATTCTCTTGACATCATCGGCGATTCTGCCGATGATTCTGTGCATGCAATATCCCGGAGGGAAAGGCAAATGTTTTCACCAAATAATCAATGTCCTTCCCGCACACACTACCTATATCGAAACGCACCTTGGTGGAGGAGCCGTCCTCCGGCACAAGGCCGCCGCTGAACGCTCCATTGGCATCGACATCGACCCTGACGTGATCGAGTGGTGGCGCCGACACCACTCCACCCTAGCCACATTCGTCGCTGACAACGCCATGGAAGTTCTTCGAAGCTATCCATTCAATGGCTCGGAGGTCGTCTACTGCGACCCTCCGTACCTCCCGTCAACACGCAAACGCCAGCGTGTGTACCGCTACGAACTGGACGAAAAGGATCACTACGAACTTTTGTCACTCCTGAGACAACTTCCATGTCGCGTTGCAATCTCCGGATATCCGTCACAGCTCTACAACGATGAGCTTGCCGGTTGGAACAATCTCCAATTCTCGGCTAAAACACATAGCGGAGTGCGTGTTGAGTGCCTTTGGATCAATTACCCCATTCCCGATCAAATACACGACCCACGATTTCTCGGAGAGAACTTTCGGCACCGACAGAATATAAAGCGTCGAATGCATCGCCTCCAAAGCCGAATCTCGCACCTCAGCAAACAGGAACAACACGCACTCGCCACCTGGCTTTCGGAACAACTTCAAGAACAGGAGAACTCAAATGCAGCAGTTCATGTTTCTGAAAGATGACACAGAATGCGTCGTGCAACTTCCGCCAACCGACACAGAACTACTGCCGGGCGTTCGATGGGGCCACCCCTGTGCGCTCTTTACTCCGGCGTACTGGTACACGCAACACTTAATGAGCAGTCGAGAATCTAATAGCAGCAGGCATCGGATCGGGCAAACGTTTCTTGAAGAAATCACCGCATGCATCCTCGGTGGCTATGGTATCCCCGCAGAAGTGGGGCTGGCGGCCTTCGAAACACCTACGAAAAGAAGGAGTCATATCGAGCCTGTGCACGGATCAAAAGTTGCTCGAATGTCGGTTGCAGGAACCGATTCAACTCGATGGACGGACCATCACGTATCGTTTCTGGCGCCAAAAAGCGACGTATCTGGCGGCTGCATATCGCGCCATGCAAGAACGCGATTTTTCAACCGATGAGCCAGTGGCGCTAAGGAACGCTCTGATGACCCTCCCAGGAGTCGGGCCAAAAACTGCCTCATGGATAGTGCGCAACTGGCTGGGCTCTGACGAAGTAGCAATCCTTGACATCCACATCGTTAGAGCCGGCATCCTCGCGGGACTGTTTGAGCCGGACGAAGATGTCAGCAAGAACTACATTCGGATGGAGACAAAATTCATAGCCTTCTCGCGAGCACTCGGGGTCCAAACCTCGGATCTAGACGCTCTGATATGGCGAATGATGAGGACAACCCCTCGGCTGGTCATGCACCTCATCGAACTAAACGCTTCCCTGCAGCTCAGATGTCCGCTTGGAGCCGAGCAGCGCTAAGCCTGTCGCTATTGCCGTGAACCTAATTCCTACCACTAAGGACTCAGTCGTTGCCGTTCCGGTCCTGCCGAGTATCCGGAATGATAATCCATAGGCTGCAGCCACCAACGCCGCATGGCCCATCAACACTCCCGCATCTCGAAACAGCAGCGGCATACAGTTTTCATAATAATTATTCGCCAGATCATAGTCACTCAACAGGCAAATAACTGCCCCTTCATGTGCAGGCACGTGTTCATCAACCAGCTGTAGCAGCTGTTTGGATCTCTCTTCACGCACCGGAAGCAGCCCCAGGGAATGCCCCGTGGGCTCGTAAACGCACCAGCCCATACTCCGCAGATACATTAGCAAGTGCGCAGGATGCAACGCGCCCATAGACGCAACGCGACGTTTTTGCCGATTGCGGTCATCCCGATCGATATAACGAATACCACACACGTTTCCCAGAAAGTTCGATAGTTCTTCGTTCGTTGGTTGTCCGAACCTCTCTCCGGACACTCTGCTATCCAGAGCGGCATGGAAAGTACACTCGACGGAACTGGGCGTGGGAAGAGCGACAGACGAACAAATTGGTAGTTGCACTCTTTGATACGAACCAGGTTGGCCACGACGAATCGCATCTTCAGTATTCACCGAATCCCAACTCCCTCATACTTTCGCGATGCTTGCAGCAGCCTCGGCACAGGCCGCAAGCAAAAGCGCCAACGTGACACGAATGGGCCCATCCCAGAATGGAATGTGGCACTCCAACTCGGCGGCAGAGCTGTGCTGTCGTTTCTCCTATACCCGGAGCCTGCAACAAAATATGCCCTTCCTGCATTTCGAGGAGCTGATTCATGGCTTCCGTAAACTCTATCTGCCCGTCAACGTGAACCTGATCACTCGCGACCGTACCTATGACCACTGCATTGAGCCCTTCCTTTAGGGCTAGTGCTGCTCCCATCGTGATCAACAGCTGGTTTCTAAAAGGCCACCACTCCGGCGCCGGGGAGACACTGGCCGATGGAGTCCCAAGCATCTCACCCGATCCCAAATCCGAACAATCGATACCCAACACACAATGACGCAGCCCTAGCTCAGTACACACCGCGCTCGCAGCTCGCGTTTCGCCCTCAGCGGATAGTTGTCCGTAATCGATCGTCACGCACAGGTCGGGATGTAGCGCCCAGGCCAATGCGATTGAATCCATGCCTCCAGAGAGTAGCAGCAGCCGCTTCACCGCCAAGACGCCCATGCCGCCCTGTAGATTGCCGACACGAAATCGCTCACGACCTCACAGCCCGTACCGCTAATCATCTTTAGAGGTTCCTCCGGCGTGCATTGCGCAAATGCCACCACAGGCTTATTCCGCGCGCGCGCGAAACCGGCTTCGAAAACCGTGCCAGTATCCACGCCATCGAGAATTGCGAATACCGCTCGGCTTTTCTCCAGGGCTTCGATGTCTTTGGGTGCAACATGGGCGCCTGGCCCGATTCCGATATCGTGATAAGGTGAGAATACTTTCAATCCCATTCCTTGGAATGCCAATCGGGCCTCGTCAACGAGCCACGCCTGCGGCATGTTAAAAAACGGACCCGCCAAATAGACGTCGTACTCGTCTTTTCCGGTCATCGGTTTTGGGCTCAACTTGAGAGCAACAGCCGGACTCTTCCCCTCGATCACTCCGAGTGGAATTGGCAAAGTCCGATTCTCCACATACTCGGCAGTAGCCCGTGAAGCACTGTTCGCCGCTTCCGTAGCCGTTAGTCCCTGCACACCCCATCGCGCTGCAAAAATAGCGGCAAACACGTCCCCCGAGCCTATTGGCCAAACGCTCTTGGTCTCGTAAGCAGGCACGATTGTGAATTTTCCTTCGGTCAACACGAGAGCGCCAAGAGGGCCACGCTTGACGATTACAACATCTGCCCTGGAATCTTCACTGATCTTGAGTGCCGCCTCCTCAACGTTACCGTTCCCTCCAAGACGTCTCGCTTCCGCGCCGTTCAACACGTATGCCAATCTCGCCGGGCGACTGGCCGATCGAAAGTGTTTCGGTGAAAAAGGCTCTTGCGGATCATAAACGACCGTGCGCGCATCCACTTCAGCTTCGGCCTCCAACATTCCGAACTGGAGGATACATTCGTCGCTCGCTGACAAGCGGACGTGCTCAACAGCATTTAAGGGAGGCCAAATAATTGGGGTCGACAGTCCATGGTCATAGCGAAACCCAATCGTTTCGGAGATCGGTAGAACCGAGTACTCGAAACCAACTACTTGGGAAATGCTAGCCAGTACGGCTTCCGCTTCCTTGTCCGCTGCCGTTACAAACCTCACCTGGAGAGGTAGTTCCCTTATTGCAGCCGCGGCTCGCCCGCCACTACCCCAGAACTCATCGCTCGGGGGAAATCGGCAGCTCTCACGATAAAAGCCTCCGACGACAGTAAGCGCGGAACTCACTTTGCACGCACGCGCACCCTGCACGTGCCTCCCTGCACAGTGAGTACTTCCGCGACGTATTGGTAGCCATCGCCAATGCACTCCACGATCTTCTGGATTATGCTCGACGTAATGCTGCCGGCTATCTGACCTTGATATACAGCACGAACAACCGGCCTTGCTCCGCTGCTATCAACCTCTACATCCAGCAACTCCCCCGCGCTCAAACGGGAAATTACAGCCCGATCTGGCGACGTCAGAGTCGTTTCACTTGTCAACCTTTCGCACGAATCACCCGTAGGCGTCGTCCACGAGCCCCCGCCTCCTCCAGACATGGATACCTCCATCAGTTGCGTATGCGCATCGAACTGCAATTTCCAATCGTATTAGAATCCGAGTGGGAATCAGTAAAAGACTTCATATTTGACCTCGACTGGGCGGGTCTTGCTGGGATTCACGATCACCAAATACCAGTAGCCGCCGAAAGGTAAGATCAATTCTTGGTGATGATGTCGTCGTGGGTCTTGAAAGCCACCGAAGTATTTGAACCTTCTGTCTCCAGCGTCCCACTCTTCAAGCCCTTTCTTAGTCGTAACGTAGGTTTTCACCGAGTGGTCAGCCCGAACATCAAATTCAATCGTGTGATCGCTGGGCACGCGATACCTGATGCGTGCGTTCTGATCCGGGCCTATGTGGGCTGTTGACATTTGGTTCTACTCTTCCGCTTCTTCCTCATCCTCTTCGACGGCGGGCGGGTTCTTTAGTGTGGTGACCACACCCTCCGGCTCAGCTTCCAACCACCACGCTTTACGCACCCGCTCCAAGAACATTCTCGTTGTGCGGTAGAAGAGCGGAATGAGAATGAGAAGACCGACCTTCCAGTTGTCATTCACCATCTTCAGCGCAGCTTCAATACGCTGTTGACGGGCCGTCGGGTCGCAGGCGATCCACACCCAATGAACTTCGCGGCCAACGAGCAGAATCAAGACAAACGTGATGGTGATTACGACCAGCGCTTCGCTGATCTTCAGACACCTGTCGAACCCCAGTTCCCACCCGGCGAACGTTGAATACCAGTGGTTCGGCTTGTTGTCTTCGTCACTCACAATTGCCGGGATTATCTCATGATTGTGCTGCAAGTTTTCTCAACCCAAATGCGTAATCTACTTTCCAACCTAAGCCCATACATTGTGCATAGAAGTTGCCGCCGTGCTCGTTGAACCTATGTTCAGAGTCGAAGATTCTATTGTCCTCGTAAACAACGACCGCATGGCCTGCACCATTGTCATTGTGCATTACGACAAAGCAACGTTCGCCCGTTTGGTCTGCTCTGTTCTTGTCGATTTGCCCCACTACGTAGCCGTTGTCCATTAGAACATCGGCGACGTGGTTTATATCGCTAGGGTCTTGCTGCCCTCTACTGGACTCGTCAAACATCTCGCGAACCTCATCGACAGATATTTCCAAAACTCTGCTGAGCGATTCCAGCACGCACTGTCCCTGGTATTTGACGATAGCCACCCGGCGACGATCCCGAATAATGCGTCGGTCGATTCCCCTTCGGCGCTCGTCAAAAGGTTCCAATTCTTTCTCGGCAACAAGGGCCTCCGGCCCGGAATTGAATCTCACGGTGTAGCTGACTCTGTCGGAGGGCGGGAATGTTTCATGAATGCCGATGACCGTACCAGTGCCGCCAGTTGACGTTTGGCGGACACCATCACCGATAGCAAACTTGCCCATGACCTGATTCTACCGCTCGGTGAAGCAGTATTAGTCCGCATCATCGCTTCGTTCGAATCAGACAGACTGTTGCTCACAGCAGGATCCCTCACTGAACACAATGTAGGTGTCCTATCGCTCCCCTTCTCTCTCGTTGTTCCTCCAGCATTCCTAACGCTGCTCTCGCATACCTCAACCATATCTAATGCGCATGAATAGTCAGTAACTAAGTCTTGGACTGGACCGAAATCAGCCGCTAGAGTGCACACACAAGTACAACGAACGGTTGCTGTTGGAGGTCCCCATGTCGCATCTTTCCCTCATCAAAGCTCTGTCTCCAGGAGAGCGTGTTACCTCCTCTCGATGGACCCTCTCGAAACTCTCACTTATTGCGCTTTTGGTTCTTGTCCCGTTGGCTGCTTATGCTCAGGGGAGTCCCTTCGACACCGGCTTCAACGCCATCCAAAGTCTTTTCACCGGCACCATTGCGAAGGTTGCGAGTCTGGTTGCAATTGTGATCGGTGGCTACGGCTTCGCGCACGGCGAACCCGGTGCAAAAAAGGCACTGGCCGGCGTTGCCGCCGGAACGGGCATCGCCGTTCTCGCGGTGAATGTCCTGAGTTGGCTCTGGGGAGTGTAGCGGCTGTTTGTCCTCTGCCCGCGATCCCGTTGCGTGCCACACCGAAACGAGAACGATATGCCCGACAAAGCACAGCAGAAACGCCGCACAAATCGAGTCTTCAAGAGCCTGCACAAGCCGCTCACCTACTTGGGTATCGAACGGACGCTGTTCTACTTTGTATGCGTCGGGGCAGTTGGGGCCTTCAACCTCTTCAATTCCATTCTCGCAGGTATCGCCGTCTTCATTGGCGGCTTTGCCTTCGGCCATTGGGTAACGAACAGCGATCCGGCCTTCCTCCGCATCCTCGCAAAGTCCGAAGGGTACAAGCTGCGCTATGACGCCGCGAAGCAGCAAGTTCCCCGCGTGGAGGTAGTGTGATGCTGCGTCTCGATAAAGTCATCAAGCCGTGGAAGGAAAGTGCGGCTCTCAGCGCCCACATCAACCTCTACGGCTTTTGGAATGAGACAGCCTTCCTTACCAAAAGCGGCGATCTAGGCATGGTTCTCAGTGTTCCCGGTGTGGACTACGAAAGTCTTGACCGCTCGCAACAGGAGTATGCGGTGAAGCGGTTGGAGGCGGCGCTGAAAGCCTTTGGCCCAGGCTTCCATGTTTACCAGTACCTCTTCAAATCGAACCGCCCCGACATACCATTCGCAACATACGATGACCCCATTGTCGAAGCGGCTATTGACCAACGGCGGAAGTTCTTTGAAGCGAAGCGGGACCATCTCTATCAAGTTGAAATCTTCTACTGCATCCTGCTCGAAGGTGCCCGGTCGAAGACCGGCGTCGGCACGGCGCTAGCCCGCCTGTTACACGATCCAGAAGGCGCCATCGCGGAGCTGAAGTCGCAGTTCAGCAACGACAGCATGAAGAAGTTGTTGCGGACGCATATCGAGCGCGATCTTCAACGGCTCGACCAGCACGTCCAGGCCTTCGCTCGGCAGCTTGCAGATTTCATGCAAATCGAGATCTTGAATCGGCAGGGGCAATTCACGTTTTTCCGCCGCTTGCTGAATTATGACGACTGGCGTGTTGCCGGTAAGCCGCAGTCAACACAGTTTCTCGACTATCAGGTCGTCAATTCCGACATCGAAGCAGAACGCGATCATCTGCAGGTAGGCGAGCACATCGTCCGTGTCCTGACGATGAAAGAGGCCATCACCGAAACAAAGCCCCTGGTGCTGGACGCATTGCTGAAGATTCCAGCCAACTTCCATGTCGTTACGGAGTGGACGCCACTCCCGGCGGACAAGGCGCGCAAGGAAGTTAACAAGCGACGCCGCCACTTCAATATGTCAAAGACGGGATTCGTCTCGCAGATGGGCAACGACGCTACCAAGACGAACCCACGCGATGTGCTGGTGGATGAGTCCAAGCAGGCCGACATTGAGAATCTTGGCGATTGCCTGCGAGCCCTCGGTGACGGTCAATCGCTTGGCGATTTCTCGCTCACCATTGTGCTATATGGCCGGTCACGAGCGGATATCGATCAGCTCGTGGCCGAGTTCACTGGTGTCTTCACCAACGCGGACGGCAATCTGTTCGCGGAAACCTACAACCAGCTGAATGCTTATTTCGCTACCGTACCGGGCAACTATGCGATGAACCTCCGCCAACTGTACATGCTGAACACGAACTACGCTGACCTGTCTTTTCTGTTTACGATCCTTCCCGGCGAAAAAACGAACGAGCATCTCGGCACGGAGTACTGGGCGGTGCTCGAAACAGACAACAGCACGCCTTACTTCCTCAACCTGCATACCCGCGACGTTGCTCATACGCTGATTCTCGGGATGACTGGCAGTGGCAAGTCGTATTTCTGCAATTTTCTGCTGCAGAACGCGCAGAAGTACGAGCCGCTGACCTTCATCTTCGATATCGGAGGCAGCTTCCAGTCGCTCACGACCATATTCGAGGGCTCGTATCTCAATGTGGGTCAGGAAGCGCGGGACTTCACGATCAACCCCTTCTCACTGCCTCAAACCAAAGAGAACCTGCAGTTTCTCTTCAGCTTCTTCCGCGTACTCATTGAGGGTAACGAGCAGCGTTACCGGCTGGACTTCAAGGAAGAACGTCGCCTGTGGGACGCGATCGAGCGCATGTACGTCCTAGAGCCGAACCAGCGCACAGTTTCGAACTTTGGAAACATCATTGGTGAGTTGAAAGAACGCCTCCACCGTTGGACCCGCGGTGGACAGTACGGCTTCCTCTTCGACAACGCCGAGGACACGCTTTCGTTCAAAAGCTTTCAGACGTTCAATTTCCACGGGTGGAATGATGCGCCGGAAGTTCTTGAGCCTCTTCTGTTTTACGTTTTGCATCGCGCGTCGAATGAGATCACTGACCCGAAGAACCTCGACACCTTCAAGATCTTCCTGCTCGACGAGGCGTGGCTCTTCATCAAGAACGAGACGATTCGCAATTACGTGGTACAGGCGCAGAAAACCTGGCGCAAGCACAAAGCGGCGATGATCCTTGCTACGCAATCCATCAAAGAGCTTGAGGAGTCGGGGATGCTGGCGATAGTGGCAGAGAGTTGCCCCACAAAGATATTTCTGGCCAACCCGGACATGAACCGGGAAGTGTACCGTGAGGCGTTTCATCTGAACGACACTGAACTGGACCTTATCGACGGCCTTGTTCCACCCGGCCAAATGCTGATTCGCAAGGCGCAGACCTCCAAGAAGGTGCATTTGAACGTCGATTCGGTGTCGCACTGGATGGCGACGAACAATGCCCGCGACAACCTCATGAAACAGGAATATTTTGACCGCTTCGATTTTGCGGATGGGCTTCGCCATCTCGCGGAGGATCATCCATTCCAGCCGCGCGCGCTGGCCGTGTCAACTTCGAACAACAACCGCTAAGGAGAGCTCTATGCGGCATCTGGAATTCGTCGTCAATTGCGCTTTGGTTGTTTCTTCCATCAGTTCTTTCGCCCAAGACTCTGCGCGCACTGTGCAATATCACTCGCAGGACATCATCCCGATCCGCGCCAAGTTGAAATATACGACCCTTATCGAACTGCCGACGACTGAGAAAATCATCGAAGCCGCCACGGGCGACAAAGACTTCTGGATCGTGGATGTGGTTGGCAACTTTTGTTTTGTGCACCCAGCGAAGCAAGGCATTAGCTCTAACTTGAATCTCATTACGGACAAGGGGAACATCTACAGTTTCACCCTGCAGGACATCTCGGGGTCCACCACCACCACTCCTGACCTCAAGGTGATCGTCGAACCCGCCGACCGCAGCGCGATCGTGGCCGCGAGCGGCCCCCCGAAGTTTGTGCCCGCTGCACAATTGGAACAGTCGCGACAGCAGCTTGCCGCGCTGCAATCGCACGTTGAACAGGCGGTCGATGAGTACAAGAGCGCCTATCCAACACGGCTCAAGTTCGACTATGCCTACAAGGCAAACGAAGCCCCCTTCGACATTCAGTCGATCTATCACGACGACAAATTCACCTACATCAAGACGAATGCGCCTGAGAAGTTCAGTGTCTATGAGATGAAAGACGGCAAACCCAACCTCGTCACCTACGACCTCCGGGAAGGGACGTACATCATCCCGAAGATCATGGACAGCGGATACGTGGAGCTAGGCAAGAAGCGGATGGAATTCACGCGCAAGGGATCACCGTCATGACCGAGAACGTCTTTACTCCGCACACAGAGCCGCAAGCGGAACCAACGTTGCACCGCAACCTGGAACTGCCCAAAGGTGTCTTGCAGAAGAACCTTAAGACGTTCGTTTATCTGGGTGCGGCATTGCTGGTCATTGTGGCCGCGCTCTTCAGTTCGTCCGGCAAGAAGACCCCCGCGCAACAGGCCAGCGCGAAAGGCCAACCACCGCAACCGACCTTGCAGGACAACACCGACAGCAACGTGCAGGAGCTGAAGAACCAGCTTCAGGCCGAACGTCAGAAAGAACAGCAGGCGACAATGGCCGCCGCTGCGATGGGAGATTCGGCACTCGCGTCTGCGACCCCCAGCAGCGGGCTGCAGCCGCGGCCTACGGGCCGACCGGCATTGGCGTGCCCTGTATTACGGGTCAGCCCTGCCCGCAAGCGCAACAGAGCAACATGCAGATGCAACTCACGCCGGTGCAACAGCAGGCACAGTTGATCGCTGCGAAAGAACGCGAGCGCGCTGACAACTCCCGTTTCGCTTCCAATCTTGTGTACTCCCGCTCTGCCGATCCGCCGCAGCAACAACAGCAAGGGCAGACGATGCCCGCCCAATATGGCCCTGCCGAACGGCAGACAAACAGCAGTCTCGTCTCCCCACCAGCCGAAGGAAAACAGGAGGACACGCCCGGAGGCTATAAACGTCCACTGGAGGCCAATATCGATTCAGCCGTCGGTCAGCCCTATCTCGTCTACGAGGGCTCCGTTCTCGACACGGTTCTCATGAATCGTTTGGATGGAGACGCCGTGGGGCCGGTCAAGGTCCTTGTCTCAAATCCGCTGTATTCCCACGATCACCAACACGTCATCATTCCCGAGGGAACTGTTGTTTTAGGCGAGGCAAAGAAGATTGGAGCGGCAGGCTTCGGCCAACAGCGGCGTATGGCCGTGGTTTTTCACCGGCTGATTATGCCAGACGGTTACTCCGTCGATCTCGACCAGTTCCAAGGTCTAGATCAGATCGGAGAGGAAGGACTGAAAGATAAGGTCAACAACCACTACCTCCAAATCTTCGGCACCTCGATCGCCTTGGGTGTGATTGCTGGAGCCAGCCAGATCACTCAGGGTGGCGGAACGATTACCACGAGCGGTTCCCAGGCATTCACCAACGGAGCGGCTGGCAGTGTTTCGCAGTCTGCGACCACGATACTTGATCGCTTCATACAGATACCGCCCACCATCACGATCCGGGAGGGTCATCGCGTGAAAGTGTATTTCACGCAGGACTTGCTTCTTCCTGCGTACTCGAACCACACTATTCCGCAGACGTATTGAGGAGGCGATATGCGCAGAATCATCGTTGCCGTTGCATTGCTCTCCACTCTGATCCTCTTCGGTTGCAAGAAGCAGATTGCCTGCGACCCTGCCGATTCAGAGGCAGTGTGCAAAGCATTCCAGCAGTGTCTTCGTTCGGATACCTCGGCTGAGGTCTGCCGGATGGGAGAGCAGGACGCTAACAAACTCGAAAAAAACAAGAAGCACTGATTACGCAACAAGGAGGTCTCCCAATGAAACGCACCAGTCTCACCCTCGCCGCAATGTTGTCCATCATGCCCGCCACCATCGCGCACGCGCAGTTCGGGTCGGGGATTGTATTGGATCCCACTCAATCGGCCCACGCCATCACCCAGATCGAGCACGAAGAGCGGTCCATCAGCAACCAGGTGCAACAGATCGAGAACGGCCAACAGATTTTCTCAAACACTGTCAAGATCGCGAGCACGGCACTCCAAACCTACAACCAGGTGAAGCAGCAGTACAACCTCTACCACCAGATGATCCTTGCGCCGCGGATGCTTTATTCACGATTTCTCTCGCCGACTTCGGACCTGCGACTCCTGCAACAGATCTCGAACACCTACGGCAACTCGGGAGGCTGGGTCAATTCCGCCAACACTGGGAATGGAGCGTCAGCCGCCTACCAACAAGTGAGCGTTCCTCGCACCAACAGCATGATTCCGGGCTACGGCAGTTTCAGCACCTCCGGGCAGCAACAGATTGCCGCACAGGGCGCCACGGTCGATATCAACGATTCTGTACTGACGAACAATCTCGAAACGCTTGGAACGATCCGGGCCAATCAGACGGCAAGGCAGACCGACATCGCCAATCTGGAAGCTGCGACACAAACCCAAGATCCAAGCCAGCAGACCATCATGGCGGAGCTTCAACGCATCAACCAGGCTTTGCTTCTGCAGTTGCGGACTATGCAGGATGCCAACCAGATCAACGCCAACCTTGCGCTTCAACAGATCGTTGCCCAGAAACAACAGCAGGACGCACTAAAGGCGGGATTCCAGGACACTGCGAACTACGCGAGCACGTATCAAACACATGTTGCGCCGGCCTACAACGGTGGCGCACAAGCCCTGACCTATTGATTGTCGATGTACCCGCGAGAGGTGACGTATGGGAGTGCTGAATTGGATCACACAGGGATGTGACGCACTGACCGCCACAGCGTCGCCCACAATCGATGCTTTGGGGGTTCGCATGTGCATCGCTCTCGCGACCATCATGCTCGTCTGGTTTGGGGTGCAGGAATCGCTGGCCTCCACCCACGGAGGCCAGGGTTTCCACATGGGGAAGTTCCTCAGTTTCTTCATGCTGATCACCTTCGCCTATACCCTCGTGCGATTCTACGACAGCAGCATCCCAGGTGTTGGCCAATCCTTCCGCGGCTTTATCAACGGCGGTGCGCAGTACCTTGTCTCGGTCATCGGCAGCGACAGCATCACGAGTATCCAGAACACGCTGAATCAGGCTCAGGCCACGAGCGGTCCCGGCATGGTGAAAGCCCTGATGAATCCCTACTACGCCATCGTGTACGTCATTATTCAAGTCCTGATTGCCACCTTCTCCGCCGCGGTCAGCGCCATCGTCGCATA